>JAAYCM010000011.1 GCA_012729765.1 Chloroflexota bacterium | reverse complement strand
GAGCAGGTGGTGCAGCAGAATGTGGACGCGATCTCGGTCAACCCGATCAACGCCGACGCGATGATCGCGGGCGTGCGGGTCGCCAACGAGGCCGGCATCCCGGTCCTGATGCACAACATGATCACCCCGGTGGCCGAGGGTGAAGTCGTCGAGTATGTCGGCTACGACCAGTGGGGCGGCGCGGCCAAGCTGGCCGAGTACGTCTGCGGTATTCTGGCCGAGCAGCAGGGTGTCGAGGTGAGCGCCGCCGAAGGCAAGGTCTTCATCCTGACCGGCATCCCCGGCTTCCATGCCAACCGCCGCACCGGCGGGTTCAAGTATGGGCTGGCGAACAACTGCCCGAACGTCGAGGTGGTTGGTGAGCAGACGGCGGAGTGGGAGCGTGAGAAGGCGCTCCAGGTTGCCACGACCGCGCTCCAGCAGAACCCCGACATCGATGTGTTCTACGGCAACAGCGACGAGATGGCCATCGGCGCGGCGCTGGCCGCCCAGCAGCTTGGTCTGACCGTCAACGAGGACGTGTTCTCGGTCGGCATCGACGGCAACGACGTGACCCTCGACCTGATCCGTGAGGGCACCGTCACCGCCACACTCGGCGTCTATCCCAAGCGTATGGGTTCGGTCGTCATCGAGCAGATGAACAAGCTGCTCCAGGGTGAGGAAATCCCCTACATCCTGCTGACCCCATCCGAAGTGGTGGACATCGAGAACCTGGACGCCTATATCGCGGGCGAGACCTGGACCGACCCGGTCGGCGGTCAGCCGGAAGTCGATAACGGCGAGCCAACCGTCCCGGATGCTTAGTCTCGTTCGTAAGCGCCCGGCCTGACCGCCGGACACAATCCTAAAACAACAGCGCCCGCCAGAACGGTGGGCGCTGTGCATTTAATTTCTATAGACAGCGGTCAAGCTCTAGACCTCGACCAGCTCGATTCCGGTCATCTCGCAGAAGAGGCGCCAGCGGTTGGCATAGTGGCCCAGGTTCATCACCTGGTGATGCGTGCCGCCCGCGCGCAGCCAGCCGTTGAGGCAGGCGCGCACGCCGGTACGCGGCTTGAACTCGCCATACGGCATTTCCAGCAGCGGCATTTCGGGCGTATCCAGAATCTCGCCTTCGGCCACGATCAGCCGGAAGTGCTCGCCTTGCATCGGCGCGAGCGAGGCCAGCGTCGCCGGGCCGGGCTGAATCTGGAACAGGAACGTCGGCGGGTTGTCGAGCGCGCCGATCCCCAGCGGGCGGTCGATCAGGCGGGTGCGCCGGTCCTGGCGCGCGACCTTCCAGTTACCCTCGCCCATGTGGCTCATCAGTGCCGTGTCGCGGTCGAAGTCCATCGCGTACATCTCGGTAAAGTGCGCGTCCCCGGCCAGCACATGCCCCGCCGCCACCAGGATCGCGCTGCACGCGTCGCCCTCAGCCCCGAACCCGTAGCCCTCGGCCATCAGCGTCGAAGCGGCGGCCAGCGGCAGGAACTTGAAGCGGCCATCCTCGCCGATCGTGCCAAAGTGGGTCGAGTACGCCCCGTAGCCGCCCTCGCTCAGAATCCGGCGCAGCGCCACGAGGTAGCGCGCCGATTCCTCGCGCTGGGCCTGGCTCAGCTTCGAGTCGATCTCGAACAGTTGGTTTTCCTGCTCGATCACGGCCTGGATCTCGGCGCTGCTGGCGGCCTGCATCGCGCGGTAAAGCTCGCCTGGCGCAAGTGAATCAATCTGCGGGCCGAGCTTGCGCAGCATGGCGGTTTCGTCCACACGAATATCGCCCATGCCGTTCATTGAATAGCCGAAGATGGCGACCTTGAGCCGCCGCAGGGCTGAGGCCGCCGCCGCCGCCCGTGCCCAGTCCTCGACCTGCTGCTTGAACTCCGGCGCGCGCCAATCATCGGTCACGACCGGCAGCGGAATCCCGGCGCGGGCCAGCACATTGGCCGTATCCTGCGCGCCGTGTACGCCCTGGTTGTAGGTCATGTCGCCCATGTCCCACTTGTCGGTGATATTGCGCTCCGGCTGGGTGTTCGCCAGCATCAGGGGCAGCCGCGTATTGACCAGCGTCCGCGTGACGTTCATCGCCGGGCCATAGGTCAGCATCACGATCAGGATGCCGTCCAGGTTGTCGCGCTCGAACCCGGCCACGATCTCCTCGGCGTCGGCGCGTGTGCGGACCGGGCGCGGGAAGTGCACATCGGCCACGTCGCTGAGCTGCTGCGCGATCTGGCGGGCATAGTTGGCCTGGCGCTCGGTTATCCCCGGCAGCATGTCGTCGTAGAGGGCCTGCATGATGCCCATCAGGCCAATTTGCGGTTTTCGATCAGCCATTCCAACCTCTCCTTCTAATCTCACTCGTCCAGACGTTTGATCTGATAGCTTATTCCGCCGCCCCTGAGAGCGATCGGGCGAATGGATAGAGCGGGTGATAGCGGGCGAAACGCTGGTCATACAGTTCGTGGCGGCGTGCGTCCGGCTCGAAGACGCGATCGATCTTCACCAGCGCCTCGATTGCTTCCCCGGCAGAACGGTAGACGCCGCCGCCCACCCCGGCCAGGATTGCCGCGCCCAGCGCGCCCGCCTCGGTGATCTTCGGGCGGGTCAGCGGGCGGCCCAGGATATCGGCCTTGATTTGCAGCCACGCATCCGAGCGCGCGCCGCCACCGGTGACGCGGTACTCGTCGATGGCGATCCCGGCCTGCGTCATCCGGTCCACGCCATCGCGGAAATGGTAGGTCACGCCTTCGAGCAGCCCCTTGATCATCTCGCCGCGCGTCGTTTCGAGCGTCAGCCCGGCGATCAGGCCGTAGGGGTTGTCGTCGTAGTAGGGCGGGCCTGTCGGCGCGAAGTGCGGCAGGACCATCAGATCGGTCGGCCCGGCAGGCATTTCGGCCAGCAGTTGATCGTACACGTCGCGGCCCTCGGCCTGCGCCGCCGTGTGCTCCAGCCGCGCGAAGGTGTCGCGGAACCACTTGAGCAGCGCGCCGCCGGTCAGATTGTAGTAAAAGCTGACGTACAGCCCCGGCAGCGCGTGGTGCTCGACGTTCAGGCGCGGGATGATCATCTGTTCGGCGAGCGGGATCGTGTGGTAGGTCGGCGCGATGCAGATGAACGTGCCCAGGCCATAGAGCGCCATGCCCGCCCGCGTGACCCCTGCCCCGACCGCGTTCGAGCACTGGTCGTGCGCGCCGATCACGATCCGCACGTCCGGCGGCAGGCCGAGCGTGTCCGCCATATGCCGGGAGATCGTGCCGGTCACGCTGCCCGCCTGGGCCAGATCGGGCAGCTTCTCGCGCGGCATCCCGACATAATCCAGCGTCTCGTGCGACCACGCCTCGCGGCGGATATCCAGAAACAGCGTGCGGTTTGCCAGCGAATAATCGACCACCGGCTCGCCGCCCAGCAGATAGGCCACCAGATCGGCCCAGCCCAGGAACTTATACGTCTGATCGAACAGGTCCGGGCGGTGATCGCGCAGCCAGATCAGCTTGGGGCCACCGTAGATCGTGCTCACCAGATTCCCGCTGCGCTCGTAGAACTGAATCGGGTCCAGCCCGGCCAGCTTTTGGACCGTCTCCGCGCCACGTGTGTCGAAGCCCAGCAGCGAATTACCGAGAATCTCCCGCTCGCGCGAGACGGGCGTCATCGCCTCACCCATCGACGAGACGCTGAGCGCGACCACCGGGTCGGCCTGGGTCTGCGCCGCCACCTCGCGGATCGCGTCCTGAATCTGCGCCCAGACCTGACGGCTGTCCAGCTCCGCCCAACCGGGTTGGGGCCGGATCACGTCATACTCGCGCTGGGCCGCCGCCAGGATCGTGCCCTCAGCCGAGAGCGCGATCACCTTGCAGCCGGTCGTGCCAACATCAATCCCTATCAGACTCATGTCTCGCTCCCCGCCCCGCTAGGTTCCCAGGTTGGGATAGCCAATCGTCTCCATCACCTCGACCATGATGCCGGCGGCCTGCTCGATGGAGTCGTAGAGGTACTGGCGCGATTCGCTCGCCTCGAAATCGCCCGCTGCGATCGCGTCCTGGCGCGCGATCAACTGGCGGGCGGCGTGCTGTCCGGCCTCGCGGGCGATGCGCGTCCACATATTGACGCGGATCACTCCGTCCGAGGCCAGCCCCTGCATCTGGTCGAGCGTGAGACACGACGTGCCGTGCAGCACCAGCCGCGCCTCGCCCAGGCTGGCGGTCAGCTCGCGCGCACGGTCCTTGAGATAGCACGCCTCGCCCACGCGATCCGACTGCTGCTCCGTGCCGAGATCGGCCACCAGCAGATCGACGTGGGTATCGGCCATATAGCGTACGGCCTTCTCGACGTACTCGTCGCGCTGGACCGCCTGTGCCCGCCCGGCGACGCTCAGCTCCTCGATGATGCCCTCGACCAGCACCTCCTGGCCGTAGGTCGCCACATAGTCGCGCGTCCAAGTGACATTGTCCTCAAACGGATACTTCTGCGCGTCGAACATCACCGTTGCCAGATAGGGCAGCCCCTCGGTCAGCGCCCACTTATCGCGCTGCGGATCGGCGTGATCGAGATGCGGCAGCACGGCCACGTTTGGATAGGGTGAGTCGGGTCCGGCCAGTGCTTGCAGGTGTCCCATATTCGAGAGGAAGCCCACGCGCGGATCGCCGCTGTAGGTGATGCGTTTGGCCTGGGGCATATAGGGATAGGTGAAGGTCATCGCAACGGCCAGCGGGACCGTCGCAAGGTGATATTTTTCCGCGATGCGCTGCCCCGCCAGCAGGATCGCCTCGGTGTTCCAGTGCGAGGCCGTGCAGAAAATCGCCATGCTGGCGTTACGCTCGCGGAAGAGCCGGGTACAGCGCTGCGCTTCATCGCGCCGGGTTATCAGGGACATACTTAATACTCCTTGAAAAAAGTTTTGGGTTTCCTATCACAGACCCATTCAGGCCGCGCGCAGAGTGTAACGCCGAACCGGGAGCATGACCATTGTCAGGCGGCTGAACGGCCCTTCTCGCGCAGGTTTTCCGCGCCTGGTCACTCGACCTATCCCCAACCCCGCCAGATGGCCTATCATAAAATGCGCCACCCCCCTGATGTAGCGGCGCAGCTTTCGTTCTATCCTACAAGCACGGCAACGACCGCGGTTCACATCAAATCAGTAGGCAGAGGAAACAGCATGGGCGAGGAAAAGAAGCAGTCTAGCCAGTTCAAGGATGACGAGCAGAAGCGTGTCGGCCATGCGCCGGGTGAAATTCACAAGAATCTGCCCAGCCAGGCCGAAGGCGATCCCAACGAAGAACTGACCGAAGACCTGCGCACCCCCGGCACCGCCGAAGGCAAGCGCGAAGACGTCGAAGAGGCGCTGCGCGAGCAGGAAACTCGTGATCAACAGAACTCCTGACGTGGTCGGGCAGCAACATTTCCTGGAGACGGGGAGCCGCGCCTGTGGACAATGAGCGTATCGCTCAGCTAGAGCAGCTTGCCGGCGCGGTCGAAAACCTGACCGAATCGCCGCTCTACGAATATCGCCGCGAAAACGGTTATCACGCGGTGATCGGCGAGGGCAGTCCGAATGCCAGCATTATGTTTATCGGAGAAGCGCCCGGCGAGCAGGAAGCCAAAGCCGGGCGTCCGTTTGTCGGGGCGGCGGGGCGCGTCTTGAACGATCTGCTCGAATCGGTCGGGCTGCGGCGCGAGGATGTCTACATCACCAATATCTTGAAGGATCGCCCGCCCAACAACCGCGATCCGCGCCCCGACGAGGTCCGGCTCTACGCGCCTTTTTTGCAGCAGCAGATTGAAATTATCCGCCCCAGCGTGATCGTCACCCTGGGCCGCTTTTCGATGGATTTCATCCTCACGTTGTTCGATATGCCGGAGCAGGGGCAGAAGATCGGGGCGCTGCACGGGCGCGTGCTGGAAGCCAACAATGAGCGTGGACATCTGGCCGTGATCCCGCTCTATCACCCGGCGGTCGCCTTCTATCGCCAGGATCAGCGCGAGACGCTCTGGCAGGATTTCCAGGCGCTCAAGCCGTTTATCTGAGCATGCTACTGCTGTAAGGCGTCGAGGCGCAGCCGGGCGACTTTGAGCGAGCGGGCATGGCGGGCCATGCCCTGCCAGGGATTGCCATGCTGCGCCAGGTAGTCGAACACGTTGCGCACGGTATACGCCTGCGGATGCAGTTCGCCGTGTTCCAGCGCATCCCACGTGACCGGAGTCGCCACCGGCGCGCCCGGTCTGGCCCGCACCGAATAGGGCGCGACGGCGGTATGGGCGTAGCTGTTGCGCAGCGTATCAAGATAGATGCGCTGGCCGCGCTTGGCCTTACGCTGCTCGGTCGTGAGCTGATCGGGATGGCGGGCGGCCATGATCGCGGCCACATCGCGGGCGAAGTCACGCACTATCTCAAAATCCTGGCTGCGGTCGAGCGGCACGACGACGTGAAAGCCCTTCGAGCCGGTCGTCATGGTGTAGCTGACCAGCCCCAGCTCGCTCAGGAAATCGCGCAGCCGCAGCGCCGCCTGCCGCACCTGTCCAAAATCCTTATGCTCCGGGTCGAGATCGATGATCATCCGGTCGGGATGGTGCAGCCGGTCCTGACGACTGAGCCAGGCATGAAACGTAATCGTGCCCTGGTTGGCGAGATAGACCAGCGTGGCGGCGTTCTGGCATACCGGGTGTGTGACCTCGCCGTCTTCCTTATCGACCGTCACGCGCGCGATCCAGTCGGGGAAGTGCTCGGATACGCTCTGCTGGAAGAAGCTCGGATCGTCGATGCCTTCCGGGAAGCGGTGCAGCGTGAGCGGGCGATCGCGCAGGGTGGGCAGCATCGTCTCCGCAACTCGCCGGTAGTAGTCTACCAGCTCGCCCTTGGTGATCCCCGCATCGGGAAAATACAGCCGGTCCTGGCTGGAAAGCTCGACGGTATAGGGCCCAAACGTCAGCCTATCGCTCATACATCTTCTCCGGCGATGTCGTCCAGCGTGCGGCCGGTCAGCACCGATTTCGGCTCCGTCTTCAGCAGATCGAGCTCCGGATTGGCGGCCTCGTCCTTTATCTTGATCAGCAGCCAGTTGGCGTCCTCGCCCTGTCCGGTACGCAGCAGCACATAGCCGCCCTGGAGCTTCTGCCCCACCAGCCAGATTTCGATCTGCCCCTTTTCCAGCCCTTCCGCTACCGGAATCTCCTTCAGGTTGCGATAATTCCCCGTATCCCAGACGATCATCGTCCCGGCCCCATACTCGCCTTCGGGGATAATTCCCTCGAAGTCGATATATTCGATTGGGTGGTCCTCGGTCTGGACGGCCAGCCGCCGCTCGCGCGGGTTGGTCGAGGGGCCTTTGGGCACGGCCCACGACTTCAGCACGCCGTCCACCTCGATCCGAAAATCATAGTGGAGCCGCGAGGCGTCATGCTTCTGGATCACGAAGCGCGGCTGGTCGGCTGCCGTGCGCGGTGTCTCGCCGCGTGGCTCGCTCGTCCGCTCGAAGTTTCGCTTCTCGCGGTAGGTCTTCAGGGGGTCATCGGCTGGCATAACGGCATCTCTCCCTCATGCATCCGGCGCTGCATCTCACATCCGGCAGCGGCAGGCCATTCTTAGTGAAGCTCTATATGTGTGCTAATGCTCGACTGGTCAAGTGGCCTATAAAAAATTCAATCGTTTGGCCTAGCCCAATCCCCACCACTTCCCTCATGTATTAAGAGCGTTATTCAATTAAATTTTAGTTAGTATGGCAGGCCGCTTCAAAACAAGGCCTGCACTGAAGCACTGTACAGATGGTAGATGCAGCTTCTTGCATCTGACAACTGCCTGAAATCGCAACGCAGTAGAGAAAGGACCTGTTGCTATGCTTAGTTGGGCGCTCTTCTTCCTGGTGGTAGCCGTTCTTGCCGCGATCTTCGGATTCGGTGGTATCGCTGGCGCGGCTGCCTCGATTGCGCAAATTCTGTTCTTCGTGTTCCTGGTGCTGTTTGTCGTCGCGCTGTTGATGGGGCGTAGAGTCCTGTCCTAGCCCGGTCTAAAGCTTCGAGCGTGACCGACCATCACGCATCCGCAAAAAGTCGAGACGCTCGGCCCGTGGATCAAGCGCACAGGGTCAAGCGTCTCAGTTGCGATACACGCCGGGCATTCAGGTTCGGGTAATTCGGGGAGCACATACATGATACCCGCCATTCAAACCATTGCGGCTCTGACCGATTGCGGCGTATGCAATATTGCCGGCGACAACCTGGGCGAGATCCAGGAACTGGTGATCGACCCCATCAACGGCACGGTGACTTACGCTATTTTGTCGTGCGGCGGGATTCTCGATCTCAGCGATAAGCTGTTTGCCGTGCCCTGGCGTGCATTGCAATTCGATCCGAAGCGGTGTCAATTCGTGCTCGATGTCGATCCAGACACCCTTCGAAATGCTCCCGGCTTGGAGCCAGATCATGGCCCGCAGCCGGGCGACCATCAGTGGGGGGCTGGTCCGCACGACGAGCGCGGCCAGGCCATTGTTTAGAGAGGAATAACGTTCCATGACAAGTACTGTTCCACCAAATCGCACAGTTCCAAGCCGTATGCCTGATCCGGTCGTCGTCAACGCCGTTGACGTGGATGCCGGGCCGCGCGGCTTCGATTTCAACCGGGTTTCGCTGCGCGCCATCATCGCCGGGACGATTGTCGCCCTGATCACGATGATCGCGCTGACGATCCTGGGCCTGAGTGTCGGCGCGACCACGCTGGACGCGCTGCTCGATATGGAGTCCGATCCGGCCTTCGAGATGGCAACCGGAGCGGTCGTCTGGCTGGTCGCCACTATGCTGATCTCGCTGTTCCTGGGCGGTTGGGTTTCCGGGCGGTTGGCCGGGGTGCCCAACGGGACCGATGGCGCGCTGCACGGCCTGGTAACTTTTGGGCTGGTTAGCCTGCTCACGCTATGGATGTTCACCTCAAGCGCGGCCCGTGCGGTGAGCGGCGCAGCAAATGTCGTCGGTGAAGGGATCACGGCGCTGGCGGACGGCGTCGAAACGGTTGCGCCCGCTGCCGCGGATGCCGTCGAGCGCCAGGAATTCACGCTGGAACAGATCCGCTCCGAGGCGCGCAGTCTGGCGGCGGACACGGGCGAGCCGTCGCTCCAGCCCGATGCCCTGGAACAGCAGGGCGAAGAAGCCGGTGAGATCGCCGGGGAAACAGCCGAAAGTGTGCTCACCAATCCGGCCAACGCGGGCCAGGAGATCGAGCGCGGCATTGAGCGCCTGTTCAACTTGAACGCGATCGAGGACACCGACCGCGACTCGATGGTGAACCTGATGGTGACGCGCGGCGGCATGACCGAACAGGAAGCCCGCGAGACGCTTCAGCGCTGGGAAGACACCTATAACCAGGCGACCGCCAACGCCGAGCAGACGATTGAAGACGCCACCGAATCTCTGGCCGAAGCGATCGCGCTGGCCGCTGGCGTGATGTTCATGGCGCTGGTCGTGGGAGCCTTCGCAGGTGGTGCAGGCGGCTTCGTCGGCGCACCGGAGCCGGAAGATCTGGCGGAAGAAGCCAGAGAGATCGAGATGGCTGCCTAGCCCAGTCTTTACAGACTTTCTACAGCTAGAATCAACAAGGGGCGGTGAGATATCATTCACCGCCCCTTCCATTTATCCGAGATGCCAAGACAGCGACGAGCAGCCGCCCTGCGTAGGGGTAGGCTATGCGCTTTTACTGTTGAATACAGTAAGGGCATGTGGGTTTTGTAGGGGCGTATTGCAATACGCCCCTACCAGGCCGCCCTTGCATAAGCACCATCATTAACGGATTATTTCGTAAACCTGCATTGCCCTACCCGGCGGGTTTTTCGATACGGAACCAGCGGTAGCCGTAGCCCGCCAGCTCGATCGCCGCGCCGCTGCCATCCAGTTCATCATAGGCGTGATCGCTGAACAGGCCGAGCCAGCGCTCGTCGTCGCTGTAGTCGCTCAGGTCCAGCCGCGTGCTGACCTTCTCGCTGCTCAGATTGTGCACGGCCACCACCACCCCGCCGCCCCACTCGCAGCGATGCACGAGCACCGCCGGATGATCGGCTTCCAGCAAGTACCAGTCGCCATAGCCGAATTCGGGGCACTGCCGCCGCACGAGGAGCGCCTTGTGCGTCCAGTTGAGCAGCGAGTCGGGATCGCGCCGTTGCTTCATGACGTTGACCTGCTGGTAGCCGTACTCGCCCTCGTCGATCACGGGTCGGAACAGATCGGACCGATCGGCGATCGAGAAGCCGGCGTTGGGATCGTCGGACCACTGCATCGGCGTGCGCACGCTGTCGCGCTCATTCAGTTCCAGGTTCTCGCCCATGCCAATCTCCTGACCATAGCGCAGCACCGGCGTGCCGGGCAGTGTCAGCAGCAGACTGTTCGCCAGTTCCAGGCGGCGGCGATCGTTGCCCAGCATCGGCGCAAGGCGGCGGCGCAGGCCCCGGTCGTAAAGCTGCATGTTCTTCTGCGGCGCAAACTGCTCGAACACGAACGCGCGCTGCTCGTCGCTGAGGCGGCCCAGGTCCAGTTCGTCGTGATTGCGCAGGAAGTTGGCCCACTGTCCGCTCGTCGGGATTTCCGGTGGCAGACGCAGGCCCTCGATCAACGGACCGGCTTCTTCGCAGGCCAGTGCCAGAAACAGGTGTTGGTTGACCATGAAGTTAAACAGCATATGCAGCCGGTCGCCGTCGCCGAAGTATTCCGGTATCTTGTCCATCGTGACGTTGGCCTCGGCCAGCATGATCGCGTCGCCGCGCCGCCACGAGAGAAAATCACGAAACTCGCGCAGGTAAACATAGGGATCGGTGTTGTCCGGGACGATCTCGTCCAGCCCCCTCAGGCCGATCAGGAACGGGGCAGCGTCAACGCGAAAACCGGAAACGCCCAGTTTCAGCCAGAAGGCCATAATCTTGCGAATCTCGTCGCGCACAGCCTGGTTGGCGATATTGAGATCGGGCTGGTGATCGTAGAAGTGGTGCAGGTAGTAGGCTTTGGCTTTGCGGTCGTAGGTCCAGATGCTTTCCTGTACGCCGGGGAATACGACGTCCTCATGCGCGTCTTCCGGCTTTTCCTTCGACCACACATAGTAATCGTAGAACGGCGACGAAGGGCCTTCGCGCGCGGCCTGGAACCAGGGATGATCGATCGAGGTGTGGTTGACCACCAGATCGATCATCACCCGCATCCCGTTGTTGTGGGCCTGGTGCACGAACTCCACGAAATCGCCCAGACTGCCCAGGCGGGGATCGACTCCGTAATAATCTGTCACGTCGTAGCCGTTGTCGCGGTTGGGCGAAGGGAAAAATGGCAGCAGCCAGATACAGGTCACATTCAGCGCAGCCAGATAGTCCAGCCGCCGGATCAGCCCCTCGAAATCGCCCACGCCGTCGCCGTTCGAGTCCTGGAAGGTTTCGACGTCAAGGCTGTAGATAATCGCGTCTTTATACCACAACTCTCTATGCCGCATCAGGCTTCTCTCGCATCGCCTGGAACAGCTTGGCCGCTACTGCACCCCACACGACATGCGCGCCGATCATCAGCAGGTTGCGCTGCAGCGGGCGCCTGGTCGCCGGGCCGAGAATTTTGAGCGCCGGCAGCCAGCCAAGATAGCTGCTCGCCCACACGCCCAGGGCATAGATCACACCGCCCAGCGTGGCCGGAAACGGCAGCCAGCGCGCCAGCATGGCGTACAGCATCCCAATCGCCGCGCCGTAACTGAAGTGCGAAACCGTCGTCGCAATCCGGCGTGTGGTCCGGCTGAGTCTGCCAAAGCCGAGCCTGTGCGCCACCCGTTCGGTGATCCTGGTCGGGGGCAGTGGACCCCGCTGCCACCAGGGCAGCCGGCCCTGCATCACTTCCATCGCAACCGTCATCGGCGCTGTCGCAGCGAAGCCTGCCGCCGCACCTTTTACCCAGTCTGTCGAAGTCGGACTGACATTTGCCATCCCGTATGTTCCTTTCTGTTCAGCAGAGGGACGCGCTGTACAGCATCCCGTTCGATGCAAAGAGGTCTAGTCTGAACGTTAGTGCAAGCGCGGCCCAAAAGCATCGGCCAGGCGGATAGTTCTGGTATAGGTGAGGTGGCGGGTTTTGCGGTAGGCACAATACGCCTTCACAAGAGTGCAAACGGGCCAACTCACCTAGTGCAAATTAGTCCCTTTGGGCACGGCTAAATCCCCACTCTGCCCCATGTTTGGCCCCCGGATGTTCCTTACACTTAGAAAAGCGGCGAATCTGCTCGCCCCACGAGCGTGAGCGTCTGCTCATGCCCAATGGGTGGGCCAGCCGCTTACCCATCGTTCAAATGCCAGTCGAGCCAGGTCCGCTCCTGGTGGGTCATACTGAAAGGAAACCAGTCGTATGCCACGTCGCCTCAACGAACAGGTTGTCGTCATCACCGGCGCTTCATCCGGCATCGGACGCCAGACTGCGCTCCAGTTCGGCGAGGCGGGAGCCTCGGTCGTGCTGGCGGCGCGCAACGAAACCGCCCTGCACGAAGTGGCCGAGCAAATTCGCCAGCACGGCGGCCAGGCAATGGTCGTCGTGACCGATGTCGCGCAGTGGTCGCAGGTGGAACATCTCGCGCAACAGGCCGCCAGCACCTTTGGGCGCATCGATACCTGGATCAACGACGCCTCGGTCGCGCTGTATGCCCCGGTCGAGGATGCTACGGTCGAAGAACTGGAGCGCATTATCCAGGTCGATCTGCTGGACATGATCTACGGTGTGAAGGCTGTGCTGCCCCATATGAAGCGTCAGGGCTATGGCACGATCATCAACGTCGGCTCAGTCCTATCCGAGCGCTCTGTTCCGCTGCAGGCCGCCTACAACGCCGCCAAGCACGGTGTCAAGGGCTTTACCGAGACGCTGCGGATGGAGATGAAACACCACAAGACCGGCATCGACGTAACGCTCATTATGCCCGCGTCGATCAATACGCCGTTCTTCAACCATGCCCGCTCCAAGCTGGGCGTCAAGCCGCAGCCGATCCCGCCCGTGTATGAGCCGAAGCTGGTCGCCGACGCCATTCTGCACGCGGCGCAGAACCCCAAGCGCACGATCCATGCCGGCGGCGCGGGTGTGATGATGGGCGCGCTGCAGCGCATCAGCCCCCGGCTGACAGACCGCTTCATGCTGATGCGCGGCAATATGTTCAAGCAGCAGAAGACCGATCAGCCCGACGACGGCCAGGACAACCTCTATGCGCCGTTCCAGGGGCAGGGCCGCGTGCAGGGCGATTTCTCATCGAAACCGTCGCTGTATACCCGGCTGGTCACGCTGCGTCCAGGATGGCAGCTCGTGGT
>JAAYCM010000010.1 GCA_012729765.1 Chloroflexota bacterium | reverse complement strand
TCGCCGTACCGGTCGCAAGTTGGCACGCCACTGGAGCTTATTTCGGGAAGGCTGGACCTGGTATCTCAAGTCCAGCCCTCCTCTCCGAATTTAGTGTCGCCCCCTCAGCGCAGCAGTGGGGGAAGGGGCCGGGGGATGGGGGGCAACAGAACGTCAGGTGCGGCTGTAGTACTAGGGCACGCTACTCCTCGTGGCACATCGCGACGAAGGCCGCCCGCACCCCGGCGCGCGCCTGCTCGTGCTCCAACTGATCCGCGATCGCGGCCAGCGCCGTGCGAATCTCGGCGGCTTTCGCCTCGCCCAGGCGATATTCGAGATACCCGGCGAAATCGCCCCCGGTGAAAGCCTCGTGCAGCGCCGCCGCCGCCAGCCGGACCGTCGCCTGCGGAAACCATTCGCCGTGCCGGACGAACGGCGCGAGCGGCAGACCGGCGTTGCGGTGCAGCGGGCTGAACAGGTTCGGCTTGCTGACCAGCTCGGCCAGCGCGCCCAGCGGCACATCCGGCGGCGCGATCACGGGCGGATCGAAGCGCAGTGCCCCGCTGAACCGCTGCCGCGCCAGCGCATCGTAGCGGGCCTGCGTCGCGGCGGGCAGCAGTGTATAGATGTGGCGCATCAGACCCACAGCGGCGGCCTGTAGTTCGTCCTGGCGGCGCTTGCGATCGGCGGAGGCGGCCACCGGGGGCAGCGGCGCGCGAATCGTGATCGTGATGCGCGGGCGCTGCAAGCGCAGCAGACGATCCCAGACCTGGTATGTGCCGCCAAAGCCCATCGGCACAATCGCCGCGCCGGACGCCTGCGAGAGGTACGCGACGCCCGATTTCACGTCATCAATCGCCTTCTCCCACGTGCCGCCTTCGGGGAACATCGCCAGCCGCCCGCCGCCCTTCAACACGTCCAGCATCTGCTTGAGGCCCTCGCGGTCAACCGCGCCGCGCTTCATCGGGATCAGCCCCATGTTGCGCACCACCCAATCGCCCGGCCACAGCAGCCGGAAATCGCCCGGCCCGACAAAGGTCGTATCGGGCGGCAGCAGCGTGACCAGCAGCAGCGCGTCGAAGGTCGAAGCGTGGTTGGCGGCATAGATCGCGGGACCGGGCGCAGCGAGATGTTCCTGCCCGCTGATCGTCGTGCGGGCCAGCCCGCGCAAGATCGCGCGCCCCAGCAGGCGGAAGAGGCGGCGCATCCAGATCACTCGTCGTGGCATCGTGTGGCTCCTTAGTGGTCGGCGTTATGCGCCAGTATAATCCCAGGCCGCCAATCGTACCTGACAAAAGCGCCGACTCCGCGTTACAATCAGACGCCGATTGATCCGCCCTGAAGAGGAGAGTGTTCTCGTGCCGGATGATGTGCGCAACACCCAAGAAATCTTCGGAGACCTGTTCGGCGGCCTGGCGAGCCTGGGCGCACGCGGGGTCGATGGATTCGTCATCGCCAAAGCGCTGGCGCGGCTGTTGATCCAGCAGGGCATTATTTCGCGCGAAATTTTCATCGAAACGATGCGCCAGGTTGCCCGTGAAGAACTGGAAGAGTCCGACGAGCTGACGACCTTTCTCAGCGAAACCTACGGGCAAATCCTGGGCGAGCTGGCCCAGCGCGCCGAACGAGCCAAAGGCCGCAGCGAATAATCCCCGATGACCGCGCCTGACCCCCCGATCGAGACGCGGCTGGAGCGGATTGCCGCTCTGGCCGCCGAATATCGGGATGATTACGAGGCTTTCGGGTACTACATCGAGACGATGTGGGACCGTGAAGATCGCCCCGCCGCCGAGCTTGACGCGCTTGTGGACGCAATCGCGGCGGACGTGATCCCGCAAATCGACTGCACCGCCTGCGCCAACTGCTGCCGGGGCCTGACAGTCGGCCTGACGCCGGACGACATCCCGCCCCTGGCCGAAGGGTTGAATCTGCCGCCTGAGCATGTGATCGCGCGCTATGTCGATCGCCAGGGCGCGCAGCCACACGACGAGTGGGGTATCTTTCGCGGCACGCCGTGCCCCCTGCTGCGCGGCAAGCTGTGCTCGGTCTATGCCCACCGCCCCGCTTCGTGCCGCGATTATCCCGCGCTCACCCCCGATTTCCTCTGGCAGCGCGCGAATATCTTCACCGGCGTCGGCCACTGCCCGATCATCTTCAATGTAATCGAGCGCCTCAAGCAGCGGCTGGCGTGGTAGACAGCGCGAGACGGTTATGCACTTTCACCCCCCGGCCCCTCAGCCCACTGCTGCGCGGAGGGACGGGGAGCCCGGCGGTATTTTTCAAGTCCTTCCCTCATTTTGGGGGAAGGATTTAGGATGGGGGCAGACCGGGCTTCGTCCCTTTTGGCGTCCCCAAATGCCTGACAGCCACTAGCCGACCGGCTGTATAAAACCTGCCCCATAGCACGGCACCGCGAGCGCCTGCTGGATCGCGGCGGCGTCGGGTGTGCCGCCAAACATCACCATCGGCTGCAAGTCGCCCCCGACGATCCGCCAGTTGACGGGCAGATTGGGGTTGAAGCTGAGACTGTAGCACCCGCTGTAGGGCACCATGCTCCCATCGGTATGATAGCCGAACAGCACGACCGGCACGCGCCCGCTTTCGGGCGTGGTCAGCGCCGGGTTGATCTGGTAGTCGCCGTGAAACAGCACAACATCGGTCGTGTCGGCATAGCCCGCCACGAAATTCTGATAGCTGTGCGGCGGGTTGAGCCACAGGCCGTAGGCGGCGGCGTAGTCCTGGCGGTTGATCGCGTTGTAATACTCGATCAGGAATTCCTGGGCCGTATCCGGTGTGCCGATGACGCTCAGGCGCGGATAGCAGTCCGCGCTGAGATGCACCTGGATCGTGCCGGGCGCGGGCAGTGCATCCAGCCGCCGGAACCACCCCAGGCTGATCCGCCAGACATCGGTGCCGGTCCCGCTGCTGTTGTACGTCAGGAAGTAGCAGCCGGCATATGCCTGGGCGCTGCCGTCGGTGTGATAGCCGATCAGCACGCCGGGCACCGCGCCTTGCAGCGCGCCGCTGAGCGCCGGTTGGAAGCCGCCGAAAAAGGCGTCGGCGCGCGTCGTGTCGGCATAGCCCGCGACGAAGGCATCATAGCTGTGCGGCGGCGCGACCCACTGGTTATAGGCCAGATCGTAGCGGCGGCTGTTGATCCAGCCGTAGTAGATGTTGAGCATCTGGCGCGGCGAGATCTGCGGTGCGACGCCCTGCCCGGCGGCTGCCGGAAGTCCGAGGCCGAGCAGCAGCGCCGCCGCGATCAGCAGAATGGTGAGACGAAAAAATGTGATTTTCATGGTATACATCCCTGTTTCGCATCATGTGCCTATAAAGAAATATACACGACCCCGCCCCGGATGCCCGGCAGCAGACAAAACAAAACCGGGGGAACGTGTGTTCCCCCGGTGTGCAAGCTGTGTGATGATCGTTGGGTTAGTTGGCCTGGCTGAGGAAGGCTTCCAGCGGGGTCATCTTGGCCGGATCATCGCTGAAACCGTAGCCGCGCAGTTGGAAGGTCATACCATCGACCTTGAAGCTGCGACCGGGCAGGGCCTCTTCCTGGCCCGACTGCAGGAACTGCTCCAGCGGGGTCGCCTTGTCCGGGTTGTCGGAACGACCGAAGCCGCGCAGATAGAAAGTATCCTCTTCCGTCTCGATGGCCCGGCCCGGCAGGCCGCCGAAGCCGCCCAAACCGCCGGAGCTTTCCGTCGGGGCCTGCGGCGCGCCGCTCGCCACCGTCAGGGAGTAGCTGCCGGTCGTATTGCCCGCGTCAAACCCGGCGCGGGCCGCCACCACGATGTAATCACCGGTTTCAGGCAGGCGGATCGCGATCTGCGCGTCCAGGCCAGCCGCGCCGCCGCCGCTGTCGTCATCCTCAGCGAGGACGTTGCCATCGGCGTCGAGCAGGCCGAGATAGGAGTCCAGGCCATCGGTGCTGCTCATGGTGATCGTGACCATCTCGCCCGCGTTACCGCTGAAGTACCAGATGTGCGCGAAGTATTCGTTATCCAGCGCGCCATCCGCCGGGGTGCCGAGCATCAGCTCGCCCATACCCAGCACGCCTTCTGGCCCTTCTTCTTCCTGCTGCTGCTGGTCGCCCGAAGGAACGCCGACCGCCAGGGCGTAAGCGCCGGACGAAGAGCCAGACCCCACGCCCGCGCGGGTTGCGCCGATGATATAGCTGCCAGCCTGGGGAACCTGAAGCTGGATGAAGGAGTCGAGCTGGCCGCCGCCAACGTCCGCACCGCTGTCGTCGTCCTCAGCCAGCACGTTGCCATCGGCATCCATGAAGATCAGGTAGGAGTCGAGCTGGCTGCCATCGGCGAACATCGCCATCGCAATTTCACCGGCCTGCAGTTCCACCGTGTAGAGCTGGGCGAAGTTGTCATTGGTGATCGTGCCGCTGACCGGCGTATCGAGCTGGATATCGCCCATGTAGTAGATGCCCGGTTCGAGCATTTCCGGCTCATTCACATTGCTGGTCGGCTGGCCAGGGGTGCTGGGGCCGGCGCCGCCTTCCAGGGTAAGCTCGTACGCACCCTGCGAGGTGCCGGTGTCGAGATCGTAGCGGGTGGCGATGATCACATAGCCGTCATCGGCAGGCAGCGACATATCGATCAGGGCATTACTGTTGCCCCCGCTGTCGTCGTCTTCCATGATCACTTCTTCGGTGCTCGCCTGGAGCAGGCCGAGGTAGGGGTCCAGCCCGCCGCTACCGGTCATCGTGATCCGCACGCGGTCGCCCTTGGCGCCTTCGAACACCCACATCTCATAAAAGGTGGCGTTGCTGATCTGGCCCGAAACGCTCTGGCCGTAGGCAATTGCGCCGCCTTGAGCTTCGGCCCGCGAGAGTGCCGGGACGAGCGAGGCCATCAGGACGGCCACCATGATAAGGACTGCTAACCGAGACTTGCGAAACGCTGACATGCTGTTTCCTCCCAATTCGCTCACGAAGATGCCGTCTGAAGCCGCATCTTATTCTTGCCGGTCATTATAGTGCCGGGATGCCGGGGCGCAACGTCCTCGGGGGTCGGCTGTCATGTCGCGGACGCTGACCGCCATCCCCTGCACCACCACGCACCTTACAACCGCAGTATGCAGCCCCGGCGTGACCAAAGCGTGACCAACGCCGCCCAAATGGTCACGCCGCGCTTTTTTACACTGTTTTTACAAGCTGTATCTTGCAGACTGGGACCGGATGCCGCGCCGATGCCCTCAAATTTGGGGGCAGATTTCGGCGCATAAAACCGTATACTGGGATAGGATTATTGCATGCTCAGGATAGCAGCCATGATGCGCACGCGACGCCGCCACACCCCCACTCCCGCTCTGATCGGCAGCACCTATCCGCAGTATGAATGGGCGCTCGATGACCACGATCGGCCCGTCTTCATCGCAGCGGCAGAACGCGGTGCGAGCTATCGCTGCCCGTTGTGCGGCGAGAAGATGATCGCGCGGCGCGGCGAGCACAAGCAGCACCATTTCGCCCACGAAACGATCAACGACTGTACCCCAGACGCGGTAGCCCAGGCCGCTGCCGCACGCTGGCTGGCCTACCATCTGCGCGACAGCCTGGAGCGCCGCCGCAGCCTGAGCATCACCTGGCCGTGCCCGCTGTGCGGGGAGTCGCACAGCCTCGATCTGCTCGACGGCGTGCGCGAGATCGTGCTGCATGAGGCAGCCGAATCAGCGCGCCCGGCGCTCATGCTGGCGAATGGCACCCGGTCACACGCCGCGATCACGATTGCCCCGGCAGACGATGCGACGCTGGCCGCCTGTGCACGCGCGAAAACCCCCGTGATCGCCATCAACCTGGACAGCCTGCGCACGCGCATGATCGATCTGCCCCGGCTGCTCTCCGGCGCGACGATCTACGGCGGCCCGTGCATCACCCAACAGACCGCCGCCGAGAAGGGCATCGTGGCGGAGGTGCCGGCGCTGTGCGCGCTGTTGATCCGCGCCGCCAGCCGCCCACCCTATCGCCTCTTTGGGCCGCTGGAAAACGCCAACGGCCTGACGCACGTCTTCACACGCGGCGACTATAAGCTGTGGCTGCCGCCGGTGCTGTGGAAGAAAGCGGTCGGGGGGATGCGTCACGCGCTCGCGCCGGGGTTCGAGATTCTGTCGCAGGAATGGCCGCAGGACGACGGCAGCACGATCGCGCTCTACTACGTGACGTTCAAGAATACACACGCGATCGCGGTCCGGCGCTTCAGCCCCGGCCAGCCGGTCTATGCCAACCTGGGGACCGCCCTCTTCCGCACGGCGCGCGCCACCGCCGCCGAGATCGCGCGCACCATCGCGGAGAATTAGCCGCAGGCAGCCCTGCCTGCAATACCTGAAGGAAAATGATACTGTGGTCACGTCGCGCGATTTGGAAATCTTGTTTTACGCCTTCGGGGCCTTGATCTGCTCCGGGTCGGCCCTGCTGCTCGCCATCCAAATGCTGATTATCTTTCCACAGCAAGAGAAAAAGAAGGAAAAGCCCAAGCCAAAGCGCGGCTCTGCGCGGCCTGCCGGAGAAGAAACCGACTGGTGGGATCAGAAGCCGGATGACAGCGGCTGGACCAACGGCGACTATATCGTCGCAGCAGAGATATTTGACGACTGGCAGGATTAATCGGGAGCGGACTCTTCTCCTGTTTTCCTTTCGGCGCGGCGTGAGTACAATGGGAGTGTCGCCTAACCGCACCTGAGGAAGGCTCATGTCTGCGTCCGACTTGAATGACCAACTCCAGCAGGCTGTCGCCCTGGCGCAAGCTGGCCAACGGACCGAGGCCCGCGTTTTACTCGAACGGATCGTCGCCGCCAACCCCAATCTGGAAGCGGCCTGGCTCTGGCTGGCAAGCGTCGCCACCGACCGGGAAGAGCGCATCGCCTTTCTGGAGCGCGCGCTCGCGCTCAACCCGGACAACGCCACCACCCAGCAGGCTTATTTCCGCCTGACCGGCCAGCCCTACGTGCCTGCCGCGCCCGCACCCATCCCCGGCGTCGCCGCGGTCGAGGAGCGTAAGCCGCTGCTGAGTGTGGGCAACCTGATCATCCTGATGGCAGTTGCCTCGGTCGCCGTCGTCGCGATCCTGCTGGCGATCTCCCTGCGTAATGACGATGACACCCCAGAACAGCCGGTGATCCCCCCGGTCATCTTCGTGACCGAGACGCCATCCGAAACGCCGCTCTATTCGCCCACGCCAAGCGATACGCCGCGCCCCACGCGCACGCCCGGCCCGTCGCCGACTTCGGTCTGGGACGCTCCGCTGCCAACGTGGACCACCGGCCCGGAGCCGTCGAGCCAGCCCACGCGGACTCTCGTCCCGACCTGGACGCCGCGCCCCACCCAGACGCCGCCGCCGACCCCGCTGCCGCCCACCGCGACCTTCACGCCGCTGGCCGGTGCGGATGAATCTGGGGGTGAGCGACCCGTCACGGAGAGCGCTCCGCCGCCCGCCGAAGCGACCGAACTGGCAACCGAAGCAGTCGAGCCAACGAGCTGAGCGAGGAATTGTGCACTGTTAGGGGAAAAAATGTGCACTCTTTCGGCTAACGTGATACAATAAAACCAGCTTGAGGTACGTGGAAAGCTTACCAGGCTATTCGTGTCCTTCATTAGTAAGGAGTCTGAGCAGTGGCCATCGAATTCTATGATGTCAAAACGCGTCAGAAAGTTTCCCTCCCGGAATCAGATGTAGTCAAGACAACGTTCACCACCAAGAATGGTCAGACGCGCTACGGTCTGCGGGGCAAGACCAAGGACGGTCGCAACCTGACCAAGTTCGTCAGCAAGACCGACTGGGAAAAGATGGATCTGCCGGAAGGCTAAGCCAACTAGAACGCCATCGGATAACCCGCACCGAGAGTGCGGGTTTTGCTTTATAGGCCCAAATCACAGCGTAAGGGGGGATGGCCTATGCCTCGCTACAGCTTCTATCAGGTCGATGTCTTTACCAACCAGCCGTTCGCCGGCAACCCGCTGGCGATCTTCCCCGACGCCGATGGGCTGGACGACGCGCAGATGCAGAACATTGCGCGCGAAATGAACCTCTCCGAGACGACCTTTGTCTGCGCGCCAACACAGCCCGATGCCGATTTCAAGGTGCGCATCTTCACGCCGGGGCGCGAGCTGCCCTTCGCCGGGCATCCCGTGATCGGCACGCACTGGATGCTGGCCCACCTGGGCCGCGTGCCGCTGCGCGAGCCGGTCACGACCGTGCGGTTCGAGCTGGGCGTTGGGGTGCGTCCTGCCGCGCTGCACGTGCACAACGAGCGCGTGACGCATGTCGTGATGGACCACCAGCGGCCAGAGTTCGCCGCGACTGCCAGCCCGGAACAGGTCGAGCGGCTGGGCCGCGCACTGGGCCTGTCCCCCGGCGCGATTGAATCGTCCGGCTGGCCGGTGCAGGTCGTCTCGTCCGGCATCCGGCAGTTGTTCGTCCCGGTGCGCGCCCTGGCCGAAGTTCAGGCGCTCAGCCCACAGCAGCAGGACGCCGCCGCCCTCTCACACCTGATGGCCGAGCTGGACCCGGAACAGCAGTGCAACGCCGCAGTGATGGTGCTCACGCTGGAAACCGTCGAAGCAGATGCGACGGTCCATACCCGCATGTTCGCGCCCGACCTGGGCATCGGTGAGGACCCGGCGACCGGCTCAGCCAGCGGCGGCCTGGGCGCGTACCTGATCGAGCATGGGATCGTGCCCCCCACGCCGCCCACGACCTACCTGGTTTCCGAGCAGGGAATCGAGCTGGGCCGCCCCAGCCGGATTCTAATCGAGGTGGACGGCGGACCGGGCGCGGTGGAGATGGTGCGCGTCGGCGGCGAGGTCGTCCCGCTGATCCAGGGCACGCTGACCTGGTGAGCCGCCAACGCGGGGCGAGTCCCCGGCTAGCGCAGGCCGCCGGGTAGATCGGCAAACAACTCGTGAATGTTGCCGTCGGGATCGGCGAAGAAGGCTGCGCGCTGGTTCCAGGGCAGATTCTCCGGCGCGCGGATCGGAGTCGCGCCCAGCGAAACGAGCCGGTCATAGTCCTGATCGACCTGCTCCGGCGAGTCGCACGGGAACGCCAGCTCGATTCGCTGCCCCTGGGGCGGCTGGTCGTAGCTGGTGTCGCCGGTTGCGTTGCGCATGATGCCGCGTGTACACAGCGCAAACCGCACGCCCGCGTGCTCGAACTCGGCATAGCCCGGATCGTTCTCGTTGATCTCGGCCAGCGGGCGAAAGCCGAGCACGTCCCGGTAGAAGCGGAACATCGCCGGGGCGTTGTCGGTGATAATCGTGACGAGCGCAATCTGAGATTTCACGGTTCCCTCTCCTGAATGTAGGGGCGATGCTTGCGTCGCCCGCTGGTAAAGACGTCCTGTTTTTGTGCAGGGGTGTGTTGCAATACGCCCCTACAGGGCGCGGTCTTACGCGATTGTCACCATTCCCGAATCATTTCGCAAAACTGCATGCATCGCCCACAACCGTTAAACACCCTTCAGATAGGCGTCGAAAAACTTGATCGTGCGCTCCTTGAACAGGCGGTCGCCCTCGCCGTAGAAGGTGTGCGGCTGGTCGGAATAGCTGAAGCACTCGACCGGCTTACCGAGCGCGGAAAGCCGCTCGCACAGGTCCTGCGACCACGCCGGGGGAACGGTCGCGTCGAGCGCGCCGTGATGGATGCTCACCGCCGCCTGGACGCGGTCCAGGAAGTAGATCGGAGAGATGCGCTGCAAGTCGTCATCGGAAGTGCTCAGTTCCTCGCGCCCGCTCGCGCCGCCCGACCATTCGAGAATCTTGGTGTAATTCTGGCGCTCGTCGCCGCCCATCGCGCCATAAAGCACCGCCGCATCGACATGCGGGCTGATCGTCAGCGCGCGCAGGCTGATCCCGCCGCCCATGCTGTGTCCCCACAACCCGATCGCGTCCGGGTTGGCCTGCACCAGCGGCCCGGCCAGCCCGCCCTGCTGCACCACCAGCCCGATCAGGTTGAGCACGTCAATCGCCATGCCGACGCGAAAACGGTCTGGCCCGCTGTCGGACGGCCAGTAGCCGCGCAGGTTAGGATGCAGCACCAGATAGCCCGCCCGCGCCAGGTCGTCGGCGTAGTGCGTGGTGTAGTCGAGCGTGGCATAGGCCGCCGGGTTGATGTAGCCGTGCAGCGCGACGATCACCGGGAAGGGGCCTTCTCCCGGCGGCACGTTCATGAAGCCGTAGATCGTCAGGTCGTCGCTGGGATACGAGATCAGGTAGCGCGTGAACGCCTGATTCGTCTCCATCGTCTGCTCGATCTTCAGCTCACCCGCGCCATAGAAGCGCGCGCTGAGGTCCTCGACCGTCAGCCCGGCATACGGATCGTCCGGCGTTGCGGACGGGGCCGGTGTAGGCGTCGCGACTTGCAGCGCGGCCTGCCCGGCATCTGGTGATCCATCATCCCACGAGCGCGCCGCCGGGAGCGCGAAATCTGCAATCGCCAGCCACAGCGCGACCGCGACCAGCACTATCACCACCAACCGTTTCATATCCGCTTTCCCATCTTCCAAATTCCAGCACCTCACCCAATTATAATAAATATAAGCCGCGCCCCAACCGGATCGGCCAGCGCGCGGCTGTTGGATTGATTCAGTTGTGCTGGGCGCTAACCGCCAGTACTACAACCGCAGATCGCCCCCCATCCTAAATCCTTCCCCAAAAATGAGGGAAGGACTTCAAATTCTGCTCCCCTTCCCTCGTGAAACGTGGAGGAAGGGGCCGGGGGGATGGGGGGAAAGGCATAACAACCGCTAGCCGACCGCCGGCTCGCTGTCAGCCGTCTCGCCCGCGCCGTCGTTCTGCGCCAGCGGCACCCGTACGATCTCGAACGCGGCTGGCGGTGTCTCACTGCCCATCTGATTCAGGTGCGCGAACAGGGCATATACCTCACCGTCACGGATCGCGGCGGTGGTCGCGGGCTGGGCCAGCGTGACCTGTTCCACCACCGAGGCGGTCGCCCAGTCGTCGCTGCTGCTGACGGAGAACACCGTCTGCGGCGATCCGACCACGATCAGGCTGCCGTCCGGGTGGAAGATGATCCCGTCCGCCCCCGTGACCGGGATATCCAGCTCGACCTGGGTGATGTTCTGCGGATCGTCCACGGGGATTTTGAACAGCGCGCCGTCGCTCGCCTTGGCCGCGATCAGGTAGCCGTTGGGGTGATAGTCGATCCCGTTGAGGCCGAACTGCGCGCTGGCAAAACGCTCATCCTGGGCAAAGACCGAGGCGTTACCGTCTACATCGACGCGGTAAATCACCGGGCTGAAGCTGTCGGTCACATAGGCGTTGCCCTCGGCATCGACCGTCACATCGTTGGCGAAATGCCGCCCTTCCGGCGCAACCGCCATCAGGTCCGCCGCAAACAGCCGGTTGCCGCTGACAAGATCGTAGGCCATCAGCATGATGTTCGACGCGCCACCTTCGGTCACCGCCCGGTCGGTATTAGCGACCAGCAGCCGGCTGCGCTCGCGGTCGATGTGAATCCCGACCGAAGACATCAGCTCTTCCTCGGTGATAAACGGCGTGATCATGCCGTCGTCGGTCACGGTGAAGATCGTGCCTTCGGCCAGCGAGCTGAGCAGATAGCGCCCGCCCTGCTCGTCATATTCGATCCCTTCGGGGAAGAACCCCTCGCGCTCGGCGACGATCATATCGGGCAGCGCGCCGCCATCCTGCGCCAGCGCCAGCGGCACCGCCGCGAGCAGCATCACCAGCAGGCTTCCGATCACCAGCTTGAGTCGGGCAATTCGACGAACCATAGCACCTACTCCTTAAAGCTTACTTTCATACAGTACGAGAACGTACAGACTTGAATATAGCAGACTGGTTTTGACAGTCACCACCTCGCCGCCGTGCCGGGATGGGGACAACCCGCCCTGGCATTTTCTCTTAAATCCGCTAAACTTTTAACGGCGCAGCGGGGCTGCGCGAGGCGTTTCGAAGGGCGGAACCGTGCCGCAATCTCACATGCTGATTCCGGTCGCGCGCCGCCGCCGTGTGAGCCGGGGCTGGCGGTTGCTGCGGGCGATCTGGCGTAACACGCTGGTGGTCTGGCGCGAGTTTCGGGCTCCAATCGTGGTGTTCGTGGTGGCCGTCTTTGGCGGCGGCTGGTTCTATGGCGAACTGCTGGTGCAGGCCGGCTATGATCGTCTGCCCTATATCGACCTGCCCTATACCATGGTCGCGCTGATGATCTTCGAGACGCCGACCGAGCTGCCGCACGAGCCGCAGCTGGCCGCGTTCTGGTACCTGATGCCGCTGGTGGCGACCTATGTCGCCGGGCGCGGCGTGTTCGATATCGTGCGGCTGTTCTTCCGCGCAGAAGGCCGCCGCAACTCGTGGGAGAGAGCGTTGGCCTCGACCTACCGCAATCATGTGATCGTGCTGGGCGTGGGACATCTCGGCCTGCGCGTGATCCGCGCGCTGGTGCTGATGGGCGCCGAGGTGGTCGCCATCGACTGGGAAACCACGCCCGAAAAAGATGCCGAGCTGGCGCGGCTGGGCGTGCCGCTGGTGCTGGGCGATGGCCGGCTGGCAGCGACGATGCAGGCCGCCGCAATCCGCCAGGCGCAGGCGTTCATCGTCTGCACGGCGAACGATTACATGAACCTGGAAGTCACCATGCGCGCCCGCGACCTGAACCCGGAGATGCCGATCGTGGTGCGGATGTGGGAAGACCAGTTCGCAGCCCAGATCCGGCGCTTCTTCAACGTCAAGGCGGTGCTCAGCGCGACCGAGCTGGCCGCCCCGTCGTTTGCCGGATCGGCACTGGGGATTGAGATCACCCAAACACTGACCATCAACGGCGAGGACTACAGTATGATCCGGCTGGAAGTCGCGCCCGGCTCATTTCTGGATGGCGCGGCGATTGGGATGCTCCAGCAGGAAAACGATATGGACATCGTCCTGCATGGCCCGAATGAGGGTGAGGTCCAGGTGCATCCCGCGTCCGACGTGCTGGTTCAGGCCGGGGACACGCTGGTGATCTTCGCCCGGCACAGCAAGATCACGGATGTGGTCGCGCGCAACCAGCGCCGCCGCCTGCAATCGGTGTGACGCGCCGCCGTTTTCAAGACGATTCGCTGCCGGGCGCGCCCGGTGGATAGACAAGTTAGACTCATCGAGGACAACAATGCAGTATCACATCTGGACTCTTGGCTGCCAAATGAACGTCGCGGACTCGCAGCGGCTCGCCTCAGAGCTGGAACGCCTGGGGCATCACGCCGCCGCCAATCCCGACGACGCCGATATCCTGGTAATCAATACCTGCGTCGTGCGCCAGTCCGCCGAGGACAAAGCCTATGGCCGCCTGCGTGAGCTGGCCCGCCTCAAGCAGTCCGAGCCGGGCCGGATCGTGGGGCTGATGGGCTGCCTGGTCGGGGTGCGCGATCCGCTGCGCCTGCGCCAGCAGCTTCCCCAGGTAGACGTCTTCCTGCCGCCGTCCGACCCGCAGCCGATGGTCGATTTTCTGCGCGACCGTGACGCCGAGCACGCCGCGCGCCGGATCGAGGCGTCGGACCGCGAGGCGCGGCATATTTTGCAGGATACGATGGACGAGGGCGCGATCATCCTGCCCGACCACGAGCGCGGCAGCCTGATCAGCGCGCATATCCCGGTCGTCTACGGCTGCTCGCACGCCTGCGCGTTCTGCATCATCCCCTACCGGCGGGGCGTCGAGCAGTCGCGCCCGGTCGGGGAGATCGTCGGGCACGTGCGCAGCCTGGCGCGCCAGGGCGTGCGCGAGATCACGCTGCTCGGCCAAATCGTCGATCGCTATGGCAAGGATATCCCCGACGGCCCCAACCTGGCCCAACTGCTGCGCGTCGTGCACACAGTGGCCGAGGAAGAAGGCGTGCAGCGCATCCGCTTCCTGACCAGCCATCCCAACTGGATGACCGACGAACTGCTGGATACCGTCGCCGAACTGCCGCGCGTCATGCCGCAGATCGAAGTCCCGGTGCAGGCGGGCAACGACGAGGTGCTGGCCCGGATGCGGCGCGGCTATACCGTCGCGCAGTACCGCGCCCTGGTCGAGAACATCCGCGCGCGCATCCCCGCTGTGGCGATCCACTGCGACATCATCGTCGGCTTCCCCGGCGAGACGGCAGAGCAGTTCCAGGACACCTACGATCTGCTGGCCGATCTCAAGCTGGACAAGGTGCACCTGGCGCGCTACAGCCCGCGCCCGCACACCGTCAGTATGCGCACGATGGAAGATGATGTTCCGCCAGAGGAAAAGAAGCGCCGCCATGCCGCGCTGGAAGAACTCCAGGCGCAGATCGTGGCCGAGATCAACCGCCGCTTCCTGGGGCAGACGGTCGAGGTGCTGGTCGAGGACCGGCACAACGGCAAGTGGCGCGGGCGGACGCCGCAGAACAAGCTGGTCTTCTTCGAGGACTCAGCGCGCGACTGGCACGGGGAACTGGCCCAGGTCGAGATCACATGGACCGGCCCCTGGAGCATGCAGGGCCGCATCCCCGGCACCGTCACGACGCCGCCGCCCGCCGAGGTGATCCCGCTGCGGGTCAATTCCTAAGCCCGCGTTGCATTTTCACCCCCCATCCCCCGGCCCCTTCCCCCACGTTTCACGAAGGGAAGGGGTGAACCGCAGCATTTTTCAAGTCCCGCCCTCCTTGTGGGGGAGGGATTTAGGGAGGGGGGTCCTGTACCGCTTGCCTGTTTCAGCGTTCTGAAGTGTGTAACACAGCCTACCCCACGTTTGCCTCTTCGGTCGCGGCCTCGCCTGCGGGTGGGGCGACCGTCACCGGGGCAAAGGCGGGCTGGCCTGCATACGCCAGCAGGCGCGCCTCGGATTCGCTCGCACCCAGCCAGTACAGCGCCGGGACCGGCCAAAGCTCGTGCCGCGCGCGTGGATCGGCCCCGGCCTGGAACACCTCAACCAGCGGCAGGCTGTCGGGGATGACGCTGAACAGCACGCCGCTGCCGTCCGGGGCCGCCGTGATGCGCCCGATGCCGCGCCCCCGCCCTTCCCAGATCACCTGCTGCTCGCCGCTGGTCAGATCGATCCGCACCAGCGCCAGATCGTATACCTCGACCGTCACCGGCCACGCGCCGAACACCGCTTCGCCGCGCTCCGCATTGGCTTCGCCCTCAAGCGTCACACTGTCGATTGACTCGGCGGTGGCGTAATACGCGCGCTGCCCATCCGCGCCCCATGCGATCTGCTGCGGCGGCTGTTCGGTGGCCCAGTCGGTGCGCTGCCAGGTGGTGAAGTCCAGCACGGCCAGCCCGCCCGCCGTCCGCGCCAGGAAGCGCCCCAGGTCCGGGCTGATCGCGCCGCTCAGCAGATCGCCGCCCAACTCGGTTATGGAGCCATCCGCCAGGCTCAGCACGCCGATCCCGCCATCGCAGCGCGTCGATACCAGGAAGAGATCGCCCGGCAGCCACACCAGCACCTGATCGCGCCCCGGCAGACCGGCTTCGGTGGAATAGGCGCGGCTGGCCGGATCGGACACGGTTTCCGTTGGACAGTCGCCCGCCAGCGACAGCGCGCCCAACCGCTGCGCCTCACCGCCCAGCGCGGGCGCGGCGTGAAGCTCGACGGTGGCGGGATCGTCGGTCGGCAGCGCGAAGGCAACCCGCTGGCTGTCGGGACTCCACGCCGGCGGGAAGCGCACATCGACCGCTTCGGACACCAGCCGGGGCGAGCGTCCCTCGATGGCGTGCAGCGTGCGCAGCTTGGCGTCGGTCACATCGATAAACGCGAGATACAGCCCATCCGGCGAAAATGTCAGGTGGCGGCGCTCGACTGTGGGCGCGTTGGTCACGCTGCGGCCCGGCAGGCTGTCGAGCGTGCCCAGGAACAGATCGTTGACGAACAGATGCGCCAGCGGCAGCGCGGCCAGCGGCGGCGGGGCGGCTTCACCGTCCGCGCCCTCACCCGCTTCGGCGGCTGTGTCTCCCGTATTGATCGCCGCCGGATCGAGCGCGGAGTCGCCCGGCCCGAACTGTTCCAGCATCGTCAAAAACGGATCGGCCCAGCGCGCATATTCACCTTGCGGCGCCCACTGCTCGACCAGATAGGCGCTGCCATACTGCACGAACGCGCCCAGCCGGAACTGCTGCGTCAGATTGCCGCAGTCCTTTTGATAGAGCGTCGTCCGCCCAAACGAGCCGACGGTGGCGCGCCCGGTCGGCTGGTCCTCGACGCCCGCCGCCGCCAACTGATCGTCGAGCAGGCTGTCGGGCGTTACACCGCTGGCGACCCGTCCCAACACCGTGACGCGCGCGCCGGGCTGGTCGCAGGCCAACTGCTGCTGCGGCGCGAACAGGACTTCGGTCAGATCGGCGTTGGGGAACCACAGCCACGCTTCAGGGATCGGCAGCGTAAAGCTGGTCGTGGCATAGGTGGTTAGCTGCACGTCCGGCGAGGCGCTGATCGAGCTGCACAACACATGCTGCGTGCCGTCCAGGCTGCTGTGGACCTCGTAGCGGACCATGTTGTCGAACAGGAAGCTCCAACTGTAGCCGTGCACCGTGCCCTCGGTATACGACTCGCCCTCGACCGGGCAGCCCAGGCTCGAATCCGGCCAGCTAGCCCCGCTGAAGGTATATTCGATCAGGATCAGGCCCGGCTTGCCGAGTTTCCCCATCAACCACTGCTGCGCGAGGAAGCGCACCCGCTCAACCTCGTTGCCCTGCGCGCTCGCGCCTGGCAGCAGCGCTGCCCCCAGCGCCGCCACGACGATCACGATCAGCCCCCACCGCATCCCCTTGTGCCAGCGTACCACCATACCTGCTCCTGCGATCTGCTGCCTGAAACAAAAAAGCCCTTGCGGGCCAAAGCATACCGCCAAGCGCGGCGGGTGTCCAGATGTGTAAAGGAAAGCGTAAGGCGCGGGGCCTGCCATCACCGGCTGCACCGCCGATGTTGAGCCAGACTCGCCCGCGCCTACGAACGGTCGTTAAGTGGAGAAGGGCCTCGCAGCCGCGCCAGGCACCAGCGCGGCTGCCTCAGCCAAGGAGTAAGCCCTACTAACGTGAAAGCCCGTTACAGTGCTGTCGTGATCGCTTTGGACAAACTCGGTATGGTCGTTCCGCTAAAGCTGTTTCGTGTGCTACCTGCTGCGTTCCACACCTGCTCACGTCTGCAGGACGAATTGTCAGAAGAGAGGGCGCGCCAGGCTAAGTTTACGATGCTTGCCAACTTGACCGGACGATGATGCTAAGTTCGGACGATGTGACCCACCGGACCATTGTGTTTCCCTGGCGTGCCCCGTCGTTCTTCATTCTTGATTAACAGTATACGCCTATTTTCAGAGAAAACAAGTACCTGAATCTCAATTTTTCGTGAAACTCGTCAACTCTTGGGGATCACAGCGCGAAACCATCGACATGATAGGGGGTGATCTTCACACCGGGAAGCTCGCTGCGCAGCGCCACCTGGAGCGTGCGCAGTTGGGCGGCGACTTCGGCGGCATCCAGCGGGCGGATGCCGGCGGCGGCGATCTGGGCCGGATACTCGGTGCCGGGCGCAGGCACGTATTCCGACAGGTAGACCAGGTCGCCCGGCCCCAGTTCCATCGCCCGGATCGCGTCCAATGTGTGCGCGACGTGATCGGCAGCGAAACGGTCGCCGCCGATGCCTGCCATCGCAATCACGCCGACCGCCACGCCCCCGGCCCGCAGCGCACGCACCGCCTCGATCGCGTCCTGCACCGTGCCGGGCTTGTTCAGGAAGCGCAGCAGGGCGTCGTCGCCCGTTTCCAGGCCGATATACGCCCGCTCCAGCCCCAGCCCGCGCAGTTCGGCCCAGTCATCCGGCGATTTGCGCAGCACGTCGAACGCGCTGACGAACGAAAAGATCGGGCGCGGCTGGCCGTGCTGGCCGAAAATCTCCTGGGCCACGTCCAACAGGGCGCGCAGCCGGGCCTGCGGAATGATCAGCGCGTTGGCATCGGCCAGAAAAATGCCGCGCCGCAGGCTCAGCCCCTCGCCGTAGAAGTCCTGCACACGATGGCAGTGCTCGCGGAAGCTGGCCGGGCTGTGGATGCGGAATGGGCGATCGCGGTAGAGGCCGCAGAAGGTGCAGCGGTTCCACGAGCAGCCTTCGGTCGCCTGGAGCACCAGCGCCAGATATTGATCGGGCGGCAGGATGCTCACCGGCTTGTAAAGCGCGCGGAAGGCCGCGCCATCGGCGGCCAGGCGATCCGGCCCGAAGTCCAGGATTTTCGCCAGCGCTCCGGCCAGATAGCGGCGGTCGTCGGGCGCGAGATCGAGCCGGGGCACGATTTCGGCCAGGGCGCGCAGCGAGTCGAATACAGCGGCCAGCAAAGCGTCGGCCTCGGCGGGATCGAGCTCGTGGCGGCGCTGATCCGGCCCGCCGCGCAGCAGCAGGCGGTGATCGAGCGTGCGCTGGTAGCTGCACGCCGCGTGAAACAGACCCAGCAGCCGCCCGGCCCGGTCAAAGCTGTAACTCTCGCCAAAGCGGGGCGAGAGCACCAGCGAGGCCCCGGCCAGGCTTGCGGTGATCGTATCGCCGGTTTGGGGGTGCAGCGCGTGAATCGGCATCGGTCCGGTAGAAGAAATAAACGGGGCAGATCGCGTGACCTGCCCCGCCTTGAGACTGGACTATTCCGCCGTGCTTTCCTGGCTCAGCTCGGCGTCCAGCGCTTCCTGCGGCGTCACTTCATCCGCAATCACGCGGTCGATGATGGGGCGCAGGATCGCCAGCGGCACACCTCCCGCCCAGGTCTGGCCATCGGGCAGTGTCAGGAAGATCGGGTCATCGCCGCCAGCCGACAGCAGCACCGAGGGGGTGCCCGTCACGCCTGACGCCGAGGCATCTTCCCGGCTCTGATCGATCACGCCGGCATAGGTACCTTCATCCACACAGGCATTGAGCGCGTCCACATCCAGCGCCAGATCGGGATCGCTCAGCAGGTCGCTGATACCGTCGCGGCTGTAGGCTTCCTGCGCGCCCTGGTCCAGGTAGCCCTGGAACAGCGCCTTATAGGCCGAGTAACCCTTGCCCTGCTCAGCCGCGCAGTAGGTCGCCTGGGCCGCCTGGTTCGACAGATCGCCGCCGACCGTGTCCAGCAGGCGCAACTCCAGATGCACATCGCCCGGCTCGACATGCAGCGCGATCAGCCGGTCAACGTCCTGGCTGTAATTGGCGCAGTGCCCGCACGCGAAGTCGAGATATTCGACCATCGTCACCGGAGCATCGCTCGCGCCGAGCAGGAACGACTCCTGCTCGCTGAGGCTGGTTTGCAGCGCCGTGTCCAGCGCCGCGTAATCGGGCTGCACCGGATCAATCGTCATGCTGCTCAGGACATCCACCACAACGCTGTCATCTTCCTCGCTCAGCGCCGCCGATTGCACGTAGAAGTACTGGCCGGACGTGCCATAGGGGATCAGGGCCAGATGGTGCGCCGAACCGGACTGCTCATCGGTGAAGGCGATTTCCGCGCCTTCCAGATCGCCCACCGTCAGCGGGGTGACCTCACCACCGACCTGCCCGGCAATCGGCGCCAGTGCCGCGTCGATATCGACGCCAGGGCCGAGCGACGGCACATGCGTAAACAGGACAAAGCTGCCGTTTCCGCCCTCGACTGCCTCCGGCGACGCCAATGCCAGATCGTAATCCTGGCCGCCGGGCAGGGCTTCCCAGCCTTCGGGCAGGGTCAGGGTAATGCCAAACTCTTCCCAATCATATATCCCCGCTGCCTCGTCGTCCTGTGCACGGCTCACACCGGGCACGGCCAACAGCGCCGCTGCCAAAACAGCAGCCAGCAGCCCGAACATCAGTCGTTTGGTCATTGAGATTGCTCCGTCTCCATCAGAATATGCGGCGCGTCAGTCCAGGGTGTCCTTGTGGATGCAATATCCGGATTATAACGGCTGGTTATAGTAAAAGCACGCGCGATTGTCCTTACAAACCCTATGCCCCCCTGCCCGGCTGGAGCGCCCAATTGTTCTTGAACTGTCACGTTCCGCGCGCTTGGACGGTATTCCGCTATAATGTGTATGTTGCGCCTTCATCCGAACTGACCGGACGACATGAGCATCACAGCCATCCTATTCGACGCGGGGGGCGTCCTCTATCACCGCCCGCGCACCGACCGCCACCTCGCCGCGTTTCTCAGCCGGCACAGCCTCAAACTGCGCCACCGCTCGACGGTCGAACGGGCGATGCGCGCTGGCCTGTTCGACGTGCAGAGCGGGCGCATCTCGCGCGCCGCCTTCTACGACGCGATCCTGCGCGTGCACGGCGTCCAGGACGAGTCCCTGTTCCCCGCCGGGCGCGAAGCCCTGCTGCAAGACGCCGCCGATATCGAGCTGTTTCCCGGTGTGCTCGAAACGCTCCAGGCGCTCTACGCGGCGGGCTTCCGTATGGGCGTGATCTCCGACAGCGCGCACCCCGCCCACGATAAGATCGAGTGGCTGGCCGCGCGCGGCATCCCTGCCGACATCTGGCGCGCCTTCGTCGTCTCGTCCGAAGCCGGGATGCTGAAAACCGGCGGGCTGATCTTCGAGCGCGCGCTGCACCTGCTCGGCACGACCGCCCGCGAAACCGCCTTTGTCGGCCACAACTCCGCCGAGCTGGCGCGCGCCGCCGAGATGGGGCTGATCACCGTCGCCTTCATGCCCGACGATCCCGCAATTCAGACCCACTACCGCATCGGCTCGTTCTACAGCCTGCGCGATCTCTGGCTCCCGAACTCGTCGTAAAGGCGGGCGCTAGCGATAGGGCGCGGTTTTTTCCTCGATGGTATAGCTGCCCTGCTGCCCATCCGCGATCTTGATAATCGTCACGACATGCCCGGCCCCGGCTTCGAGGCAGGCCAGGTGCGCGGCTTTGGCGGCGGCCCAGGCGGCTTCGAACGGCCCCTCGATCGTCGTCTCCAACGGGCCAACCTCGTACTTCAGGCCGCTGGCGATAATCGCCGCGATAGCACGGTCTACAATCGGCAGGGCATCCTCGGTGAGCGGCAGCACTTCCACCCCGATATTCACAATGCGGTTCGGGTCTACCATCGTGTATTTTCCTTTCTGGGCAGTGGTGAGGTTTTGACTGAAGCCTGTTTTGCCCCCCATCCTAAATCCTTCCCCCACGAGGTGGGAAGGACTTAAAAAACGCCATCATTCTAGGGGATGGGGGGCAGTTGAACAGTCGCTATCAGTCAATTGTTCGCCACTACCCCTTTCCGGCAAGGGTAGATACAAACTTAATACAAAACAAAAGGCATTAAAGAAATATGAAATTTTAATTAGTTTTAAGTTAGAGAATCGTTTGGTTTCGTGCTACAATGCGAATTATCGGGATCGTTTCAAGGTCATGCACGGGGCCAGAGAGATGAATGTGTTGAATATTTTTGTAAGTTACAGCAGGCTCAATGCCAAATCGGTCAAGCGCCTGGTTCACGATTTGCAGGTGCTGGGCCACGAAGTCTGGTTCGACCAGCAGATCACCGGCGGGCGGGAGTGGTGGATCGACATCCTGGATCGGATCCGCGCCTGCGACGTGTTTGTCTGTTCGATCACCTGCGAATCGCTCAATTCGGTGGCCTGTATGCGCGAGCTGGAATACGCCCTCTCGCTTAAAAAGCAGGTGCTCCCAGTACTGATGTCTAAGGGCGTCGATCGCACCTTGCCGGTCAGTCTGAAAATGATCCAGTACGAATGGTATCACAAGCGCACCATCGAAGGCTACCAGCGTCTGATCACGGCCATCCGCTATATGCAGCCCAACCTGCCCCTCCCCAATCCGCTCCCGGCCTCGCCCGAAGCGCCGATCTCGCCGTTGGAAAAAATCACCGAGCGGCTCAACTCCGCCGAGCCAATCGACCGCGACGAGCAGACCAATCTGATCGCGGGGCTGAAAAACCTGGTCAAGCAGTGGACCACCGCCCGCGAGGCGCGCCAGGAGTTACGCCGGCTGCAAGCGCGCGATGAAATCCTGGCGACCGCCGAACACCAGGTGGTCGAGATGCTGTCGCAGCGCTGCCTGTGGGAGTTCAAGGGCCATACCAAGATAGTCCGCAGCGTGTGCTACAACTCCAGAGGTACCCAGCTTCTCACCGCCAGCCTGGACGGGACGATCCGCATCTGGGACCTGACATCGGGCCACGAGCTGTGGAAGGAACATCTCACGCCGCAGGGTGTCTACAGCGCCAGCTACAGCCCGGACGGTGGTACGATTGTGATCGCGGCGGCGGATGGCACGATGCGGCTGCGCAGCGCCAGCGGACGCAAGCGCGACCGCGAATTTAACGCACACTTCGGCGGGGCGCTGTCGGCCAGCTTCGATCCGAAAGGGCAGCTCATCGTCACCGCCGGGGCAGATGGCACGGCCAAAGTGTGGGACGCCAGGGAGAAGGCCGAGCGCTTCCAACTGATCGGGCACCTGGGCACGATCTACTCCGCCTGCTTCAGCCCGCGCGGCACCCGCATCGTCACCGCCAGCGCCGACGGAACGGCGCGCATCTGGAACGCGCAGTCGGGCGAGATGCTGCACAAGCTCAACGGGACGGCCCAGCGCTTCAACAGCGCCAGCTTCAGCCCGCTGGGCGAGCAGATCGTCACCGCCAGCGCCGATGGCCTGGTGCGCATCTGGGACTCCGAGTCTGGCACGGAGCTGCAAACGCTCAACGCGCAGGCCGGGCCGGTTAACAGTGCCTTCTTCAGCCACAGCGGCGAGCTGATCGTGAGCACCCATGCCGATCGCAAGGTGCGGCTGTGGCACGTCAAGAGCAAGACCGAGCTGCTGGCCTTCGATTCGCACAACAGCCCGATCACGACCGCGATCTTCAGCCTGGACGACGATCTGATCGTGACCGCCAGCCACGATAAAACCGTGCGCCTGTGGGACATCTACGACGTGGTGCAGGCGATCTAGCGCGTGTTATGTATTTCGAAACGCTAAACGAGGCGAACGGCCCTTCCCCCCATCCTAAATCCTTCCCCCAAAATGAGGGAAGGACTTGAAAAACACCGCCGTGCCCCCCTTCCCTCCGCGCAGCAGTGGGAGAAGGGGCCGGGGGATGGCGGGGTAAAAGTGCATAACAGCCTCTAGCGCAACCCACGCGGGGGGTTTGGCGTAATAGGTTGTGAATGTTGTGAATGGTAGACACTAGCCGGAGACAGAAACATGTACAACCGGATGAGACAAGCCCCCCCGCTGCAGCAGATCGTCATCGTCTTTATGACCCTGCTGGCCGTTGTGTTTGCGCTGAAGATCGTCCTGGGCCTCATCAAGCTGGCGATCCCGCTGCTCATTCTGGCGGCCTTGATCGTTGGTATCTCGTGGCTGTTCGAGAAAGTGCGCAACTAGCGCGTGTTATGCGTTTTCGCCCCTCATCCCCTGGCCCCTTCTCCCTCGCAAGCAGGGCGAAGGGGTGTTTGTTGGGGTAATGCAAGTATCGCCCGCTGACCGGAAAAACGGGTAGAGCAAGCTCTACCCCTACAAGAACGGCGGCGGGTTTGAAGTCCCTCGCCCACACCGGGTTGAGGGATTTAGGGTGAGGGGCGCACGGACTGGATGGGTGTAAATGTGGGCGTACCGGTGTGCGAGTCACGCCCTACCACCCCCTCGACCTGAAAGACTTCCCGCATCATTTCTTCCGTCAAGACCTCGCCGGGCGTGCCCGACGCATACACCGCGCCGTGATGCAGCGCGATCAGGCGGTGGCTGAAGCGCGCCGCCTGGTTGAGATCGTGCAGCACCATCACAATTGACAGCCCATTTTCAGCATTGAGCCGCTGGAGCAGCGCCATTACGTCGAGCTGGTGGCTGATGTCGAGAAAGGTCGTCGGCTCGTCCAGCAGCAGGATCCGCGGCTCCTGCGCCAGCGCCAGCGCGATCCATGCCCGCTGACGCTCGCCCCCGGAAAGCGCGTTCAGCCGCCGGTCGCTGAGATCGTGCAGTCCGGTCGATGCCAGCGCCCAATCGATCACGCCGCGATCGTGCGCGCTGGAGGCCCGCCACCACGCCTGCCGCACGTAACGCCCGCGCACGACCAAATCGCGCACCGTCAAATCTTCGGGCGCGGTCGGGTTCTGCGGCAGGATCGCAAGCTGCCGGGCCACGTGGCGCGTCGAGAGGCGGTGAATCGCCTCGCCGTTGAGGTAGACCGCGCCGCCCTGGGGGCGCAGCAAACGCCCCAGCGCGCGCAGGATCGTACTTTTGCCGGAGCCGTTCGGCCCGACCAGCGTCACGATCTCGCCCCCGGCCACGTCCAGCGCGAGATCGCGCACGACGAGCAGGCCGCGCCGGTAGCCCAGGTCCAGATGCTCAGCGGAGAGAATAGACATAGCGCCTCAAATCCTGTTGATACTTTGCGCGCTGCGGCGGCGCATGTTACCACTGGGCGCGCCGGACGCGCACCAGCCACAGAAACAGCGGCCCGCCGATCAGCGCGGTCAGGATGCCGACCGGGAACTCGATACCCGCCTGCCCCAACAGCGTCGGGAAGCTGGCCCGCGCCGCCGTATCCGCTGCCACGAGCAGCGCCGCGCCCAGCAGCGCGCTGGCCGGGATCAGAAAGCGGAAGTCGGAGCCGATGAAACGCCGCGCAACATAGGGCACCAGCAGCCCAACGAAGGCAACCAGTCCCGCCACCGCGACCGAGCTGCCCGCCAGCACCGCCGCGACCATGCTCATCAGCAGGCGGGTCTGCTCGACGCGCAACCCCAACCCCTGCGCCACGTCGTCGCCCAGCGCCAGCACGTTCGCCCGCCCGGCCAACAGCAGCGCCAGCACGAATCCGATCAGGCTGTAGGGCGCGATCATCTCGAACGAGTCCCACCCCGCGGTATACAGCCCGCCAACGAGCCACTGAAACACGATCTGGCCGCCGCCCTCGACCGCCAGCACCACGACGGTCGTGGTAAAGGCGGTGAACATAGCCGTGACCGCTACCCCGGCCAGCGCCAGCCGCGTCGTGGTGACGCCGCTCCCGTCCCACGCGACGGCATACACGATCACCGCGCCGATCAGCGAGCCGACAAACGCCGCCAGGGGGACCGCCGTCGGGGGGAAGTCGGTGATCAGCAGGGTCGTGGTGGCCGCCGCCAGCCCGCCGCCTGCCGAGATGCCGAGGATATACGGATCGCCCAGCGGCGAGCGCAGGACGCCTTGCAGCAGTGTGCCCGAGAGCGCGAGATTCATCCCGACCAGCGCCCCGACCAGCGCGCGCGGCAGGCGGATCTCGTGGATGATCACCTGGGTGGCGCGCGTGACGCTGGCCCGATCGCGCAGCGCCTGCACGACCTGATCGATCGGGATATCCTGCGAGCCTTCCGCCAACGCATAGATCAGCGCCCCGGCCAGCAGGACCAGACTCAGCCCCAGCACCAACAGCCGCGAGGCCAGACGCCATCGCGCCTGGCCTGTGGTTAGCTGTCGGGACGAGCGAGCGGAAAGCTCAGCGCCCACTACATCTCCTCGCCACCGTAGAAGAGGGTATACAGTTCCTTCAGAGCCTCGACGAAGCGCGGGCCGGGCGATTCGAGGAACAGCCGGTTGTCCATCTCATAAACGCGGCCTTCCTCGAACGCGGTCAGCGACGACCAGACCGGGTCATCGGCCATCTCGTCGGGGATCGGGGGCGCACCGGGCGCGCCGCGCGTCACGGTGAAGATGATGTCCGGGTCTTCGGCAAGCACCTGCTCGGCGCTCAACTGGGTATAGCCGGGGAATGGGCCGGCGTCCTCTTCGGCGTCGGCAATATTCGTCGCACCGAGCATGGCCGCCATGTCACCCAGGTAGGTCGAGGACTTGCCGAAGTTGGGCTGGCCAAGCGTGCCGACGATGATCAGAATGCTGGGGCCTTCTTCGGGAGCGGTCAGCTCCACGAAGTCGAGCAGCCCTTCCTGCGCCTCGGCCACATATTCCGCCGTCGTATCCTGCCACGTGACATGGCCGATGGTGCGGATGTTGGCGGGCACGTCCGCGGCAGTCAGCGTCATCACAAACACGGTCGGCGCGATGCTCTCAAGCTGGCCGACAAGCTGCGCCTGAAGCTGCGCGTTAGCAATAATCAGATCGGGTTCCAGCGCGGCCAGCGCTTCGAGATCGAGCTGGTAGCCGCTGCCAAAGGTGGGGAGTTCGGCGGCAGCTTCGGGGAACTCGATGCCCTCGGTTACACCGACCGGCGTCACGCCGGCGGCGTAGAGCATCTCGGTAATCGACGCGCTCAGCCCGACGACGCGCTCCGGCGGCGCGGCGATGGTGACTTCGCGCCCCAGAAAGTCGGTCACGACGCGGCCTTCGCCGTCCTGGGCCGCCGCGAAGGGAACGCCCAGCGCCAGCACGAACGCCAGCACCAGCACGGCGCTCAGCGTGCGACGCACAAAAACTGTTCGGTTCATGATATTCTCCTGAAGAAATGTGTGTGACAACAGGCAACAATTCAATTGTAATGGTGGGCGAGTCGGATGCCAAAGGTAAAATCTATATGAAACTCTCATAGGCTTTGTAGATTTTTATAGGTTTAAAGCCTGCTGCTGCCTGCTCTCACCCCACTGCCTTTTATGTCGCTCCCGAATATGGCATAATCTGCTGACAAGCACTGATCGTAGACTCATCGAGACAACTGCACCATGCCTGGAACTCACGATCTGATGGACCACCCGCCCGACGAACTGGCCGAAGACCCGATCCTGGTAGCCTTCCGCGAGGCCGGCCACCGCCTGACTCCGCAGCGGCGCGTGCTGCTCGACGTGCTGCAGGCCCAGGGCCGCTTTCTGGACGCGGAATCGATCCACGAGCGGGCGCAGGCCCAGGGCCACAATCTGAGCCTGGCGACCGTCTACCGGACGCTGGCGCTGTTCAAGGAGCTGAAACTGGTCGAGGGGCGGATTGTCGGCGACGAGCAGAGCCGCGAAGAATACCGTTTTCGCTCGTCGCGCGAAT
>JAAYCM010000064.1 GCA_012729765.1 Chloroflexota bacterium | reverse complement strand
TTCATCACGCTCGGCTATTTCCTCTCTGGGATGGCCAAGACGCAGGAAGCCGTCGAAGGGCTGGTGTCGCTGCCGAACTTCGTCTTCATGTTCCTGTCGGGCATCTTCTTCCCGGTGGAGTTTATGCCAGACTGGATTCGCCCGCTGGTGAACGCAATCCCGCTCACCTACCTGGGCGACGCGCTGCGCGAAACCATGATCGAGGCCGGGTCATACTTCAGCATGACGCGCAACATCGGTATCATGGTGGCCTGGCTGGTCGTGTGTGCGGTTCTGGCGCTGCGCTTCTTCCGCTGGGAGTCGCAGAGCTAGCACATCACCCCTGTTTTGCGTAGGGGCGATGCAAGCCAAGCATTGCCCGCCGCAAAAATCGGGGTGAACGGCGGCATATCCTCACCACCGGGGAAAATCATACCGGGGCAGGTAGTGAGCCTGCCCCGGTCGGATTCAACCTCGGAAAAGCAGCCGTTTAATGGCCCAGTGTTTCGGTACGCCGCTCGGTATTGAAAATTCCCGTGGGCGTGACCAGGCCCCCGACCTCAGCCACCTTCTCAAACGTAAGCCCGTCATACACGCGGACCACGTTCCCCTGCCAGTCGCTCACGTAGACAGACTGCCCGTCTATCGTGAATTCGGGGTGAAGGGTTTGAATGCCTTCCTCGATGACGTGGACTACCTCGAAGGTTTCTTCGTCGAAGATGTAGATCCGGTTGGGCTGCTCTGCGAACATGGTATCTGCCCAGACATAGGGATTCTCCGGATGTGAGCGGATGAACAGACCCGGACCGCTCGTGGGAATTTTGGCTACAATCTCGTTGGTTTCCAGGTCCCAGACTGTCATCAGCCCTTCACCGGCATGAACCGTCGCGCCGTACTGCACGCCGTTCGCTTCCCAGGTCGCCCCGGAGCCGGGATGCGGCGTATCCCCTGTCTCGATCTGCTCGACCAATTCCCAGGTTTCGACATCGATCACGCCCATCCAGTTATCGGTCTGGGCTGCGATATAGAAGCGTGTGTTATCTGGACTGAGGAAGCCATCGTGCAAGATGTGGCCCACCGCCTCGACTGACTCGACGGGGAACTCCGGATCGCTCCAGTCAATCCGCCACACCTGCCCGGCTTCCTTGAGGCCGATAATGAAGTATGGCCCCACGAGTTCGGGTGAAACGTCGCTGGTGATCGCCACACGCGAGCGAACCTGCACGTTTTCGGGATTGGTGGCGATGGTGTGAATGATGCGCAGGGGTTCGAGTGTTTGCGCATCGAGGATGACCGCCGTAGCGGGGATGTAGTTCCCAACGATGACAAACCGGCCATCATCAGAGATAGCCAGACCGCGCGCATCCAGCCCCACGCGCACCTTGGTGACCGCCTGCAGGGTGTAGAGATCGATTTTGAAGAGCCAGCCATCACGGCCAACATTGTATGCCCAGCGATCATTCGTCGGATCGAAGGCATAGCCATGCGCGCGGTAGCTCGCATCGATTTGCCCAAGCAGGGTATGGGTATCGCCATCGAACACGGCAATACTGCGATTCTCGCGCTCGGTGACCAGCAGCATATTATCCAGATTGCCGCTGTGCGTCGGCTCGGCGGGCAGCTCGCCTTCGTCGATCAAAACCTGGCGGCTTCCCCGAATCTGGTCCATTTCCCAATACACCGCTTCGGAGTCGGCCTCGCTGTGGATGTAACCGACCAGCGCCCAGATCTCCTCGTCCGACATGCCCAGCGCGCCCCAGGCAGGCATCACGGTTCCCGGACGGCCATTCTTGATCACGTCAAAGTAAAAGTCGTCGCTGTCTATCAGCCGCCCAGGGACCAGTGCCACGCCGGTTGCTCCCTCACGGTTGGGGCCGTGACATCCGCCGCAGCTATCCCGATAGACCTGCTCCACGTCCTGCCCCTCAAACGGCAGCGGTGCGACAGCGCCGCCGGGCAGGACGATGACCACGCCTTCCATCTCAGGATGAATCTGACAGTTGTAGCGGAAGGTGCCCGGCTGATCGGCCTGCCAGACGAATGAATCTCCAGGTTCCAAGTCACCAGACTCAAACCACCCCTCATGACTGTGCACCGTATGCACTGTGTCGCCGTTGTTCTGCCAGGTGATATTCGCGCCGGTGGCCACGATGACCGTATGGGGGGTAAATGCCATATTCTCGATGTTGACGGTCAGCTCGGTTGCCAGGGATGCGCCGCTGGGAGTCTCATCCTGAGCTGCGGCGCGCCAGCCACCGGAGCCGAGAAAGACGGCGGCCAGCAGTAAAACAGTACCGGTAACGAGCAAGAATAGAAATTTTTTGGGGAGTGCCTTTTTGTCGGAAAGCCCAGCACGCGTGGATCGCGAGCTGGTGTGACGCGTTTCGCCCATCGTTTTTGTTGCCTCCTAGTAAACAGCAGATAGCGCTTCCTTCCAGGCAGAGTATAACCAAACTGCGAACCAGTTGCAGCGTAGGCCGCAGCACCGCATACCGCAGAGCTGCCACGATGGTTTAACTGTCCCGGGTGAGGTTCAATCGGGGCAGGCGCGCCACCTGCCCCGGCTGTTTGGTGGGCTAATCCGCGCCGCTGGGGGCCAGTAAATCCTGCTCGCGGAACTGCATCTCGTACAGCTTGGCGTACAGCCCGCCCTGCGCCATCAGCTCGGCGTGCGTGCCCAGCTCGACGATCCGCCCGCGCTCCAGCACGGCGATCCGGTCCGCGACGCGGATCGTGCTCAGGCGGTGCGCAATAATAACGGTGGTGCGGTTCTGCATCAGGCGGCCCAGCGCGTCCTGGACCAGGTACTCGCTCTCGTTGTCCAGGCTGGACGTCGCCTCATCGAGCAGCAGAATCGACGGGTCTTTGAGGATCGCGCGGGCGATGGCGACGCGCTGGCGCTGCCCGCCGCTCAGCCGGATGCCGCGCTCGCCGACCAGCGTCTCATACTGGCGCGGCAGGCCCATGATGAAGTCGTGGGCGTTGGCTGCCCGTGCCGCCGCGATCAATTCGTCCTCGGTCGCGTCCAGCCGCCCGTAGAGGATGTTCTCGCGGATCGTGCCGCCGAACAGCAGCGTCTCCTGGGGAACGATCCCGATCTGCGCGCGCAGGCTGTCCTGGGTAAGCTGGCGCACGTCGAACCCATCGATGCGCAGCGTGCCGCCGGTCACATCATAGAAGCGCGGGATCAGGTTGAACATCGTGCTCTTGCCCGCCCCGCTCGGCCCGACCAGCGCCACGATCTCGCCTAGCGCGATATCCAGGTCGATCTCCTGCAAGACCGGCGGCTCGTCGCCATAGGCAAAGCTCACGTTCTCGAAGGTGATGCGGCCCTGCGCCTGGCCCAGATCGATTGCGTCGGGCGCGTCCTGCACGGTCGAGGGCGTATCGAGCAGTTGGAAAACGCGCTTGGTCGCGCCCATCGCTTCCTGGAACGAGGTATACAGGCTCACCAGCGATCCGAAGCTGCTCGCCACCGTCAGCCCATAGACCAGAAAGGCGACCAGCTCGCCTGCCGTCAGCCGCCCGGCCAGCACCTCGCGCCCGCCAAACCACAGGATCATCGACAGCGCGCCGAACGCCAGAAAACCGACCATCGGCCCGAAGACCGCCCGAATCCGCAGCAGGCGCAGCGCAGCCCGGAACGCCTGCTGCAGCGCGCCGTTGTAGCGCTCGATCTCATATTCCTCGCGGACGAAGCTCTTGACCTCGCGGATATTCTGAAAGGCTTCCTCAGCGACGACGGTTGCCCCGGCCAGTTCGTCCTGCACCTGTAAGCTAATCCGCCGCTGACGGCGTCCCACGAACAGCCCCAGCAGCACGATAACCGGCGTCAACGCCAGGATGAACGCCGTCAGCCGCCAGTTGAGCACGACCATGATCACAATCGAGCCGATCATCATCAACGACTGCTGGAGCAGCGTGTGCACGTTGCCGGTCAGGACGGTGCGCATCACGGTTACGTCGCTCGACATGCGGCTCACCAGCTCGCCCACGCGCCGCTCGGCGTAGAATCCCAGCGGCAGCGACTGCAAATGCCGGTAAAGCTGGCGGCGCACATCGAGCACGATCCGCTCGCCGATGTAGTTGAGGTTGTACGTCTCGATGAAGGAAGTCAGCGTGCGCAGCAGGAACACGCCCAGCAGCGCCAGCGTGATCTGGTTGAGCAGCGCGCGGTCGCGCTCGATGAAGACCGAGTCCACGACGTTCTGAATCACGGCGGGAAAGACCAGGCTCAGCGCGGAGCTGAAAACCAGCGCCACGATCGCCAGCACCAGCCGCCGCTTGTAGCGGCCCAGATAGCCGATCATGCGCCGCCACTGCACCGGCGTCTGCGGGATTTCGCGTTTTTCGCGGGGGCGAGTCTGGGTTCGAATCATGGGCCGTTACTGTCCATCCTTGTCCTGTTACTCAATTCTGACCATAACATAAAAGGGGGCGAACAGACCATTCGCCCCCACACCTGCCGGGTACGCCTGCACTTACCTACTATACGCTTGCTAGACGCTCACGTCGCGCCGACGCAGGCCCCAGATCGCGACCGCGACCAACACGGCGGCCAGCCCCAGCAGCAGCGCCACGTGGCCGGCGCTCACGCCTTCGCGCATGACGGTATTGCCGCCGTAGTAGTACCAGGGCGAGAGCCGCTGCAGCCATTCCGGCACATTCGACACGCTGGCCATCGCGTGAATCAGGTAGGTGAAGGCCGCCAGTCCCGCCGTGACGCCCAGCGCCAGCCCGCGCCCGCCGCTGCGCAGCCCAGTGATGGCCAGGGCCAGCGCCGCGAAGAACAGCGCCAGGGGAGCCATATTCAGCGTGCCTTCGAGCACCCGCGCCGCATCCATCTCGTCGATGTTGGCGATGATCCCGCCGAGCAGAAAACCGATATAGCACGCCGCCAGCGTCACCAGGGTAAACACCACCAGCGCGCCGAACTTCTCGATCACGACGCGCCAGCGCGGGGTCGGCGTCGCCAGCAGCAGATCGAGTGTGCCGCTCTCCTCTTCGCTGCCGATGAGTCCGGCCCCGTAGCTGATTGCAAACGTCAGCAGCAGGATCGGGTAGAAGAAGCTGAAGACCTCAACCGAGAGGAAGCCTTCAATCGTCGAGAGATCAACCTCGCCGCCGAAAAGCGCCTGAGCACTGGCCGGCAGGTTGTCCATATAATCCTGCCAGACTTCGCCGCTCTCCTGGATCGACGGGAAGAAGGTCATGAAGTAGAGGCTGAAGATCACCAGCCCGGCGGACCACCATATCAGCGAGCGGCGCATGTCGCGCAGCGTTTTGAGAAAGATGTTGCTCAGCATGTGTATCCCCTTTCGAGGGCTAAACGCCCACGTCGCGGCGCTGGAAGGCCCACAGCGACCCGCCGACCAGCAGTACCGTCAGCCCCAGCAGCAGCGCGGTATGCCCGGCGTTGATCCCTGCCTGCGCGAGGTTGGCCCCGTTATAGTAGTGCCAGGGCGAGAGCCGCCGCAGCCAGAGCGGGATATTCGAAATCTCGGCCATCGAGAAGATCAGGTAGCTGATCGCCGCCAGGCCGAGCGTCACACCCAGCGCCAGCCCGCGCCCGCCGCTGCGCAGCGCCGTCAGGAACAGGGCCAGCGCCGCGAAGAAGAGCGTGATCGGCAGCATATTGAGCACGCCTTCCAGGATGAACACGTTGTCCATATCCTCGATATCGGCCACCTGCGCGCCAACCAGAAAACCCAGGTAAATCGTCAGCAGGACGATCACCGTAAAGACCACCAGCGCGCCAAACTTCTCCAGGATCACGCGCCAGCGCGGGACCGGAGTCGCCAGCAGCAGGTCGAGCGTGCCATTCTCCTCTTCGCTGCCGATGATGCCCGCCCCATAGGAAACGGCAAACGCCAGCAGCAGAATCGGGTAGAAGAAGCTGAACGCCTCCAGCGACAGGAAACCTTCGACGCTGGTCAGATCGACCTCGCCGCCCATCAGCGCCCGTATACTCTCCGGCATCCGGTCGAGCATCTGCTGAAGATCGGCACTGCTCTCCTGCATCGACGGGTAGAAGGTGATGTAGTAGAGACTGAGCAAAAACAGGCCCAGTCCCCACCAGAACAACGCCCGGCGCATGTCGTACAGCGTCTTGAGAAAGACGTTACTGCGCATGGTTGCCCTCTCTGCCGTAGAAGGTCAGGAAGACGTCTTCCAGGTTCGGCTCTTCGCTGATCAGGTTCACGACCGTGTGCTGGGCCGCCACCTTGACCACGTCATCGAGCGTGCCGACGACCGTGCAGCGCAGATGGCCGTTGCGGGCCGTGACATCGCGCACGCCCGGCAGCCGCTCGAACTCGTGCGCTGGGGCCGGGCCGTCGAACACGATCTCCAGGTGGCGCAGCGCCTTCGACTTGATGGCCGGAATCGTCTCGACCGTCACCAGCCGCCCCTCGCGGATGATCCCGACGCGGTCGCACACGCGCTCGACTTCGGGCAGGATATGCGACGACAGGAAAATCGTCTGCCCGGCTTCCTTCGCTTCCTTGACCATCGCGTAAAATTCCTGCTGGATCAGCGGGTCCAGGCCGCTGGTCGGCTCGTCCAGGATCAGCAGCTCCGGGCGGTGCATGAACGCCTGGATCAGCCCGATCTTCTGCTTGTTGCCGGACGAGTAGTTCTTGATCTGGCGCGAGAGGTCGGAATCCAGCCGCTCGGCCAGTTGATCGACATAGCCCCAGTCCACGCCACCGCGCAGCTCGCCCAGATATTCGAGCATCTGCCGCCCGGTCAGCTTGGGATAGAGCGCCAGCTCGCCGGGCAGGATGCCAACCCGGCGGTGAATTTCGAGCGCGTCCCGATGCGAATCCAGCCCCAAAACGCGCGCGTGGCCGCTGGTCGGACGGATGAAGTCCATCAGCACGCGGATCGTGGTCGATTTGCCCGCGCCGTTCGGCCCCAGAAAGCCGAAGACCTCGCCCTGCTCCACGCCCAGATTGAGATCGATCACGCCGCGCGCCTTGCCGTAGTACTTGGTTAGTTTGTTCGTCTCGATGATCATGATTCGATCCTTTAAACTCTGCGGGGATGGGAAGAGCCACCCCGGCACAGGTACCATGCTTTACCATCGGTGATACAACAGAAGCACCCCAAAGCGGTTATTAGGGTATTTAAATATTATAATTTGGCAAACCTAAAACCGCAACCCCCTCATTTTAGGGGGATGGGATGGAACGCCAGATACGCTAGGCAGACCGGTCTTGTTTCCAGCGGGCCAGTATCAGGGGGATTTCGCGCTCGAAAAAAGTGTAGATGTCGCGCATCTCTTCGAGCCGTTTCTGGCTGGCCGGGTTTTCATCGTCGAGCAGTTGCAGCCCGCGCTCAGCGATTTCACGCGCCCTGGTTATTTCCGCCAGCCCAGATTCCATGGCGAAGTACCAGGCATCGGCGCGCACCCGGAAGTAATCACGGCGCTCACCGGGCAGGCTGAAGCGCTCGATCAGGCCCATGTGGATCAGGAACCGCGTCATACCGCTGATCGATCCCTTGCTGGCCTGGAGCGCCTCGGCCAGGTCGTTGAGGGTCTGGTGCGGGGGATCGCACACCAGCAGCCAGCCCAGAATGCGCCCGGCCATGCGCGTCATCCCCGATCGTTCAAAAAACAGGCCGACTTCTTCCGCAAAATGCTGCTTCTCGGCAAAATTGTCTGCCGTATCGGTTGGTGACATGGTTTCTCACTGTCTCCGGAAGGAACAATGAGAACGACTATAGCTCGATCAGTTTGTTCAGTCAATACTGAACAAACTATATTATTGCCCCACAACCCCACCATACTCCCGGTTTGCCCTGCCGCTCCCCCCTATTTTTAGGGGTCTGCTGGTTGCAACACGCCGCGAGCGCCCATTCCCCCATTTTTGGGGCGTGGTCCCGTCTGCGGCGCTGTGATACACTAAATTCACAATCAGCCGTCTACCATGCCCGACGCGCTGATTGGAGTGCGTGAGGAGAATGCGTATGGACTACCAGCCGCTTCATGAGCCGGGCCCCGATCTCCCCGAAGCGAGAGAGGCTTACGCGGCGGCACTCGACAATCTGGAAGCAGCCCTGCCCCACAAGCCCTCTGAGCCGGTCGTGGTCGATCCGTCGGTCGTCTCGTGGCCGGAAGCCGTGCTCCAGGCGCTGGGAATTTTTCCGCGCGCGCTGCGCCGGGGTCCGCGCACGGTTGCGGGCAGCACCGGGCAGGCCTTGCGCGGCGCTCTGGAAAGGCTCAAGACGCGCCTGGTGTGCCTGGGACAGCCGCGCCCGCTGATCGTCAGCAGCCCACAGGCGGCCCGCCGCGACGCGATTCGCGGCCTGCTGCTTGAGACGCTGTGGGCGCGCGATCATGTCCAGGAAGCGCTCGAACGGCGCAACGGCGCACCCTATGCCACCAAGCGCGCCGCGCTCGAATACGTGATGGAAAACGAGGCGCGCTTGCAGCAGCTCGGCCTGCTGGCGCTCGAAGCCGCCGGTTCGGACACGTCCGATCTGCGCGACTCCCAGCCGGTCATGCCCGCCGCCGATCACTGGTGGTGGTTTTTGACCTATCCCCGCGCCAAACGCGCCCGCCGCCTCAGCACGCTGTGGTTCGTGCTGGCGATCATCCCGGCGCTGGCCTCGGTCGTGCTGATCACGCTGCTGGCCCAACGGCTGGCGATCAACGGGCCAGACCTGCTCTCCGGGGCGTCGGTCGTGGCGCAGGTCGGGCTGGGCATCGGCAGTATCCTGGCCGGGCGCGAGCTGCTCGGCGACCTGATTTTGAAAGGCGCGCGTGTCTCGTGGGAAGGCCAGGTCACGTTTCTGCTGGCGTCGGTGTTCCTGGTGGTGGTCGTGATCTTCTACTTTTTCGCGCCGCCCGCCGCCGCGCTGGTCTATAACGTGTTTGGGCAGCAGGCCATCGGCGCGGGGAACGCCGCCGAAGCCGAGTTGTACCTGGAATCCGCCGCGCGGCTCGATCCCGATCCGCACGCCGCCGCGCTGCTCGAAGTCGGCTGTCTGTACCAGACGCTCGGCGCGCCGGACCGCGCGCAGAATGTGTTCGAGCGTGTGCTCGAAGCCGACTCGCGGCTGCTGCTGGCGCGCTATCACCTGGCCGAGCTGTACAGCGACCGGGGCGAGCACGACAAGGCGCTGCAACTGCTCGAAGACGGGCTAAACCTGCTCGAAACCGGGCGGACGCGGATGTCGATCGGTGAGGCGGATTTTCTGCCGGGGATCGATACCGAAACGCGGGCCGACCAGATCGAATACCTGCTGCGGCTGGCGCGGGGCCGGGCCTATCTCGAAAGCAGCGCGCCCGAACAGGCCAAAGGCAATCTGCGCGATGCCGAAGCGTTCTTCAACCTGATCGCGGACGAGTGGGCGCTGGGCCTGCCCTCGCGCAACGATACACAGCTTGCGCCGGAGCGGATGAACCTGGCCTGCGGGCAGGATGACAGCCTGGAACCGTTCATCATCAACACCGAGATGAACCTGCACTATCACCTGGCGCGCACCTATGACGCACTGTGCGACGACGACGCGACCGTGATCGCCGCGCGGGAAGAATGGCGGCTGGTGCGCAACGGTCGCCCGACCAGCAGCCGCCAGGAAGCGTGGCGCGACGACGCCGTAACGCGCCTGTCGTCGGGCATGACGTGTGCGGACGCCTATGGGCTGGCTGGCGCTCCGACGCCCACCGCCACGCCCGACAGTGAACCGACCCCGGTCGGGTGACGGACATTTAAGCACCGGCGAGCCTTGCGCCCGCCGCGAACAACGCAGCAGCGGCGGCTGGCGAACGGTGCCAGCGCCCACGAACGGAGTGAATGACCCATGCGTAGCTTGATTTCTGCTGGCCTTGCCATCCTGATCGCGCTCGCCGCGATCGGGATCGGATCGGGGGCGCTGCCCGGCGCGCTGGCCCAGTATTCCGGCCCGGAACCGGCTCATCTGGTGCTGAGCGTCGATAATGGCACGGACGCCCGCCTCAACCGGATGGATTGGGATGTCAACGCGTGGGCACCGCTCGTCCCGGCGGCCAGCGTGCGCGCCAGCGACTATATCGATCTCTCTGGCCGCACGACGGTGCGCATCCTGTGCGCCAACCTGACCGTGATCGAACAGCGAGGCAGCGAGGTTCCGCGCTGCGATCCCCTGCCCGACCCGGCCTTCGTCTATCTCGATGATCCGACCTGGACCAGCTCGCCGGACGATCTACAGGTGACGGTCGCCGGTGAGGGTGTCGAGGCCCCGCCCGAAGTGGACGATCCCGGCGCGTTTACGCTGGTGCCGCTGGCCGAAGCGGATCGCGCCGCGATTGTGGAGCAGAGTGAGGCGATCCTGGCGGTGGACGCCAGCCCCGAAGCGCGCGCCTTTGCGCTCGCCAGCTACTATCGCACCGAGGGGCTGCTGTTCGACGCGGTGAGCGCGCTAACGGCCCTGCCCGATCTCGGCTGTACCGAGCGCCGCCCGACGGTTGAACTCACACCGGACGACGGCCTGTCGGTGCTGGAGTCGCCGGTGCTCTACCTGCGCCTGGGCGAGCTGTTCCAGATGCTCGGCCAGGACGAGGACGCCGGGCGCAACTATACCTGCGCGGCGGAGATCGCGCTGGCGCTAAACGATCCGGCCAACGCGGCGCTGGCGTTTGCGCGGCGGGCCAATCTCGCCGATGACACCGCCGCCGCCAGCGAGCTGTACCAGGCTGCGATCGACAATTACGCCGCGCTGGGCGCGATCGAGCAGGCTAATGCCATGCTGCAAATCTGCGGCCTGCGCAATTGCACACTGGAATAAGCGCACCCATGACGCAAGAGCCGCCAGGAGAGACGGGCACGGCGGGCGAGGTGTTAGGCGGCGGAAACAGTAACCGGGTGGTGAAAGACGGGGACAGCGTGATCCGGCAAACCGGCCCCTGGTCGCCGTTTGTGCACCACCTGCTGCGCTATCTCGCGGCGCACGGTTTCACCGCGTCCCCGGTGGTGATCGAAGCCACCGCCAGCACCGAGCGCCTGTCCTTTCTGGCCGGGGACGTGGGCAATGATCCCCTCGCGCCAGAGGTGCAGACCGACCAGGTTTTGATCGACGCGGCCCGGCTGCTGCGGCGGTTTCATGACCTCACGGCACACTTTGTCATCCCTGAGGGTGCGGTGTTCCAACTGCCGCCGGCGTCCGATCCGCCCTGGGACGTGATCTGCCACAACGATTTTGCGCCCTATAATTGCGTGTTCCGCGCGGGGCGTCTCGTCGGCGTCATCGACTTCGACACGGCGGGACCCGGCTCCCGGCTGTGGGATATCGCCTACGCGGTTTACCGGTTTGTGCCGCTGATGCACGATGCCCACGCGCAGGCGAACGGCTGGCACCCGATCCCGGATCGTGCCCGGCGGCTCCGGCTGTTCTGCGACGCCTATGGCCTGGACGATCCGGCGGCGCGGGCGGCGCTGATCGAAACGGTGATCGCGCGCCTGACCAGCCTGATCGACTACATCCGGCAGGCCGCCACGACCCTAGAAGATATACCGCTTTACCAGCGCGATATTGCGTATATCGGCGAAAACCGGGAAGTGTTTGCGCGCGCCCTCACCTAGCGCCTGTTATGCACTTCCCCCCCATCCCCCGGCCCCTTCCCCCACGCTGTCGCGGAGGGAAGGGGAGCACAGCCGCGTTCTTCAAGTCCTTCCCACCTTGTGGGGGAAGGATTTAGGATGGGGGGAAGTGTCGTTCACCTCCAGCGTTCCGAAGTACATAACACGCTCTAGCCGGTCACCAGTGATGCACCTCGAACAGCGTGCTTTCGAGCGTGCCATCGATCCCCGGCGGCACGCGGCCCGTATAGATCACATCGGAGTCGCCCACGCTGGCAGGCAGCGGCCCGTGCCCCTCGACAATCCCGGAGACAAAGCGGATACGCGCCTGCTGGCACATGGCGCAGATCAGCGGGTGGAGCGCGCCGGTCGTGCGGTTGTAGCCGCTGCCGAAGGGCGTGACCAGCGCGTGGACCGGCTGCCCGGTGCGCTGGCAGATCGTTTGCGCCGATCCGACGATCTCCGCCTCGAAATCCTCAGCGGTCAGGGCGGGATCGTTCAGGTTGCTGTGATAGGCGGTGTGCGTCGCCAACTCGATCCCCTGCTCGCCCCAGACCGCGACCTCGTCCCACCAGACCTCGTTCTGCGGCAGGTGCGGGCCGGTGATCACGCCGAACACGCCGCGCCAGCCGCGCTCGACCAGCGCATCCTTCATGCCCCGGAATGTTTCGAAGCTGGGATTGCCGCGCACCATGCTCAGATCGTCGATGGTCAGCATCACCGCTTTGGGCGGCAGGCTGGCGTCCTGGCACAGCGTGTATTCCAGATCGCGAAACGTGACGCCCTCATATCCTTCCGCCGCCAGCGCGTCGATCAGCCGGGGCAGCAGCCGTGCGTGGCGGCTGTGCAGCATGATCGTCGGCGGCATAGGGACGACGGGCCGGCTTTCGGCCAGGGCACGCCCCGGCCCTGATGCACTCAGATCACTCGCCCACCACAATCCCAGCCCCAGCAGACTCAAAAACTCTCGCCTACGCAGCGCAATGTTTCGCAGCACAGCAATTACCCCCCAAAAGCAGTGATAGCGCTGTCTTATTTTAGGGGGTAATTGTGTGCTAGTTCAAGCCTGTTACCTGAACCTTCGGAAAGATTTCACGCGGGTTAACCGTTTTCCAGCAAACGGCGCACGCCCTGCGCGATGATCTCCGGTTCTGTGCCGTAGGGATAGGTGATCCGCAGCCGGCCTTCCGGCCCGACCACGAACGACGACGCCGTGTGATCGACCAGGTATTCATCCTGGGTGTTGTCCAGATAGACCTTCTGGAAGAACAGCCCATAGTCGCGCCCGATCGTGCGCAGATAGGCTTCGTCGCCGGTCAGCCCGATGAAGGCGGGATCGAACGCGCCGACATAGGCCGCCAGCCGCTCCGGGGTGTCGCGCTCGCCGTCCACGCTGATGAACACGAACTCGACCTGCGCGGCGTCGTCGCCCAATTCGCGCTTGACGCGCTTGAACTCGGCCAGCGTCGTCGGGCAGATATCGGGACAGTTGGTGAAGCCGAAGAAGATCATCACCGCCTTACCGCGCCAGTCGCTCAGGCTCACCGTATCGCCGGTGTGGCTGGTGAGCGTGAAATCGCCCACCTCACGCGGGGGATCGAACACCGTGCCGGGCAGCGGGGTGCTGGTCGGGCCGGGCGGCTCGGATTCGAAGGCCGAGCAGCCGCCGAGCAGCGCCGCCAGCACCAGGACTCCGGCCAGCAGCGCCAGCCGGGCGCGTCGAGCTGTCAAGCCCCGCATCCCACCTACTCCATACCGCGCACCGGCGCTTCAACCGCCAGCGTCGCGCCGGATTCAAAGGTCAGCGTCAGGTTGACGGTCTGCCCCTCGGTCAGCGGCTCCTGCAAACCGAGCAGCATCAGGTGCAGGCCGCCCGTCCGCAGCTCGACGCTGCCGTTCGCCGGAATCTCGATCCCCTCGACCGGGCGCATCTGCATCACGTCATTTTCCATCGTCGTCTCGTGGATTTCGACCGTGCCGGTGATGTCGGCGCTGGCCGCGATCAGGCGTTCGGTGTTATCAGTTGTGTTCTCGATGGTCATGAAGGCCGCCGTGCGCAGCGTCGCAGACATCCCCTCGCCCGCCATCGCATCCTCGGTGGCGGCCATCTCCGGCTCGGCGGTGCCGTCCATCGCCATCGCGCCCGGCTCCCCGATGGTCATACGCACCCACGCATCGCGCACGACCAGCCCGCCCCCGGCTTCCGCTTCGGCGGTGGCCGCCGGTGCGCTGGACTCGCCCTGATCGCCGTTCTCGTCATCATCACCGCAGGCCGCCAGCCCAAGGGCCAGCACCAGCACCACCAGCAGCCAGGCCGCGATCCGCAGCAAGGGCTTGTTCCTGATATTCATGCTCAACTCTCCTCAAGGGAAACCCGCTACCATGCGCATCTCTCACTGCGCCAGCGCCGCCTCGACCGTGGCCATCTGTTCGGCGTCCAGCGGTCCACACTCCAGCGCGCCAACATTCTCCTCGACCTGGGCCACCGTCTTGAAGCCAGGGATCGGAATTGTCGTCTCGCTGCGCGCCCACAGCCAGCCCAGCGCGCCCTGCGCCAGCGATCGCCCGTCGTGCGTCAGCAGCTCGCGCAGCGCGCCCAGCCGGTCGAGCCGCTCGGCCAGCGTGCCCTCGGTAAAGTTCCAATCGGTGCGCACGTCGTCTTCGGGCAGCCGCGACTGGCGGTCGAACTTGCCGGTCAGCAGGCCCTTCGCCAGCGGCCCGCGCACGATTCCGGCCAGATCGTGCTCCTCGCAGACGGCGATCATGGCGTCGTTGCGCTCGAACAGGTTCATGTGGAACTGCACGGCGGTGCAGTGCGGCCCCTCGGCGAAGAAGCGCGCCCGGTCGGGATCGTCGGTGCTCCAGCCATAGGCGCGCAGCTTGCCCTCGGCCACCAGCGCTTCGAGCGTCTCGCGCACGGCGTGGGCCTGCTCCAGGTCGAGATCGCCCAGGTGAAGCTGGTAGAGATCGATATAGTCGGTGCCCAGGCGGCGCAGCGAGTCTTCGCAGGCCGCGCGGATATAGGCCGGGCTGGCGTCGTTGCGCAGCACGTGGCGCGCCTCAGGATCGAATACGCGCCCGAACTTGGTGGCGATCACCACGTCGGCGCGGCGCGACTTGAGCGCCTGACCCAGGATGTGCTCGCTGTGCCCCGTGCCGTACACGTCGGCGGTATCGAAAAACGTGACGCCCAGCTCCAGCCCGCGCTGGATGGCGCGGATCGACTCGGCGTCGTCCACCGTGCCCCAGCCAACCGGCTTACCTTCCTCGTTCCAGAACGGCCCGCCGATCGCCCAGCAGCCCAGGCCCAACCCGCTGACCTCAATCCCGCTCCGGCCCAGTTTTCGCGTGAACATCGTCTGCTCCTCTCCTCACGGTGATCACAGCGCGATCAGCTCTGCGCCACCGTATAGGCAAAGCTGCCGCTGACCGCCTTACGCGCCAGCGTGACCGCCGCCCCGGCGTGGCGCAGGAAGTCCATGCCCTCGACGCGCACCGTGATCTGCCACTCGCCCGGCCCCAACGCCACATTCGCCCCATAGTGGAAGCCGTAGATGGGCGAGATCACCGGGTCCAGCACCACCTCGAAGGACTCGCCGCCCCGCTCGAAGATCAGCGTCACGACCGCGCCGGGCAGCTTCTCCTCATAGTTGACGGCGTGATCGGTAACATCGACCGCGAAATAGCGGCTGTCCGGCCCGGCTTCGCTGGCAAGCACCGTGCCGGAATCCTCAACGCCATACAGCGCGACTGGCTCACCCTCGCTCAGCGTGACGTGCAACCCTTCCTCGGCGAAGTCCCCGATCACCTGCAGACCCGCCGGTTTGTCCACGATATTCCCCTCGGCATCCAGGGTGAAGCTGCCTTCCCACTCGACCGTCTCCAGCCACACGTTTTGCGCGCCTTCCTGGCGCAACGCCTGGACCGGGCTGATGGTCGCCACCCAGTCATAAGTCGCGTCGTTGGGCAGGCGGTAGTTATCACCGAAATGGTAGCCGTGTCCGGGCGAGTACGTCGCGGGGGCCGCCGCTTCGACCACGATCGCGCCGCTGGCGGCATCGCGGATGACCAGATCGACCGTCACCGGCAGCCACTCCCCGACCGCCAGCCGCGCGTCGATCACATCCACCGTGACGTGCTTCATCTCGCCGGTCGCGTCATCGCCGCTGCACAACTCCAGCTTGCCATCGACGATCTGATAGAGCTGGGCCGCCGGGGTGACGTTCATCAAGAGCTGCATATCGCCCTTGACGGTGCTCGTCAGCGCCGCTCCGTGCGTATGCGGGACCAGCGCCGGGCCGGTCGTCTCACAGCTGCAGTCGCCGCCCGGATCGAACGAGACGATCGCCATGATCAGCACGGGGGTGAGCACCACCACGAACACGGCGGGAAAGATGTAGATCGCGTATTTGCGTAGAAACTCGCGCATGACATTCCTTCTGCTTGCTACATGCCAGCACCACGCGCCGGGCGTGATGCACCTTAACCTGAACGCGGCGTTGGGCCATTGGCCGCCGGGTATGACCCCAGCATCTTGACCATCGACGCCAGCCGCAGCAGATCGAGCAGCGCGGCCTCGGCGTTGGGGTCCTGCCAGTGGCCCTCGAAATCGAGATAGAACCAGTAGTTCCAGGGGCGGCCCGGCATCGGGCGCGATTCGATCTTGGTCAGATTGATGTCGCGCTGCGCGAACGCACCAAGACAGTCATACAGCGCGCGCGGGCGGTGCCGCACGGCGAAGACCAGCGAGGTCTTGCTCGGATCACAGCGCGGCGCGTCGTCCGCACCGATCACAAAGAAGCGCGTCGAGTTGCTGGGATCGTTCTCGATCCCGCTTTCCAGCACGGCCAGTCCATATAGCTGCCCGGCCAGCTCGCTGGCAATCGCCGCCGTGTGCGGGACCGGATCGGCGGCCAGATCGCGCGCCGCGCCCGCCGTGTCATAGGCCGGAACCGCCTTCCAGCCGCGCCGCCGCAGGATATCGGCGCACTGGGCGAGCGCCTGGGGATGCGAGTGCACCTCGCGGATGTCGTCCAGCGTCGTGCCCGGCGGGGCCAGCAGATGATGCCGGATCGGCAGGATGATCTCGGCCTGCACGCGGAAATCATACTCGAACAGCAGCTCGTAGGCGTGCGAGACGGTCCCGGCCAGCGCGTTCTCGACCGGCAGCATCCCGTGTGTCGCCGCGCCGCTGCGGATCGCCTCGAACAGCGCGACAAACGACTCGCACGGCAGCGCGGTCGCCGCTGCGCCAAACTGGCAGCGGATCGCCTCTTCCGAGTAGGCTCCATGCTCGCCCTGGAAGGCAACAATCGGTTCGCTCATAGGCTCCTCTTCGCCGGGTACGCGCCCGGTCCGGCACGATCAGGTATAGCTTGGCAGCGCCTCGATCTGCGCGATCAGGCTGAAGTCGCGGTCGGTGATGGCTTTTTCGCTGTGCGTCATCAGGCTGACCGCCAGGTACTTATAGTCGTGAATGTGCAGGTCCGGGTGATGATCGGCCACCTGGGCCAGGTGCGCGATCGCGTTCACGAACAGGATCACCTGCATGAAGTTCTTGAAGGTCCATTCCTTGTGAAGCTGCCCATCGTCGCCCAGGGTCCAGCCGGGATACTGCCGCAGCCGTGCTTCGATCTCGGCGGGGGTATAGCGCTGCACCTGCCGCCCGCCCTGCGGCGGCTCAGGGCCGGGCCGGACATGCCGGCGTCGCATCAACTCCGGGGAATCATCTGCCATGAGTGGTACTCCTGCTTCTATACTTCTGCCGCAGTGGGCGCTGCCTCACTCTCGATTATAGCGATCCGCTCCGCGCCCGGCACGCCGCCCAATCATATCCTGACAGCGCCTTTTTTACTAATTTTTTGCAGCTAATCTAATATAAATCTACGAAACCTCTAAACTTGTCCTAATGGACTTCATGTAACCTATAATCTAGTTACCTGCATCTAATGAAGTTAGTCGCAAATTGTGCCGCCGGGGAGTGCGGGGCGCTGCCCTCTGCCCTCACGGATTGGCCCAGCGGCGGCGCAAGGTAACGGGATGTTTGCTAACGCAGCGAAGGAAAACGCACGCTATGACGAGTAACGATACACCGCGCAATAACCGGAACGGCGACGATCGGCGAGCGAAGGCGCTGGCCGCGCTTCAAACCGGCGAGCTGGTGGCGATGGATTCGCAGGCCGCGATCGAAGAGGCGGTGCGGCTGATCCTCACCAGCGTGGGCGAAGACCCCCACCGTGACGGCCTGCTGCGCACACCCCAGCGCGTCGCCCGGATGTACGGCGAGCTGCTGGAAGGCTATGAGCAAGACCTGGAAACCATCGTCAACGAGGCAATGTTCGAAGTCGAATATGGCGCGGGCGAGATGGTGACGGTTGCCAACATCGAGTACAATTCGATGTGTGAACACCACATGCTGCCATTCGTGGGCAAGGTGCACGTCGCCTATATCCCGCGCGACAAGGTGATCGGGCTGAGCAAGATTCCGCGCATCGTCGATATGTTCGCCCGCCGCCTGCAAATTCAGGAGCGCCTGACGAATGAGATCGCCGACGCGCTGGTCGAAGTGCTCGACCCGGTGGGCGTAATGGTCGTGGTCGAAGGCCAGCACAGCTGCGCGTCGCTGCGCGGCGTGAAGAAGCACGGCGTCAATATGGTGACGACCGCCCAGCGCGGTGAGTTTCGTACCAACCGCGATCTGCGCGACGAGTTCTATCACCTGATTGGCCGCTAGGCCAGGAGCCGTCATGCTGCTGCAAGGAAAAGTCGCCCTCGTCACCGGGGGCGCGCACCGGGTCGGCAAGGCGATCACGCTGGCGCTGGCAGAAGCGGGCGCTGATGTGATCGTGCATTACGGCTCGTCCGACGCTGCCGCACGCGACACCGTGCGCGAGATCGAGGCGCGGGGCGGGCGGGCGGCAGCGATCCAGGCCGATCTGCACGACCCGGCCCAGATCGACCGGCTGTTTGCCGAGGTACAGGCGCAGTTCGGGCGGCTGGATGTGCTGGTCAACAGCGCGGCCAGCTTCATGCGCCAGCCGTTCGACGAGATCGAGCTGGACGACTGGAAGGACGCGCTGCAAGTCAACCTGCGCGCGCCGTTCCTGTGCACGCAGCGCGCCGCCCGGCTGATGCGCGCGGTCGAGCGCCCCGCCGACGAGCCGGCGCTAATCGTCAACATCACCGATCTGAGCGGCATCCAGGCGTGGCGCTACTATGTGCAGCACGGCGTCAGCAAGGCGGGCCTGATCCAGCTCACCCGCATTGCCGCCCGCACCCTGGCCCCGGCGATCCGCGTGAACGCGATCGCGCCGGGCGCGATCCTGCCCCCCCCTCACATGGACCCCGCCGGCGACGCGTGGCAGCGTCTCGGCGAGCGGGTGCCGCTCCAGCGCACCGGGCACCCGCGCTTTATCGGCCAGACGGTCGTGTTTCTGGCACACAATGACTATATCACCGGAGCAGTCATTCCGGTGGATGGGGGCGAACATCTCATTGGGCCGGCAAACTAGCTAAAACGATTTCACCCTCAATAACCTGACTCACCATTTTTCCTACCGTCCGCCGCAGGTCGCCCTGGCGCGTGCCTGCCTAGTTTGTGCCGTGTATCATGCCGTGAGGAGTCATCGAAAGATGGTCAAGCCCGCCGAAAGCACTACCCCGCAAACCTACCGTAACCTGCGCCGGTTCAACCTCATCATGGGGTTCTTCCACCTGGTGCAGGGCATCATCATGCTCGTGATCAGCAACGATTTTACCGTGCCGATCAACACCTATTTTCTCCGCTTCGAAGAGGGCGAGGGATTGGTCACCAACCCCGATACCCTGTTCGATCTGCCGCTGGGGCCGTTCATCGCGTCGTTCCTGTTCATGTCGGCGCTGGCCCACTTCCTGGTATCCGCGCCGGGTATCTATGAGTGGTACGTCGCCAACCTGAAGAAGGGCGCGAACTACGCCCGCTGGATCGAGTATTCGTTCAGCGCCTCGGTGATGATCGTCGCCATCGCAACCCTGTTCGGGATGTACGACATCGCGCTGCTGCTGGTGCTCTTCGCCGCCAACGCCGCCATGATCCTCTTTGGCTGGATGATGGAGCTGCACAACCAGACCACCGAGAAAACGAACTGGACCGCCTTCATCTTCGGCTCGATCATCGGCGCGGTGCCGTGGGTCGCGATCGGCATCTACTTCGTCGGCTCGGTCACCAGCGGCGAGAACGTGCCCGATTTCGTCTATGCGATCTACGTCTCGCTGTTCCTGTTCTTCAATATCTTCGCCGTCAACCAGTTCTTGCAGTACAAAGAGGTCGGGCGCTGGAAGGACTACATCTATGGCGAGAAGGTGTACATCGTGCTGAGCCTGGTCGCCAAGACGCTGCTGGTGTGGCAGGTCTATTTCGGGACGCTCCAGCCCTCATAGGCTTGCCGCGCCCGGTTTCACCCGTTATGATCCGCGCGTGGTGCGCTCGACGTGCCGCGCGCGGACTGCATATTTGTGAGGTGACTTGTGCCGGCTGAAGACAAAATCATCGTCAAGGACCTGCTGCTGCGCGGGATCATCGGCCTGAACGACTGGGAGCGCGAGAAGCCGCAGGACATTTTGATCAACCTGATCCTGTTTACCGACATGCGCGCCGCCGGGCAGTCCGACAACCCCGACGATATCCTGAACTATCGCACCATCACCAAGGCGATCATCGCCTATGTCGAGTCGTCGTCGCATTACCTGGTCGAGGCGCTGGCGACCGCCATCGCGCGCATCTGCGTGGTGGAGCACGGCGCGACGCGGGCCATCGTGCGCGTCGAGAAGCCCGGCGCGCTGCGCTTCGCGCAGTCGGTCGGGGTCGAGATCGAGCGGGAACGGGCCGATTTTGGCGGCTAACACGGTCTTTATCACGCTGGGATCGAATATCGCGCCGGAGACGAATCTGCCGCTGGCCGTGCAGCACTTGGCCGGACGCGTGGCGCTGCGGGCGGTGTCGCGCGTCTACCAGACCGCGCCCATCGACGCCCAGGGACAGATCGCCCGCGACCAGGGCTATTTCCTCAACGCGGCGATCCTGGCCGAAACCGACCTGTCGCCCGCCGATCTCAAGCGGGTGCTGCGCGCCATCGAGGCGGAGCTGGGCCGCCAGCGCAGCGCTGACAAGTTCGCCCCGCGCCCGATCGATCTCGATCTCGCGCTGTTTGATGATCTCGTGCTGGACGATCCCGCCAGCGGCCTGACCCTGCCCGACCCCGATATCCTGAAATGGGCGCATATCGCGCTGCCCCTGGCCGATCTCGCGCCGGAGCATCCTCACCCCATGACCGGCGAAACGCTGCGCGCAATAGCCGCCCGCTTCGAAGGCACCCCCGGCGTTACCGTGCGCGACGACGTGCGGCTGAACGCCGGATAACACCCCACCCGCAACGCCAAATTAGCTCAAGCGTACTATTAATTGGGTATTGCATCGCTTCCACATCGGTGATATAATTACTCCTGTACGCAATTGCACAATTGTGCAATAGTAAACAATACGGAGCAAAATTATCATGCGCTTGAGCCATTTCCGTAATGTCTACAACGAGTACCCCGGCCAGTTCTGGCTCCTGATCGGGGCGTCTTTCATCGACATGGTGGGGAACGCGCTGATATTCCCCTTCTTCGCCATGTTCCTCACCGACAGGTTCGATGTCAGTATCGCCCGCGTCGGCGTGATCTTCGGCATCTTCTCCGCCGCCGGGATCGCCGGCAGTATGGTCGGCGGCGCCCTGACCGACCGCTTCGGACGCAAGCCGATCGCGCTCGCCGGGCTGGTGGTCAGCGCGCTGGGGAATATGGCGATTGTGCTGACCAAAGATTTCACGGTGTTGTACGGCATCGCCGCCGTGATCGGCGCGGTGGGCAGCATCGGGCACCCGGCATGGCAGGCGATGATGGCCGATCTGCTGCCGGAAGAGAAGCGCGCGGAAGGCTTCGGCATGAGCCGGATCGCGTTCAACGTGGCGGTCATGTTCGGCCCGATCATCGGCGGGCTGCTGGCGGGCGTTTCGTACCTGCTGCTGTTCAGCGTCGATGTCGCCACCAGCCTGATCACGGCCACGATCCTGTTCTTCTTCCTGCGCGAGACGAGGCCCGAAAAGCCGGCCAGCGCCGAGCCGGAAGAATCCCTGCTGCAAACCTTCCGAGGCTACGGCCACGTGCTGCGCGACGGTGTCTTTCTGGCGTTCGCGGCGCTGGGGATGATCGTCTGGCTGGTGTACTTCCAGATGAACACCACGCTGGCGGTTTTCCTGCGCGACGAGCACGGCATCGCGCCGCAGGGCTTCGGGCTGCTGCTGAGCCTGAACGCGCTGATCGTCGTCCTGTTCCAGTTCTCGATCACGCGCCGGGTGCGCCAGCGCGGCTACCCGTCGCTGCTGGTGCTGGCCGCCGGGACGCTGCTCTACGCGATCGGCTTCAGCCTGTACGGCTGGGTCGCGGGCGTGGTGCTGTTCGTCGCGGCGATGGTGATCATCACCATCGGGGAGATGCTGGTCGTCCCCATCGGGCAGGCCGTCGCCGTGCAGCTCGCGCCGGAGCAGATGCGCGGGCGCTATATGGCGGTGTTCGGCTTCGGGTTTGCGGTCGCTTCGGGCACGGGGACCTGGCTTGCCGGGCAGGTGATCAACCAGCTTGGCTTCGAGTGGGTCTGGTACCTGGCCGGGGTAATCGCGGCGGGCGCAGCCGTCGCCTACGTGGTCATGCATTTCGCGGTCGAGACGCCCCAGCCTGCCCCGGAGATCGAGCGCGAAGCCGGCGACTGACGCGGTGTGATATCTATCCTATCCCGCCGGGGCCGGTCCGGTGATCGGCCCCGCGCTTCCCCCGCTTGCATTTTCCCCACGAATCGATCAATTATAGAGGGAAGTTCAGCCGGAAATCCAGGTACAAGGAGTGTGCAGCATGAGTGAAGAACGTGATCGCCGGGATCTGCCGCCCTCGCCGGATGAAGTCCCAGATGAAAGCATCGTCGGGGGGCCGCCGGCTGGCTTGCAGCCGCCGCGCGGTGAACAGTACCAGGCCCGTGCCGAATCGAGCGAGATTCCCGCGCCCGTCGGCCAGTATCCACCGCCGCCCGAACAGATCGCCAGCCAGCAGCGCGGCAGCCCGATCCAGCGCCAGGCGGCTGCCAACTGGAGCAAGCAGGCCGATTCGCTGCTCGACCAGCTCAACATCGACCGCAACCTGGCGCTCAAGGTCGTGATTATCGCGCTCGTCAGCGGCGCGGTGGCAGCCCTGCTCGATGAAATCCTGGGCCTGCCGACCGCCGCGCTCCAGTTCCGGCTCGGCGGGTTCGTCGCGGCGCTCAGCGGCGGGGCGTATGCCTACTACACGCGCAAGAGCGACCTGCCGTGCGCGATCATGGGCTTTGTGGCCGGGGCGCTGGCGTTCGTGGCATGGTTCCTCGTGATGGAGATCATCAGTGAAACCTGGACACTGAACGTGCTGAAGGCGATCGTGACCGGCGGAGTCTCCGGGCTGATCGGCTGCGGCTGGTTCGCGATCCTGCAGCGTTTGCCCTACCGACTGCTGTCATGATGGCAGCCTGCACAGCATGAAAAACGGGGCGACCTTGTGCGGGCCGCCCCATTTCGGGTGTTTAAGAATCAGTGTCCGGTGCTAGGCCAGCGTCCCGATGCAGACCGCCAGCAGCACGATGCTGAGATAGATGTTGGACACCTTGAAGACGCTCATCGCCTGCGGCCCGGTATAGTGACCGATCAGCCGCACCGACTCGCGCACCAGCCACAGCGTCGCCAGCGCGACCGGAACCAGGTAGACCCAGCCGAGCGCGCTGTGCCCGGCCAGCAGCAATCCAAACGCGCCGGTCGCCAGGGCGTGCGCCAGCATCCAGAAGATCGCGCGGCGCGGCGCGGCCACCACCGGCAGCATCGGCACGCCCGCGCGCTGGTAGTCGGCGCGATAGGCCAGCGCCAGGCTCCAGAAGTGGGTGGGCGACCAGGTGAACAGCAGCAGCGCCAACACGATCACACCCGGATCGCTCCACTGGCCGACCGCCGCGCCGCCGCTAAGCACCGCCGCACTGCCCGCCGCCCCGCCGATAACCACGTTCCACACGCTGCGCGGCTTGAGCCAGATCGTGTAGATGCCAACATAGATAAACGCGCCCGCCGCCAGCCAGAAAGCCAGCGCCGCGTTACCGGCCAGCAGCGCCAGCCCGACCGCCAGCGCGATCATGGCGACCGCCGCGCCCAGCACCCAGCGCGCCTCGACCTGCCCCGTGACCAGCGGGCGGCGGCTGGTACGCTTCATATCACCGTCGCGGTTGCGCTCCCAAACCTGGTTGAGCGCCGAGGCGCCTGCCGCCGAGAGCGTACCCGTCACCAGCAGCAGCGCCATGTCGCCGGCAGCGGGCGATCCCGCGCTGCCGATCATCGCGCCGCCCACCGCCGCAAACACCAGCAGCATCACGATCCGCAGCTTGAACAGCACGACCAGCGTGCCGATCAGCCCGCCGCGTGACTGCGCCGGCGAGGCCGCGTGCGGCGAGAGGCGCGAGCGGGGAAGAGTTGTCGTCCGGTTATCCACAGGCAGCTAGCTCCGTTTCGCAGGTGCGGCGTGTGTGCCAGCCCCTGCTCTCATTTCCAACCCAATCTGTACAGTCGTGTGAGAGTGCTCGAATCCGGTGTGAGCGATAGGGCGTGCCGCCCAGGCAGCAGAGTGGTGGTTGTGAAAGCGCGCACTCAATCAGTGTCCCGATTATAAACTGCCGCACCGGGCGCGCCCAAATTTCTCTGATTATTTATACGTTTTTCTTGTAAATAGGTTGCGGAAGCGGTTGTTAGCCGGAAACAGGCGGCAACACGGCCAGCGGGGAAGGAAACGCGGAGCTGCGTCAGGCCAGGTAGCGTTGGACCAGGGCCAGCAGCGGCTTGATCCCGGCCTGCTTCTGCTGGTAGTCGGTGCAGCCCGCGTCGAGATAGCGCTGGCGTGTGTACTGCTCGGCGTAGGCGGTCAGCGCCACAATCGGCACGTCGGCGCAGCCTTCGATTGTGCGCAGCTCGCGCGCCGTCTCCAGCCCATTCAGGCCCGGCATCTGCACATCAACCAGGATCAGATCGGGCGTCTGTTCCTTCGCCAGCGCCACCCCGCCTGCCCCATCGTCGGCCAGGATGACCTCATAGCCGTGCGTGGACAGCACTTTTTGCACGAGGCGCTGGTCCTTCGGGTTGTCCTCAATATACAGGATGCGCTTGCCCAACCTGACTTCTCCTGGCTGTGGGCGGGTGATAGTCCCATGATACCCGTGAAACGGCCTGGGGGTCAATCAACTGCACGCTTCCGGCCCACCCTAAACGGGCATGACAGCACCGGGCGGCGCGGTGTGGCAAATCAGCGCCAGACTCGGCACAATCTAGAGAAAGCGTATGTACACCAGTTGCCGCGCACATCCCCGTTTATGGCGGCCAAGCACACACTGCTGCGCCCGGCGGCGCATCCGAATAGCCAGGGAGTGAGCTAGCCACAATGTCCGGTCCTGCGTTCGAAATCGTGATCGTCCTCGTGCTGATCCTGTTCAACGGCGTGTTAGCCCTGTCGGAGATGGCGGTTGTCTCGTCGCGCAAAGTGCGGCTCCAGCAGCAGGCCAACCAGGGCAGCAAGAGCGCGCAGACGGCGCTGGAACTGATCGAATCGCCCAACAACTTCCTCTCGACCGTCCAGATCGGGATCACGCTGGTTGGCGTGCTGGCCGGGGCGTTCGGTGGGGCGACCGTCGCCAGCCTGATCAGCGAGCAGGTGGCGCAGATCGAGGCGCTGGCCCGCTACAGTGAGGCGCTGGGATTGGGCACGGTCGTGCTGGTGATCACCTATCTCTCGCTGGTGTTCGGCGAGCTGGTCCCCAAGCGGCTGGCGCTGCAAAACCCGGAGCGCGTGGCGATGCTGATCGCGCGCCCGATGCAGATACTCTCGAAGATCGCGTTTCTCGGCGTGAAGGTGCTCGCCGCCTCGACCAACGCGGTCCTGCACCTGCTCGGCGTCCAGCCCGACAGCGCGCCGCCGGTGACCGAAGAGGAAATCCGCCTGCTGCTGGAAGAAGGCACCCAGGCCGGAGTCTTCCGCGAAACCGAGCAGGATATGCTGGAGAGCGTGTTCCGGCTCGATGACCGGCACGTCAGCGCCTTGATGACGCCGCACACCGAGCTGATCTGGCTCGATGTCAACGATACGGTCGAGGAAAACGTCCAGCGCATCGTCGAGAGCGGCTATTCCAGCTATCCCGTCTGCGAGGATGGGCTGGATCACCTGCTCGGCATCGTGCGCGCCAAAGACCTGATCGTCGGCTTCCTGGAGGGGCGCGGGCTTGATCTGCGCACCACCCTGCATACGCCGGTGTTCGTGCCGGAGAGCGCCACCGCGTCGAGCGTGGTCGAGCTGTTGAAACAGGCCGAGGAACACGTCGTGCTGGTGATCGACGAGCACGGCGGGATTCAGGGTATGGTCACGGAGCACGATATGCTGGAAGCGTTCGTCGGCGCCATCCCATCGCCGGGCGACGCCGGCGGAGAAGAAGCGGTGCAGCGCGAGGATGGATCGTGGCTGATGGACGGGCTGCTGCACATCGACGAGGCGAAAGAACTGCTCGGCCTGCGTGACCTGCCCGGCGAAGAACGCGGCAGCTACCAGACGCTCGGCGGCTTCGTCATGGCCCAGGCGGGACGCATCCCGACCACCGGCGACTGTTTCCGCTGGAGCAACCTGCGTTTCGAGGTGGTCGATATGGACGGCCTGCGCGTCGACAAGGTGCTGATCTCCCTTGAGACAGACGGTCCAAACCCGGAATTCGACTGTACCGATACTACGCCGGCTCAGTCTGGCGGCTCCGGTGGGTCGGAAGGCGCGGGCACGTAGTACAGCCACAGTTCCTTGTCATCCGGCACGTTCTCGAACGGGCTTAACTCGACCGTCTCCAGCCCGAACGTCTTGTTCAGCTCGACCAGCACCGGCGCGTCGTGCGGCAGGACATAAAAGGCGTGATCGACATCGCGCGGCAGTTTCAGCAAAGTCTCCAGCGTGATATCGTCCGGCGGGATGATCTCGACCGTCAGGTCATCGGCCAGAAAGTCAGCGAAGCGCTGCGCGTCATCGGCGGCCATCATGATACCTTCGGCGACGATGTGAATGTGCGTGCCGGGCGGGAAGTTCTTCGAGCGCAGGATCGCATCATCCACGTCAGAGGTGGGCGATTCGTGGACTTCGACATGGAAATAGTCCAGGAACGGGCCGAAGTAGAACCACGCCTGCCCTGCCATGATGATCACCGCCGCCGCTGCGACCGCCCCGGTTTGCAGGCGTTCGGCGAAACGCTGCGGCCACAGCAGCCTGACCGTCTCGCGCAGGCCGAGTGCCACCAGCAGCGCCAGCGCCGGAAACGCGATCACGTAGCGCGCCGTGACGCCGCTCTCGACCAGCATCGCGTTGCCGGCTGAGGTCAGCAGCACCCACCCCAGCGGCAGCACACCCGGCCCGCGCCAGCGCCACAGCGCGAACACCAGCCCCAGGAAGAACAGCGGCACCAGGTATTCCAGAATCAATGGGTGCTTGCCGCCATAATAGAGGTAATAATAGAAAATCGTGTTTTCCGGCGCGTTGACGTACAGCATCAGCGATTGGCGGAAATGCACCAGCCGCGTCCGCAGCGTGCCGGATCCGTTGTCAAGCTCCGGATAGATGTCGTCCAGCCGGGTTTTTTCCAGCCGGTCGATCAGCGGGAAGTCCATGCTGATCAGCGTGTAGTAGAGCGGGAAGCCGACCAGCGCGAACGCCACCAGCACCACGATCGCGCCGCGCAGCGCGGGACGGGGCCGCCACAAGATCAGGCCCGCCGCCAGCCAGCCCAGCGCCAGCAGCGGGAAGAACAGCCGCCCGCCCTCGTAGAAATACTGCGTCAGGCCCAGCATCACCCCGCCCAACGCATAATCGAGCCGGTGGTTGTGGCGCAGCCCGCGCGCGATAAAGGCCAGCGCCCACGTACCGAACAGCGGATCGGCGATATTGTTGAGCGCCAGCCGGCTGTAGTGCAGGTGCGGCGGAAAGCCCGCCAGGATCAGCGCCGCCGCCAGCGCCGTCGTGCGGCCAAACAGCGTGCGCGCCAGCACAT
>JAAYCM010000063.1 GCA_012729765.1 Chloroflexota bacterium | reverse complement strand
GTGAATCAGGCTATTAAAGCGGTAGCCATTGCACGCGGCTATCTCACTGACGATCACATTGATGTCATCGTGATCCCGTACTTCACGGAAGTGATGATCGAGGATCAGGAACGCACAGCGCTTCGGATGGTGGTCGAGCCGCGTTAACCCGGCACCACACACCTTCCTCGTGGAATGCATGAATTTTTCTGGCATGCTGTTCGGGACGCGGCGCGACCTCTAAGCCGAACCAAACGGTAGAGGTCGCGCGATGTGCTGTGCGTCGCGCCAACCCTGGCGGCTGTCCCCGCTGCCGGATCGGACTGCACACTACCCGGTTGCCCCAGACTCCGCCGCGCCCAAATACGCTATAATTCGCCCCCCTTGCCCAATCGTTCGTCTGGACAGCACATGACACCGACATCCCCTGCCGCCTCACATCCTTTGATCGCGCGCCTACCCCGGCTACTGGCGATCCTGACGGCGGCTTTTCTGCTGCTCGCCTACGCGCTGACGCTGCAGACCCGGATCAATGGCAGCTCGGACGAGTACATGATCGATGTGGGCGAGATTCAGGTCGCGCTCAATACGTGGGGCACGATTCACCATACCGGCTATCCCCTGTTCGCAATCCTGGGCAACCTGTTCACGCCGCCGCTGCGCCTGCTCGGCCTGGAGCCAGCCGCCGCTGCCAGCCTGTACGCGACCGCGTGGGGGCTGCTCGCGCTGATCGCGTTCGGCCTGCTGGTGTGGCGTATCACCGGACGCGCGGCGCTGGCGGTGCTGAGCGCCGTTGTGCTGGGGCTGGCACGCTCGATCTGGATTCACAACGTCGTGGCCGAAGTCTACAGCATGAGCCAGGCGACCACGGTGCTGATGCTGCTGGTGGCCTTGTGGCCGGTCCCCTGGCGCGGGCGCTGGGACCTGGCACACCGGATGGCGGTGCTGGCGCTGCTGGGCGGAATCGGCGTGTCGCACCACCGCGCGCTGGCGTTCGTCGCGCCGGGGCTGCTGCTGGCGGTCGGGCCGCACCTGTGGGAAGCGCGCCGCCGTTGGCCGAAGCTCGTCCCGCTGTGGATCGGGCTGGCGCTGCTCGGCTTCGTGCCCTATCTCTATCTGCCGCTGCGCGAGTGGCAGGGTGGTGCGTGGGTGTATGGCGAGCCGGGCACGTGGCAGGGTTTCTGGACTGAGTTCAGCGGGCGCGAGGCCGACCGGCTGGTGACGCTGCCGGGCAGCGCGGCGGGCTGGCTCGACAACGTGCAGAGTACGCTCGGCATCCTGGCAGCGGAGCTGACACTGCCGGGCTTGCTGATCGGCGTGGCCGGGCTGGCGCTGACCCTGACGCTCGCCCCACACTGGCGGGCGGCGGGCGTCTTTGCCCTGGCGGCATTGGGACCACTGCTGTTTTCGGTCGCCTATCACACCGCCGTGCTGCCGGAAGCCGTGCTGATGCCGGTGGTAACGGCGCTGGTGTTCGGCGTGGCGCTGGCAGTCGATGCCCTGGCCCAGCGCTGGCCGCGTGCGGGATGGGCGGCGTTGGCCGGGCTGATCGCGTGGGCAGCCGTTCTCTTCGCGGCGCACTACGACACGATTCGCACACTGATCACGGACCCGACCGGGCTGCACACCATCGAACGCGCGGCGCGCATCCCGCGTGACGAGCCGGCAGCCTTTATGCTGCCCTGGGGGCCGCGCTATGCCGCCGCCGCGTATTCGAGCCTGGTCACGGGCGAAAACGCTGATGTGCAGATGGTCGATCACAAGGGGGATTATCGGGCGCTGCTGGCCGAAGGCTACCGGCTGTACACCGAGCCGGAAACATTTTACATCTTCCCGGTCGAATGGTGGCGCGAGCGGCTCGGCACGCTGTATCTGACCTCAGCCGCGCCGGGAATCGTCGCGCTGCAAACTGCGCCCCAGCAGGCGGACGCAGCCGATCCGCCCGCCGAGCCGATCCGTTATGGTATCGCCCGGCGCGAGGCGTGGCTGACGTGTGATGCCGAACACATCTATCTGCATGTGGTCTGGCAGGCCGAACAGCGCCCGGCGGAGAATCCGAGCATCTTTGTGCACCTGACCGGCAGCGAGGCCACACCCGTCTTGACGGACGACGACTCGCGCTACCCGGTCTACGGCTTCTACCCGTTCACGGAGTGGACGCGCGGCGAGATCGTGCGCGACGACTTCACGCTGAGTCGCATGCCGGGCGGGACGCATGTGCGCTTCGGCCTCTATGAGCAGGACGCGAACGAGCAGTTCGTCAATTACGGCGAACACGTGCTGCCGGTGGCGGCGTGCCAGGCGATGGATGATTAGCGGCTAGGGGCGATCCAGGCGCGGATTGGGGACTTCTTCTTCCTGAACCAGTGCCGTAAAGCGCATGAACGCGCGCTCCTGGGCGCTCATATCGGCGGGATAGACCGTATCGTCGAAGGCTTCCAGGATGCGGTAGCCTTCCTTGACATAGCTGCGGACCGTGTGCGGGCTGATACCCATCTCGTCGGCGGCCAGCTCTGCCGACATCCCCTCGACCACACACAACTGGAGCGCCTGCCGGATGCGCTCGGTCAGGGCCGGATACTCGCGCCGCTCCGGCACGATCGCCGCGCGGAACAGCCGCCCCTCGAACTCGTCCTTGAGCAGGTCTTTGACGCCAGCCGTTACCACGAAGTCGTGTTTCTGCGCCCACACAATCGCCCAGGCGATCCGGATGCGCAGCTCGTCGCGGATCAGGTAGCCGTTGGCGTCGGCCCGCGCCACCGCCCGCGCAGTTTCGGGACGGCAGCGGCGGTCGAGCACCAGCGTCATCACGTTCGGGATCGTGCCCTCAAGGTGTTTGATCAGATCGGCCAGCTCGTCGGGTGTTTCGGCGGCCAGCGCGTCGAGCAGGACTACATCCGGCCATTGAACCGGCGGCGTGGTGCGCACATACGTCATCACCGACTCCATCGAATCGGCCAGGTGGACAACACGCGTGCGACGATCCCACGCCAGGTAGCTGTTGATCGCCTGCCGGGCGTAGAAATCGGTGTCGAGCACCATCACCTTGAGGTTCGTCTTGCCGACCATTGGCTTGCTCTCACTTTAGCTGTTTTGCAGGTGCGATCAAGTTTACAGCGGTCCCAGCTCAAAGGCCAGCGGTTTATAGGGCGCTTCGGCCAGCGCGGCCCGCAGATCGTCGTCGCTCTCGAACTGGCTGCGATTGAGCTGCCGCGCGTCGATCCAGATGGTGAGCGGCTGATCGAGCGGGAACGGCTCCAGCACCATGCCGCGCGCGCCGCTGCCGGCCACATAGAGCACGTCGCGCTGGCCCGCCCTGAGCGGCACATCCTCGATCACGTTTTCGCGCACGGTGCTCATGCACAGCAGCAGCGAGAGATAGTCCCAGACTTGCAGCAGCCGCAGATTCTCCGCCAACCGCTCCGGCGCGACCGCCGGGCCATAGCGCGGATGCTCGCGCAGTGACGCGATCAGGCTGTTTTCCCAGGCGTGGCGCTCGATCAGGAACTCCTTGATGCGCGCCTTGGTTTCAGCCGTATCGTCGATATAGAGCAGGCGCTGTTCATACAACTCGGAACAGTGCTTGCTGGTCAGCAGCCCGGCATAACGGTTCTGGGTATAGGTCGCCTGGATGCTGTTGTGCCAGATCGCGAAATGCTCGTCTCGATCCATCTCGGTAAAGCTGCGCGGCTTGCCCTGTCCATTGATGCGCGGGCACTGCTCGATGGCCGTCCACCCGGCGTCATGCGTGACAGCCGCCAGCCACAACTCCTGGCGCGGCTCGTGAAAGGCACGCTGTGTGCCTACCCAGTGCTCGGCGATCTGGCCGGCGATATAGGCGTGGGCGGTCTGGTGGATCAGCCAGGTTGAGCCGTTTTCTTCACGACGAATCATGCGTTCGTTGTTCCTTCCTTAGACGCGTCTCTGAGCCGTGCCCCTGAAAAGTTTACAATAGTTGGCTTCAAACAGCCTACCTGCGGCTTGCCACCGCCCACGAGTCGAATTTGACGCTCGGCCTGTGCGTCTGTACACTTGCCGGCGCAATCTAAGCATGGACGGTCCCAAATGGCCCAACCGCACATCCTCATGCTGACGCCCTATCTGCCCTACCCGCCGACCAGCGGGGGGCGCAGCCGGACGTATAACCTGGTCAGGCACCTGCAGCGTGACTACCGGATCACGCTGCTGTGCTTTGGCCGGCCCGAAGAGCGCGCTTTCGACCTGGCCCCGATGCAGGCGCTCTGCAACCTGATCGTGATCGACCGCGCCCCCAGCCCCAGCACGCTCAAGGCGGCCTGGCTGAGCCTGACGGCGCTGAAGACGATCACCATGCGCCTCTACCATACTGCCGAGATGGAACAGGCCGTCAACCGCGTGCTGCACGAGCAGAAGGTTGATCTGATTCACGTCGAGTCGTTTTATATGCTGCCCAACCTGCCCGCCCAGCCGGACGTGCCAGTCCTGCTGTCGGAGCCGGCCATCGAGTACATCGCGTGGTGGCGGCATGCCCAGGTCGCGCAGCCCTGGTACACGCGGCCCGGAATCGCGCTCGAAGCGCTCAAGATGCGGCTGTGGGAGCCGCGCGCCTGGACGGAAGCGACCGTCGTCGGGGCCATGTCGCCCACCGACGAGCAGATCATCCGGCGCACGACGCCCGGCGTCCCAACGATCCTCAGCCCGAACGGCGTCGATGTCGAATACTTCCAGCCCAACCCAGCCCTCGTGCGCGACCGCCGGACCGCGATCTACATGGGCGACTACAAATATTTTCCCAACACGGATGCCGTCTTTTACTTCATCGAATCGATCCTGCCGCTGATCCGCGCCCGGCAGCCCGATTTCCGGCTGGTGCTGCTGGGCAAAGACCCGCCCCCGGAGCTGGTCGCGCTAGGCGACGATCCCGGCAGCGGCGTGACCGTCGCCGGGCTGGTGCCCGACACGCGCCCCTATTTGCAGCGCAGCGCGGCATTTGTCTGCCCCTTGCGCAGCGGCAGCGGCACGCGCTTCAAGCTGCTGGAGTCGCTGGCCTGCGGCTGCCCGGTGATCAGCACCTCGATTGGCTGCGAGGGGCTTGATCCGGTGGACGGCCAGCACATGCTGATCCGCGACACGCCCCAGGCGTTCGCCGAAGCCGTGCTGCACATCCTCGATGACCCGGCGTTGGGCGAGCGGATCGGGCAGCAGGGGCGGCAGTGGGTGGTCGAGCATCACGCCTGGACGCACAGCGCCGCCCTGCTCAAGCAGGCCTACGACAAGCTGATCGGGCACGAGGACCCCACGCTGCGCATGAATCCGCAGCAGCGCGAAGAATTTTTGCGGCGGCTGCACCAGGCTATCGACGCCCGGCAGGACGACAAACCGGAGTCGTAACCCTCAGCGGCGCGGCGTGTGGCGCTGGATCGTTTTCAGCAGCGCCTCGTAGCCGGTGTGGCTGTAGGTCGAGATGCCAAACGCCCGCGCCCGCCCCAGCCCGGCCAGGATTCCGACGGTGGCGAACACCGCCGGCAGCCCGTCGGCGACGATCAGCCGCCCGTCCTGGACCGGCGCGCGCCGCGAGGTCTGCCCACGCCGCACGAGCGTATGATCTTCCAGCCGCCGCACGGCGTCCCAGGGCAGCCAGCGCCCCGGCCACAGCAGCGGCTTGATCCACAGCCCGCGCTCATACACCGTCACGCGTGGGTGCAGCACGGTCAGCAGCAGCAGCGGCAGCAGCAGCGCCGCCAGGAAAAACGCGGCCAGCGGCAGCAGCGGCAGCGCGTAGATCGCCGCCAGCGCCAGCAGGCCGATCACGCCAAAGATATCTCCCACCAGCGCCAGCAGCACCAGCAAAGCCGTCAGTTGGCGCTGCCAGGGCCGGGGGTGGGGATGATCCGACAACAGCGTGCCGCGCACATCCTGAGATGGTCCGGGTTCTGCGTTCACATACCTCTCCTGAAGGGTGCCGCCCGCAATTATAACCCCGGATACGCTATACTCTACTCTGCACCCGGCAGCATAACGAAGGACAGGTTGCAGTGAGCCAGGATACATTTGAGCTTCAGCTTCAGGAGATGGTGCACGGCGGCAACGCGCTGGGACGCCACGCCGGACGCCCGATCTTTGTGCCCTACGCCATCCCCGGCGAGCGAATCCGCGCGCGCCTGACCGATGACCGCCAGCGCTACGCCTTCGCCGAGGGCGTGACTCTGCTCGAAGCCGCGCCGGAGCGTGTGATCCCGCGCTGCCCACACTTCGGGCCGGGGCGCTGCGGGGGGTGCCACTTCCAGCATATCGACTACGCGGCGCAGACCCGTTTCAAGCGCGACGTGGTGATCGATCAGCTCAAACGCATCGGCGGCTTCAAAAATCCGGTCGTGCAGCCCACCATCCCCAGCCCGGACGCCTGGGCCTATCGCTCGCATGCCACATTTCATGTCAGCGACACCGGCGACTTGTGCTACGTGGCGACCGACAACGAGTCGCTGATCGCGATCGAGGAGTGCCATATCATCCGCCCGGAGCTGCTCGATCTGTTCTACGATCTGAGCTTCGAGGATATGCCGGACCTGGACCGCGTGCGCTTGCAGGCGGGATCGGAGCGCGGCGACCTGATGGTGACGATCAGCACCAAGTCTGACGACGCGCCGGAGCTGGAAGTCAACCTGCCGGTGTCGGTCAACTTTTTGCTGAGCGATAACGAGCCGGTCAACCTGATCGGTGCCAGCCATGTGAACTATACCGTGCGCGGGCGGACCTTCCGCATAACGGCGGGCGGCTTTTTCCAGGTCAATCTGCCCCAGGCCGGGAAGCTGGTCGAGCTGGTGCTGGAGCGGCTGGACCTGCGCGGTGATGAGTCCGTGCTGGACCTGTACGCGGGCGTGGGCCTTTTCACGGCGTTTATCGCGGAGCGGGCCGCGCTGGTGACATCGGTCGAGAGCTACCCGCCCGCCGTGACCGACGCCGACGAGAACCTGAGCGATCTGGACAATATCGACCTGATCGAGGGCGCGGTCGAAAGTGTGCTGCCCGATCTCGAAGGCCCGTTCGATGCCGCCGTGCTCGATCCGCCGCGCAGTGGGCTGGATGCGGCGGCGCTGGATGCCCTGGCCGCGCACGCCCCGCGCGCGATTGTCTATGTAAGCTGCGAGCCGTCCACGCTGGCCCGCGATGCCAAACGGCTGGCGGGCAAAGGCTATCGCCTGGTCGATACGCAGCCGGTCGATATGTTCCCGCAGACGTACCATATCGAGTGCGTGGCGCACTTCGTCCGCACCGCGCCCTAACCGAGCGAAAGGATTCCCCTATGTTGCGCCAATATATGCTTGTGCTGGCGCTGATCGCGGCGCTGCTGATCGCGCCGGTCAGCGTGCTGGCCCAGGATCTGCCCCAGACGTACACCTCAGCCGACGGGCTGTTCACCTTCAGCTATCCCGAAGGCTGGGCGGTCGAGGAGCAGTTCGGCACGATTCTGATCACCAACTCGACCGACGCGCTTGACGCGCTGACCGAGGCCAGCACGATTGCGCCGGACCAGGTGGCGATCGCGATCCTGCCGCCCGCCTCGCTCGTCGAGCAACTTGGGCTGATGGGCCTCGATGCCACTGTCGGGCCGCAAGCCCTGGTCGAGTCATACATCGGGCTGCTGGGAACGGACACGTTTGAAAGCCCGGAGTCGCTCAGCGCGGGAGATAATCCGGTGGTGCGCGCGCGCGGCACCAACCAGGAGCAGGCCCAGGACCTCTACGTGATCGATCTGGGCGAGGCCGGGCTGGCGCTGGCGGCGGTCGTATCGGCCCCCGGCGAGCAGGGCCAGTTTGATGACGATGTGCTGGCGATCTTTGCCACGCTGCAAGCTGAGGCGGCGGCTCCCCTGGCCGAAGCCGGCAGCGTGATCTGGCAGCAGGTCCGCCCGATTGCGGAAGTGCCTGACGACGAGTCGCGGTACGGCGATCTGAGCGCGGTTGCCGTCGGCCCAGACGACACGATCTACGCGCTGGATATGCTGAGCGGGATTCACGTCTTTGGACCGGATGGCACCGAGCAGGGCGTGATTGCCCCGACCGAGTTCAACGATATCGCCACCGATCTGGCGGTGGGCGAGGATGGCACGCTGTGGCTGCTCGACTACAGCGGCACGGTCACCCACCTGGATGCGGCAGGCGCGGCGCTCGGCTCGTTCAACATCCCCGCCGCCGCCGGAGCCGGATTATTCGGCGGCCAGATCGCCTTCGGGCCGGATGCCAATCTCTACGTTCTGACTCCGCAGCCAGGCGACACCGACGAAATGCAGATCGGCCTCGTCTCGGTCGTGGATCAGGCCGGGCAGCTCGTGCGCTCGTTCGAGGTGGGCCGCGGCGATTTTTACTACGATGCATACATCGCGTTTGGGCCGGACGGCAGCCTGTATGTGGCCGATGCGACCGGACAGTCGGGCGTGCAGGTGTTCGGCATCGAGGGCAATCTGCTCCGCGAGGGGATCGGCGCGACCGTGCTTTACGCCGGGCCGAGCGCGCTCACCGTCGCGCCGGACGGCTCGATCTACGTCGCGGCGGCGTTGGGCACGATCTACCATTTCGGCAGCGACGGGACGCTGCTGGGGCGCTTCGGGGAATCGCAGTTCAATCTCACGCTTGAGCTGGATATGGAAGAATTCCCGGTTTTTGAGCCGGGCCAGTTCTACCAGATCACCGGGCTGGCTGCGCTCTCCAATGGAGATGTGATTGTGACCGACTATAATCCGGGCTGGGTGCAGATTGTGCGCCTGAGTTTCGATCAACAGGAGTAGGACAGGCACGTTATGAACAGCACGTCTCTTGATTTACACGCGACGCTGGATTTTGCCGAAAGCCTGGCACGGCAGGCCGGCGCGGTGCTGCGGCAGTATTTTGAACAGGCACGCGAGGCCGATCACAAGCGCGCCATGATCGACCTCGTCACGCAGGCCGACCGCCAGTCGGAAGCGCTGATCGTGCGCGAGCTGCAAGCCGCCTTCCCCGATCACTTCATTCACGGTGAAGAGGGCGGCGGCTATGGCCCCGACCGGGCGACCACGCCCTTTCACTGGCATGTCGATCCGCTCGACGGCACGACCAACTTCGCGCACCGGCTGCCGCACTTCGCGGTGTGCCTGGCGCTCTCCGATCCCAACCTGCGTCCGCTGCTGGGCGTGGTCTACGATCCGATGCGCGAAGAGACATTCAAGGGCATCCGGGGCGAAGGCGCGACGCTCAATGGGCGGCGGCTGCGCGTCAGCGATATCGACGACCTGGCGCGCGCGCTGGTTTCGACCGGCTTCGCCTACGATAGCTGGACCAATCCCGACAACAACTCGGACCACGTCGCAAACTTTGTGGTCCGCACCCAGGGCGTCCGCCGGATAGGCGCCGCCGCGCTCGATCTATGCTATGTGGCGGCGGGGCGGTCCGAAGTGTATTGGGAGCGCGGCCCGCATCCCTGGGACGTGCAGGCCGGGATTCTGTTCGTGGAAGAGGCCGGGGGGCGCATCTCCGACTTCAGCGGCCAGCCGTCCGAAGAAGCCTATAGCGGGCGGCGCATCCTTGCCAGCAACGGTCTGCTGCACGATCAGGCGGTGGCGGTGCTCACTCTGGGCGACAAGGCTCCACGCCCCACACCGGCCCCAGCACCGTAGCCGTTTCTAACGCGCACACCAACCCAACAGGGCCGGCGGCTCCCCATAAAGCCACCGGCCCTGTTCATAATCAGGAATTGGATCGACCCCTTAAGCGCCCTGGGCCGCCGCCTGTTTGCGCCGCGCGGCCAGCCGCCGCCGCATCCGGCGCGATCCCCAGCGGTAGATCAGCAGCACGGCCAGCAGGCCGAGGACGATCATGCCCGGCACGGTCTGCGCGAAGCTGATCACGTAGCCGCCCAGCATCTTCAGCGCCAGCCCCAGCGCGATCAGCGTCCAGAACGCGGACAGCACGCCGAACACGGCGAAGATGCGTTCCTCGCGGCTAAACTTCTCGCGGGTGCGCAGCTTGCGCCACAGCGGACGCCCGACGAACGCCATGCTTTTCTCGCGCAGCCGGGGAATCTCCAGCCAGTCCATCAGAATATAGTACCCGTCCAGCTTGAGCAGCGGATTCAGGTTCATGAAGCTGGTCAGATAGGTGAGGAAGGCGAATTGGTAGAGCACGCCGGAGAGAAACCCACCCGGCCCGGCCAGGATCAGCAGCGACGCCAGCCCGCCCAAAAAGAAGCCCGAATGCGGCCCGGCCCAGCTAACCACGATGCGCGGCTGGCGCGGCTCCATCCAGATGTCGGTCGTATCCACGAAGGCAGCCGGCATCCCCATATACAGCAGAAAACCGCCGCGCCGCACCTCGCGCCCGTAGTGCTTGGTGGCGATCGCGTGCGACCACTCGTGGATCAGCAGGGTTATGAACTGGAGCACATACAGCGACACCAGGCCGATGATCGCGCTGGTCCCCGCCACGCCGAGCACCGACAGATCGCGCTCGATTATGCCGAGCAGCATCCCCAGGAACACCACGCCCCCGGCTGCGATCACGGCCAGGATGATCCACTGCACGACCGGCGCGAACAGCAGCCGCCCGATCTGGTGGTAGGAGCGCGTGATCAGCCCGTCGATCCCGCCGATGGCAAACTCGGTGTTCATGAAAGCCCGCAGCGCGCGCCGCCAGAGCACATTCGCCCGGCGCTGCGCCACGCTCTGATTGACCGCGCCGTAAATATCGACCAGCGGCTCGATGAAGCCCTTCTGCTGAAGCTGGTCGAGCAGCACCAGCAGCCCGGTGATCGCCAGCTTGCCGTATTCCATCATGTAGGCGACGGCGATATCCTGCACGCTGGCTTCGCCGTCCATCTGGTTCCACAGAAAGACCTGCTCGGCAGTCAGGCGCAGATAGGCATCGGTGCGCAGGTTCTTGAGAATCCAGTAGGTTTCGCCGCGCGCGTCGGTCAGCTTCTTCAGCGCGTAGCCCTGGGCGCGGCGCGGGCGGAAGGTCGTCAGGTCGCGGGTGCGCACCTGCTGGGCGAAGATGCTCTCGGTCGGGCGCGACATGATCAGCGTTTCTTCCTGCGAGCGCTGCCACACGCTGTCGGCATCCTCGCGCAGCATCATGATCGTGCCTTCCACGTCCAGCCCGCCGGTCGCGTCGGTTTTCGCCAGCACCGCATCCCACAGCGCCAGCAGGCCCTCTTTGGGCAGGATCAGCGTTTCGTCGGCGGCCTCGCGCCACAGGTCGGGCTTCTGCTGCTCCGATTCCAGGTGCTCGTGACGCAAATAGACCGTCTCGTTATCGAACTGGTCCCAAATGCCGTTGGCCGTCTCGGTGACGATCATGCCCCAGATGCCGAATCCAGCCTGTTCTGCCGGGGCGGCCTGCTGGCTCATCTGGTTGTCGAGGCGTTCCCACAGCCCGCCGGTATCCTTGACGACAGCCCCAATGTTGCGGTAAATGTTGCCCATCCCCGTCTACCCGTGTTCCACCACTCAGCCCATGCGGAATAACAAGGTCGTCTCGCCCAGCACAACCACGAACCCGTCGCGCAGGGTCAGCGGCTCGTTAGCCGCCAGCGGCACGCCGTTGATCAGCGTCCCGTTGGCGCTGCCCAGATCGGTGATCGTCCACGAGCCGTCGTCTTGCAGCGCAATCTCGGCGTGCGGGCGCGATACGGCGCGATCCTGCAGCGAGATGTCCCAGGCCGCGTTGCGCGTCGCGCGCCCGATGCGCACGACCGGCGTCAGGAGCGGAATCTCCGCGCCATCCTGCGGGCCAGAGGTCACGTGCAAAACCGGATGATCGCCCTTACTCATCGGGACGATCAGGGTGCCGGTCGCTTTGGCCTTCTCGTGCTCGTCATTGGTAACGATGGCCGAAAAACGCAGCACCGGCACATAGAGCCGGATCACATCGCCGTGCGCCAGCGGAAACGGATCGGTCAGCGGCTTGTCATTGACGAACGTGCCGTTGGCGCTGCCCAGGTCCGCGATCATGAAAATGCCGTCGCGGAAGCTGATAACGGCATGCTGGCGCGAGACGTGCCGCTCCGGGATGGCGATCTGGTTGTTAGGGCTGCGCCCGATGGTCGCGGTCGAGCCTTCTTCCAGCACATACTCGCGCAGGTCGCCGCTTTCCGGGTCTTCCCACGAAACCTTAGCTAGACCGTGTACTTGCTCGCTCATCGAATCACCACTTGCTGCGCCACAGGCGGCGTCAGTCCAGATACGGCATTTCAATCGGTTCTGGCTGGGGCTTGCACACACCGCACCACACGGCATCGGCGACAACCAGCGACTTGGGAACCTTCTTGCCCCCCACGTACACCGAAATAATATAGGTCATGGTCTTGATATGATCGCCACACACGGCGCGGCCACACCAACGGCAGATCGCCTCGGCTTCTTTTCCACAATGCGTGCACTTCATCGCCTGTGTTGTCCTTTGTTGTGCGCCCCATTTGAATAGTACCGCACAGTATACACCAGTCTCCACCACAATGTGTAGCGTCGGCTACTGCACGGGATCGTGCCGCAAATTGTTTGGAAATCTTAACAATAAATTCAAGCGCTTTTTCTCTCAATTCAGCAACTTGACGTTACAGAACATTAGTGCTACACTGACTCTTATATGGAGCGGTAGGACTGTTAGTTATGTGGATGGCATGAGGTTTTAACAGTCGATGTTAGAGTTCGAAAAAGTAGTCCCACAAGTCGAGCGAATGGGCCGCGCCCTGGCCGCCCAGAACGTGACGCTCAATGAGCGCATGGACGATGCCTGGGAGTTCTTCAAATCCCTGAGCGATCTGGACGCCATTCATGCGCGGATCCAGCTTGCCCGCCAGCGGGACGCCGGCTTCCGGGGCGCTGCGCCGCTCAACGAGCCGATCAACCGCGCCTATCCCCTGCCCGCCACCCCGGCGCGCGCCACCATTATCGCCGCCGATGGCTCGCAGATTTATCCGAATACGCATGTCGCCGCGCTCTACTACCTGACGAATGTCGGAATCTTCGTCTACCATCACGGCAGCGACGCCCTGCCCGAACAGGTCACGGAGCCGCGTCTGTTCTATACCGACCAGTATCTCCGCGACAAGCAGGGCCAGTTGATCAACAACACGGCGGTCAACGCGCGCCGCACCGTGGCTGAGCTGCAAATGCTGGCGCGCGAAAGCTGGGAGCGCCGCCACATCGACTATCCGCTGCTGGCGCTGAGCGACGGCCCGCTGCTCTTCTGGGTCGGCAAAGATGTTCCCGATGGCCGACAATTGGAAAACGAATACCTGGGCGCGATGGTGCACCTGCACGACACGCACGCGGCCATGCAGCGCGATCTCGCGCAGATGGCCAGTCTGATCGGCTACGTGGACCGGCCCACCAGCGCGTTCGTCGTCAGCCTGATCCATTTGATGCGCCTGGAAGATGACGAAGTCCGGCGGTCGATGCTCGACACCAACCTTGAGTTGGAAGGCGTGATCGACCGGCCCTTTATGTTCAAACTGCTGCAGCCCGGTGAGCGTTCGGCGCTCTTCGTCCAACAGTCACCGCAAAACAAGCGCTATCACGACAAGGGGGCAAGCTATGAGATTGTGTTCTTCTATCTGAACGTCGGCAGCGCCCAGGATTATCACCTGGCGCGGGTTGAGATGCCGATGTGGGTCGCCCGCCAGCCCGAAATGATTGACGTGGCGCATGCGCTGGTCTATGACCAGTGCCAGGTCATGTGGCGCTATCCCTACGCGCTGACACGCGCCGACGAGCTGGCCGTTGTGCGCGCGCACGAGCGGACCCAGCTCAACGAGCTGATCGAGATCGAGCTGCGGCGCAACGAGCAGCGGGTCGAACATTCCGAGAAGCTTGAAAGCAAAGCGGTCCGGCATGGCCGGAAACGCTACGCGCACAGGTTTGGACGGTAAGCAGTGTCAGGCTTGAGTCCGATGACAGACTAGACCCGGCAGACGCGCCGATCATCGGGCGCTGGCTGCTAATGAGGCATTGATCGTATGATAGACGTACTCAACTCTGACCCGAACATCACGGAAGACGAGTACCGGAAGAGATGTTTATGAACGAAACTGCACAGCAGCCCGTAATCGGAAGTGTACTGCGAGCCAGTACGGTTGGTTTTGTGTGTGGCACACGCAGCCAGGAAATCATCCATCCCTCATTCGGCGCGTTCGTCCGCACGCGGCACGGCCAGTCGGCTGATTTTGACGTGATCGGCGTGATCTACGCGATCAGCATCGATGACGATCCCCTGGTGCGCCAGTTGATCATGGCGAACAATCTCCCGCATGCCGCCGCCCGTGACCAGCGCGAGAACCGCATGGTCCCGGTTGAGATCAGTGTGCTGAATGTTGGCTTCATCCAGGACAACGTGATCTACCACAATCTGCCGCCGCGCCCGCCGTTGAGCCTGGACCAGGTGTGCCTGTGTGATCAACACACCGTCGTCCATTTCACCCGCCAACTCGACTTCCTGCGCCTGATTCTGAACACGGGGGATGTCCCGACCGAGCAGCTCCTGGCGGCAGCGCTGCTGCAGGCCGCGAGTGCTCGCCCGCGCAACGAGCGTTACGCGTTCCTGGTGGACGCGGGGCGGCGTCTGGCGGGGATGCTGAGCCACGATCTGCCGCGCCTGCAGCACTTACTGCAGTTGATCAGGCCGGCCTAGTCGGTGGTCGTCGCGTTCAGATCGCGGACCGGCGTGGATGCTGGGGCAGCCCGAGGCGCAGCCGTCGCAGGTCGCAGATACCAGGCCGCGCCGAGCAGCACGACCGGATAGAGGATGTCGATTGGCGACGCGTCCGGGCCAAGAGGCAGGCGCAGCAGCGGTGTCCACGTGGTCAGATAGGCCAGCAGCGCCAGCCGGGGGCTGTGGTGCGCCACATAGAGCAGCGCCGGAATGAGCAGGATGTAGTGGTCGCCGTTGGCGTAATTGGTGAAGACAAAGTTGGTCGCCAGCGCCAGACTCAGCGTCCGGTCGGTCAGGCCCTCGCGCATGGCAAGCCGCAGCCAGGCAATCACCGCGACTACGGCGGCGATAGCAATTGGCCAGGCAGGCAGACCGAGCACCGCTGCGCCGCGCCACAGCGAGATCGAGAGGTAGTTGACCGGTGTCTCGACATTGCGCACGAAGAGCAGCGGCCAGTCCAGCCCGACCATCAGGCTCGACACGATCAGCACGCCGACAGGGAACCACATCACCCGCCCCAGTTCGCGGCGGGGCCAGGTGCGGATCGCCAGCAGATAGAGCAGGCCGGGCAGCGCGATATTGAGCGGCGGCTTCATGACCATCAAACACAGGGCCAGCCCGGTCATGACGGGGCGGCGGTTGGGGATCGCCCACGCGCCCAGCACCAGGCCGAGCAGCACGACCACATCGATCTGACCCCGGACCAGGAGATCGAAGGTGTGCAGGTTGGCAAGCGCAAACACAACGCCGAGCATTGTGACGCTCCGGCCACCCTGATAGATGCGCACCGCCGCGATCAATCCGACCAGTGAGGCCGTGAAGAGCACGCCCTTCCCCAGCTCCAGCGGGAAGAAACCGAGCGGGATAATCACGAACAGGCTCCAGGGTGGGTAAAACAGGCGCTCGCCAGCGCCATCGTACATGGTGAACTGGCCGTCCACCCACTGTTCGGCCATCGGGTAGAAAAAGTAGAAGTAATCGGCGCCGAACGGCCAGAGGCGCGCCATCAACAGACTCATCGCCGCCAGGGCCAGCAGCACGCCCGCGGCAGCCAAGAGCAGCAGCAGAGTCCGGTGAGAAAAACGGGGCGCAGATCGACCCAGCATACGTACCTCAACCATCCATAACGCGGGAGCCGTAGTCTGACATTATAGTATATCGAGACTGGAGCAAAGATAAAGACACCACGGGCTTTTTAATTTAATCTTCGGATCATACTGACGTTTGTTTAAGGTTTGAATTCTTTTAAAAAATCGGGTTCAGCTATATAATAGAACACACGTTCGAGTTCATCAAGTCGATATTTTGAAGGACACGCCCATGAGTGCACGCGATCCTTTGTTCCCTACATCCGACAGTCTGGATGACTGGTTCCCGCGCGAAATGCCTGATCTTGAGTCGCCGCTGGCGATAGCCGGGCGGCGGCTGGGGGTTGTGGTTGGCGGATCGCTCAGCAAGGGACTGGATGTCAAGCTTGATCGTGAAACAGTAATCGAAGACTTGGCGGTCGGGCGCTATGTCGTCGTGCGCGGCCAGCACAAACGCTTCTTCTGCATGATCACCGATATTGTCCTCGACGCCACCAACCCGGCAATTCGCAGCGACCCGCCCGACCTCTCGGACCCCTTCCTGCGCGAGATTTACACCGGCACGGCGGCATTCGGCACGCTGCATGTCGCCCCGATGCTGACTATCGATGTGGACGAAGGCGAGCCGAAGCCGGTCAAGACCATCCCCAGCCACTTCATGCCAGTCGAGATCGCAACCGCCGAAGATGTGAATGACGTTTTCGGGCACGAGGACGAGACGCATTTCAATGTTGGCGCACCGTTGGAGCTGGAAGAGACGCAGGTCAACCTGGATCTGCGCCGGCTGGTCGAGCGCTCGGTCGGTGTCTTTGGCAAGAGCGGGACCGGCAAGAGCTTCCTGACGCGCATCCTGCTGGCTGGAATCATCCGCAACGATATCGCCGTCAACCTGATCTTCGACATGCACAATGACTACGGCTGGGAAGTCGTGGACGAGCGCGGGCCGCGCGCCAAGGGCCTCAAGCAGTTGTTCAGCAGCCGTGTCGCCATTTTCACGCTCGACGAGGAATCGTCGCGCCGCCGCAACGCCAAGTACGACCAGGTCGTGACCATCGGCTACGACGAGATTCAGCCCGAAGACCTGGCGATGCTGAAAACCACGCTCGATCTCTCCGACTCGATGATCGATGCGGCCTATGAGCTGCACAAGCTGTGGAAAGAGCAGTGGATCGAGCGCCTGATCGACGCCAGCGCCGAGGTGATGGATATGCTGCGCGAGGAGCTGTCAGCCAGCCCGGCCTCGGTCCAGGCGTTGCAGCGGCGCGTGCAGCGTTTCGAGCGCTTCGGGTTCCTGCGCCCGCGCGCCCTGGACGACTCGGCGCGGCAAATTCTGGCGTTCATCGAGCAGCGTAAAAGCGTCGTGTTGGAGTTTGGCCGCTATGGCGGCGCGCTGGAAGCTTATATCCTGGTCGCCAACTATCTGACGCGGCGCATCCACAGCATGTACGTCGAGAAGGTCGAGCGGGCGCTGGGCGACGAGAGCATGGAGCCGCCGCAGCTTCTGATCACCATCGAGGAAGCGCACAAATTTCTGGACCCGGCCATTGCGCGCCAGACAATCTTCGGGACGATTGCGCGCGAGATGCGCAAGTTCAACGTCACGCTGCTGATCGTAGACCAGCGGCCCAGCGGTATCGACGAAGAAGTCATGAGCCAGGTTGGGACGCGCGTCACAGCTCTGCTCGATAACGAGCGCGATATCGTCGCCGTGCTGACCGGGATCAGCGGTGCGGGCGGGCTGCGCGAGGTCCTGGCACGGCTCGACACGCGGCAGCAGGCGATCATCCTGGGCCACGCCGTGCCGATGCCGGTCGTCGTCAAGACGCGCAGCTATGACGCCGACTTTTACCAGAGCCTGCACGCCGGCCCCGGCACACCTGCCGCCAATGGCGGGAACGGCGAGGCCGCGCCCCAGCCGCGCCCATCCGAGGATCGCAGTTCGCGCCGAATTCGTTAAAATAGCCGTATCACTTCGATACGCTTGCAAACGAAACAGGGGGATTTATGCGAACCGTTCCGTTGGGCGACACCGGGGTTGAGGTCAGCGCCCTGTGCCTGGGTGCCATGTACTTTGGCACGCACCAGAATCAAGCCGAGTCCTACCGCCTGCTCGATCACTATGTCGGGGCAGGCGGTACGTTTATTGACACAGCCAATATCTACGCGCACTGGGTCGAGGGCGGTCGTGGGGGCGAAAGCGAGCCGGTGCTCGGCGCGTGGATGCGCGAGCGCGGCAGCCGTGACCGGCTGTTCATCGCCTCGAAGGTTGGCTTCGAGATGCCGGGCGTGGAGCGCGGGCTGCGCGCGAGCCAGATCGAGGCCGAGTGCGAAAAGAGCCTGCGCCGCATGGGGATCGACACGATCGACCTCTACTACGCGCACGTCGATGATCGGGTCACGCCGATGGCCGAAACGCTCGAAGCCTTTCACCGACTGATCCAGGCCGGCAAGGTGCGCTTCATCGGCGCGAGCAACTTCCTCGCGTGGCGGTTGGAAGAAGCACGCTGGCTCAGCGCGCAGAACGGCTGGACGAATTACTGCTGCATCCAGCAGCGACACACCTATCTTCGCCCTAAATATGGCGCTTCCACTGGCGCGCAGGTCGTCGCCAATGAGGACCTGCTCGACTACTGCCGCAGCCGCCCGATCACGCTGCTGGCCTATTCCGTGCTGCTCGCCGGGGCCTATACGCGCGCCGACCGCACCATTCCGCACGAGTACGCCGGGCCGGATACTGACGCCCGGCTGGCGACGCTGCAGCAAGTGGCCGCCGAGCAGAACGCGACGCCCAATCAGGTCATCCTGGCGTGGATGCTCCAGCACGACATCATCCCACTTATCGCCGCCAGCACGATCGAGCAGATGCAGGAGAATCTCGACGCACTCGACCTGCATCTGAGCGACGAGCAGATGCAGCGGCTGGACCGGGCCTCGGCCTGATTCCCACGCTGCGCCGGTCGGATGTGCACAGCGGCCTGAGATGCGTATATTCTGATTATGCGTGGCAGCAGAACCGCCCGCCCTCTGTATCAGCATTCCGTTAGAAGCGGCACGCCGGTGCAACACAACACCTTATCCCGCGTACAGTATGTTAGAGAATGCAACGTCGAAATGGTGAGTAATCCAAAGGACCGAAACGATGACGAACGGTACGAACGAACCCACGCCCAAGCCTGAAGATATGGGCGGCAAATTGGACGACGAGATCAAGGAAAGCGTCGAAGACTGGGCCAAAGACCCGGAAGGCTCAAGTTTCAGCGATCTGGATGACAAGATCGAACTCAAGCTGCGCCAGACGATGGCGGGCTGGGTCGGGGCCGGCCCCGACGCCAGTTGGAAGGACATCGGCGACAAGATGGACGACAACTCCCGCCGCGCGATGGCGCGTTGGGTCGGCGTCGAAGAAGAAGCCGATTGGCCGACCATCAGCGGGCAGATCGATCGCCGCATTCGCACCAATATCGCCAACGTCGTGCGCGTCAAAAGCGAGTCCGGGGACGTGACCTGGCAGGACATCGGGCGCAAAGTCGAGGCCGACATCCGGCATATGCTGGGCGATCTGGTCGGGACAGAGCCGGATGCCGACTGGCAGACGATCGCCAGCCAGGCCGTCGATAAGGTCAAGCACAGCATCGAGCGGCTGACCGGCAAGGGCGAAGATGCGGCCCAATCCGCAGAGAAGTCTGGTCCGGTCAAAATCGAGATCGAGAGCGAAGACGACGCGGATGCGCCGCCATCGGTCAAGTCCAGCGAGCCAATCGACCCGACGCTCTAGCAGTCAACCCCCTGCCCCCTACCTGTTAGCTGTGCGTCGGTGCTGCTTTGCCGGCGCACATTTTTTACCCTTCAGTCCCTATCCCCGTTACACTCTGTGAGGGTTGCTCTGGCTTCAACCCGGCAAGAAACTGAATTACTTGCCGGTGCGCGCGCAAGAGGCAAAATCTGACGATGGACGACACAACCCTGATTCTGGTTCTGGCCCCCCTGATCCTGATCCAGCTTGGCCTGATGATCTACGCGCTGCTCGATCTCAGGCAGCGCGGCGGCGCACGCCCCCCGCTGCCCACCTGGGCCTGGGTGCTGATCATCGTCCTGGGCGAGCTGCTCGGCCCCGTGCTCTACTTTATCCTGGGGCGCAAGGAAGAGTACGATGCCGGCGATTGAAGTACACGGCCTGACCAAGCGCTTTGGCGATTTCACCGCGCTGGATGAGATCGATCTGGCAGTGGAGCGCGGGATCATCTTTGGCTTTCTGGGGCCAAACGGCGCGGGCAAGACAACCACGCTGCGGCTGATGACCGGACTGGCTCGCCCCACTGCCGGGCGCGTCGTGATCGAAGGCGTCGAGGTCGGCACCAACCGCCGCCCACCGATCGGCTACCTGCCCGACGCGCCCACGTTCTACCACTGGATGAACGCACGCGAGTTCCTGCGCTATATCGCCGGGCTGCACGGCCTGGAAAATCCGCCGATTGATGCCGTGTTGGAGCGCGTCGGCCTGCACGACGCCGCCAAAAAACGCGTCGGCGGCTACTCGCGCGGGATGAAGCAGCGGCTCGGACTGGCCCAGGCCCTGCTGCCGCAGCCCGCCGTCCTGCTGCTGGACGAACCGGCCTCGGCCCTCGATCCCGCCGGGCGCAAGGCGATTCTGGATATCCTGGACGATCTGCGCGGCGAGATGACCGTGTTCTTCTCGACGCACATCCTGGGCGACGCCGAGCGCATCTGCGACGAGATCGGGATTCTCGACCGGGGCAGGCTGATCTTGCAGGCGCGCCGCGACGAGCTGCTGGCCCGCTTCGCCCGCCCGATCTTCGAGGTGGACGCCGCGCCGGAAGCCACCGCCCCGCTGCAAGCCGCCGCCGAGCGGATCGCGGCCCTGCCCTGGGTCGAGCGCACGATGCTGCACGGCTCCAGCCTGCGCGTGCACGTCCGCGACGTGGCCGCCGCGCAGCGCGAGCTGCTGCCGCTGCTGGCCGGGCTGCCGGTGCTGCGCTTCGAGATGCTGGGCGCGACGCTGGAAGATGTCTTTCTGCGCCTGACCAACGGCGAGGGCCTGCCGGCGCAAACCGAGGGGGGATCGTGATGCGCGTCTTCACACTCCAGCTTCAGAAAGAGCTGCGCGAGCTGTGGCGCACCCGCAAGCTGCTGATCGTGGCGGTGGTGCTGCTGGCCTTCGGGCTGATGTCTCCCATCTTTGCGAAGATCACGCCCGACCTGGTGAAGTCATTGGGCGAGGGCCAGTCGAACGTGACGATCATCCTGCCGGATCCGTCCGTGCGCGATGCGATTGACCAGTTCATCAAAAATACGACGCAGTTCGGGCTGCTGCTGGCCGTGCTGATGAGCTTCGGGGCGATTGCCGGGGAGCGCGCTCAACTCGCGCTGATGTTCACCCACCCGCTGCCACGCGCGACGTTCGTGCTGGCAAAGTTCGCCGGGCTGGCGATCCTGTTCGGGGTGGGGCTGCTGCTCGGCGCGGCAGCCGATTATCTCTACACCGTGATCCTGTTCGAAGCGCCGGACGTGGGCGGTTTCGTGGCGATGGTGGGCCTGCTCTACCTGTGGCTGCTGTGCCTGATCGCGCTCTCGCTGCTGGCGAGCACGTTGGGCCGTTCGGTGACGGGCGCGGGCGGGATCGCGTTCGTGTTCGTGGTGGTGCTGCTGATCGCGGGCGCGCTGACAAATCTCGCGCCGGACAGCCTGCTCAACTGGGGCCAACGGCTGGCAACTGAGGCCGGCGGTCCAGATCGTTGGGGCGCGCTGCTGATCACGCTCACGCTGATCGTGATCGGCGTCGGCGGCAGCAGTTTGATCTTGCAGCGGCAGGAGATCGGCGGATAGGGCGCGTCGGAACAGCCGGGTGATGCAGCCTCGCCCCTCTAGCAGAAGCCCGGCTCGCGGACAATCCGGTCGATCACCAGCGCGACGGCCCCTTTGACACAGACATCGCTGCCCTGCGATGACAGTGCCAGCGCGACCGACCGCGCCGGATCGGAGAGCGCCTCAGCCGCGATCCGGCGGCTGATGGTCGGCATCAGGTATTCAGCCACCGGGATCAGCATCCCGCCCAGCACGATCAATTCCGGGTTGAACAGGTTGATCAGGTTGGCGATCCCGATCCCCAGGTAATGCGCGACATCGGCCAGCGCCGCCAGCGACAACGGATCGTCCTGGTTGGCGGCCTCAGCCACCACGCTCATCGTGATCCGGCCCAGGTCGCCGCCGACCAGGGCCGTGATGCCGGAGCTGGCTCCAGCGTCAAGTGCCTGCACGATGCCCCGGATCACGGCGCGCGACCCGACGAACATTTCCCAACAGCCGCGCCGCCCGCAGTTGCACAGCTCACCGGTGGTCGTGACGGCGATATGCCCGACCTCACCGGCATAACCGTTCGCGCCCTGGTAGAGCTGCCCATTAAGCATCAGCCCGCCCGCCAGCCCGATCCCCGTCCCCAGGTAGATGAAATTGCGGCAGCCCTTCGCCACGCCGAAGTAGTATTCGCCCAGGGCCGAGGCGTTGCCGTCGTTCTCGATGTAGAGCGGCACGCCGAATTTCTGCCCCCACAAATCCTGAAACGAGACATGATGCCAGCGCAGATTGGGCGCATAGACCAGCACCCGATTTTCGCCATCGACCAGCCCTGGCGCACCGATACCGATACCGAGCGGGCGGAGCTGGTGAGCTGATCCGGCACGCAGCGCGGCATGGATCAGGTCTTCGGCCAGCGCCAGCACGTCCGCCTGCGGCATCCCTTCCGCAAACTCGACCTGCCGCCGCCAAAGGGTATGCGCGGTGAAATCGGTGAGAATCGCGGAGATGTAATTGACGCTGATCTCGATCCCGACGATGCAGCCGCCGCGCGGATTCAATTCCAGCAAAATACCCGGTCGCCCGCGTGACTCCGCCGCTTCGGGGCCGACTTCGCGGATCAGGCCCTGGCAGAGCAGATTGTTGACCAGCGAAGAGATCGTGCTGCGGTTGAGGCCGGTCTGCTGAGCCAGGTTCGCGCGCGACTGGGGCGAAGACACCAGCAGTTGATCCAGAATCAAAGCACTGTTCAGCCGCCTGATCAGGTTTTGATCGGCACGCCCCGTAGCCATGTCGCCTCTCTAATTTGTCTAGCGTGACAACAAAATATAGTCGCTCCGCGAAACACTGTCAAATGGCTTAATCATGTATTCGTCTCGGAGCCATCCTGCCCCTACTTTCGAGACAGATTCCGGTCAATTTCGCGCTACTTCCGAGGGCTGCCCGCTCGCGGCGGCGATCTTCGCAGCGCCAGTAGGTCCGGTGCTGGCAACTTGACAAAAACTCAAATTTGTTGGTTTAATAAACCAAATCGTATGCCAGCTTCATCCCGCCATCACCAAACGAGACGGCTAATAGATTTAAGCCGGGAGCTGTGAGGGCTGGCAGGATGCAGCTCCAGACATTTTCCGCTCTTTGATCCAGGGAGACTGTCCAGCTCCCAATGTTCTTCAAGGAGGACAGGACATGAAGAAATTCTTTCGTTTAGTTAGTGTTTTGGTGCTGGTAGCGGTCGTCGTGTCACCGCTAGCCGCCGCCTCGTCGGGGTCGAAGGCCCAGGCGCAGGATGATACGTTCACCATTGCGTGGATTCCGAAGTCGTTGAACAACCCCGTGTTCGAGCTGGGGCGCGACGGCTGTATGGCGGCGGCGGCGGAACTGTCCGCATCCACCGGCCAGACGGTCGAGTGCCTGTACATGGGGTCGGTGAACTCCGACATGGCGGAGCAGGCCCGCGTGATCGAAGACGCGATCTCGCAGGGCGTGGACGCCATCGGCGTGAGCTGTAACGACCCTGACGGCTGCGTGGACCCGATCAACGCTGCAGTCTCGGCGGGCATCCCGGTCATGACCTGGGACTCCGACTCGCCCGACTCGGACGCCATCACCTATCTCGGCGTCGATAACTACACCGGTGGCCTGGCGGCAGCCAACCTGCTCATCCGCGAGATGGGCACGTCCGGCAAGGTCGCCCTGCTGACCGGCGTCCCCGGCGCGTTCAACCTCGAAGAGCGCATTCGCGGCTTCAAGGATGGGATCGCGGGAACCGACATCGAGATCGTGACGACGGTTGCCTGCAACGACGACATCAACCTCGGCGTGCAGGTGGTCGAAGAGACGATGCTGGCGAATCCGGACCTTGATGGCTGGTTCTTCGTGGGTCTGTGGCCGGTCTTCGCCGGTCAGGGCGCGATGCCGCTCTTCGAAGAGGCCGCGCTCAACAACAACATGAAGGCTGTTGCCTTCGACACGCTGCCCGTCGAGCTGGAGTGGGTCCAGGCTGGCCTGCTGCATGGTCTGGTCGGCCAGAAGTACTGGGGCTGGGGCTATGACACGGTCTATATGCTGTATGACCATGTTGTGAACGGCACGACCTTCCCCGAGTGGACCGACAGCGGCATGGACATCGTGACCATCAACAACGTGGACGCGATGGCCGCAGCGTGGGCCAACAGCGACTTCACCCAGCCGCTGTCCCCGGCCTATCCGCCGGAAGATGGCACCTTCACGATTGCGTGGATTCCGAAGTCGTTGAACAACCCCGTGTTCGAGTTGGGGCGCGATGGCTGTATGGCCGCCGCCGCTGATATGACCGAAACCTACGGCATGACGGTCGAGTGCCTGTACATGGGGTCGGTGAACTCCGACATGGCGGAGCAGGCCCGCGTGATCGAAGACGCGATCTCGCAGGGCGTGGACGCGATCGGCGTGAGCTGTAACGACCCTGACGGCTGCGTGGACCCGATCAACGCGGCAGTCTCGGCGGGCATCCCGGTCATGACCTGGGACTCCGACTCGCCTGAATCGAACGCTTTCACTTACCTCGGTGTGGACAACTACACCGGCGGTTGGGCGGCGGGCGAGCTGCTGGTCAAGGCGATGGGCGAAGAAGGTAAGGTCGCCCTGCTGACCGGCGTCCCTGGCGCGTTCAACCTGGAAGAGCGTATCCGCGGCTTTGAAGACTATGTCGCGCAGTATCCCGGCATCGAGATCGTGGCGACCGTTGCCTGCAACGACGACATCAACCTCGGCGTGCAGGTGGTCGAAGAGACGATGCTGGCGAATCCGGACCTCGATGGCTGGTTCTTCGTGGGTCTGTGGCCGGTCTTCGCCGGTCAGGGCGCGATGCCGCTCTTCGAAGAAGCCGTGCTCAATGGCGACATGAAGGCTGTTGCCTTCGACACGCTGCCCGTCGAGCTGGAGTGGGTCCAGGCTGGCCTGCTGCATGGTCTGGTCGGCCAGAAGTACTGGGGCTGGGGCTATGACACGGTTCATATGCTCTTCAGCCACGCGCTCAACCTGTATCCCTATCCGGACTGGACCGACAGTGGTATGGACATCGTGACCATCAACAACGTGGACGCGATGGCCGAAGCGTGGGCCAACAGCGACTTCACCCAGCCGCTGCCCCCGGCCTTCCCCGAAGGCGAATAAAGCTTCGATGTTCGAACTTATACAGCCGCTCGCCCGTTGAGCGGCTGTAGCCAGTGGGTGGGGCTGATCCGGCTCCACCCACTGCCCTAGATAATAAATGGCGTAGTCGTCAGGAACGAGGAAGGCACTACTTTTGGAAAAAGAACCTGTACTGCGGGTAGTCGGGGTTTCCAAGCGTTTCCCAGGCGTGCAGGCGCTTAGCAACGTAGACTTTGAGGTATACCCCGGTGAAGTCGTAGCCCTGCTGGGCGAAAATGGGGCGGGAAAATCCACCCTGATGAAGATTCTGGCCGGGGCCTATCATAAAGATACAGGCCATATTTTTTTGCGCGGACAAGAGATCAATCCTCGCGATACGGCGGAGTCCCAGCGGTTAGGGATCGCGACTATTTATCAGGAATTCACCCTGACTCCGAACCAGAGCGCCGCCGCCAATATCTTCGTCTCGCGTGAGCCGCGTTATGGCGGTCTGCTGAGGCCCTTCAACCTGGTCAACCGCCGCAAGATGGAGCGCGACGCCGTGGCCCTGCTCGACATGGTGGGGGCGCGGGTGCCGCCCGGCGTGATAGTCGAGGACCTGTCGGTGGCAGAGCGCCAGCAGGTCGAGATCGCAAAGGCGCTGGCGGTCGATGCTCAGGTCATTATTATGGACGAGCCGACTTCAGCCCTTGGCAACGACGAGACACGCTTCCTGTTCGAGATCGTGCGCAACCTGCGCGCGCGCGGCCTGTCAATCATTTTCATCACGCACCGGTTGGAAGAAGTGTTCGAGATCGCCGACCGGATCGTGGTCCTGCGCGATGGCGAGCGCGTCGGCACACTGAGCACCGCCGACGCCACGATTGACAAGATCATCCGCCTGATGGTGGGCCGCGATGTGGGCGAACTGTTCCAGAAGGAAAAGGTCGAGATCGGCGAGCCGGTCCTGCGCGTCGAAGGGCTGACGCGGCGGGGATCGGTTGAGGATGTCTCGTTCGAGCTGCGCAAGGGCGAGATTCTCGGCTTCGCCGGGCTGGTCGGCGCGGGCCGCACCGAGACGATGCGGATGATCTTCGGGGCCGATCACAAAGACGCCGGGCAAATCTGGCTCGATGGTCAGCCCGTTGTGATCGACTCGCCGGAGAAGGCGGTCGAGCTGGGCATCGGCCTCGTGCCGGAAGACCGCGCCAACCAGGGCCTCGTGCTGGAGCTGACCGTCCTGTTCAATATGATCCTGCCCTCGCTCAAGCGCTACAGCGGTAACGGCTACTTCAAACGGCAGCCGGCCCGCCGTGCCGCCAGCGATTTTGTCGATAAGCTGCGTGTGCGCACGCCCAGTTTACAGCAGAGCGTCAAGAATCTCTCCGGCGGCAACCAGCAAAAGGTCGTGCTCGCCAAGTGGCTGATGCTCAATCCGCGCGTGCTGATCATGGACGAGCCGACGCGCGGCATTGATGTCGGGGCCAAAGCCGAGATTCACGCGCTGATGTCAGAATTAGCCAAACAGGGTATCGGCATTATCATGATCTCGTCCGAAATGCCCGAAATCCTGGCGATGAGCGACCGTATCATCGTGATGCACGAAGGCCGCATCTCCGCCACGCTCGACCAGAAAGACGCGACTCAGGAATTGATCATGGCCCACGCCGTAACGTCCGGCCAGTTAGAAGGACAACCGACATGACCCAACAAGTTCAACCAGCCGATGCGGAACTGTCCCGCCGCGAGATCGCCCCAGCCCAGAGCCGTTCGTGGTGGCGTAGTCTGATCTCCGGGCAAGAGGTCGGCGTGTTCATCATCCTGCTGGTGATGGCCACCTACCTGGCGACCGCAACCGACACCTTTACGTCGTCGCAGAACCTGCAAAATATCATGCTCTCGTTCTCGTGGATCGCAATCGCAGCCTTTGGGCAGTCGCTGGTCATCATCACAGGCGGGATCGACCTCTCGACCGGCTCGGTGATGGCGCTCTCCGGGCTGGCCGCCGCCGTGCTGATCAGCGGCGAAAAATCGCCCTGGGCCGAGGAGATCGCGGGCAGCACCAACCTGGTCGTGGCGTCGCAATACGTGCCGCTCGCCGTCCTGGCCGGGTGCGCCATGGGTGCGCTGGTCGGCTTCGTCAACGGGGCGCTGATCGCGTTTGCCAACCTGCCGCCGTTCATCGCCACGCTCGGTATGCTAAGCATCGGGCGCGGCATCTGCTATGGCTGGACATCCGGCTGGCCGGTGCGCCAGTTGAACGACTCCTTCCGCAACATCGGCCAGGGGGAGATCGTCCTGGCCGGCTATGAACTGCCCTATCCAACGCTGATCATGCTCATCCTGGTGGTGGTGATGTCGATCTTTCTGGCGCGCACCATCTGGGGCTATCGCGTCTACGCTATCGGCGGCAACGAGCAGGCCGCGCGCCTCTCCGGGATCAACACGCGCCGCGTCAAGCTGCTGACCTACACCCTCTCCGGCCTGATGGCTGGCATCGGCGGCACGCTGATGACCGCCCGGCTGGGCGTCGCCGCACCGACCGCCGCCCAGGGCTACGAGCTTGACGTGATCGCGGCAGTGTTCATCGGCGGGGCGAGCGTCAAGGGTGGCAAGGGCACCATGCTCGGCACGCTGATCGGCGCGGCGATTATGCAGGTGCTGCGCAACGGCCTGAACCTGCTCGGCTACGACCCCTACTGGCAGCCGGCGGCAATCGGCATGGTGATCATCCTGGCGGTCATGTTCGACCAGGCGCGCCAGAACCCGCGCGTGGGCGAGTTCTTCCGTAACCTGTTTGGCGGTGGCCGCTCACAGCAGGCCGCCCGATAGATCTGGGCAGCAGCTTTGCCCGGGGCAGCAAAACGGGTAAAACAAAAAATGGAAAAATACGGTTATAAGTTTTCCTTCGGTCCCTGGAACATTCACGAGGGGGCCGATCCCTTCGGCCCGCCGGTCCGCCCGACGGTCGCGTTCGATAAAAAGCTGGAAGCCTACCAGCGGCTCGGCTTCGACGCGGTGCAGTTCCACGACGATGACGCCGTGCCCAATCTGGACGACAAGCGCCCCGACCAGATCGTGCAGGAAGCGCGCGCGCTCAAGCAGCGGCTGGACGCTGCCGGACTGGTGGCAGAATTCGTCGCGCCGCGCCTGTGGGAACACCCCATGACCATCGACGGCGCGTATACCGCCAACGATCCGGCGGCGCGCACCTATGCCCGCGAGCGCTCACGTAAGATGCTCGACATCGCCCAGTCGCTCGAAACCGGATTTGTCGTGCTGTGGCTGGCGCGCGAGGGTACGTATATGCGTGAGGCCAAAGACGCGGCGCGGGCGGTCGATCTGCTGGTCGAGGCGATCGACGACATGCTCGCCTATGCGCCCGGCATCCGCATCGCAATCGAGCCAAAGCCCAACGAGCCAATGGATATCTCGTACATCCCGACCATCGGCCACGCCGTCGCGCTCGGCCTGAAGACGCGCTCCCCGGAGCGGATGGGCGTGCTGGTCGAGTCGGCCCACGCGATCCTGGCCGGGCTGGACCCCGCCGACGAGATGGCCTTTGGGCTGGCCTATGACAAGCTGTGGAGCGTCCATCTCAACGATCAGAACGGGCTGAAGTTCGACCAGGACCGCTCGTTCGGCGCAGTGAACCTGCGGCGCGCGTTCGATCAGGTGCTCGTGCTGGACGATCACCGCTTCTGGGAGCGCGGCATGGTGGGGCTGGACGTGAAAGCGGTCCGCACGCAGAAGGCCGAAGCCGCCGAGAAGCACCTGAGCAACAGCCTGGAGTTGTTCCTATGGCTGGTCGAGCGGGTGCGCAGCCTGGATCGCAGCGCGATGCGCCAGTTGATCGAGGCGCGCGACTACGAGGAGCTGGATCGCCTGATCCTCAGCCACCTGATGGGCCGCGCCTAGCAGCCCCGGCGTTCTGAATACGGTGATTGGCAAAGCCCCACGCGAAGTGGGGCTTGATCTGAATCGCGATCGTGCCCGCCGCCGCCACAAGCGGTATGATCGTATAGGAGTTTGTGTGCTTTAACGCTCAACTAAAGGATAGACATTCTCATGACGACTTCCCCGTATGCCTTCCCCAACAGCGGCAAGACGATCCGCCTGGGCCGCGTGCTCGATCCGCGTGACCAGCGCGCTGCCGTGATCGCGTTCGATCACGGGCTGCACCTGGGCGTGATCCCCGGCGTCGCCAACCCCGGCGCGATGCTCGAAACGCTGGCCGAGAGCGGCGCGGATGCGTTTCTGGTCGGGCCAGGCACGGCGCGGCGCTTCGCCAGCGTCTTTACCGGGCGCGGCGCACCGGGCCTGATTATGCGCGTAGACTGGACCAACCGCTGGCGCAGCGCGGAGATGCTCGGCTCGGAAGAAGGGCGCGGGCGCATGATCGCGTCGGTCGAGGACGCGGCCCGGCTGGGCGCGGACGCCGTGCTCACCTATATGTTCATCGGCTACGACGATCCCGACGCCGAGGCGCGCCAGGTCGAAGACGTGGCGGAGATGACCCAGGCGTGTGAAGCGCTGGGCATCGGCTGCATTATCGAGCCGATGGCACGCGGGCGGCGCGCCGACCACGACATCTACCGGCCAGAGTTCATCGCGATGGGCGCGCGGATAGCATGCGAGATCGGTGCGGATGTGCTGAAAACCGACTACAGCGGCAGCGGCGACACCTTCCGCCAGGTGATCGATGCCACCTTCCGCCCGGTGCTGATCGCGGGCGGCCCCAAGACCGAGACGCTGCGCGAGGCGCTGGAGATGGTCAGCGGGGCGCTGCACGCCGGCGCACGCGGGATGTTCATCGGTCGCAACGTGTTCCAGGCGCCCGATCCGGGCCGGATGATGCGCGTGCTGCGCCGTATGATCCACGACGATTTGAGCGTGGATGCCGCGCTCGGAGAACTGGAATAGGCGGGCATGACGACGTTTGACGCGGTCGCGGCGGGGCATATCTGCCTGGATATCATCCCCCAGCTTCCCGCCATCGATCTGCAAAAGCTGCTGGTGCCAGGGGGCGTATCCGAGATCGGGCCGGCGCTGCTCCAGACGGGCGGCCCCGTCTCCAACACCGGGCGCAACCTGGATCGCCTCGGCATCCGCACGCGCCTGATGGGCAAGATCGGAGATGACCCTTTCGGCGAGATTGTCCTGCGCCTGATCCGCGCGCAGGACCCGCGCCTGGTCGAGAACATGATCGTCGCGCCAGGCGAGACGACCGCCTACACCATCGTGATCAGCCCGCCGCGCTTCGACCGCTTCTTCTTGCACTGCGCCGGGGCCAACCACACCTTCGGCGCGGACGATGTGCCCTACGACCGCCTGCACGAGGCGCGCCTGTTTCACTTCGGCTACCCGCCCTTTATGAAGCGCATGTACACCCGCGAGGGCGAAGAGCTGGTCGAGATGTACCGGCGCGCCAAAGCAGCCGGCGTGCTCACCTCGCTCGACCTGGCGCTGCCCGATCCGGATGGGCCGAGCGGCCAGGTCAACTGGCGGCGCGTGCTCGAAAAAACACTGCCCTATGTCGATCTGTTCCTGCCCAGTCTGGACGAGCTGCTGTTCATGCTGCGGCGCGACCAGCCCCCGCCCGATGTGCACCCGGACACGCTGATCGCGGATGTCGCGGCTGAGGTGCTGGATATGGGCGCGCGGCTGGTCGGGATCAAGCTCGGCAGCCGGGGCCTATATCTGCGCACCGGGGCCGAGGGCACGGGTCCGCTGGCCGCGCCCGGCTGGCAGAACCGCGAGCTGTGGGCGGCCTGCTTCCGCCCGGAGCCGCTGGTCGGCACGACCGGCTCCGGCGACGCGACGATTGCCGGGTTCCTGGCGGGTGTGCTGCACGGCCAGACGCTCGAAGCCGCGCTCACCTCAGCGGTGGGCGTGGGCGGCTGCAACGTCGAAGCGGCGGACGCCCTGAGCGGCGTGCTGTCGTGGCGGGCCACGCAGGCCCGCATCCAGGCAGGATGGCCGCGCTCGACGGTCACTATCGATGCACCCGGCTGGCGCTGGGACGACGCGCACCAGTTGTGGATCGGTCCGCACGACCGGGGCTAACCGAAAAAACTACTTAGATTAGGAAAGGACTGAAACCCGATGACGACTTCTACCGAGCGGCTGGACGCCCGTTTGCGCGGCGAGCCGGTCGAGCGCATCCCGAATCTGACGCTGGTCATGCAGTTCGCCGCCGACCAGATCGGCGCCCCGCTGGCCCGCTACTATCAGGATTATCGCGTGCTGTGCGAGGCCAACTTCAAAACGGTTGAGTTGTTCGGGCTGGATATCGTGGACGCGATCAGCGATCCGTACCGCGAGGCGGCGGACTTCGGCGCGCACATCGTCTTTCCCGACGACGGCCTGCCGATCTGCACCGAGCCGCGGCTGCAAGACGCGTCGCAGCTTGCCACGCTGCCCCGCCCGGATCCGCTGGCTGCCGGAAGCCGGATGCGCGACCGGGTGGACGCGATCCGCCTCTTTCACCAGGGAGTCGGCGGCGTGATCCCGGTGCAGGGCTGGGTCGAGGGCGCGCTGGCCGAGGCCGCCGATCTGCGCGGGGTGAGCCAGCTCATGTACGATCTCTACGACCAGCCGGAGTGGGTCGAAGACCTGCTCGAACATTGCACGCAGACCGCGATCGACTTCGCGCGGGCGCAGGTCGAGGCCGGGGCGACGATCATCGGCCTGGGGGACGCCATCGCCTCGCAGATCGCGCCGCCCGCCTACCGCCGTTTCGCGCTGCCCTACGAACAGCGCATCTTCGCCGCCATCAGCGAAGCCGGGGCGATCCCGCGCCTGCACATCTGCGGCAACACGACGCGCATCGTGAAGGATATGGCCGTGAGCGGCGCGCGGATCATCGACCTCGACTGGCAGGTCGATCTGGCCCAGGCCCGCGCCGAGGTGGACGCGATCGATCCCACGATCGCGCTGTGCGGCAACTTCGACCCGGTGGCGATCCTGTACGAGGGCACGCCCGACACCGTGCGCCAGGCGGTCGAAAGCTGCCGGGCCGCCGGGGGCACGAACTGGCTGGCCGCGCCCGGCTGCGAGGTCCCGCGCCACACGCCCGCCGAGAATATGATCGCGCTGCGCGACGCGTTGGTGGTTTCGCCCTAGCCCGGCTGCGGTACAATCCCCGGCGCATCGAATCCAACCCGCGAAAGAGGTAAGCGTGAAGCGTGACATTATCGGTAAACTGACCAGCGAGTTGCATCTGCGCCGCGAACAGGTGCAGAGCACCGTCGGCCTGCTGGACGAAGGCAACACCGTTCCCTTCATCGCCCGCTACCGCAAAGAGATGACCGGCAGCCTGGACGAAGAGCAGCTTCGGAGCCTGCTCGACCGGCTGAGCTATCTGCGCAAGCTGGCCGAGCGCCAGGACGCCGTGATCGCCAGCATCGGCGAGCAGGGCAAGCTCACGCCGGAGCTGGAAAGCGCGATTCTGGAAGCCGGGACGCTGCAAGCGGTCGAGGACCTGTATCTGCCCTACAAGCCCAAGCGCCGCACGCGCGCCATGATCGCGCAGGAGCGCGGGCTGGAGCCGCTCGCTAATCTGGTCCAGGCGCAGGAAGTCACGCGCCAGACGCTCGAACAGGCCGCGCAGCCGTTTCTAAATGACACCGTGCCGACCGTCGGGGACGCCTACCAGGGCGCGCGCGACATCATCGCCGAGCGTATCTCGGATGATGCCCAGGCGCGTGACATCGCCCGCCGCCAGACGCGCCAGCGCGGCACAATCGAAGTGCGGCTGGGCGACGCTTCGAAGGACCCCAAAGCCGTCTACCGGACCTATTACGAGTTCAGCGGCGCGCTGCGCTTTCTGAGGCCGCACCAGGTGCTGGCCGTGAACCGGGGCGAGCGTGAGGACGTGCTCAAGGTGCGTGTGGTCGCGCCGGACGAGGACATCCTCGGCCAGCTCTGGCGGCTCTATCCCAGCCAGCGACGCTCACCTTTTGCCGCGCAGTTGGAGCAGGCGGTTGAGGATGGCTATAAGCGCCTGATCGCCCCGGCTATCGAGCGCGAGATGCGCCGCGAGCTGACCGAGCAGGCCGACCAGCACGCGATCGGCGTGTTTGCCACCAACCTGCGCGGGCTGCTGCTCCAGCCGCCGCTCAAGGATCGCCGCGTGCTGGGGATCGATCCCGGCTTCCGCACCGGCTGCAAGGTAGCGGTCGTGGACGCCACCGCCAAGGTGCTCGACACCGTCACGATCTACCCTCACGAGCCGCAGAAAGATCGCACGCAAGCGCTGCGCGCCCTGGGGCGGCTGATCGAACAGCACAATGTGGACCTGATCGCAATCGGCAACGGGACCGCCTCGCGCGAAACCGAAGAACTGGTCGCCGCCCTGATCCGCGAGCACGACGATGTACAATATCTGATCGTCAATGAGGCGGGCGCGTCGGTCTATTCCGCCTCACCGCTGGCGCGCGCCGAACTGCCCGATCTCGATGTTTCGATGCGCGGCGCGGTTTCGATTGCGCGTCGCGTGCTCGACCCGCTGGCCGAGCTGGTCAAGATCGACCCGCGCAGCATCGGCGTGGGTATGTACCAGCACGATGTCGATCAGAAGGCGCTCGGCACCAAACTGGACGAAGTCACCGAGTCGGTGGTGAACACGGTCGGCGTCAACGTCAACACCGCCTCGCCCGCGCTGCTGCAATATGTCGCCGGACTGGGGCCGAAGCTGGCCGAGCGAGTCGTCGAACTGCGCGATACGCAGGGACCGTTCCGCTCGCGGCTGGCGGTGCGACAGGTCAAGGGCATGGGCGATAAAACCTTCGAGCAGGCCGCCGGATTCCTGCGCGTGCCCGATTCCGGCGATCTGCTCGATAACACCGGCGTGCACCCGGAGTCGTATCCGGTGGTGGCGCGGCTGCTGCACGACCTGGGCCTCAGCCTGTCCGATCCGGGGCTGGCCGAAAAGGTCCGCCAGCAGCGCGACCAACTGAACATCCCCGCGCTGGCTGCCCGGCTCCAGGTCGGCGTGCCGACGCTGGAAGACATCCTGAACGATCTCACCCGCCCCGGGCGCGATCCGCGCACCGAGCTTGAGCCGCCCGTGCTGCGCTCTGATGTGCTGAAGATGGAAGACCTGCGCCCCGGCATGACGCTCAAAGGAACCGTGCGTAACGTTGTGGACTTTGGGGCGTTTATAGATATTGGGGTCAAGCAAGACAGCCTGGTCCACGTTTCCGAAATGGCCGACTACCGTGTGAAAGACCCGTATGAGGTGGTCGGCGTCGGGGATATCGTGGATGTGACCGTGTTGAACGTCGATCTGGAGCGTGGCCGCATCGCGCTCAGTCTGCGCGCCTGAAGCTGCCGGGGAGAAACGATGGATGACGATCAGACTCGCCACCAGCAGGACTTGCAGGACGGCTACGACACTGTCGCGAGCGAGTATGCACAGCGGATCGCGGATGAGCTGGATTACAAGCCTTTCGACCGCGAGTTGCTCGACCGTTTCGCGGCGCGGCTGCGCGATCGCGGCCCGGTCTGCGATCTGGGCTGCGGGCCGGGACACGTGGCCCACTATCTGCACCAGCGCGGCGCACAGGCCTTTGGGCTGGACCTCTCGCCGGAGATGGTGGCGCAAGCGCGCGCGCTGTTCCCGCAGGTTGAGTATCGCACCGGCACGATGCGCGCGCTCGATGCGCCGGACAACGCCTGGGCCGGGATCGCCGCCTTCTACTCGATCATTCACATCCCGCACGCCGAGGTGACAGGTGTGCTGCGCGAGCTGCGGCGCGTGCTCCAGCCGGACGGGCTGCTGCTGGTCGCGTTCCATATCGGGAATGAAACCGTGCATATCGACGAGTGGTGGGGTTATGACGTTTCGCTCGACTTTTTCTTCTTCGAGCGCGCCGAGATGGAAGGCTATCTGCGCGAGGCGGGCTTCGTCATCGAGCAGAGCCAGGAACGCCCGCCGTATGAAGACGTCGAGCATCCGAGCCGCCGCGCCTATATCCTGGCCCGCAAGCCGGCCCAGCCCGGCTAGCGGCCAGTAGAAAGGATACCCAGATGGACCTCTCGGTCGGCATGACCGCCAGCCGCACCAAAACCTTCACCGATGACGACGTGCGCACCTTCGCGCGCATCAGCGACGACGTGAACCCGATCCACCTGGACGACGCCTATGCCGCCCAGACGCGCTTCGGGCGGCGGCTGGTGCACGGGATGCTGACCGCCGCCCTGATCTCGGCCACACTGGCCAACGATCTGCCCGGCGTCGGCACGATCTACATGGGCCAGACGCTCACGTTCAAAGCGCCGGTGTTCATCGGCGACACCATCACGGCTGTCGTCGAGGTGATCAAGTATCGTGCGGAGCGGCGGATCGCCACGCTGAAGACGATCTGCACCAATCAGGACGGGACAATCGTAATAGAGGGTGAGGCGGTGGCGTTGGTGCCATGAGCGCGCTGTTTTGATCTCAGCGGCGTTCGCTTGACAGCCCTTACCGCCCGATTATGATATAAGGGGCTTGCGCCCCAGGGCAATGGTCCAGCTTAACACGAGGAGACAGAGGCATGGCTGATTTGAGTGGTCGAGTCGCGGTGGTGACAGGCAGCGGGCGCGGCATCGGGCAGTGCGTGGCAATCGAGTTGGCCCGGCGCGGCGCGAAAGTCGTGACCAATGATCTGAGCGGCTGCTGCGCTGAGGACACGCTGGCCGAGATCCGCCAGAACGGCGGCGAGGGGCTGGCGATCACGGCGGATGTGAGCGACGCCCAGCAGGTCGAGGACATGATGAAGACCGTCGCCGATACGTTCGGCAAGATCGATATCCTGGTCAACAACGCCGGGACCACGCGCGACAACCTGATGATGCGCATGCCCGAAGCCGACTGGGACCTGATCCTGCGCGTCAACCTCAAGAGCGCCTGGCTGTGCTCCAAGGCCGTGCTGCGCCCGATGATGCGCAACCGCTATGGCCGCATCGTCAATATGACGAGCGTCAGCGGGATCGCGGGGCAGGCCGGCCAGACCAACTACAGCGCCAGCAAGGCCGGGCTGATCGGCATGACGAAGGCACTGGCGCGCGAAGTCGCCTCGCGCAGCATCACAGTTAACGCCGTCGCGCCGGGCTTCATCAAAACCATGCTGACCGAGAATCTGCCCCAGGATATTCTTGACACGCTGGTGAACCAGATTCCGCTGGGGCGCTGGGGCACAGTCGAAGATGTGGCGGCGGCGGTGGCCTTTCTGGCCTCGGACGAGGCGAGCTATATCACCGGGCATGTGCTGTCGGTAGACGGCGGCCTCGTAATGGGGTAAAGTAGAGGCGGTATTTGTACCGTGAGTCACGGATAGAGATGGGTGGGTAGAACATAGATGGTGACCCCTCGACACCCAAATGACACCGTCACGATCGCGCCGGGCGTGCTGCTGACGATTGTGCGCCTGGCGACGCTTGACGTGGCGGGTGTGGTCCGGATGGGGAACACGCCTGGCGGCGTGGACCGGCTGTTTCGCCGGGTCCCGGCAGCCAACGGTGTGCAGATCGCGGTCGATGAAGGAACAGTCACCGCGCATCTCTACGTCGTGGCCAACGCCAGCGCCAATTTACGTGAGATGGGCGTGAACATCCAGAAATCAGTCGAGCGCTCGATCCGGGAAATTCTGGGCATGAAAACCCATTCGGTGAACATCCATATCGAGGATGTACACTTCCCCACCGCAGCGCAATCTGAAGACGCACAGTAGAGCGGACCGTAACCTTGTCCAGCATGGATCCCCGGCGCCAGGCCCGCAGCCTCGCCCTTCAAATTCTGTACGAAATCGACTGCACCAAGCATCCGGTCGCTGAGGTGATGGCCGAACGACTGGATGCCGAAGCCTGGACCGAGGAGACGCGCCAGTTAGCATCGCACCTGGTCGCGGGAGTGCTGGAGCATCGCAAGCAGCTCGATGTGCTCATTCATCGCTACGCGCCGGAGTGGCCGCTGGACCAGATCGCGATCATCGACCGCAACATCCTGCGGATTGCGATCTTCGAGCTGACGGTCGAGCATGAGGTGCCGGTCAAAGTCGCGATCAACGAAGCCGTCGAGCTGGCCAAGACCTTTGGAGCCGAAAGCACCCCCCGCTTTGTGAACGGAGTGCTGGGCACCCTGGCGCTGCGCGAGATCAATCTCCAGCCGCCCGGCAGTGCGTCGCGTTCGTCAACCGCCGAATAGCCTGTTTAGACAGCCGCAGCGAACATGTCCAAACAACCTGTTACACGCCCCCCGACCACGACCCCGCAGCGCTACCGCGCCTGGAACACGATCGCCGGTAATGCCGACGAGACGCCCATGTCGCTGTTAGACCACCTGAACGAGCTGCGCAAACGGCTGTTCAAGTCCCTGATCGCGCTGGTGGTCGGCGTGCTGCTCTCGGCAGCCTTCACCGACCAGATTCTGCGCTACCTGATCAAGCCCTACGGCAGTGAGCTGCAGGTCCTCGGCCCGACCGAAAGCGTCGTGATGTACTTCCGCGTCGCGCTGCTGGCCGGGGCGATTGTCACCATCCCATACATCACCTACCAGTTGTTCATGTTTATCGCGCCGGGACTGGAGCGCAAGGAAAAGCGCTGGATCTACCTCGCCCTGCCGGCCACGACCTCGCTGTTTCTGGGCGGGGTCGCGTTCGCGTGGTTCATCATGGTCCCGACCGCGCTCGGCTTTCTGCGCGACTTCGAGAGCGGCATCTTCCGCCCGGAGTGGACCGCCGAGCGCTATATCGCGTTCCTGACCTCGCTGCTGTTCTGGATCGGCGTCGCGTTCGAAATGCCGGTGGTGGTATTTGTGCTGTCGCGCCTGGGAATCCTCGGGCCAGAGGCACTGCGCCGCAACTGGCGGCTGGCGGTCGTGATCATCACCATCATCTCGGCTATGATCACGCCCACCGTCGATCCGTTCAATATGCTGCTGGTGATCGCCCCCTTGCTGGGGCTGTATCTGATCAGTATTTTGGTCGCTATGATTGCCTATCCCCGCGTGCTGCGCCGCTAAGGCCGGGGCGCGCGGGTACATAAAACCGTTTAATAATAGGAGAAAACTGCATGTCGAAAACCCGTGTCGTGATTATGGGGGCCGCCGGGCGCGACTTCCATAATTTCAACTTATATTTTCGAGACAACGATGCTTACGAAGTGGTCGCCTTTACCGCCACCCAGATTCCCGACATCGGCGGGCGGACCTATCCCCCGGAGCTGGCCGGCGCGCTCTACCCCGCCGGGATTCCGATCTACGACGAGAGCGAGCTGAACCGCCTGATCGCCGAGCACGATATCGACGAGGTGGTGTTCGCCTATTCCGACGTGCCGCACGAGTACGTGATGCACAAGGCCAGCCAGGTGCTCGCCGCCGGAGCCAACTTCCGCCTGATCGGCACGAAGGACAGCATGCTCCAGAGCAGCAAGCCGGTCGTCGGCATCGGTGCAGTGCGGACCGGCAGCGGCAAGAGCCAGACCACGCGCGCCGTCAGCGACGCTCTGCACGAACTGGGCTATACTGTCGCCGTCGTGCGCCACCCGATGCCCTACGGCGATCTCGCCAAACAGGCCGTGCAGCGCTTCGCCAGCTATGACGATCTCGACCGGCACGAGGTCACAATCGAGGAGCGCGAGGAATATGAGCCGCACCTCGATCGCGGCGTGGTGGTGTATGCCGGGGTCGATTACGAGCGGATTCTGCGCGAGGCCGAGCAGGAAGCCGATATCGTGCTGTGGGACGGCGGCAACAACGACCTGCCGTTCTACGCGCCCGATCTGTACTTCGTGATTGCGGACCCGCACCGCCCCGGCCACGAGCTGACCTACCATCCCGGCGAAGCCAACCTGCGCATGGCCGACGTGATCATCATCAACAAGATCGACACCGCCGATCCCGCCGGGGTGCTGGTCGTGCGCGACAGCATCCGCGCCGTGAATCCGCAGGCGGTGGTGATCGATGCGGCGTCTCCGATCTTCGTAGACAACCCGGACGCACTGCGCGGTAAGAAGGTGCTCGTCGTCGAAGACGGCCCCACCCTGACGCACGGCGAGATGTCGTATGGGGCGGGCGTCGTCGCGGCGCAGCGCTTCGGAGCCGCCGAGCTGGTGGACCCGCGCCCGTATGCCGTCGGCAGCATCCTGAGCACCTTCGAGAAGTATCCGACCACCGGCACGCTGCTGCCCGCGATGGGCTATGGCGACCAGCAGTGCGCCGACCTGGAAGAGACGATCCGCCGCACGCCATGCGACCTGGTGCTGATCGCCACACCGATCGACCTGACGCGCGTGATCCAGATCGACAAGCCGTACCAGCGCGTGCGCTACGAGCTTCAGGAGCTTGGGCAGCCGACCGTGTTCGATCTGCTCAAAGAGAAGTTCGGCGAAAAGAAGTAGCATCCACCGGGGCACGCTCTTAGAGGGCGTGCCTCTTTTTTTCCTCTACCCCGCCCATGTCCGCCCCACCTGCCACCCCCCAACGCCGCACACTCCGCCGGGCGAGTCTACTGCTCGGCCTGATCGTGCTGGCCATGATCGGTATCCCCGCCTGTCTGGGCTTCGTGACGACTTACACCCTGCTGCACCCGCCGTGCAGCGCCAGCCCCACCACCCCCGGCGACTATGGGCACACGTGGGAAGCCATCACGCTCACGGCGCGGGCGACCGGCGACTCGATCGCGGGCTACTTCATCCCCGGCAGCGGCGGCGCGGCGATCATCATCCCCCCGCCTTACGCGGGCGGGCGTGGCAGCCGCCTGCACGAAGCCGATGTACTGGCCCGGCATGGCTACGCCGTCCTGACCTACGACTCGCGGCGCTGCGCCGGGATGGGCGCGCTCAGCCTGGGCTATCAGGAAGTGGACGAGGTGGCGGACGCGCTCGACTATCTGCGCACGCGGGACGACATCGATCCAGGGCGGATCGGGCTGCTCGGCTTCTCGTCAGCCGGCGCGACCGGGATCATGGCCGCCGCTCGCCTGCCGGAGATTCGCGCGGTGGTGGCCGAAGGCGGCTATGGCGACCTGGCCGACGGGCAGATCGGGATCGGCGACTCCGGCGATAACCCGCTCACCGCCCTCTACAAGCACACCATCGCGCTCAGCTACCGGCTGATCACCGGCGACAGCATCGACCGCCTTAGCCCGACCGACGTGATCGGTCAGATCGCGCCGCGCCCGATCCTGCTGATCTACGGCAGCCGCGAGACGAGCTTACCCGGTGCACGCGCCCAGCAGACCGCCGCCGGAGCCAACGCTGCGTTGTGGGTGGTCGAAGGCGCGGGACACGGTAACTATCTGGAAACCGCGCCCGACGAGTACGAAGCGCGCGTGATCGCGTTCTTCGACGCGGCGCTGCCAGACGCGGAATAGGCGCAAAAAAACCGCGCTGCGGATCGCGTCCACAGCGCGGATATCATACCAACAGCCGGCAGTGCAGTTATGCCCCGTTGCCCATATTCTTGATGATCGCGCTGGCGAAGGCGCTGGTCCCGACCTCGGTTGCGCCGTCCATCTGGCGAGCGAAGTCGTAGGTCACGACCTTTTCGGCCAGCGTGCGCACATAACCCTGCGTGACCAGTTTGGCCGCTTCCCACCAGCCCAGAAATTCCAGCATCATCACGCCGCTGAACATCAGCGAGCCGGGGTTGACCCGGTCCTGATCGGTGTACTTCGGCGCGGTGCCGTGCGTGGCCTCGAACAGCATCACCTCGTCGCCGATATTCGCGCCGGGGGCGATGCCGACCCCGCCCACTTCGGCGGCGATGGCGTCGGAGAGATAGTCGCCGTTGAGGTTGGGTGACACGATCACATCGAACTCCGACGGGCGCAGCAGCATATGCTGGAACATAATATCGGCGATACGGTCCTTGACCACGATCTTACCTTCGGGCTGCTTGCCACCATACTCGCTCCACAACTGATCCTCGGTGATCGTCTGCTCGCCGAACTCCTCACGCGCCACCTCGTAGGCCCAGTTGCGGAACGCGCCCTCGGTGAACTTCTGGATGTTGCCCTTGTGCACGATCGTAACGCTCTTGCGGCCACGCTCGATGGCATAGCGCAGCGCGAAACGCATCAGGCGCTTGGTGCCATAGGCGCTCATCGGCTTGATGCCCAGGCCACTACCCTCGAAGAACTCCGCGCCCATCTCCTCGCGCAAAAAGCGCGCCAACTTCTCGTTGGCCGGGGTGCCCGCTTCATACTCGATCCCCGCATAGACATCTTCGGTGTTCTCGCGGAAGATCACGACATCGACGTTTTCGGGGCGCAGCAGCGGGCTGGGGACGCCCTCGTACCACTGGACCGGGCGCACGCAGGCGTAGAGATCGAGCACCTGGCGCAGCGTCACGTTCAGGCTGCGGAAGCCGCCGCCGACCGGCGTGGTCAGCGGCCCCTTGATGCCGACCAGGAACTCGCGCAGGGCCTCGAACGTTTCTTCGGGCATATAGTCGCCGTCGTAGAGCGCGGCGGCTTTCTCACCAGCGTAAATCTCCATCCAGGCGATCTGGCGCTGACCGCCGTAGGCTTTTTCGACCGCCGCATCCCAGATACGCCGGGATGCCGTCATGATGTCGCGCCCGATGCCGTCCCCCTCGATGAAGGCGATAATGGGGCGATCGGGGATGCAGTCCGGCCCACTCAGGCACTGAATTTTTTCGCCCTGCTCAGGCACGCTGATATGTTGATAGGCCATGCTGGTGGCGCTCCTTCGTGATGGTGTGTGACAGAAAACCTCATAAAACTAAGCCAGCCCGCGCCCCGCTGGGGAAGGCAGAGCGCCGCCGAGATTAGCCTACCCATTTGATCGTGCAGCCCACCGCGCCGCTCGTCTGGTGCGTGGGCGTCTCGCCCGCCAGGACGGAATCAAGCGCGTCGCGCAGATAGTGGTGCTGCACCGCGTCGGGATCATCATAATTGTCGTCGATTGCGCCGCGATAGCGCAGCGTGCCGCTGCTGTCGAGCAGAAACCCGTGCGGGGTATGCGTCGCCCCATACTGCCGCGCGGTATCCTGGCTGTCGTCGCGCAGATACGGGAAATTGAAATTCATCTCGCGGGCGCGCGCTTTCATGGCGTCGAAATTGTCATCGGGATAGCGTACCGCGTCATTGGCATTGATTGCCACGAGCGCCACGCCCTGAGCGCGGTAGTCGTCCTGAAGCTGCATCATGCGGCCTTCCCAGGCGCGCACATAGGGGCAGTGATTGCAGCTAAAGATAACCACCACCGCGCGGTGAGCGGTGAGCAGGTGCTCCAGGTCGTAGGTCTGCCCATCGACTCCCGGCAGCGCGAAGCCAGGCCCCTTCTGTCCGATCTCCAGCATAATGATCTCCTTTGTCCTGACGATTACACCTGATCCTGGCACCGGGCGAGCGCCTGCTGCACCGCGCGCCGGATCGTGGCTTCGGAAGGCAGCGGCGAGGGGCGTCCATCTTCGCGGAAGTAGAGCCGGCACGTCAGCCGGTAGACTGGCTCGGCCTGAGGCGCGATGTCCTGCCCATCGATCAGGATCGTTGGGGAGCCGGGGAAGCGCCAGCGCTCGGCGTCGTCGTCCGTCTTGATCTCGATGCGCTCCACCTCGGCGTGGACATCCAGCCCGGCCAGCACGTCATGCAGGCGCTGCCACGCTTCAGGATGCGAGGGGCATCCTTCCCACCACAAAAACTGGACACGCATTGGGCTGCCTTTTATTGGATGCAAAACTCGTATAACAGGATGTGTGGGTAGCTGTTTTGGTGAATATAGCGCATTCTCCGGCTCAAAACCAACGCCCCGGATTATCAGAAACGCCAATGAGTGGCTATAATTCAAGGCTGTTTATGTTATCACGACTGGCTTACAGGTTTTTGCCATCAGCCGCTCAGCGCGGCCCAATAAGACGGGCGGGTGAAATAGCGGGGTCCGTCCGGTTCCGAGGCCGGTGAGTTCTTCAGCAGCAACGAGAACAGAGCAGCAGACGTATGTTCGATCCAACCGATTTTGCCGATCTTGCTGACGCGATCGACGATCTGATTCTGGCCGTCGATCCCGATGCGCTACGCATCGACTATGCCAATCGCGCCGTGAGCCGCGTCCTGGGCTGTGAGCCGGATGCGATTGCCGGGCTTCCGCTGCCGGACCTGCTGGCTGCCGACAGCCGCGCGGCGCTGCGGGCCTATCTCGAACACGCGTGGGAGCCGGACGGCGGGCGGCTGGATGTTAATCTGCGCCACCGCAGCGGAACGTCAATCCCGGTCGAGATGCGGATCAACACTGGTCATCTGGCGGGACGCCGCGCCCTGGTCTGTGTCGCGCGTGAGCGGTGCAGTCCGCTGGCCCCCGACGGTGTGAAGCCCGACGTGTTTCACGACCTGCTGTTCCAAACCCTGCCATTCGGCATCGTGATCTTCGACACGCAGGGCCGCCTCCAGCACGCCAATCCGGCAGCGCGGGCGATGGCGTGTCTGGGTCTGGACAGCGCGCTCGAAGGCGGCCAGAAATCGTCCTTGTTCGACGACAATCCGGCGATCAGGCAGTGTGGGCTGATCGATCTGCTGCGCGGCGTGCTCGCCGGACATCCGTTTCAAACCTCGGTGGCCAACCTCACGATGTCGGGCCATATCGCCGCCGATCTCTATCTGCACGGCGCGCCCGTGCTGGACGAGGCCAACCGGGTCGTGGGCGGCCTGCTGCTGGTGGATGATCGTACCGAGCAGATGCGCGCCGAAGCGCGACTGCTGAACAGCGAAGCCAAGTATCGTGCGCTGCTGAACGCCGTCCCGGACTTGTTGTTCCGCATCAGCCGCGAGGGCGTCTACCTCGACTACAAGCCGGGCGACTGCACATCCCCCTATCTGCCGCCAGAGCAGTTCCTCGGTCGAAAAATGGACGAGGTGCGGGTGGACGGGCTGGACGCTCCCCTGCTGCCGCTGATCGAGCGCGTGCTCGACACCGGCGAGATGGCGACCTTCGAGTACCAACTCGAAGAGCCGGACGGCCCACACCACTATGAGGCGCGGATGATGGCAAGTGTGCCGGACGAAGTGCTGCTGATCGTGCGAGATGTCACCGAGCAGAAACGTGTATTGCAAGCCCTGCGCGCCAGCGAACAGCGTTATCGCGGTCTGATCGAGTCGCAGCAGGATATGATCGTGCGTGTGGACCCGCAGAACCGCTTCACGTTTATCAACGACGCCTACTGCCAGAAGTTTGGCAAGCCGCGCGAGGAACTGCTCGGTCAGACATTTACGGACCTGGTCCATCCCGACGATCTGCCCCACACCCTGGAAGCCCTGGTACGCCTGGAGCACCCACCCTACCGGGTGCAGATCGAGGAGCGCGCGCTGACCGTCGAGGGGTGGCGCTGGATCGGCTGGGAAGACACCGCCATTCACGACGAGCAGGGGCGGCTGGTCGAGATACAGGCGATTGGACGCGATATCACCACGCGCAAAGAGGCGCAGGCCATTCTGGAGCATCAGGCGCACCTGATGAGCGTGATCGCTGCCGCCACCAATCACCTGCTCGCGCCGGGCGATTTCGATACGGCTATTCAGAGTGCCCTGGCGATGCTGGGCAAGGCGACCGGCGTGGACCGGGTGTATGTGTTCGAGAACTACGCGCATCCCAAAACCGGCGAGGTATTGAGCAGCCAGCGCTATGAGTGGACAGGTGGGAACACCTCTCCCCAGATCGACAACCCGCTCTTCCAGGACGCCTCGTGGCGGGCGCTGGGCGTGGAACACTGGTACCGGCGGCTGGCTGCCGGGGAAGTGATCAGCGCCCCTGTACGGGACCTGCCGCCGTCGGAGCGCGTTCTCTTTACGGCGCAGGACGTCCAATCCATGCTGGTTGTGCCGATCGTCAGCGGCGGCGACTTCTGGGGATTTATCGGGCTGGACGACTGCCACACCGAGCGAAACTGGACCGAGCGTGAAACCAGCGCCCTGCAAACGATGGCAGCCAGCATCGGCGCGGTGATCGAGCGCCAGCGGGTCGAGGACACGCTGCGGCACGAGCGCGAGCTGGCCGAAACCCTGCGCGACACCGGCACCGTGCTGAGCGACACGCTCGATCAGCGTGAAGTCCTGGAGCGCCTGCTCGAACAGGTGCGGCGCGTGATCCCGTATGACGCGGCCAATGTCATGCTGATCGAAAAGGGCAACGTCGCGCGCATCGTGCAGACCAGCGGCTACGATACGGTGCATACCCCGCTCGACAATCTTTGGGAAGTCACATTTCCCCTGGACGAAGCGCCGCTCTATCGCCACATCGTCATCACCCAGCGCCCCTACGCCTGCGAGGACACCACCGCCGAGCAGCGTTGGATTCACAAGCCTGTCTCAGACTGGGTGCGCTCGTGGCTGGGCGCGCCGATTGTCTCTCATGGGCAGGTCGTCGGCTTCTTCTCGCTCGACTCCGCGCAGCCCGGTTTCTATACCCGCGAGCACGCCCGCCTGATCGAGCCGTTTGCCGAACAGGCCGCCATCGCCTTCAAGAACGCGCAGCTCTACCAGCAGGTGCAGGACCAGACCCGCGACAAGGAATCCCAACTGGTGCAGTTGGGCACCCTCTATTCCTCAACCCAGGCCGTCTTAGCGAACCTGGAGCTGGACAAAATCCTGCAAAGTTTCGCCGAGCAGATGACCAATATCAGCGACGCGACCAGCACGATCATCTGCCGCTACGACGCTGAGACTCAGACCTGTACCGTGCAGGCGGCCTACCAGCGCGCCGATGAACCGGCCTATGAAAGTCTGGAGGCGCTGCCCCAGACCTTCTCCCTCAGCCTGCCGCTGCTGGACGACAACGCCGCCAACCAGGCCAGTCTCGTGCTGGCAGGCGCGGAGCTGGCCGCTGCCCTGCCCGGCAGCCCGCTGATCGAGCAGGTGCAGGCGGCGCTCATCCTGCCGCTGGTGAGCAAGGGGCGTGTTACCGGTCTGGCCGTGATCTGCGAGAGCCGCCCCAACGCGCGCCAGCTCAAGCGCAAAGCCTGGCTGTGTGAGGCGCTGGCGAACCAGGCCGCTGCCGCGATCGAGCGTGCCGCGCTGTTTACCAATATCCAGCAGCTTGAGCAGGCCAAGTCGGAGATGATCCGCATGGCTTCGCACGATCTGCGCGGGCCGGTGACGCGCATCAAGGGCTTTGCCGACCTACTCGAAGACCGGATCGGGGCGCAGGTCCCGCCCGAACAGCGCGACTACTTCGACCTGATTCGGGAAGGCGTGAGCGAGATCGAGCAGATCATCAACAATATCCTCTCGCTGGAACGCATCGAGGCGCGCCACAAAACCGCCGAATATATCCTGTGGACCGGCCTGATCGAGCAGGTCGTCAGCGCGCTCAACTTCGAGCTAACGGCCAAGCAGCTCACACTGCATCGGGATTATGCTGAGGACCTGCCCACCATCCGGGGCGACGCGGCCCAACTGCGGCGCGCCGTCGCCAACCTGCTCAGCAACGCGATCAAGTACACGCCTGAGGGAGGCGCGATCACGGTCCGGGCGCTGCTGCGGTCCTATGGCGGGCGGCCCCATGTGGTACTCGAAGTGCAGGATACCGGGGTGGGAATTCCGACCGAATGGCAGGCCAATCTGTTCCAGCCGTTCTACCGGGCCGGGCGAACCATCAACGACAGCGTCCCCGGCACCGGGCTGGGGCTGACCGTCGTCAAGGCGGTGGTGGAATATCACAACGGGAACGTGTTCTTCTGGAGCGAGCCGGGCCGGGGCAGCCTGTTCGGCTTCCGCATCCCGATCTAGATCAGTCGGGCGGATTCGTTTCGGCCTGGGCGCGCTCGGCCAGCAGCACATCGAGCGTATCGAAGGCATGGCGCAGATGCGGGATCGTGATCGAGCCGCCGATGACCAGCCCGACGTTGAGCGCCTCGATCAGTTCGGCCTCGCTGAAGCCAAGCTGCACGCACTGGATCAGGTGATAGTCCACGCAGTCGTTGCAGCGCAGCACCAGTGATCCCACCAACCCCAACAGCTCTTTGGTGCGGGCGTCCAGTGCGCCATCCTGATAGGCGGATTCGTCCAGGTTGAAGAAGCGCTTGATGCCAAGATGCCCGGCGTCCAGAATACGCGCGTTCTGGCGCTGACGCTCGCGGCGAAAGCGCTCCAGGCGTTCGCGTCGTTCCTCGCTCATATGCGGTCCTCGTGCCGCCGGGCTAGCCGCCGGCGATATAGGGAAAGATCGACAGATGGTCGCCGGGCTGCAAGACGCGCTCCGGCTCAGCGTGAATCCGGTTGACGGCGAAATGCCACGAAGCCTGGTGCCCGTCCAGCTCCGGATACTGTGCGACCAGCCGCGCGACGACCTGTTCCAGGCGGGTGCCCTGGGGAAGGTCGAGCGTGCAGGTGGCGGCTCCAGCGGCTTCGCGCAGGCTGCCGAAGAAGCGAATCGTGATCTGCATCTCAGTCGTGGTCCTCTGCGGTGCGAACCTTCTTCCCTTGCGATTGTACCTCGGCCTTAAGCTGCCCGCACCCGGCCTGGATATCGATCCCACGCCGCACGCGCACCGTGCTGCTGACGCGATAGCTTTCCAGGATATCCTGGAAGGCTTTCACGCGCACCGGGTCGGATGGGCGGCCCGCGTAGCCGGACGTCGGATTGAGCGGGATCAGGTTGACGTGGCACTTCAGCCCGCGCAGCAGGTGGCCGAGCTTGTGCGCCTGCTCCGGCGTGTCATTTTCGCCCGCGATCAGCGCCCACTCGAACGTCACGCGCCGCCCGGCCTGCCCAATATAGTAGTGTACGGCTTCGATCAGATCGGCCAGGGGCCAGCGCCGGTTGACCGGCAGCAGCTTGCTGCGCTCTTCGTCGGTCGCGGCGTGCAGGCTGATCGCCAGCCCGACTTGCAGCTTCTCGTCGGCAAAGCGCCGGATGGCGGGCACCAGCCCGACCGTGCTGAGCGTGATATGGCGCTGGCCGATGTTGAGGCCGTGCTCGTCGTTCAGCCGCCGGATCGCTTCGAGCGTCTGGTCATAGTTGTGCAGCGGCTCGCCCATGCCCATCAGGACGATATTGCTCAGCCGCTCGCCCTCGGATTCAAGCTGGCGCGCGAACAGCAACGCCTGCTCGACGATTTCCCCGGCGGTCAGGTGGCGCGCAAAGCCCATCTGCCCTGTCGCGCAGAAAACACAGCCCATCGCGCAGCCGGCCTGCGTGCTGATACAGGCCGTGCGGCGGTGATCGTCATATTCCATCAGCACGCTTTCGATCAGTTGGCCGTCCGGCAGGCGCAGCAGCCGCTTGACGGTCTGCCCATCGGTCGAGTGCAATTCGGCTTCCTGCTCCAGACGGCCCAGTACGAATCCGGCCTGCAGGCGCTCGCGCAGCGCGCGGGGTAGATTGGACATCGCCTCGAAGTCGCGCACCTTGTGCTGGTAGAGCCATTCCCACACCTGCCGCGCTCGGTAGGCGGGCTGTCCCCACCCGGCCAGCGTTTCGGTCAGTTCTGCCAGTGATAAGTCGTAGATCGATTGCTGCTGCACTGCGGTTCCTTTATCCACTTACCATTAGATCTCGTCGTGTTATCCAGTTTTATGGGCCGGGTGTCGGCGTAACCGGCACGTAGGGCGTCCAGTTGATCGCCTGCTCGACATCCTCAGAGAGCAGCCAGCGCGTCCAATCCGCCCAGAAAGCGGCCTGATCGCCGCCGGTCAGAGCCGCGAACGCCGGATCGAATCCGTTCTCGGCCACGTCGCGCGCCAGATCGAACGGCGCATCGGCTCCGTAGCGATCGGTCAGGTAGAGCATCATCAGATAAGCCTGCGCCTGCCACACCAACTGCTCACGATAGATCATATCATCCGGCGGGAAAGTCTGGAGCGCGGCCAGATCGTGCAGCGCGTCATCCCGCGCCGCAAGCTGGGCCATCTGAAAACCTCCATAGCCGGGGCGCAGCCGGTAGAGCGCCGCCAGCCCTTCCTCGAACCAGGCGGGGACATCCTGCCCGGCCCACTGATCGGCGTAAACCTGGCGCACCATCGCCGTAACAAGTTCGTCTTCCAGCGGCGCGAAGCCGTGCGTCCGGCGCTGCAGGAAGGTCACGCCGCCGTTGGCATACGCCTGCTCGAACAGCGCTTCGGAGCACGGATACCCGGTGCCATCCACCCCAGAGACTACGGCCAGTTCCGGCTCCTCGGCCTCTTCGGATTCGGATGGAATCTCCTGGCAGAGATCGACGCCGGGATCGTAGATCGCGAAGCGGAACAGCGGCGCGACACCCGTCCGGCGGGTGAGCTGATCGTAGGCCGCCAGCACGTCTTGCTGGATCAAACGCCCCGCGAGCTGCTCGCTGTGCCAGTAGAGCACCAGCGGCAGATCACCGCCGGCTTCCCAGGGGCCGCGACGCTCGTCCTGCAGGAAGAAATCGCTAGCGTACACCGACTCGCTGCCATCATTCGCCCGGACTACCCAGCGAAACTCGACCGCCTCGAACGGCACGAGTCCGGGCTGGCGCTCGATCAGCGACCAGTCGTAGACGAAATCGACCGCGACCTCGTCCGAGAAGATCACGTTTCCCACGCCGACCGGGATCGATTCCTGCACCCGGTCAAGCTGCTGGACCGTGAGCGTGGCGGAACCAACCTGCTCCAGCGGCAGGCCGATCCCCACATAGAAGCGCACGACCGCCGGGAACAGCGTTTCGGCCCAGGCATACTGGATGTGCCCGGCATCCTCTTCTTCCGGCTCGTCATCCTGCGCCAGCGCCAGCGGCCCGGCCAGCATTCCCCCCACCATGATCGCAGCCAGCGCCGCCGCCAGCACGCGCCACACCTGTCTGTAACCTGTCGTTTGCATACGTTCTGCCCACCTGTCTGTGCACATGCCGCGCCAGCCTTATCCTAGCATCAGACGCCCGTCTATGCCATGCAAACGCGCCCTGACTCGTTCGCCAGGGCGCGCCGGAAACACAATTGAAAAACGAGGCCAGACTTACTGCCCGAACGGCGTAGGCGATGGGAACATCAGCAGGGTGGGTGTCGGGAACAGGGTCGGCGCGACCGCCGAGGCCCCCAGCCACACCCGCCACCGGCTCTCAACCTCGTCAATCGTCAGACCGGTAACCTGTTCGATCGCCGTGTTGCGCCCCAACCCCTGAGCCAACAGCTCGATTAGCTCGCGGTGACCTTCCAGCCCGTAGTTCTCGACCAGCCACACCCAGAACGTATAGCCGATGTCATAGCCGCGCCGCGCAAACTGCCCGCTGACGCCGGGGCCGGTGTCCTGGAGCAGGACCGGCAGGTTGCCGCTCGTCGCCAATTGGCGCACACCGGCCAGATAGTCATACTGCTGGTTCAGCTCGAAGAAGGTCGCGTTGCCTTCAATAAACCAGCTTCCGGCAGTCATGATCGTGAATTCAGGCTGGTAGAGATGGCCGACCTCGTGCAGCACCGTGCCATATGCCAGATCGACCAGGTCGCCGCCCGATACCACCTGGACGGTCCCACCCCAGTCGTCTGAGGTCTGGCCGATCACGTTCCGGTTACCGGCTGTGATCTGCCACTCGTCCCATGCCTCGCGGTCGCCAAACAGGATCGCGCGCGGCTTGTAGGGCAGCAGATCGCCCCACGCCTCGCGGTAAGTTTCGCGCTGCTCGGCCATCGCCTCGACGGTCATCGGGCCGACTTCTTCCGGCAGGTTCTGCGTAAAGACGATGATATCCTCGGATTCGGTCCGGATCCACTCGCGCGAGTCGTCGGCATACTCGGCATATTCGGGCGTGGTCTTCAGCGTGTTGCCTTCGGCGTCGGTCACGTCCCAATAGTAGGTCAGGCCCACCCAGGGCGGGACGGCGTCGGCCCCGGTGGCGTTCCAGGTCGCCACCAGCTCGCCGGTGTCGGCATCGACGCTGGCCGGGCGAGTGCGCTGCGTGCCGGGGACGTGCGACCAGACGATGCGCGCGCGGCTGATCGGCCCGGCGCTGCTCTCGATCCGCGCCCGGAAGGTGAAGCCCGCCGGATAATCGCTGGCAAATGATGTTTCTTCGACCACCCACTCGACGCTGCTGTCGCCCACCTGGGCCGGGACCGGCGTCTCACCCGCCTCGGCGGTCGCGGCTGGCTCCGGTGTTCCGGTCGGGCTGTCGTCCTGCGCCAATGCCTGGAACGCCACCGCGCCGGACAGCGCCAGCACGGTGAGCAGCGAGAGGAAAATGGTGATCGATCGGGTTGTTGAACGTGATGTCATACGGAATTACTCCACATCTAGATTGTGCGCGAGAACAACGTTTCTAAGCTGCTGACCGTTAGATGCGCTAGCGGCCCACAAGTTCCAGGGCAGAGGCCCACGCCGCATGCAGATCGGCCAGGCTCTCGAAGATACCGTCCGGGCGCGCAATTGCAACCTCGGCTTCGTCGCGCGTGGCGATGCCGGTCAGCACCAGGGCCGTCGGCAGCCCGGATCGCTGGCCGCCCAGAATATCCGTTTCCAGCCGGTCGCCGATCATCAACGTCTCGACCGGCGACGTGCCCAGGCGCTCCAGCGATACTTCGAGCATGCCCGGCTCCGGCTTGCCGATCACGGTCGGGACGCGATCCGTCGCCGCCTGGAGCAGCGCCAGCAGCGAGCCGTTGCCCGGCACCAGACCTTCGGGCACGGGGAAAGTGAGATCGCCGTTCGTGCCGATGAAGTCCGCCCCGGCCCGGATCAGCAGCGTGGCCGTTTTGAAATGCTCATAACGCACGTCGAAATCCAGCCCGACGATCACCAGCCGGGCATGGGCCGGGTCCTCGCGGAAGCCGTGCGCGGCCATCGCGTCGCGGATGCCCTGCTGACCGATGATATAGACCGGCGTATCGGCGGGATAGTGGCGGCTGACGTAATCGGCAGTGGCTACCGCCGAGGTCATCACCTGGTCGGGCGTGGCCGGGATGCCGAAGTGATTGAGCCGCTCGACGTAGAGATCGACCGTGCGCGTGCTGTTATTGGTCGCCAGCACATAGCGGATGCCGTGCTGCTGCAAAAACGCGAAGAACTCCGGCACGCCGGGCAGCGCCTCGCTGCCGCGCCACAGCACGCCGTCCATATCGAAAACTACGCCCCGCAGCGCGGGAAAATTGATCGTCATAAGCGTATACCACCACAGATTGAGCACAAGGGCCAGGCACAATAGGGAGATTATAGCGGATCATCTCGCTCATTATCATTGGTAGTGGTGAGATTTTGACTGAGGTCTGTTTGCCCCCCATCCTAAATCCTTCCCCCAAAATGAGGGAAGGACTTGAAAAACATCACTATTCTCCCCTTCCCTCCGCGACAGCGTGGGGGAAGGGGCGGGGATGGGGGGCGGTTGAGCAGCCGCTAATCAGTCAATTGTTCGCCACTACCTTATCATTATGTAGTACGCGCTCAGCCCACCGGGCCGATCACAGGCACGCTGAGTGGTGGATTGACAAGACGTAGGGTCCGATGATATGATTCCCAAGCTATAAGGAAAACACTCTTATCCAGAGCGGCAGAGGGACCGGCCCCATGAAGCCGCGGCAACCTCTCGGAGCGACCCCACAGCCAGTCATCCGAGAACGGTGCCAATTCCGTCAGGTATTCTGGAAGATGAGAGCGTGATCCACCATGCAGCGTGCCCACGTGGCAGGCTGTTTGACGTGTGGTGATCCGCCCCTTGAAGAGTGTCTTCTGGGGGCTTTTTGTTTGCATGGAGCACGACTTATCGGCAAAAACCGTCCGGACTTCGGGCGGGCAGAAAGGGCTATACAGAATGAGTGAAAACCAGGCCTGCACCACTTTCATGAGTTCGCCGCAGTTGTTCATCTCGTCGGAATCGGTGACCGAAGGCCACCCCGACAAAATCTGCGACCAGATCTCAGACGCCGTGCTCGACGCGATCCTGTCTGAAGACCCGCAGGCGCGCGTGGCCTGCGAAACGGCGGTCACCACCGGGCTGGTCGTCGTGATGGGCGAGATCACCACCAGCACCTATGTCGATATCAATGCCCTGGTGCGCGAAGTCGTGCGCGACATCGGCTATACGCGTGGCAAGTACGGCTTCGACGCCGACACCTGCGGCGTGATCGTCTCCCTCAAGGAACAGTCCGGCGATATCGCGCAGGGGGTGGACAGCGCCCTGGAAGAGCGCGCCGGTGCGGGCGATGGCGACCTGAACAAGATTGGCGCGGGCGACCAGGGTATGATGCTCGGCTTTGCCTGCGACGAGACGCCGGAGCTGATGCCGCTCTCGATCATGCTGGCCCACAAGCTCGTTAAGCGCCTGTCCCAGGTGCGGCGCGACGGTACGCTGCCCTATCTGCGGCCTGACGGCAAGAGCCAGGTCACCGTCGAGTATGCCTATGGCAAGCCAAAGCGCATCGCCAACGTGCTGATCTCGACCCAGCACGCGCCCGAAGTCTCCAGCGAGCAGATCCGCGCCGATGTGATCGAGCACGTGATCAAGACCATCATCCCGGCGGAGCTGCTGGACGACCAGACCGAGTATTTCGTCAACCCGACCGGGCGCTTTGTGATCGGTGGGCCACTGGGCGACGCCGGCCTGACCGGGCGCAAGATCATCGTGGACACCTACGGCGGCGTGGCGCGGCATGGCGGCGGCGCGTTCTCCGGCAAAGACCCGACGAAGGTTGACCGTTCGGCGGCGTACATGGCCCGCTATATCGCCAAGAACGTGGTAGCAGCCGGGCTGGCGCGCCGCTTCGAGATTCAGCTCTCCTACGCGATCGGTGTGGCCCGCCCACTGGCCATCGCGATTGAAACCTTCGGCACGGGCTGCATCCCCGACGAGAAGATCGTCGAGCTGATCAAGCGCCATTTCGACATGCGCCCCGCCGCGATCATCCGCGATCTGGACCTGCGCAAGCCGCAGTTCCGCCAGGTGGCCGCCTATGGTCACTTTGGCCGCGACGATCTCGACGTGGCCTGGGAGCGCACCGACAAGGCCGCCATCCTGCGCCAGGAAGCGGGCCTGGCCTAAGCACGCTCTAGAGTGTGTTATGTACTTCGGAACGCTGACCGAAGCGAACGGCACCTCCCCCCATCCTAAATCCGTCCCCCAAAATGAGGGAAGGACTTGAAAAACGCCACCGTGCTCCCCTGCCCTCCGTGAAACGCGGGGGAAGGGGCCGGGGGATGGGGGGTAAAAGTGCATAACACGCTAAGCACGATTTCACGCTCAACGTACAAGAGGGCATAGCTTGGCGTGCCCTCTTTTTGATTCGCGGCGGCGGCAGCGGCTTCACCTGAGTTGACCGTAAGCTCGTGCCGATGCTATCATGTGCGCTAGCTGGTCGTGTCGCAGTTTGCCCGGCCAGGAACTATCGTGACTGGACAAGGAGTCCTGGCATGCAACGGTTTCGCGTCTGGTGGAATAGTTTTAAGACGGTCGCCATTCTGCTGTCTTTCATTCTCAACTTAGTGCTGATCATCGTGGTCCTGCTGCTTTTGATGCAGATTTTCCAGATCAAGAATGGCATCCTGGAACCGTTGATCGATGGGCTGCACAGCAGTTTCGTCGGGCTGGACGAGGCGACGATCATCCGCACGATCCAGGTTGAGGACGAGATTCCGGTCGTGTTTGACCTGCCGCTCAACCAGCGCACCAATGTCGTGCTGGTCGAGGATGTGCGGCTGGACGCCAACGCGACCTTCACCCTGCCGGGCGGCGGCGGGATGATCAACGGGCGGGTGGATATCGTGCTGCCCAGGGACCTGGTGCTGCCGGTCCAGCTCAATATGATCGTCCCGGTCGATACGCAGATTCCGGTTAACCTGGCAGTGGACGTCGAAATCCCGCTCAACGAGACGGAGCTTCACGCGCCGTTTGTCAACCTGCGCGACCTGCTGGAACCCTATGTGCGGATTCTGGATCACCTGCCCGATGGCTGGGACGAGGTGCCGGACTTCACGATCGACGCGATCCAGGGCGACGGCATCAACCTGCTCGCGCCATCCGAGGACAGCGCCAACCCCTGGCCCCGCTCTAGCGGCCAAACCGGCGAATCCGATGGCGGGGAAACTGGCGACGCCACCGCTACGCCGGTCACGTCGAACAGCAGCGGCAGCAACGGCAATGGCGAATCTCAGGAAACCGTCTGGCCGACCGCCACACCGTTCAGCGATATGGGCATCATCACGCCGTCTCAATAGCGAGACAGGCCGCACCTGACTAAAGGAAATCCCGTGAACGACACCTCGCGTCCGGTCTGCGATTACGAAGGATCGGGCTATCGCACTGATTTTTGGGAAGGCCAGGGCCGCGAATATGAAGACCTGGCCGAACGCGCCGCGCTGCGCCGCCTGCTGCCGCCCGCCGGACGCCGGATCGTGCACCTGGGCGCGGGCTTCGGGCGCATGACGAACGAGCTGGGCGGGTACGATCAGGTGATCGTGCTCGACTACTCGCGCACGATGCTGCGCGAGGCCCAGGCGCTGCTCGGCACGGACGACCGCTATGTCTATGTCGCGGCGGACATCTTCCACCTGCCGCTGGCCGACGGAAGCTGCGACGCGGCGCTGATGGAGCGCGTGATCCACCACCTGGCCGATGTGCCCGCCGCCCTGCGCCAGATTCGGGCGGTGCTGGCCCCCGGCGCGCCATTCGTGCTGGAATACGCCAACAAGCGCAACCTGAAGGCCATCGTGCGGCACGCGTTGGGCCGCCAGGACTGGGACCCGTTCGATCAGGAGCCGGTCGAGTTCGTCGCGCTCAATTTCGACTTCCATCCCGACTATATGGAGCGCTGCCTGCATGAAGCCGGTTTTGAGACGGAGCGGCGGCTGGCCGTGTCGTACCTGCGACTGGCGCTGCTCAAACAGCGGGTGCCGGTCGGGCTGCTGGTCGCGCTCGACCGCCTGCTCCAGCCAAGCGGCAAATGGGGCGCGTATTCGCCCAGCGTGTTCACGCTCAACCGCGCCGAGGGCGATACACCCCCGGCGGCGCTGGACGGGCCGCTGTTCAAGTGCCTGACCTGCGGCGGGCCGCTCCGGCGCGAGGATGATACGCTGGTCTGCGCGCGCGGCTGCGGGCGCTGGGCGATCCGCGACGGCCTGTACGACTTCAAAGAGGCGCTGCCCGTCTAGATTCTCGCTCGCCAGCCGATTTTTATTGCACCTCAGCCTGCGCTACAATGCAGGCGGTTTGTTTTCAGTTTACTTGAGGCTGCTCCCCACCAGTGAGGTAGATGACTTATGGCACCGCTTCAAACACGCCGAGGGCTGTATTTCGAAGAGTTCGAAGAAGGTATGGAGCTAGAGACGCAGGGCCGCACTATCACCGAGGCCGACATCGTCAGCTTTGCCGGGCTGTCGGGCGATTTCAACCCGATGCACACCGACGCGGCCTACGCCGCCGGGACACAGTTCGGCCAGCGGGTGTCACATGGGCTGCTGGGCCTGTCGATCGCCAGCGGCCTGTCCTACCAGCTTGGCTTCCTGGATCAGACCGTGATCGCCTTCACCGGCCTGGAATGGAAGTTCCGCGCGCCGATCCTGATCGGGGACACGATCCGCGTCGCAGTCAAGGTCACCAAGCTGCGCGAGATGCGCGCCGCCGGGGGCGGGTTCGTCTCGTTCGATGTGCGCGTGCTCAAGCAGGATGACAGTGTCGCGCAGAAGGGCGAATGGACGATCCTGGTAGCCAGCAAGCCCGCCGACGAACCGTCCAGCTAAACCCGGCTGCCTGCCAACCTGCTGCCAACCTTCGGCCCCGGCATCTGGTATAATAAAGAAGATGTCTGTTGAAGTGGCAAGAATTTGAATGGTACGATCACGTCAGCCGGAATAACACATAGAATTAGAGGTACGTTATGGCAGATCAACCGGATCAGCGGCCCCCCAATCCAGAGCACGCTGCACCGTCTGAAGACGAACAGCAGCGCAGCCAGCCGCCGACTGATGGCGGTCAGACTGCGCCAGACAGCAAACCAGCAGGCTGGCACGAGCCGCCTGTGACTTCCGGCGGATCGCGCCCGGTCGCGGCTGCGGGCTGGTACCGGCCCGAAAACGGAGCGCCCGATGCCGAATCGGCACCTGGCAGCGCGGCCCCTGATCCGGCGGACGGCCAGTCCGAAGGCGAAGTGCCGCCCGCGAACCCGCCCGGTCCGGTCCCGACACTCGACGGGGCGTGGTATACCCCACCGGATGCCGAGCTGAACCGGCTGCTGTCGGGTGCGGCGGATACGATCATCGAAACGCCGCCGACTCAATCGCCGCGCCAGACTCCGCCCACGGATGAAACGCCCGCCTGGCTGAGCCATCTTCAGGCATCGTCCCCCGGCAGCCCGGACGCAGACGCCCAGAGTACGCCCGGCACGCCGGATCAGGCCCAGGCCGATCAGCCGCCAGCAGGGGGCTGGAGTGTGCCGCCCGCGCCCTACGTGGTAGCGCCACGGCCCGACGAGCCGCAGACCGCCGCCGCATTCCAGACGCCGCCGGACGATCTCGCGCCGGTCGAGAACGGCGAGGGCACGCTGATGCTGTCCACGTCGGATGTACTCGCCGCTGCCGAGCCGCCAATCCCGCTGGAAAGCACGCCGCCGCCCGACTCCACGCCGTCGAAACCGCTGGAGCTTTCGCCCGCCGAGGCCGCTTTCCTGGCTGAGCAGCGAGCCGCCGGTTTGCTGCCCCCTGCCGATGCCGCGCCGGTTCAGCCCACGCAGAATCCACAGGATGCCGCTGCCGCAGAGGCTCCGGGCGCAACCGGTCCCCAGACTGACGGTGGGACAGGCACACCGCCGGATCAGCCCGTCCAGCCGGGGCAGCCCGCTCCGACTGGCGCACCGGCGGCACAAAGCCCAGCGATGGCCCAGGCCGCGCGCTTCGAGGATGTCGAGCGCAAGGTCAACATCCTGCGCCAGCGCTACAACGCCGGCTATCTGACGCGCGAAGAGCTGCAAAACGAGCTGCGCAACCTGATGATCCTGGACGACGAGGGCCACTGGTGGATGCTCGGCCTCGAGTCCAACCGCTGGTACTACTATGACGGGCGCGACTGGGTAGCCGCCAACCCGCCCGGCTACGACGAGCGCCGCGTGCGCGGCAGCGCCGTGCGCACCGAAACCGATCTCCAGCAGGTGGTCGATAGCGGCGGGACGCCCGGCACCGCTCCGGGGCCGGTCCAGTTCGAGAACGACGATCTGCCCCTGCCGGCGCGCGTCTCGCAGGAAGATGTCGGCGCGACCCTGGTCTCGCCCAGCGCCGCGTTTATGGAGCCGCTGCGCCGTTCCGACGCGCCGACCGTGCCCAAGGGGCTGGAATCTGAGGCCAACACTCTGCAATATTCGCGCCCGGTGCGCGATCAGGGGCAAGGGCTGACGCAGCCCACCCGGCCCGACGCTGCCGACGCCATGCAACAGACGATGCCGCACGCCGTCGGACATGCGCGCGAAACGCAGGAAGCCGGGCGCGTCGATCCGGTGAGCGATCAGACCGTGACGCACGGCATCCCGCCCGTCGGTGCAGCTATCGGCACATCCGTCAGCGCCGCGCCCGGTGCGGCGGTCAGCCGCCCCCGACCCAAGATGGGCGAATTCCCGCAGCCGGACTACAGTGCCGCCCTGGGGATGTCGCGCAACCGCAGCACCTACACCAAGTGGGGCATCCGCTTCGCGGTCCTGAGTGTGGTCGGCGGGATGGCGCTCACGCTGCTGGTGTTGGTCGGTATGGTCGGCTACTACTTCTACAAGGTCAACCAGTATCAGGGCGCGGTCAACACGCTCAGCGAGCGGGCCGCCAACTTCGAGACGACCGAAATCTACGACGCTTCCGGGACACTGCTGGCCGAGTTCAGCAATCTGGAAAACGCAGACTCCGGCCAGCGGAAATCCGTGCCGCTCGATCAGATTTCGCCCTGGCTGCTGCACGCCACGATCGCGACCGAGAACGAGACGTTCTACACTGACCCCGGCTTCAGCGTGTTCGCCATCGTGCGCGCCACCGTCCAAAACCTGCAAGCGGGCGGCACCGTATCCGGCGCGAGCACGATCACGCAGCAGTTGGCGCGCGCGCTGGTGCTCGATACCGAGTTCGCCTCGCAGCGCACCACCGAGCGTAAGATCGTCGAGGTCATCGTTGCGTCGGAGATCAAGCGCAAATACTCCAAAAACGAAATCCTGGAGATTTATCTCAACGAAATCTTCTACGGCAACCTGTCCTACGGGATCGAAGCCGCCGCGCAAACCTACTTCAACAAGTCGGCCAGCGAGCTGAACCCGGCTGAGGCGGCGTTCCTGGCCGGGCTGCCGCAGTCCCCGGCGGCATACGATCCGGTCATCAACCGCGAGGCGGCGATGGCCCGTATGGACGACGTGCTGCGCCTGATGTCTGAGGCCAACGGTACCGGCTGTATCACCATCGAGCACGAGGACCACACGCGCTGGGCCGTTCCCAACGGCGGGACGCTGTGCGTTACGGCGCGCATGACCGGCAGCGGCGACCCGATCTACTACTATCAAACGCCGGACATGGCCGCGCCGGAAGAACTGACGCTCGACATCGCCTATGTCAAGACACAGGCTTACAATCCGCCGCAGTTCCGGGCGCGCCACCCGCACTTCGTCAACTACGTGTGGCAGCAGCTTGAAGATACCTACGGCTCGCAGGCGATCTACAGCGCCGGGTTCCGCGTCTATACCACGCTGGACGAGAACATCCAGAACGCGGCTGAGGAATCGGTCACGGCGACGCTCGCCGAAGTGAACGCACGCGGCTTCGACGTGGATAATGCCTCGGTGGTGGCGATGCGGCCTTCGGATGGCGCGGTGGTGGCGATGGTCGGCAGCGCCGACTACAGCAACGAGGAGATTGACGGGCAGGTCAATGTGGCCTTCACCGCCCAGCAGCCCGGCTCGTCGATCAAGCCGTTTGTCTACCTGGCCGCGCTGGAGCGCCAGGGCGACGAGGACTACTGGACACCCGCCACCATCATCTGGGACACGCCGACGAACTTCAACGGTTATGCGCCGACGAACTTCGACCTGATGTTTCGCGGGCCGGTCAACGTCCGCAACGCGCTCGCCAACTCGCTCAACGTCCCGGCGGTGAAGACGCTGCAATTCGTCACGCTGGAACGCTTCACCGAGCTGGCCAAGCGGATCGGGCTGCGCTTCCCGCTGGGCGATCCGGTCGAGCGCGGGGCCGGTCTGCCGACGGCGCTCGGCGCGGTCGAGGTGCGGCTGTTCGATATGACCTCGGCCTATGCCATGCTGGCGAACAATGGCCGCCGCGTCGATCCCTACTCGATTGTGTATATCCAGGATCACCAGGGTAACGAGGTCTATCGCGCCGACACCAGCCCGGCAGGGATGCGGGTGGTCGAGCCGCAGTACGCCTATCTGCTCACCAGCATCCTCGCAGATAACGAGGCGCGCGCCGCCGAATTCGGGCGCGGCTTCCCGCTGGAATTGACCAACGGGCGCATCGCCGCCGTAAAGACCGGCACGACCAACGACAACCGCGACACCTGGACGGTCGGCTATACCCCGCAGATGGTCGTCGGCGTGTGGATGGGCAACACCGATAACCACCCGATGGGCAATATCACCGGCTGGGGCAGCTCGGCGCATATCTGGAATGCGGTCATGGAGAAGGCCCACGAGGGCCAGCCGGTTCAGGACTTCAACCCGCCAGACGGGCTGATCCAGGCCGAAGTCTGCCGGGACTCCGGGGCGCTGCCGTCGTCGGGGACGTGTCTGGGCGGCACCTACTGGGAGATCTTCGCGTCCAGTGCGCCGCCGCCCCAGGCGTCGGAGAGTCTGTTCCAGGAATTGCAGGTCGATGGCTATACCGGGCGGCTGGTCAACGATCACTGCCGCGACTGGCTGGAGACGCGCACCTATCTCGTGCTGGACGATCCCACCGCCTACGACTGGGTCAATAATTCGGCGGGCGGCAACCAATGGGCGACCGCGCGCGGACTGGTGCCGCCGCTCTCGCCGCCGCCAACCGACTACTGCGATCCCAACGAGGCGCGCCCGATCCTGGTGCTCAGCTCGCCCGGCGAAAACCAGACGGTCGAGGGCACGATCACGCTGCGCGGCGCGGTCAGTATGCCGCAGTTCAATCGCTACGAGATCCGCTATGGGACCGGGCACAATCCCGAAGCCTTCAGCCAGCCGGTGATCGTCGAGACGGGGCAGCGGCCAGAGGGCGAGTCGGTCCTGGGCGAGTTCGACACCCGCCAACTGCCCGCCGATGGTCCGTATACCATCCGGCTGATCGGCATCGACAATTACGGGCGCAGCGTCCATCGCGACGTGCATATCACGGTGCGCCTGCCGCTGCCGACGCCCACGCCAACCAGCCTGCCGACGCCGACTCTGGCCCCGACTCAGCCCGGCTTTGGCAGCACGCCCGCGCCCGATGGCTCGATCTCGATCCAGGAGCAGGCCGAAGCGCCGACGCTCACACCGACCTGGACGCTGACGCCGACGCCGCAGTAACTGTCGCCCCGGTGCGGCAGCCGTTTGATGTTATGAGCAGCAGGGCGTATTCCGGTACGCCTTGCTGTCTTCTTATCCGCTTGCAGGTCTGCTTACAGCGCAAAGGCCAACCATGTACTGGCAGGATCGCTACCAACCCCGGCACGAGCCGGAACGCACACTGCGGCTGATGACCGCCAGCGATATCCCGGCGGCTGCCGACCTGTCGGAGCGCATCGGCTGGGACACGGCGATCCCGGAATGGGAACGGCTGCTGTTCTGGTCGCCGGAAGGCTGCTTTGTGGTCGAAGAGGCGGAGCGCGGGCTGATCGGGACCGTCACGACCACGCCCTATGGCACCGCCCTGGGCTGGATCGGGAAGCTGATCGTCGCGCCCGACCGCCAGCGCCAGGGCCTCGGACACCAGCTTATGCGCGCCGCGCTGGACTACCTGATCGCGCACGATGTGGAGCGAATCATGCTCGACGCGACCGACGCCGGGCGGCAGCTCTACGAGCAGCTTGGCTTCCGCCCGCTCGAAACGATCCACCGCTGGGAAGGCCGCGCCAGCACCTATCTCGGCCCGCGCGCCCGCCGCCTGGCTCCCGCCGACGTGCCCGCCGTGCTGGACCTCGACCGGCAGTTGTTCGGCCTCGACCGGCGGCACATCCTGGAGCGGTTACTAGGTGAATTTCCCGATCTGGCCTGGGTGGATGCGACGCGTGACGGGCCGCAGGGCTACCTGTTGGGGCGGCGCACCGGGCGCGGAATCTACCTCGGCCCCTGGATGAGCCGCAGCCCCGACGCCGCCGAACGGCTGCTGCTCGTCGCGCTGGAACAGCTTCAGGGCCAGCCCCTCACGCTGAACATCCCCAACCAGAACGGGCGCGCGCTGATCCTGGCGGGCGACCACAACCTGCGCCGCGTCCGCCGCTGCACCCGCATGATCTACGGCAGTGCCGCCCCGCCCGCAGGTGAGCTGCTGGCCGAATACGCCATCGCGTCGCTGGCCACCGGCTGATGCGCACAGATCAAAAAACGCCCCACACCGGGGCGTTGATCGCAAGGACATGCAGTACTAGCGGGCGCGGAAACGCCCCGGCGCGAGCAGCGTCACGCGCTCGACCAGCAGCGGCAGCCCCACGATCGCGTGCCAGCGGCCTTCATCCGGTCCGAGCCGGGCCACGCACTCGATCGCCAGCTCGCTCACCAGCGCATGATGCAGGTATTCGGCAAAAACGGAGTCGGCCAGGGCCAGCAGGGAATAGGTGTAATCGGGTGTGGCAGGCTGATCGGCTTCGTCGGTGCGGCGAAAGGGTGCGCGCTGCATCTGCGCCAGTGTGGGCAGGCTGCCTGCCGCTTGTAGCAGCAGTCCCCCTTCGACTTCCGCGATCACCAGTTCCAGATCGTGCGCTTCCAGCACATGCAGCCGCTCGACAAACCCACCGATCGTGACGTCGCCCTGCCATCCGACAGACACCGGCTCGTCGCCTGCCGGCTGCTGCCAGATCGCCAGCGGCGGGCCGCCGGTCGTGCCCCATACCAGCTGCACCTCAGCCGCCGGAGCACCGCCGGGAACGTCGAGCGCATACGCACCGCGATCATCTGCAACCGGTGCGGCCTGCTCGCTGTGCTGCACCCACAGCATATCCCCGGCATAGCGCGGGATGCGCCACGCCGCGGTTTGTGCTACGAGCACGCCTCTCAGGGTCGTCATGCTGGCCCCCGCGCGCCGTCTAGAAGTTATGCAGGTCTTCGAGCAGGATCAGGCCGTCGCGCAGCGCGACCAGGGACGCTTCGGTCCGCGACTTGACGCCCAAACGATCAAGAAGCTGCATCAACTGCTCCGTAACGATCTGTGGATCAATACGCAGCCGTTCCGCGATCTGGTCGTTGGTCAGTCCGGCGGCGATGCCGATCAGGATCGCGCGCTCCAATTCGCCCAACACCTTCGCGTTTGGGCTGCCGCCGCCCATCAAACCCTGGACCACGCGCTCCGCCACGCCACGCCCTAGGATCAGATTGCCCTCGGCCACGTCGAACACGGCCTGGATCAGCTCGCGCTCACCCGCCGTCTTCAGAATATAGCCGTGTGCTCCGGCCCGCAGCGCCCGCATGATGTACTGATCTTCGTCGCGCCCGCTCAGAACCAGGACTTTAATATCCGGCCACGTCTCGCGAATCTGCGGCAGAATCTCCAGGCCGCCGATGCCAGGCATATTGAGGTCGAGCAGCAGGACGTCGGGCTGTTTTTCGCGCAGCAGCTCCAACGCCTGATGCCCGTCATCCGCCTCGCCTACGACCTCGATGCCCTCGCTCTCGTCCAGATACATCGCCAGGCTGGTACGCAGGATGCGGTGATCATCGGCCAGCGCCACGCGCAGCGGTGGCCGGGCGGCCTCGTCCCTGGCCGGTGCCAGGTCTTCGGTGAGGGGGCCGGTCTGAATCCGCACGGCGGCATCTTCGGTTGGCGCGGCAGGATGCAGGCTGGCGAGCAGCGCATCCGCCATATCGCCCGCCGTCTCGAAACGGGCTTCGGGCTGCTTGGCGAGCGCCTTGAGGATCACGCTCTCCAGCTCCGGCGGGATATGCTCGGCCAGCTCGCGCGGCGGCTTGGGCGACTTCTTGACCTGCTGGAGCAGCAGCACACTGATGTCGTCGGCATCAAAGGGCAGCACGCCGGTCACCAGCTCGTAAAGCACGACCCCGGTCGAATAGATGTCGGTCTGGCTGGTCAGGGGCAGGCCCTGGGCCTGTTCGGGCGAGAGGTAGGCGGGCGTGCCGATGATACGTCCCAGCGCGGTCAGGCGCTTCATCTCGCCCGTGATCGCCAGGCCGAAGTCCATGATCTTGACCTGCCCGCTGGATGTGATATGGATATTGGCCGGTTTGATGTCGCGGTGGATAATGCCCTGGTTGTGCGCGTAGTCGAGCGCCAGGCAGATCTGGCGGCCATAGTTGACGACATCCTGGGACGTGGCCGGGATGAATGAGTATAATGGGCGTCCCTCGACATATTCGATCACCAGGAAGGGCTGGCGCTCGTCGCCGCCGACGTCGTAGATCGCCATGATGTTGGGATGGTTCAGCTGTGCCGCTGAGAGCGCTTCCCGCTGAAACCGCTGGCGGGTGGTATTATCGACATAGGGCAGCAGGGATTTGACCGCCACGATACGTTCCAACCGGGTATCCATCGCCCGGTAGACGGCAGCGGTCGCGCCCTCGCCGACCAACTCCAGAATTTCGTAGCGGTTATTCAGCTTCTGACCAATCATCCTAGCGCCCACCCTTAGGAGTTGCCGAAATCGGTGAGAGTGTACAAACGAATAGATCAATCTGCAACAACAGGCCCCTGCAATCATATGAAAAACGAACGTGCCGGATACATATATCAGACAGAGCGAGGTTTGGTTCCTATGTGGCGACGGACTCTCTGGATTGCGCTCAGCCTGCTGGCGCTGGCGGCGTCGGCGTGTGGATCGACTGACGACGTGCGCGATCGCGTGGAGCGCGTGGATGAGGCGGTCGGGCTGCTGCAAGCAATCGATACGGATGGCGCGTGGCAGACCGTCACCGATGGGCTGGATGCGCTGGCCGCCCAGAATGGCTATATCGCCGCGCTGCACCTGATCGAAGGCCCGGCAGCGGCTCCCGGCGAGTTTGACGGTGAGCCGGCGCGGGACATCTCAATCGAGATGCAGGTAGACTCCGCCGGCAGCGCCCAGTTGCGCGTCACCACCTCAGAGCACAGCGCGGAATACTATCTGGCAGCCAGCGACTCCGACCAGCCGGGCAGCCTCTATCGCGTCGAGGACGGGCGCTATAGCTGCGCTAACGAAGCCGGCAGCGAGAGCCTGCTGATCCGCAGTTGGATCGGCAGCGGCTTCGCGGAGTACGCGCTGGGGCAGGCGGGCACGCAGCTTCTCTCGGTCGTGAGTGAGGACGGCGAGGAGGCGGTCGCCGGGCGGTCCGCCACACGCTACACACTCGAATCGAAAGTGCCAGAAGCGCTCGACATCCTCGAAGCTTACGACGATGACGCGCGGCCTGCCGCGCTGGACGCACCCGAATCACCCGATCTCGCGGGCGATCTGGCGCTCGACGATGAAACCGGCGCGCTGCTGCGCTTCGACAGCACCTACTATCACGCGGAACAGGCATATGGGCAGACTTTAAGCTTCGCCGTCACGCAGTGGGGCGGCGTGCCCGATCTGCCGCCGCCGGCTGCTGACGCGATTGAGACGCCCTGCCCCTGATCCGCTGCTTCCCCGATGCTCTGGCCGGGAGCAGAATCGGCGTTGCCCCCGATTGACTCCCTTCGCGCCCTCGTGTACTCTACACAGCTAACGCGCGATTTCACGCGCCTGGCTTCGGCACCTGGGGTAAAGGGAAAAGGCGGCTATGACCGACGCAGAACTGGCGATCCTGAGCATTATCGCGGAAGGCCCGATCTACGGCTACGACCTGCAAACGGTTATCACCCAACGCGGGCTGCGCGCCTGGACGAATATCGGCGTTTCGTCGATGTATTATGTGGTCGAAAAATTGGAGCGGCAGGGGTTGATCGACGGCCAGGGCAGTCCGCAGGCCGATGGCCTGACCCGCCGCCAGTATCAGATCACCCCGGCGGGCTTCGGCGTGCTGCAAACCGCCGTCGCCGACCTGCTCAGCACGCCGCGCGAGCACGCCAACGGCTTCGAGCTAGGGCTGGCAAATCTGCATGTGCTGCGGCCTTCCCAGATTCGCACCGCCTTCATCGCCTACCGCCAGGAACTGCAATCGCGGCTGGCACAGGCTGAGGAGCGCCTCAGCCGGCTCCAGGATAACAACCAGGCCCCGTTCTATGTCCAGGCTATGTTCAGCCACCAGGCCGCCATGCTCGAAGCCGAGCTGGCCTGGGTGATCCACTTCACCGAAGCCTGGGAAGCCCAGGCCCCGCCCGACGACGCCCCGCCCCCCATCCCCGAACTCCCCGAAATTCCGCGCATGAAGCAGGTGGTCCTGCCCCACGATCCCGATTCGCCGCACCGCGTGCCAACGCGCCCGCTCCGCCCGTCCGACGTTCACCCCGGCCCGGCTGGCGAAGCGAAGAAGACCGCCACTGGCCGCCAGACAAGCGCAGCCGGCGCTCGCCCCATACAATCCCCTTCCGGGCCGGACGACATGCCACCGGATGACGACCGCTCTGTCGCCGCTCAGGACGACCCACTCCTGCCCGAAAAGCCGTAAATATGAAAAATTTCGTAAACGTATCGTAAAGCCAAAACTATGCTACAATAAATGAATACTTGTGGCATTAATTCTAGTCGGCAACTTAGTTGAACCAGGGAAAGACGCCGGATGGCCCCGTGTGTGCTCTATATTGAGGATAATTTTGATAATTTAATGCTGGTGCGGCGCGTGCTTCAGGCTGCGGGCTTCGAGACGGTGGAAGCGACCAGCGCTCAGGAAGGGATCGAGCTGGCCCGGCAGGTTATCCCCGACATCATCCTTATCGACGTGAATATGCCCGATATGGACGGCCTGGTCGCCACCAACCGGCTACGGCAGATTCCGGCGCTGGATGCGGTGCCAATCGTCGCGGTTTCGGCCAATGTGATGCGCGATGTGCAGGCCCGCACGCTGGATGCCGGCTGTGACGGCTTCATCTCCAAACCGATTGATGTCGATCGGTTTCCTGATCAGGTGCTCGCTTATATAAGGAGCAGGTCATCATGACCGTGCCGTCGGAATCCGACTTACCCAACGCTCTCGCGCCCGCTGATGCCGGGGTGCTCGTCGTGGAAGACAATGTGCCGGACTTCGTGCAGATGGCGCGCCTGCTGGCCCAGATGGGCGTCGCACGCTGCGAGTGGAAGACGTCCCCCTGGCAGTTGATCCAGTTTATCGACACGTCCCCGCCCTTCGACCTGATGCTGCTGGACCTGCCGGATCCAAGCCCCGAAGCCTATGAAACACTTACCTGGCTGCGTGCCCATCCTCGGCTGCAAGGCGCGCGCATCGTCGCCATCGAGTCCCGCAATTACCAGGTGCAGACCCGCAAAATGGAGCTGGCCGGTTTCGATGGGCTGCTCCTCAAACCGCTCGACAGCCAGGCTTTTCCAGACCAGCTCCGCCGCATACTTGCCGGCGAGCCGGTTTGGGAGAGCTAATGAGGGTGCGATGACCCAATCCGTAAAAGGTTTAACCAATGGCTAGCCCTCAAGAATTCCGCGATTCCGCCGCCTGTCTCAACCTGCTTCGCAGCCTCGCCAACCAGCCCGGCAAGGCCGATCCTCAGCCCGAAGACCTGCTGCGGGCCGCTGCTAAGCTGGAGCCGGGCCACAAAACACTGGGGCTTGACCTCTACGAGTATGAGCGCGACACAATCGCCCGCGTGCACAGCCTGACCTGGGCCGGGGACGATCCGCCCGGCGCACAGCTTACCGATTGGTCCGTTTACCGCTTCCGCCCGCTGCTGGCCGCGCTGCAAACCGGGCAGCCGCTCGTCATCGCCGATGCCAGCAGCAATCTGACCCTCAGCTCAGATACGCGCGATGCGCTGGCCGCCGAAGGCATCGCGCAGCTTACCCTGCTGCCGCTGATCCCCGGCGAGAATCTGCTCGGTCTGCTGTGGATCGCAGATCTGCTTAGCGACGAACAGCTTCCCCGCGCACAGGTGCTCACCTATACGCTCGGCGTGCAGGTCCAGAGTCAGGCGCTGGCCGAAGCCTGGCGGTGGTGCCGGCTGAGCGACGATGTGCAGCCCGCATCCGAGCCAGCGCGCCTGCTTGAGGCCGCGCTTCCGCACTTCGAGCCGAAGCCCGACCGGGTGGCGATCGTGGCGCTCAATTCGGATGTATCCCCGCTGCTGCTGGCTGCGGTTGGTGCGGACGGAGCGCGCGCCGACCTGGGGCAGGCCGTAACGCTCGCCCACCAGCAGCCCGCCATACACGCTCACCTGACCGGCGGCGAGGCCCTGTTGATCAATCACGTGAAGGCCGACACCAGCCTGCCGGACACGGTGCGGGAGTCACTGGCCGGGGAACAGGTGGGGGCATTGGCGCTGATCCCGGTGCTGCACGACGGCCAGCTTAGCCATTCTGTCGCCGTCACCTACCCCGAACCGCACCTGTTTACTCGCGCCGAAGTCCGGCTGCTCTACCGGCTCGCCGGACAGATCGATTCGGCGGCACAGCGCTGGGCGCTTCAGACACAGCTCCAGCAGCAGGGCGAGCGTCTGGCCCGGCAGGCGCAGCTTATCGAAGCGCTGTATCACGTATCCTGGCAGATCAGCACCCAGCCCACCAGCGCCGACAGCTTGCAGGCCGCCTGCCAGCAGATCGCCCAGGCGCTCGACTCCGGCTATGCGGCGGTCGTGCGCTTCGATCAGGTGCCCGCCGCCGGGAATCTCGTCGCGGAGTATCCCGCTCGGCTGGGGGGCGATACGCTGCTGGCGCTGCACGGTTTCGGGGCTTACCGGCGGCTGCAAACCTCGCGCGAGCCGCTGGTGCTCGCACCGCTGGAATCATCCGGCGACAAGCTGCTCGGCCCCAACCTGGAACGCTTCCAGATGTTAGGCGCCCCGGCAGTGCTGCTCGCGCCGCTGCGGATACAGGACGATCTGATCGGGGCGCTGGTGCTGGCGAGTGGGCAGTCTGGCTCGTTTTTGCCGGAAGAAACGCGCGTCGCGCAGACCATCGCCAGCCAGATCGCGGTCGGGCTGCGCAATATGGAATATTTTGTCGAGATTCAGCGCTGGGCCAACCTGCTAGAGCGCAGCGCCGCCTTTGGCCGTATGGTGACGAGCACCTTCGACGAGGCCGCGATCCTGCGGCGCGTGGTCGATATTATCCCCAGTCTGCTGCCCGCCGATCAGGTTGGGATCGCGCTCTACCGGCCCGGCGAAACCCGGATGCGCCTGATCACGCTCAGGCTGGACAACGATCCAGAAGAGGGCGAACAGCCGGCAGAAGGGACCAGCGTGCAGGAAGTCGCCCAGACCCAGTCGCCAATTTTGGTAGCGGACCTGCGCAGCTCCGCCTATCCGGACCACGCCGACTTGGTCGGGCGCGGCCTGAATGCCGCCCTGATCGCACCGCTGGTCGTGGGCGGACGGGTGATGGGCGCGCTGACCATCGCGCACCGGCGCGCGCGGGTCTACACCCCGACCGATCTGGCCCTGGCCCAGCAGCTTGCCAACCAGATCGCGATCGGGCTGGAGAATGCGCGCCAGTTCAGCCTCACCCGCCACCGCGCGCAGTATGAAGAGTCGCTCAACGCCATCACGTCGCGCCTGCAGCAGCACACCGAGCTGCGCGATATGCTCCAGCAAACCGTACAAGACCTGGGACAGGTGCTCGGCGCGCGGCGCGCGCGGGTGCGGCTCCAGCCAACGCCCGCTCCGGTCAGCGTCCGACTGTCCCAATCAGACGAGTAAGTCGCCATGCGCCAACTGTTTGTTTCGCTTGTCTCGCTCTCGCCCTATCCTGCCCTGCTGGACCGGCAGCGCGCGCTGGCACTGTACGTCAGCGCGCTGATCTTCGGCGTATCACGGCTGGTGCTGCTCGTCCCCGGCCTGTTGGAGCGCACCGCCGATCTGATGCAGACCAGCCAGACCGCCGCCGCCCTGATCCAGGTACCATTGTTGGGCGGGGTGGTGCTGGCCTGGGTCCTGACCCGCCGGGGCGAGCTGCGCGCCGCCGCCGGCATCCTGACCGCGCTGATGCTGGTCGCCGGCCTGTTCTTTGCGCTGGGGCGCGACTGGAACGCCCCCGAAGGCTGGATCGCGCTGTGGCTCGGCGTGGCAACTGCTGGGCTGCTGCTCCACCCACGTGAAAGCGCCGCCATCGCCGCCTGTGCCGGTGCGATTCTCGTGGCCGGAGCCTTGCACGATTTTGGCGATCTGCCCGGTGATGAACGAGCCGGGCGCGTCGGGATGGCGCTCGTGGCGCTGCTCTGGACGGCGGGACTCGCCGCCCTGACAACGCTGGTCGCCTACGGGGCACAGCGCGCCGCCCGCCGCAGCTCTACGCAGGACCGCGCCCAACACCTGATCGAGATCGGCCAGCTTGCGGCTCAGGGCCTGTTCGACCGCGCAAATCCGAAAGATATCCTGCATCAGGCCGCCGCCGCGATCGAACGCGACTTCGAAGCGGTGCATCACGTGCAAATCTACGTGGTCGAGCCAGGCAGCCCCTTTGCCCTGCTGCAAGCCGCCACCGGCCCGGCGGGAGAGCGGCTGCTGGCTCAGGAGCACCGGCTGGATATCGGCGGGCTGAGCGTCGTGGGGCGGGTCACGCTCAACCGGATGCCGCTGCATATCCCCGACATGCACGCCGATTCGATCCACAAGCCGCACCCGCTGTTGCCCGCCATGCGGACCGAACTGGCGATCCCCCTGCTGGCGAACGCTAAAGTGATCGGTGCGCTGGATGTGCAAAGCCAGCACGTCAATGCCTTCGATCAGGGTGACACGGCGCTGCTGCAAGCGATCGCGCGGCAGCTCGCAGTCACATTAGAAGGGCTGCACATTCACGACGCTGCCCAACGCAGCCTGCGCGAGAATCAGGCGCTCATCAAGCAGACGCAGACCAGTCTGCGCGAGATCGAGCACCTCAATTACCAGCTTACGGGCCGCGCCTGGAGCGATTATCTGCACTTGCAGGCTGAATCCACCGCCATGACACTCGACTTCGACTCCGGGCAGACGACCGCCACCGCCGACTGGACCAGCACGCTCCAACAGGCTATGGCACAGCACGAGGCGATCACGACCGAGGGCAGCGATCACAAGATCGTGGCGCTGCCGATCATCGTGCGCAACGAGGTCATCGGCGCAATGGAGTTCGAGCTGGCCCCGGATGCCGATCTGCCCGATGGGGTGATGGAACTGGTCGGCGCGGTGGGGCAGCGGCTCGGCATGGCGATGGAAAACCGGCGGCTGCTGGATGAAACACAGCGCGTCGCCCAACGTGAGGCCCTGCTCAACGACATCAGCGCCGACCTGCAAGCCGCGACCGGCGTCGATGCGATCATCCAGCGCGCGGCGCGGCACTTACAGGAAACCCTGGCCGCGCAGCAGGTGACGATCCGGCTGGGTCCCGCGCCAGGCTCGAATGGAGCATCACGCGAAAGGAGCCAGGGATGAACCGCCTGCTCCGCTACCTGTTTACCGTGCAGTACGACTACCGCGATCCGGCTGAGGCAGCGCGGGCGCGGGTGCTGGTGCTGTTGAGCACCAGCCTGGCCGGGCTGTCGCTGGCGGTGGGACTCTATCTGGTCCTCGCAAGCGCCCTGCAGGTCGAAAGCTCCGGCCCGTGGATGGACTATGGCAAGTTCGGGGCGCTGTTGGTCGCGATCTGGGCGCTGGCGGCGCTGTGGCATACCAAACACGGTTATGTCGGGCCGGCCGCTGTGTTGATCGCGCTGCTGCTGGGATCGATGGCGCTGGCGACGCTGCTGATCGAGGGGATCGCGCCCGGCCCGATCCTGCTGCTGCCGCTGGTGCTGACCTACTGCGGGTTGATCTACGGCGCGCGCGGCATGGGCCTGATCGCGCTGGCGTCGTGGATCGTGCTGCCGCTGACCGCCTATCTGCAAGCGGAAGGGCATCTGGCAGCAGAAGCGGAGCCGCTGGGCGAAGTGCTCTATCAGGCGCTGCTCAGCGCGGGGATGCTGTCATTGGCGGCGCTGCTGCTGTGGATGTTTAGCTGGCATTTGCAGCGCGCGCTAGGGCGGGCCAACCGGGCCGCCATCCAGACGCGCGCCACCGCCGAGATCGGGCCAATGCTCGCGCAGATTCTCGACACCGACGAGCTGCTGGTGCGCGCGGTTGAGGTGCTGCAAGACCGTTTCGCGTTCTACCATGTGCAGATCTTCCTGGTGGACAGCGCCGGAGACTACGCGAACCTGGCCGCCAGCACCGGGCCAACCGGACAGGCGCTTCTCGCGCAGGGCTTCCGCGTTGCGATCGACTCGCGCACGGTGGTCGGCGAAGTGCTTTCCACGCGCCAGGTTCTCAACGTGCCCAACCTGGCCGCCACCCCCTACCGCAGCCCGGCGCTGCTGACCGGCATCCGTTCCGAGCTGGCGATCCCGCTGTTGGATGGCGATCGTGCTCTCGGCGCGCTGGATATTCTCAGCCTGCGGGCGGGCGCGTTTGCCGACGAAGACCTGGAAGCAATGCGCCTGATGGCGGTCCAGTTGAGCCAGGGAATCCGCAACGCGCGCCTGTTCGAGGCCCAGCAGCACGGATTGATGCAAAACCGGCGCATGTTCCTTGAAAGCGAGACGAACCTGCGCGAGATCGAGCGCCTCAATCGCCAGCTTACCGGCCAGTCGTGGCAGGAATACGTGCTCCAGCAGGACGCCAGCCAGTTCGGAGTCGAGCTGGTGGGGGACGAGGTGCGCTCCGGTCCGGTCGAGTGGACGCGCGCCATGCGCCAGGCCATGACGCGCCAGCGCATGGTCAGCCACGAGGAAGGCGGCGAGCAGGTGCTGGCGATGCCGATCACCATTCGCGGTGAGGCAGTCGGCGCGATCGAGGTGCGCCTGGACGGTATCCGCAGCCAGACCGAGGTCCGCAGCATTCTTCAGGCCGTGACCGAGCGCATGGCCTTCAGCCTCGAAAACGCGCGGTTGTTTGAGCAGGCGCACGTCGCGGCGGAGCGCGAGCAGCAGATCAACAGCATCAGCGCCCGGCTGCAAGGTCTAAACCGGGTCGAGGACGTGCTGGCGACCGCCGTCAGCGCGCTGGGGCAGGCGCTCAGTGCCGAGCAGGGCAGAATCCAGCTTGCCGCTCTCAGCCCGGAGATCGATCGCACCCCGCCGAACGGCCAGCATCCGTCCGGTGAGCAAGGCCAGGATCAGTCATCATGAACCGATTGAGCACCCATCTTTTCCGGCTGCAAGCCCTCTATTCCAGCCCGGTCGAGCGGCTGTTTGCGCGGCGGCTGCTGCTCGGCAGCCTGCAGTGGACCGTCCTTGTCCTGATGGTGATGCCGTTTATGCTGCTGGCCGGGTTCTCCGTGCCGGCGGCCACCACGATCGCCGTGCTCACGATCAGCGCCGGGCTGGCGATCCCCTATCTGATCACGCGCCGGCAGCTTTCGCTGGCGGCCCACCTGATGGTGCTCGACCTGCTCGGCGCGGCGATCCTGACCACCCTCAGCTACCGGATCGATACGCCCTTTATGCTGCTGTTTACGCTGCCCCTGATGGCGGCGGGCGTGCTGCTGCCGCGCTCACGCCTGTTGGGGCTGGCGGTGCTTATCGCTCTGATTATCGGCGGCACGGGCGCGATCCAGAACATGCTGGAGATGGAAGCGACGCCCCTTGGCGAAACGATCACGTCCAATATCGCCTATGCAATCGCGATCTCCGTCGCCACTGTCGCGCTGAACACGTCGATGCTGGTGGCCTTTAGCAGCAGCCTGGACACCGTGCGCCACGAGCACCGGCAGTTAGCCGACCTGATCCAGCACCTCGACCAGACCGGCCAGACGCTCCGCAGCCTCTCCGACAGCGGCGAGGACCTCAACCGGGCGGTCGAGCAGATCCGCGACGCCCTCGACCTCTACCACGTCCAGCTCTATCTGGTCGATCCCGCCGACGATCTGCCGGTGCTGCGCGCCAGCACAGGCTTTATCGGGCGGCGGCTGCTGGAAGAGGAAAACGCGGTCAGGCCCGACGACAACAGCCCGCTCCATGTCGCGCTGCGCCAGCGCGATTCGATTCTGATCCTGGCGACCGATGCGGAAGAGCAGCGCAGCGGGTTCCTGCCGGCCACCCGCAGCGAATTACTGTGCCCCTTGCAGATCGGCGACTGGCTGCCGCTGGGCGTGCTGGAACTGCACAGCAGCGCGCCGGACGCCTTCTCAATTCCGGTGCAGCACGCGCTCGCAGCCGTGGCCGGACAGCTCGCCCTGGGCATCTACGCCGCCCGCCAGACGCGCGAGCTGCGAGCCAGCTATCAGGAGCGCGACCGGCTGGCCGAACAGATCGATGCCGGGCAGCGCGAGCTGGCCCGCCTCAACCGGCAGTGGGTCAGTGCCGCGTGGGGCACCTATCTTGAAGACTACCGCGACCGTGTGGCGGGCTTTATCTGGCAGAACGGCGAATTGATCCCGGCTCACAGCCCGGCAGAGCTGGTGCAAGCGGCGGCTGACGGGCAGGCGGTGGTCGAGACGCGTGACGGCGCACAGGTCCTCGGCGTGCCGATCCGGCTGCGCGGGCAAACCCTGGGCGTGCTGGAATTCCAGCGATCGGGCAGTGCAGACTGGTCATCACACGCGCTGGACCTAGCCGAGGCGGTGGCCGACCGGCTGGCGCTGGCCCTGGAAAACGCGCGCCTGTTTGAACAGGCCCAGATGACAGCCCACCGCGAGCAACTGGTCGGCCAGGTTACGGCCCAGATGCAGGGCACGACCGATCTGCAAGCGCTGCTCGCAGTGGCCGCCGAACAGTTCCAGGATGCGCTGGGCGCTACTCACACCCAAATCCGGCTGGGCATTCTGCCCGGCGAATCGAATCACGAGCACGCGTAGGAGCCGGCTCTATGTGGCTACGCCGCCTGAATTTTCTTAACTGGTCGATCAGTGCCAAGCTGATCCTGATCTATCTCGTTGCGATTCTGCTGCCAATCATCATCATCGTCGCTCCGACGGTGAGCCAACGCCGTATCAACGCCGCGCGCGCCGAAAATCGCGTGCGGCTGGCGACGCTCGGCCCCTACGAGATCACGCGCATCGAGCAGACGCTCCAAAGCCTGACAACCCTCATCGAGCGCCTGCCGTCAACCGAGCCAGCCGACCGCGAGACGTTCAACAACTATCTTTACCTGGCTCCGACGACGCTCTCCGCCGAACGGCGCGATCAACTGGAGCGGCAGATCGAGCTGCGCATTGTACGTTATCTGGCAAACACACCCGGCCTGACACGGATGCGGCTGTTTGGCGAAACGGGCCAACTACTGATGGATGCCACGCAGCAGGATGAGACGCGCATCGTCTCTTTCGGCGCGAATCTGCTCGGCACGACTCCCGCCGACACGATGCTCCAATCCAGCGCCTACATTAACACGACCACGACCGATATCTACGTCAGCGAGCAGGGCCATCTGTCCCTCGACGTCATCCTGCCGTTCCAGATCGGCTTCAATATGAGCGGTACGCCGAAGATTCCAGGCTATCTCGCCGTCACCGTCAATCTGCAAGCACTCCCGCCCGACAGTCCGCTGCCGGACCTGTACGCGATGTTGCAAGACTTCCCACAGAGTGAGGAACAGACACACGTCTTTTTGCTCAATCGCGCGGGGCAGTTGATTTCGCCCGCCCCAGAGCTGGACCTGCTGGCCGAAGCAAGCCAGTCGGAAGGCTTCCGGGCGGCGCAGCGCGGCGATCACGGCGTCTCGAGCTATTACAGCCCCCTGTTGGGCGAGGACGTGCTCGGTTATCACGAAACGGTAACGTTCGAAGACGGCCCACAGATCACACTCCTGGCCGAAACATCCAGCCACGCGCTCCAGACGCGGGGCCTGCAAGACGTGCTTTTCTCTATTATTGCGATTGTGCTGGGCGTGACCGTTATCGGGCTGGGGGCAGTGCTGCTCGGCGCGGCAGTCATCGCACGCCCGATCACACGGCTGACAGGCAGTGCACGCCGGATCTCAGCCGGCTACCTGGACGAGCGCCCGCAGCCCACAACCCGCCAGGACGAGATCGGCGTTTTGAACAACGCGCTGGCCGAAATGTCCGACCAACTGCTCAACTCGATTACTGAGCTGGAGCAGCGCGTCGCCGAGCGCACCCGCAACCTGGAGCTGACGCTGGAGATCGGGCGCGTGTTGGCGAGCATCCGCGATCTGGATACGCTGCTGGAAGACGTGGTGAACCTGATCCGCGACCAGTTCGAGCAGGTCTACCATGTCCAGGTCTTTTTGATCGATCCGCAGCTGCAGCGCGCCGTGCTCAAGGCTTCGACCGGCGCGATCGGGCGAACGCTGCTAGAGCGCGGTCATTATCTGGAGGTCGGCAGCCAGAGTGTGATCGGCAGCGTGACCGCGTCGGGCCATGCGGTCGTCGCGCTCGACACGTCCTCGAATCCGATCCACCGCCGCAACGAGTTTTTGCCCGACACCCGCGCCGAGATGGCTCTGCCACTGCGCAGCGGCGACCGGATCATCGGCGCGCTGGACCTGCAAAGCACTGCGCCGGACGCCTTCAGCGAGCAGGATGTCGGGTTGTTCCAGGGCATGGCCGACCAGATCACGATCGCAATCGAGAATGCCATCCTCTTCGCCGAATCGAATGCGCGCCTGCAGCAGATCGAAAACCTCAACCGGCTGCTGACGCGCGCCAACTGGCAGGAGTCGCTGGCCGGCCAGGAACAGGATGCCCTCGTGGCGACTGCCGGTCCGGGGGCTGCGCCCGCCGACGCCTGGTCGCCGCTCCAGCGCGAAGCGATGCTTACCGGCCAGATCGCGGATCGGGCCGAGGGTGACACCGTGACCTTTGCCGTGCCGATTCTGCTGCGCGGTGAGGTGTTGGGCGCGGTCGAGTGGCAGGTGCCCGGCGCGCGCTACACCCAATATGTGCGCCAGACCGCCCTGGAATTAACCTCACGGCTGGCGCTGACTGCCGAGAATATCCGCCTGTTCGAGCAGGGCCGCCGTGCCACCCAGCGCGAGCAGTGGGTCAACCAGATTTCGAGCAAGCTGACCGGCACGACCGACATCGACCAGATTCTGCAAACCGCCGTCCGCGAGCTGGGGCTGGTGCTGCGCCTGCCGCAAACTGCGATCCGGCTCAACCCATCCAACGGCCAGCCGGCTGAAGCTGTGACCGAGACGAGCAGCGAGTAAAACGCGATGTTACGACGAGGTATCCTGACACGAATTATAGTAACGGTGATCGGCTTGCTCGTCCTGCTGGCAGCCGCTCTGCAGATCGCACATGGCGTGCAGCAGCAGCGCGATCTGACCGAGGCGGCCCGCGCCCAGAGTCTCGCCATTGGAACCAGCCTGAGCACCGCGGGCGCCGGCGACCGGCCTGATGCCCTGCCGGATACACTGGCCGCCATCGTGGCGCAAAACGACGCGGTGGAGTTTATCGCGTGGGTTGCGCCCGATGGCAGCGTGCTGGCGCACTCCGATCCCGCTCAGGCCGCCGCAGCCGCGCACCCGTCACTGCTCGATCTGCCGATGGACGCGACCGTCCGGCGCGACGTGCCGGGATCGGGCACCGTTTACCTGTCGGCGCTGCGCTTCCCACTGGGGGCCGCCGAAGCGACCAACCTGGTGATCGGCATCGACGCCGCGCCGTTTGACAGCGCCATATGGGCGAACATCACCAGCACCGCTGTGATCCTGCTGGTGCTGAGTGTGCTGGCCGGGGCCGGGCTGGCGATCGTGGTGTGGCTCCACCTCAAGCGCCCACTGAACGTCCTGCGCGTGGGCGCGCGAACGCTGCGCAGCGGCCAGCTTGAGCATCGCATCCCGCCGATGGGCAGCCCAGAGCTGCGCGATCTGGCCCAGACCATGAACGAGATGGCCGCCGCGCTCCAGACCTCGCAGCGCGATCTCGAAGCGCGCTATCAGGCCATGGAGACGCAGGCGCGCGACCGCGCGAACGACATGGCGATCGCGGCCCAGATCGGGCGTACCGCCGCCGGCCTGCGCGATATCGAGGTGCTGCTGCGTGAAACGGTCGAGCAGATCCGCCGCCGCTTCGACGTGATCTATCACGCCCAGGTGTTCCTGGTAGACGATGCCCGGCACTATGCCGTGCTGGTCGAGAGTACGGGCGAGGCCGGGCGCGAGCTGCTGGCGCGTAAACACCGGCTGGCGGTCGGCTCGGACTCGGTGATCGGGCGCGTCACGGCGGGCGGCCAGACGGTGATCGCCTCGGACACACTGGCCGGTACGGTGCCTTGGAAGCCTAACCCAATCCTGCCCGATACTCGCGCCGAGATGGCGCTGCCGCTGACCCTCGAAGATCGCGTTATCGGCGCGCTGGACGTGCAGAGCACCCAGCCGGACGTTTTCACCGATGAGATGGTGCAGGTTTTCCAGGTCGTCGCCGACCAGATCGCGATCGCCATCGAAAACGCGCGCCTGCTCGAAGAAGCCCGTCAGCGGATGCGCGAGATCAACGACCTCAACCGCCAGCTTACTCAAACCGGCTGGCAGGATGTCGCCACGCGGCGGGCGAGCGATGCGCCGCTGGGCTACCTGTACGATCAGATGCAGGTCGTACCGCTCGATCAGGTCGGGACGGGCCGCCTCGAAGAGAACCGCGTCCAGGCCGCGATCCAGGTGCGCGGCGCAACCATCGGCACGCTGGTCGCCGCCGGACCCGGTGTAGAATCATTGACCGACGAGGATCGCGCCCTGTTCGACGCCGTCGCCGAGCGCGTCGCGCTGGCGGTCGAGAACGCGCGCCTGTTCCAGCAGACGCAGCGCGCCCTGGCCGAAACCGAGCGCCTGTATGAAACAGCGCGTATCGTCAGCAGCGCCACCGACCTCAACGCGATTTACGGCATGGTCGCCGAGCAGCTCGGCGCGGCGGGCGTGGCCGACCATATCCAAATCCTGCTCTCCGGGCCAGATCCCGCGCTGATGCAGTATCTCGAAAATGTCTATGCCTGGAGCCGCCAGCAGCCGGACACATCCGGCGCGGCCACCCACGAGCGGCTGACCGTCACACCGCTCGACCTATCGGAAACCGCCGTGCTGCCGGTCGATGGGCCCTATCTCTATGCTAACGCGCGCCGCGAGCTGGCCCGCAGCCACCCGCTCTACGGCCACCTGCTGCGCCAGGATGCTCACAGCGCGCTGCTGGTCCCGATTGCCGCCGGTGGGCAGTGGTACGGGCTGTTGTTGTGCAGCAGCCAGCGCCCCGGCGGTTACGAGGCCAGCTTCACCACGTTTGCCAGCGCCCTGGCCGACCAACTGGCAATCGCCATCGAAAACCGGCGGCTGTTTGAAGAAGCGCAGGCCGAAGCCCGCCGGGCGCGTGCCCTGGCCGAAGCCGGCCAGCTTGCCAGCCAGATCGGCGGCGATTACGAGGCCGGGCTGCGCCACCTCTTCCAGGCCGTCGCAGGGCCGGGCCACTACGACCGCTGGTGGTTCGGGCTGATCGCACCGGGCGGCGCGAGTCTGGAATGCGCCGCCGCGTCGGATCACGCCCTGCCGCTGACGATAGATATTGCACGCGATCACCACGCCCTGGCTGAAGCGGCGCGCATTGGCGAGATCGTGCTGGTCAACGATCCGTTCGATCACCCGGCAATCGAAACCCACGATCGCGCCCTGCTCGAACAATGGGGCAAGCATATCGTCACGCCGGTACGGATTGGCTCCGAGCTGGCCGGCGTGCTGCTGATCGGGCGCGGGCTGGATGATGCCAACCTGGACGAGCGCGACATCCAGCTTGCCGCCACCCTCGCCAGCCAGATCGCGGTTGCGACCGAGAACCGGCGGCTGTTCGATCAGGCCGAGAGCCAGCGCCAGGACCTGCAAACCATCCTCGACACCATGCCGATCGGCGTGCTGGTGGTGGATCACAGCGGCGTCGTCACGCTCTCCAACGAGCACCTGCAAGAGATGCTGGGGGTCGGGATGCATCCCGGCAGCCGCCAGCCCGCCCAGACATATCCCCTGGTGCGCACCGGCACAGACGATCCCTACCCGCCCCAGGACTGGCCGCTCACGCGCGTGCTGGAGACGGGCGAGCCGGTGGTGGCCGACGATATCACGGTGCTGCATCCCGGCGGCTATCAGGTCAACCTGCTGGTGAACGCCGCACCTATTCTGGACGAAAACGACCAGGTTACGGCGGCAGTGAGCGCCTTCCAGAACATTACCGACTTGCACGAGCTGGAACAGGCGCTCCAGGACAGCCTGCGCGAAACGACGCTGCTGTACGAAGCCAGCAGCCACATCTCGCGCGCGACCGGCCTGGACGAGCTGATCCAGGTCATGCTCCAGCAGACTACCGCGCTGGCTCCCGCTCGGACCTTTATCTTCCTCGATCAGGACTTCAGCGGCAGCACGCCGGAGATCGAGCTGGCCGCCAGCCATCCCGATACCGCGCTCGATCTCGATCTGTCGCCGCTGGGCGACCTGCTGAGCCGCGAGGTCATGGCGGTACAGGCCGCCGACGCGCAGTCTGATCTGGCCGCGTGCCTGCAAGCGCTCGGATTGGCCGCCCTGGTGAGCGTGCCGCTGGCCGTGCGCGGGCGTCCAAACGGCTGGCTGGTGCTCGGCTTTGCGCAGCCGCGCAGCCTGACCAGCGAGGAACGCCGCCTGATCACGACCCTGGCGGACCAGGCCGCGATCACCATCGAGAACCAACGTCTGCTGCTGCGCACTGAGAAGGCGCTGCAAGTCACCGCGACGCTCTACCGCGCCAACCGCGCCATCGCCAGCGCCCAGGCTCTGCCGGAGATCGTGCAGGCCTTCGTGGAGCACGCCGCCCCGGCGACGCTCAGCCACGCGATTCTGTACGTACTGGCGGGCGATCCGGGCGATCCGGCGCACGCGCTGGTCGAGATTGCGGCGGCATGGGGCGCCGATACCGGCGATCTGCCGGGCACGCGCTACCGCGCGCCGGGCTTTGCCCTGTGGGATGCCCTGCTCGCCCCGGAGATCGTCTGGTATGACGATCTGGCGCAGGCCGCCGGGCAGGACAGCATCGCCCGGCTGCTGCACGAGACTTTGGGGACACGCGCCGCTGCGCTGATCCCGCTGGCTATCGCGGGCCGCCCGCTCGGATTGGTACTGCTCGGCCTGAGCCAGCCCTACGCCCACACCGACGACGAGGCCAGCCTTTACCGCTCGCTGGCCGACCAGGCCGCCGTTTCACTCGAAAACTACCGGCTCTATCATCAGGCCGAGCGCCGCGCCCGCCAGCTCAGCACCTCCGCCGAGATCAGCCGCGCCATCACCTCGATCCTGCGCCTGGACGTGCTGTTCCCGCAGGTGGTCGATCTGATCCGCGACTCGTTCGGCTACGACCACGCCCAGATCTTCATGATCAGCGAGGACGGCACGCAGGCGAAGCTTGCCGCCTCGACCGGCGAGGCCGGGCGCAAACTGCTCGAAATCGGGCACAGTCTGCCGGTTGGATCGCAGTCGGTGATCGGCCAGGTGACGCGCACCGGCCAGCCCGCGATCGTGCTCGACACGACCGCGCCCGATGCCGTTCACCGCCCCAACCCCCATCTGCCCAACACACGCTCCGAGATGGCGCTGCCGCTGGTCGCGCGCGGGCAGATCGTGGGCGCGCTGGACGTACAGAGCAATATGCCCGGCGCGTTCTCCCAAGAGGATACGCGGGCGCTGGCTTCGCTGGCCGAACTGGTCGCTACCGCGATTGACAATGCGCGCCTGTTCGAGGACTCCCGCCAGCGCGCCGAGGAAATGGGCTTCCTGTTCAACACCACGACGGCGGCGGCCAGCTCGCCGGAGCTGAATGAGGCGCTCCAGCAGGTGGTCGAGATGCTGCGCAGTTCGCTAAATGTCGCCAGCGCCAGCATCTACCTGCCGGACGGCAGCGACGAGGGTATGATCCGGGGCGCGGGCGCGGGCACGACCAGTTCCGAAACGGACCTCTCGCGCCTGACGCTGGAGCGCGGGCTGATCGGCTGGGTGGCGCGCCACAATGAAGCGGTGCTGATCGGCGACATGGCGGAAGACCCGCGCCACCTGCCGGGCGACGACACGACCCGCTCGGTGATCGCGGTCCCGCTGCATACCGCGTCGGGCCTGGCCGGTGTGCTGGTCGTGGAGAGCGATGAGCTAAACGCCTTCGACGAGAATGACCTGCGCCTGCTGCAAACGCTCAGCGGGTCGCTGGCCGCCATCATCCAGAACTCGCGGCTGCTGGCCGAGGTTCAGAGCGCCAACGAACGCCTGCTCGAAGTGGACAAGCTGAAGACGAACTTCCTGGCGGCGATGAGCCACGAGCTGCGTACCCCGCTCAACTCGATCATCGGCTTCTCGCGCGTGATCCTCAAGGGCATCGACGGGCCGCTGACCGAGATGCAGGAGCAGGACCTGACGACGATCCACGAGAGCGGCAAGCACCTGTTGGGGCTGGTCAACGACATTCTGGACCAGGCCAAGATCGAAGCCGGCAAGATGGAGCTGTCGCTGGGCTACTTCAAGCTGCAAGACGTCGTGCGCGGGGTGATGTCCAGCGCGGTCGGCCTCACGCGGGACAAGCCGATCCAGTTGTACACCGAGATCGCCGACGATCTGCCCGACGCCTACGGCGACGAGTTCCGCACGCGGCAGGTGCTGCTCAACCTGGTGTCGAATGCCAGCAAGTTCACGCCCCAGGGCAGCATCACCGTCTCGGCCTTCCCGATCCAGGAAAACGGCCAGCAGTTCATCCAGGTGTCGGTGGCCGATACCGGCATCGGCATCGCCGCCAAGGATATGGGCCTGCTCTTCCAGGCGTTCCAGCAGGTTGACAACTCGCTGACGCGCTCGGCAGAGGGGACGGGCATGGGCCTGCCGCTCGCCCGGTCGTTCACCGAGCTGCAAGGCGGGCGTATCTGGGTCGTCAGCGAGCCGGATGTCGGCTCGACCTTCAGCATCACCGTGCCCGTCAGCCCGTCCCCCGACGAACAGGCCGATGGGTCAGAGCCAGAGCAGTATGACGCGCCGGTAACGGTAAAGCTCGAGCCGCTGTCGCCCAACCAGAACCGGATCGTGCTGGTGGCCGAAGAAACGGTCGAGATGATCAGTCTCTACCGGCAGTACCTCACGCGGCACGGCTACGATGTGCTTGGCACGACGACCGCCGCCGAAGTCGAGGAGCTGGTCGCCGCCTACGAGCCGGACGTTGTGCTGCTGGACGTGAACCTGTCGAACGGGGCCGGCTGGGAGATTCTCGGCAATCTGAAACCGGCCAACAGCCCGTTAACCACGCCGGTCGTGGTGTGCACCCTCAACCCCGAAGAGGATCGCGCCCGCCGCCTGGGAGCCGATGCTTACATTCCCAAGCCGTATGTCACCGAGGAGCAGCTTCTGGAAACGCTCCAGCAGCTCGAAACAGCCGCCCGCCCCCGGATTCTGCTGGTGGATGACCGGCCCGAAACGGTGCGGGCAGTCTATGAACTGCTGGCAGAGTCCGGCAGCTACGACGTGCTGACCGTGACCAGCGGCCTGCAAGCGCTGGACGTGCTCCAGCATAAGCCGCCGATCGATCTCGTGATTCTCGATCTGCGAATGCCAGAAGTAGATGGCTTTGCGCTGCTGCAAGCGCTGCGTGCCAATACCCGCACGGCCAACATCCCGGTACTGGCCCTGACAGCAGAAGACCTCACAGCCGAGGAGCGGGCAGCGCTCGACGTGCTGGAGGTGTATCGCAAAGACTGCCTGGATGAAAACAGCTTGCTCGACCGGATCGGCGAGCAGTTGGGCAGGTAAGCGGAGAATTTCTATTGTGACTTCACCGGCGACGAAATCGATCGCGCTGCACTGCACCAACTGTGGCCATGTCATGCTCTACGAGGGCCGCGAGACGACCTGCACCCGCTGCGGCGAGAGCATCCTCGAAGCGCGCTACGATCTGGACGCGCTGCGCCGGAACGGCTGGGCCGAGCAGTTGATGCGGCGCAAGCCCGGTCTGTGGCGCTATCACGAGCTGCTGCCCGTGCTCAACCCGGATCACATCGTCACGATGGGCGAGGGCGGCACGCCGCTGGTCAAGGCCAGAAACCTCGGCGTGATGCTCGGCCTCAAACATCTCTACATCAAGGACGAACGCCAGGGGCCGACCGGCTCGTTCAAGGACCGGCAGGCGGCAGTCGCAACGACCGTCATGCAGGAACTGGGCGTGCGCGAGGCGGTCGTCGCCTCGACCGGCAATGTCGCAATTGCCTACGCTGCGTATGCCGCCCGCGCCGGGATCAAGCTGTGGGCCTTTCTCACCAGCCAGGTCCCCGGCGAGAAGATGCGCGAGGTGGCGCTCTATGGGGCCGAGGTGATCAAGGTCACCGGCACCTACGACGCGACCAAGGCCGTCGCCGCCCGCTTTGCCCAGACGCGCGGCATCTTTCTGGATCGCGGCGTCAAGTCGATTGCGGCGATTGAGAGCATGAAGACGATGGCCTTCGAGATCGCGGAAGACCTCGGCTGGCGCGCGCCAGACTGGTTCATCCAGGCGGTGAGCGGCGGCATGGGGCCGATCGGGGTAGCGAAAGGCTTTCAGGAATTGATCGAGCTGGGACTGGCGGACAAAGTGCCCGCGATCGGCATCGTGCAGTCTGAGGGTTGCGCGCCGATGGTGCAGGCTTTCCAGGCCGGGCAGCGCATCGCCGTTCCGGTGGACAACCCGCAGACCTTGATTGCCACGCTGAGCACCGGGCAGCCGGGCCGCGCCTATGAGATGCTGTGGTCGCTGATCCAGCAGCACGGCGGTGCCGCCGAGAGTGCCAGCGATGATGAAGCGTTCGAGGCCATGCGCCTGCTGGCGCGCGCCGATGGGCTGTCGGTCGAGCCGGCGACGGCGGTCGCGTTCGCCGGGCTGTTTAAGATGGTCCGCAGCGGCACGATCAAGCCCGACGACGTGGTCGTGATCAACTGCTCCGGGCACACCTTCCCGGTCGAAAAGCATATCCTGGGCGACCAGTGGGCGCGCCAGGTGGATGTCTCGAAGGCCGGGCGCACGATCTCGCTGCCCGAAGAAGGGCTGCTCTCGGCGCTGGAACAGGTCGAGACGACGATCAACCGTGTGGTCGTGATCGAGGACAACGTGAACGCCGCACGCCTGATCAGCCGCATTTTGCAGGCGCGCCACACCTACCAGGTCGAGATCGCCACCGACGGCCCCAGCGGGATCGAGCTGGTGCGCCGCGTCCAGCCCGACGTGATCATCACCGATCTGATGATGCCCGGCATGGACGGCTTCCAGGTGATCGACACGCTCAAAGCCGACGAAGCGCTCAGTCGGATTCCGGTTATCGTGCTCACCGCCAAAGACCTTACCCCGCGTGAGCGCGAGCGGCTCAGCGGCCAGATCGACGCCCTGCTGCAAAAAGGCGGCTTTATCGACGAGGATTTGCTGCAAAGCATTGTCAAAACGCTACAATAAGGTACCCGTCTCTATCAATCGGACACCGACCGATGAAACCGCAAGCCACCATCCTATATATCGAAGACGACAAGGCCAGCCAGATTTTGATCCAGCGCGTGTTGACTCACGCCGGCTATCACGTGCTGATCGCAGATCGCGCCCTGGATGGTATCGATCTGGCGCACAAGCACCGCCCCGATTTGATCCTGACTGACATCAACCTGCCGGATATGAGTGGGCGCGAGATTACCGTGCGGCTGCGCAGCGATCCACGGCTGGCCTCGGTACCGATTGTTGCGATCACGTCCTACAGCCACACCTTCGAGCGGGACAAAACCTTTGCGGCGGGCGTTTCCGGCTATATCACCAAGCCCGTCGATGTCTCCAGCCTGCTGAAAAAGATTGAGGAATATCTGCACGGCACGCAGGACAAGGTGAACGAAGACGCGCTGACCAACGCGCAGCAGGCCTATAAGTATGAGCTGGTCGAGCGGCTGGAAGCCAACGTGCGCGCGCTCGAAGTCAGCAACCGCAACCTGCGGCGCCTGGACCAGATCAAAGAGGATTTTATCCAGCTCACGGCCCACGAGCTGCGGACACCGCTCACCACCGTCTACGGCTACAGCCGCCTGATCCAGACTTCCGGCCCGGTCCGCAAACTGATGGAAGAGAACGAAGAGGCCGCCGCCTGCCTGGGCGGGCTGATCGACTCAATCGAGCGGCTGAATGTCGTCATCAGCGAGATCATCACCGTCTCGCGCATCGCCTCAGGGCGGCTCGACCTCAAGTTGGGTCCGACCAATCTGGCCGACGTGATGGATCGCGCGCTGAAAGGCTATGCCCAGGTGATCGCGCAGCGCAGCCTGGTAGTCAGCTTTGAGCCAGCCGACTGGCCGCCCCCGTTCTATGCCGATATGGCGCTGCTGGAACTGGCCCTGAGCAACATCCTGGGCAACGCGATCAAGTACACGCCCGACGGCGGGACGATCAAACTGCGCGCCCGCGTCAAGGATGGCCGCGCCCATCTCAGCATGCAGGACAGCGGGATTGGGATCGATCCCGAAGACCAGAAGCACATCTTCGAGCGCTTCTATACTGCCGGTGATACGCAGCTTCATTCCACCAGCAAGACCGCCTTTCGGGGCGGCGGGCTGGGGCTGGGGCTGGCGATCTGTCGGGGAGTCGTCGAAGCGCACGGCGGCAAAATCTGGGTCGAGAGCAAGGGATGTGACGAAAAGACGATGCCGGGCAGCATCTTCCATATCGAGCTGCCGCTGCAAACCAGCATGCCGATCACGCCCCCGCCGCGCTCATCCTTCTAGCTCAGGAAAGGCGTTTGACGCCCAGCGATGTCTGACAACCGCGCAGCCCGACACGCCCAACTGATCGCCGCGCTGCTCTCGCCGATGTTCCTGGGCATGGCCCCGGTCTTTGGCAAGCTGGCGCTGCGCGGCGGCTCGGACCCATTCACGGTCGCGGCGGTGCGAACTGCGCTGGCCGCCGGGCTGTTGTGGCTGTTCTTCGCGCTCTTTTGGCGGCGCTATACTTACATCTACGTGGCCGGATTCCTGGGCTGCGCCGTGATCGGCATAATCAACGGCATTGGCTCGCTGATGTACTACAACGGCCTGCGCCACCTCGATGCTTCAGCCGCGCAGCTTCTCAACGGCTCCTATCTCCTCTTTGCGGTGCTGCTGGCCCGCCTGGGTGGGCAGTCCCTCTCGTGGCGTGACGGCCTGCGGATTCTGCTGGCGCTGTTCGGGCTGCTGCTGATCACCGGCGGGATCAGCGGCCAGATTCACTGGCTGGGCGTCGGCCTGATGCTGGGTAACGGGCTGCTGTTTGCGGGCACCGTCGTGCTCAGCCAGCGCGTGCTCTACGAGATGCCGGCCCAAACCGTGACGCTCTACGTGATTACGGTCATGGCGGTGGTGGTGATCATGGCGCGTGTGGCCTACAATTTCCACTGGGTGCCCCAAAGCTCCGACGCGGTGTGGGCCATCGGCGCGCTCTCGATCTCGACTGCCCTCTCGCGCCTGACGTTGTTTGCCGGGGTAAAGACGTTTGGGAGCCTGCAAACGACGATGCTGGCGATCACCGAGATCGCCGTTGCCCTGACACTGTCGTATGTGCTGCTGGACGAAAGCCTGACGTACGTACAGTGGGTAGGAGTCGGCGCGTTTGCCGCCAGCCTCATGCTGCTCGGCAACGAGCCGTTCAGCGCGCGTGCGCCACGCGGCGGCGTGCCGATGCCCAATATGGCCGGGATCGTCTTTCAGCAGATCGCCTTTACCCATGCCTTCGGAGAAAGCGGCCTTTCGCAGGAAGAGTTAGACGCGATCCGGCGCATGATGGGCGCGGAAGGGCCGCTGCCGTCCGAGCCGCCGCTGATCACGCCGCAGACGCCCACCAGCCCATCCCCCCCGGCGGATGCCAGCGACTAAACTCAGCGTTCGTCAGCCGTGCGCGCTTTCAGAAACGCGATCAGTTTTTGCACGGGCCGCGTGAGCTTGGCCGCGCGATCCTCGCTGTTCTGGGCGGGAAGCGCCGCCGGCGGATCGGGTTCCCGCGTGGGTGCGGAGTCATCTTCGCCCGATGCATCCGGGGCGGTGGTTTGCGTGGCCGGGGGCCGCAGTGAAGGCTTGGTCGAAGGCGCGGACAGCTCCGGCTCAGGCAGAGGTGCCGGTGCAGGTGCAGGAACAGGAGCCGGTTCCTCGCGGCGGCCCTCGCGGGTATACCGCGCGCGCAGGGCAGCCACCGCCTCGACCGTGCCGATCCGGCGCAGGGCGGCGGCGGCAGTCCGGCGCACGATCGGGTTGGGATCATGCAGCGCGGCGGCCAGCGGCTTGACGGCCCAGGTTGCCTGAATCTGCCCCAGGACGGCGGCGGCGTTGCGGCGGACTTCCCACGAATCGCGGCGCAGCGCCCCCAGCAGCGTCACGACCGCCGGCGCGCTCTTCAGCTCCAGCAGGGCCTCAGCCGCCGCCAGCCGGACCGCAGCCGGGGCTGACGAGTTGTAGAACAAGATCACCAGCGGCTCGACGGCGATCCGGTCGCCGAGGCGGCCCAGAGCTTCCGCCGCCGCGATGGCGTGCTCCGGCTGGCGGATCTTCAGCACTTCGATCAGGCCGGACACATCGCCGGTCTGGATCAGGCTGTCGAGGTCGGGCTGATGCTCCAGCGTTTGCAGCGCCGCCGTGAGCACAGAGCGCGTCTGAGGGTCGGTTTCCCGTTCAAACGCGTGCCTGAGGGCGGGCGCTGACTGGTGCGCGTCCAAGGCCTGGAGCGCGGCTGCCGCCCGCCGCCGGATTTCGGGATCGGCGTAGTCCAGCGCGGCGATCAGCGCCGGGATATCGCGCCGGGATTGAAGCTGCCAGACATTGGGCCGGGAGCTGAGCACAACACTATTCCTTCGAGTAATCAGTCCATCATGCCGGACGTTATCATGCTGGTCTGAATTATGGCACAACACTCGCTAAACACAAACTCGGCCAGGGCGTGTGCCGGGGACCAAAAACACGCTGCGGGCCGGGATTTACGACGTATAATAATTAGAAACGCGTGCCCTGCTGTGAGCACGACGACACTTGCGTGTTGTTTGGGTGTCAGTACAATCGGAAAAGCAGGGCCGCATGATGACGATGGAGAAGCTGATGGAAAACCGAACGTGTCCGAACTGCGGGCACGAAAATCTGCCACGCGCCGTATTTTGCTTTCAGTGCGGGACCAACCTGGACGATCCCCCCGTTGTGCGTGGGATTCATGGCCAGCGCCGCCATGTCGAAGACGCGATCCGCTATGTGCAGGGGCGCGAGGATATGCTGGAGCCAGATCTGGTCCGCCACCTGCGCGAGGCCAAGGCCAAGCTGCCACCACCAATCGACGGCACGCCGCTCACCTGTCTGCGCTGTGGCACACTCAACCGGCCACTGGCGAGCTACTGCATCGGCTGCGGCGCGGCGCTCTCCGTGCCCGAACAGATCGATGACGATACGCGCCTGATCGCACGCTCCAGCGCCCGCTCGAATGTGGGTCAGGTACGCGAGAACAACGAGGACCGCGTCGGGCTGTGGGCACGGCACGGCGTGGTGCTGGCCCTGGTTGCAGATGGTATGGGCGGAGCAGTCGCCGGTGAGGAAGCCAGCCGGCTGGTCGTCGAGGCGGTCCAGGCCGATTTCCTGGGCGAGGCGCGGGGCAGCGAGACGCTCGACCAGCTTAACGAGGAAGAGATCATCGACAAGCTGCGCTTTGCCGTGCGGCGGGCCAACCGCGCCGTGATCCACCGCTCCGACGATCACCCGGAATTTCACGGCATGGGCACGACGATGACACTGGCGTTCGTGCGTGACAACCAGGTGGTGATCGCGCATGTGGGCGACAGCCGCGCCTACCTGGTCGATGGGCGCGAAGGCTGGATCAACCAGATCACCGACGATCACAGCTTTGTCGAGGCGCTGCTGGCGTCGGGCCACATCACACCGGAGCAGGCCGCGATCCACCCGATGCGCAACGTGCTCTATCGCGCCCTGGGGCAGGTCGAAGAAACCGAGCCGGACCTCTACAGCCGCAGCCTGAACGAGGGCGACCGGCTGATCCTCTGCTCCGACGGCCTGACGCGGCACGTCAAGCCCGCCGAGATCGCCGAGATCGCCAAGCGCCACGACGAGCCGGAAGCCATCGCGCAGGACTTGATCGATCTGGCGAACGAGCGCGGCGGCGAGGACAATATCAGCGTGGTGGTGATCGCGCTGGAGCACGCGCAGGACATCCCCAAAGAACAGCGGCCCGACCCGCTGCTCTATGACGAAACGGACCTGGGGCTATACCAGGAGCCGCCCGACGACTCCGACCCGGAACGCTCGACCCTGGAACTGCCGGCGGCTGACTCGGAAGAGGACGATACCCTGACCGGCGAAGACAATTCACCGGCCTAGCCCGGCGGCGCGCCATGCTCAGCATCCCGTCCCAACCCCAAACCAGCGGCCCGATCTCCAACCGTACCCTTACGGCGATCAGTGGGATTCGTGTCGGCCACGCGCACGACCTGAGCGGCCCGACCGGCTGCACGGTCGTGCTGTGCCCGGAAGACACCGTCGGCGGCGTGGATCAGCGCGGCGGCGCGCCCGGCACGCGCGAAACCGACCTGCTGCGCCCGCTGCACCTGGTTCAGCACGTGCACGCGATCCTGCTGGCCGGGGGCAGCGCCTATGGCCTGGATGCGGCGTCCGGTGTGATGCGGTATCTCGAAGCGCACGGCGTGGGCTACGATATGCGCGTCGGCGTGGTGCCGATTGTCCCGGCGGCGATCATCTTCGACCTGGACGTGGGCGATCCATCCATCCGGCCCGACGCGCAGATGGGTTACGACGCCTGTCTCGCCGCTTCCGGCGGCCCGGTGGCGGAAGGCTGCGTCGGGGCGGGGGCCGGGGCACGTGTCGGGACGCTGCTCGGATCGGCGCTGGCCTGCAAGTCGGGCATCGGCAGCGCCGCACTGGTGCTCGACGACGGGCTGGCGGTCGCGGCGCTGTTCGTCGTGAACGCGATGGGCGACGTTTACGATACCGCATCTGGCGCGACCCTGGCCGGGGCACGCCAGCTGCCGGATGGCACCCACTTCGCCGATGCGCGCGCCTTGCTGCCGGAAATAGCACGCGGATGGCCCGTCCCCCCTGGGAACACCGTGATCGGCGTGGTGGCGACCAACGCCCGGCTGACCAAAGAGGAAGCCAATAAGCTGGCCGGGATGGCGCACGACGGGCTGGCCCTGGCCGTTTACCCGACTCACACGCTTTACGACGGCGACACGATCTTCGCCCTGGCAACCGGGAGCGCCGGCCCCGCCGATGCCAGCATGATCGGCGCGCTGGCGGTGCCGGTGGTGGCCGAAGCGATCCGCCGCGCCGTCCTGGCCGCGACTCCGCTGGCCGGGCTGCCGGCTGGCTCCACGATCACACCCTGACAGGGTGGCAGCAAATCTCGCCGGTGAAAGATTGAGAGCATTATTATATTTAATAATATTTAAAGGGATTGCTTCTTGACATCCTTCGAAAAAGCGTGCTATACTGCCACTTGATATCCTACGAAAGGAGACAGGCGCACATGTTCGACAGCATTATTATGCGTATGTATGTTCGGCGGCTCGCTAGCGGCGACGCCAGCGTTCCTTGCCGTATTGCGCCTGTATGCCGGTAAACGTCACCTGAGTTGACACACCGCCGCGGGCGCAAACGCCCGCGGTTTTTATTTCGGCCCTTCCCTTCACGGAATCCGAAACCCAAAGCCGTGGGCACCCGCTCACGGCTTTTTTGTGCGCTGCATTCAAAGAGGAACATGCGCCGTCATGGCAACACTATCGTATCGAAACAATCGTCAAGCGCCTTTATCATCCAACGTTCCAGCCGGACTAGCCTTAGGGGATCTGGACATGAAACAGATCGTCTCCTCAACTGAAACAGCGATCATCGTCAACGACGTTGTGAAGCGCTTTAACGCGGCGTCCGAACCCTGGTGGTGGCGGCTGCGCGGCGGACGCCCCGCCGAAAACGGCGACCACGCCAACGGCAACGGTACTATCAAGGCCCGGCGCGGCAAGGAACTGGTTACCGCCGTCGATCACATCTCGTTCGATGTCCACCGCCGCGAGATCTTCGGCGTGCTGGGGCCGAACGGATCGGGCAAATCGACACTTATCCGCCTGCTCTCGACCCTGCTCCTGCCGGATGCGGGCACGATCACGATCTTCGGTCTGGACGTGGTTCGGGACGAGATGAAGGTCAAGCGCATCATCAACCGGGTATCGGTTGACGCGGCGTTCTTCAAGAAGCTCAGCCCGCGCGAGAACCTGCTCTATGGGGCGCGGCTGTACGGCGTCTCCGGGCGCGAAGCGGACCGCAAGGCGCGCGAGATTCTCAAGCGGCTGGGCCTGCGCGAAAGCAGCTACAACAGCCCGATGGAAGATATGAGCCGGGGGATGCAGCAGAAAGTCGCCATCGCGCGCGCCTTCCTGACCCAGCCGGTCGTGCTCCTGCTCGACGAGCCGACCACCGGCCTCGACCCGCGCTCCAAGCTCGAAGTTGAGGCGTTTGTCAACGAGCTGCGCGACGTGCACGGCGCCACAATCGTGATCACGACGCACGACATGAACGAAGCCGACTCGCTGTGCGACCGCATCGCGATCGTGGATGATGGCAAGATGGTCGCGCTCGATACGCCCACCGGCCTCAAGCGTATGATCAACCGCAACGGGCACGAGCCATCGCTCGAAGAAGTGTTCATGGATCTGACCGGCAAGGAACTGGTCGAGAAAGACGACCTGACCGATTTCGAGCTACAGAAGGTCCTGGACTAAGGCGAAAGGAGAAGTCAAGAGATGATACGAGGTCTTCAACTGGAAATGCGCCAGTCCTACGCCTTCGTAGCCCGCAACTTCAACTTGATGAAGCGCTATTGGGGCTGGGAAGCGGTCTGGCTGGCCTACTCCATCGCCAACTCGCTCTCCGTGACGTTCATCGGCGCGGGCGCGGGCGAGATCACAGGCGAGAGTCAGATCGATACCAACTTTCTGATCACCTACCTGCTGATCGGAACGCTCGTCTGGCGGTTTCTCGCCAGCATCTTTAACAATATCAGCGAGATGATCGCCTGGGAGCGCTGGGAAGGGACGATTGAATATACCTTCATGGCCCCGGTGCGGCGCTTCAACCAGATGTTGGGGCAGACCATCTTCGCCGTCGTCTACAGCCTGCTGTTCACGATCGTGATCGGGGTCGTGATCGCCGCCTTCTTCGATCTCGATTTCTCGGATGCGGACCTGGTGAGCGCGACCGTGATCCTGCTGGTGGGCAGCGTGTCATTCGTCGGCATCGGCGTGGTGGCCTCGATCCTGCCGCTGCTCTATCCGGAGCGCGGCGCGCAGATGACCAACATCGTGCAGGCCGTCTTCCTGCTCGTGTCCGGGGTCTACTACCCGGTCAGCGTGTTGCCAGACTGGCTGCAATTCCTGGCGCGACTCTCGCCGGCGACGTATGTGCTCGAAGGGATGCGGGCGGCGCTGCTGCCCGGAACCGCCGAACAGGCCCCGACGACCTACGTCTGGCCCCTGCTCTTAATGGGCTTAGTCATGCTGCCGCTGGGGGTCTGGCTTTTCCAGCGGGCAGAGCATTACACCAAACGCACGGGCAAACTCAAACGCAACGGTTAGTCACGTTGTTTTGGCCCGTGCTGTCTGACGAAGGAGTCTAACCGTGCACGCATACACGATAGACCACACAGACAACAGCGCCTGGTATCGCCAGATGGCCGCCGGTTGGGCACGCCGCATGATCAAAGGCGAGACGCCGGGCGAGTGGGCAAACAACACGGAATCAGACGTCCTGTTCGCGATCTCGCAGCTCGACCTGCTGCCCGGTGACCGGGTGCTGGACCTGGGCTGCGGCTGGGGGCGGCACAGCCTGATGTTCGCCGCCTACGGCCTGCGCGTCACAGGGCTGGACTTATCACGCGATCTACTGGCGCTGGCGCGCTACAACGCCCGCCGGCACAACCTGGCGGTAAACTGGGTCGAAGGCGACCTGGCTCACCCGCCCCTGCGCGGCCCATTCGGCGCGATCGCGCAGTTCTGCGGCAACTTCATGACGTGGTTTCCCGACCCGGACACGACCTTCGAGGTGCTGTGGAACCTGTCGGGCCTGCTGCGTCCGGGTGGCCGGATGCTGTTCGGGGACGAAGAATGGTGTTCCGACCTGCCGAGCCGCGCGCAGACCTGGGACGAGTGGCCGGGCGGCGCGGCGATCTACCGCCACCGCTACGACCACCATACCCGGATCAGCGAGACGCAGACCGTCGTCTTTGGGCCGGGGCACGCGCGGCAGGAGTTCCGCCGCCAGACGTGGTGGCCGTCATCTTACCAGATGGAAAGCCTGTTCGCGCAGGCTGGACTGATGGTGTGCGCCCGCTATAACAACTTCGTGGATTACTCGTATGATCTAGAGGCCGAAGGGCTGGTCTATGTGCTGGCCCGCGAGGATTGATTAACCCGCAGACTGCTTCCATGCCGGGGAGTACAGTCTCTTGAAAGGTCGGTCAGGGCGTTCGTAAGTCCTGCACCGACCTTTTGCTCATCCAGTCGTCGAGCGAGACGCAGATTTCCGCGCCCAGGATGATGATGATCGCGCTCAGGTAGGCCCACAGCATCAGGACGATGATCGCCGCCACCGAGCCATAGACCAGGTTGTAGGTGGCGAGATTGTCCAGGTACCAGGCGAAGGCACGCTTGGCAAGCTCCCACGCACCGCCCCCCAGAAACGCCGCCGCCCAGATCGCGTCCCACCGCACGCGGCGGCGCGGCACGAAGCGGTAGAGGAAGGCGAAGATCGACACGCTGAGGCTGAGCGGGATCACCAGCGCACCCATCGTCACCCACGAGGCGGAGCGGTAGAACACCAGCAGATCGATCAGGCCGAAGATCACGGTTGTTGCCAGCGAAGCCAGCAGCAGGGTCGCCAGCGCGGCCATCATCGTCACGCCGAACAAACGCTGCTGCCAGGTGTTGCGCGGGTTCGTATCGCGGAAGGTGCGGCTGAGCGCCGATGACAGACTCGAAAATACCCCCAGCGCCGACCACAGCAGCGTAATCCCGGCCACGATTCCCAGCGGGCTGCGCTGTTCGAGCACTTCAGCGATATTATCCTGCAAGAAGCTGGCGGTAGACTGCGGCAGGAACAGGCGCAGCACCCCGTCGATCTGGTTGTGGGCCGCCGCCGGCCCCAGCACCGTACCGATGATCACGATCAACAGCAGCAGCAGCGGGAACAGTGAGAAGATCGCGTAGTACGCCAACGCCGCCGACTCGCGCGGGCCGTGCTTCGAAAAACGGTAGATCGCCCGCCAGATATAATGCACCAGGTCGTTGGTGATGGCGTTCGCCATATTCCACCAACGTCTGTAGAACCGCTGCTTAGTTTCTTCCGGAGGGCGGGGCTGAGTTTGCTCGATTGATGAAGTCGTCACGTTAAAATGCGCTCTGGTTGCCTATGCTCATCACGGGTATGATTGACTCTCATCTGACTCTAGCACAAAACGTAACATGATTAAAGCGTTCGTATGCAATTTTGATGGAGTGTCAATGCATTATGCCCATCCTCGAAGCCAATGGCGCTGCGATTGACTACGGCGACACGGGCGGCAGCGACAGGCCGGTCGTCGTCCTGATTCACGGCTGGCTCGGCACGTGGGACGACGAATTCGGCCCAGAGATCGAGTGGCTGCGCCCGCATTACCGCGTGCTGGCCCCCACCCGGCGCGGCTATGGACGGTCCGGCCCCAAGCCGCGCACCTACCCGCGTGACTTCTACCGGCGCGACGCCGAAGATATGGCGACCTGGCTGGATGCGCTCGGCGTCAAACAGGCGCACATCGTCGGCTACAGTGACGGCGGCGAGGTTGCGATCCTGCTGCCGATCATCCGCCCCGACCTGGTGCGCTCGGTCGCGGCCTGGGGCGCGGTCGGATTCTTCCCGCCGGAGCTGCGCCCGCGCGTGCAGCGCAACTGGCCGGCAACCTGGGTCGATGACAAGACGCGCCAGCTTCACGGCGAGGAGCACATCGACCGGATGGTATTGAGCTGGGTCAACGCCATGAAGCAGATCATCGACAGCGGCGGCAACGTCAGCCGCGACGAGGCACACACCATCACCTGCCCGCTGCTGCTGATGTTGGGCCGCGACGACACGCTCAATCCGGAGCACCTGGGCCGCGCACTGGTCGAGCGCATCCCCAACGGGCGGCTGGAGATGTTCGACGGCGGGCACGCCGTCCATCGCGAGCAGCCCGACGCCTTCCGCCGCACACTGTGGGAGCATCTCCAGGCGGCGGAAACAGCCGCCCACCAGGAATAGAAAGGCGAGCCGCCATGCCCGGCCACCCCGTGCGCGACAGTTTCGAAGGGGACGCGATCAATCCCGCCTGGAAGCCCTGGGCGATCGGGGCCGGCAGCGTCCAGCAGGCGGGCGGGGTCCTGCGCTGCGCGATTGATCCGGCCAGCAAGCGCCAGTACAGCGACGCGCAGATCACCGACTATGCCGGGCTGTCGCGCCGCGATTATCCCTGGCAGCCGCCGCTGCGCCTGACCGTTCGCGCCTGGGCGTCGCACAGCAGCGCGGCGCTGCGCGGGACGGCGGGCTTTGGCTTCTGGAACCAGCCATTTGTGCCGATCGGGCGTGAGCTGCCCCGCCTGCCGCGCGCGATCTGGTTCTTCTTCGGCTCGCCGCCGAACAATATGGCGCTGGCCCAGGGCGTGCCCGGCTGGGGCTGGAAAGCCGCCATGCTGGACGCGACTCGCCCGGCGGGGCTGCTGCTGGCTCCCCTCGCGCCAATCGGCTTTGGGCTGATGCGCGTGCCGGCGCTCTACCGGCGCCTGTGGCCGGTCGGCCAACGCGCAATCGGCGTCTCCGAGGCGCTGCTCGGTGTTGACCTGGTCGAGCCGCACACCTACGCGCTCGAATGGCGGCGCGACGGCGCGATCTTCCAGGTGGACGGGCGCGAGGTGCTGCGTGCACCCACTGCGCCGCGCGGCCCGCTGGGCTTCATCGCCTGGATCGACAACCAGTACGCCGTCGTCACGCCGCAGGGCCGCTTCAAGTTTGGGCTGTTGGAAACAAGCGAGCAGCAGTGGCTCGCCCTGGACGAAATCGTGATCGAGCCACTCTAGGCAGGGGGACAGGATGCAGACCACCAACCGCTTCGCGGGCAAAATCGCGCTGATCACGGGCAGCGGGCGCGGCATCGGTAAGGCGATTGCGCTGCGCCTGGCGTCTGAGGGCGCGGACATCGTCGTGAACTATTTCCGCAACCGCCAGCCCGCCGAGGAAACCGCCGCCGAGATCGTCGCGCTGGGACGGCGCGCGCACATCGTGCGGGCCGACATCGGCCAACCGGACGAGATCGAGACACTGGTCAGCGCGGCAAATGAGGTATTCGGCGGGCTGGATATCCTGGTGCACAACGCGGCGTCCGGCTACAACCGCCCGGTGATGGCGCAGCGCGTCAAGGGGTGGGACTGGACGCTGAATATCAACGCGCGCGCGGCGCTCTTCCTGGCGCAGCAGGCCGCCCCGCTGATGCAGGCGCGCGGCGGGGGCGCAATCGTCAACCTGTCGAGTGTGGGCGCGCAGCGTGTGCTGCCCGAATATGTGGTAGTCGGCGCGTCCAAAGCGGCCCTGGAAGCCGTCACGCGCTACCTGGCGGTCGAGCTGGCCCCTATGCAAATCGTGGTGAATGCGGTGTCGGCAGGGATGGTGCGCACCGACGCCTTGCAGCACTTCCCCGGTATGCGGGATGCCTTCGAGGAGCGCTTCGCCTACGCGCTGGAACGCACCCCGGCGGGGCAGGTCCTCACGGCTGAGAACATCGCCGGTGTGGTCGCGTTCCTGTGCTCACCGGAAGCGTTCATGATTCGCGGCCAGACCATTCTGATCGACGGCGGCGCGACGCTCGGCTTCTAGTACCCATCCGCATGGTTGCTGCTGCGGGCCGCCATCGGGAGCTGGAGCATCACCTGGGTGCCTTTGCCGGGCACGCTGTACAGATCGACGTTGCCGCCGTGCGTCGTGATGATCCCTTTGACCAGCGGCAGGCCCATCCCCGCGCCCTGCTGCTCGCTGCGTATCCGATCGGACTGGATCAACACATCCCAGATATTCGCCTGATCTTCAGGCTTGATGCCCGGCCCGTGATCCATCACCATCAGGGTGCCGTAGTCGCCGTTACGCCGCACGACCAGCTCGATCAGCCCGCCCTTGGGGGAATACTGCACGGCGTTGCGGATCACTTCGGTGATCGCCGTGACCAACAGGTCCTTAACCCCGGTGACGATCACCTCACCGGTATGCATTGTGATGCGATTGAACGATGGCTCGCGCTCCTGGATCAGATCATCCAGCAGGCACAGCGCGTCCGTCACCAGATCGTCCAGGTTCAGCCGCTCGGAGACTTCTTTCACCTGCTGCTCGACATAGCCGCTGATCACCTGGGAATAGAGCACCATCTGCTCGGCCAGTCGATTGAGCCGCTGGGTTCCATCCTGAATCAGGTTGAGGCTGACATTCATGCTGCGGTCGGTTTTTTGCTGCGATTCCAGTTCTTCGGCCAGCAGCGCAAACCCACCCGTCACGTAGGTGAGCGGGGTGCGCAGCTCGTGCGAGATCATCTGAACCAGGGTGCGGCGGGCGTCGTTGAGATCTTCTTCGGCCTTCTCGCGCATCGCCTCGACACGTTTGAGCTTGTTCTGGATCGCGATCAAAAAGTCTTCGGGGTCAAACGGCTTGACGAGATAATCATCGGCGCCCATCGATTTGCCGGTGGCGATATCGCGCCGCGAGCCACGCGCCGTGAGGAAAATAAACGGCACGGCTTTGAGGTGGGGCTTGCCGCGCACGGCGTCGAAGAACTCGTATCCGTCCATCCGCGGCATCATGATGTCGCTGACGATCAGGTTTGGCACGACGCCGTTTTCCAGCAGATCGAGCGCCTCGCGCCCATCGCGCGCCAGGTGCACGCGGTAGCCTTCCAGGCCGAGCACCAGCGCGGCATTCTCGCGCAGATCTTCGTTGTCTTCTACAAAAAGAATAGTCGTTTCTAGTTGCATCGTTCACTACCTGCCCCATCACTCGTCCGCGACGAAGTCAACCACACCCTGTTAAAGGCACGGGGTTTCAGATTTTGTACCTACCCCATTATAACGCATATCCATCTGGTATTATAGCTCTTACGAAATCTACTGATGAAGATATGCCAGACCGCCTCTCACAGGTTTCATAGTATCAGACGAGTTCAAAATGAGCTATGAATTAAGAGAGTGAACTGCTGTGTCGTGTAAATCCAGAATATCTTCTATGACGATCTGGCGGTTGGGCGCGTGGACCGGCTGTGTGTCGTCGCCCACCGAGAAGAAATAGTGATCCCCGCCGCGCACACGAATCTTCTCGCCGGGCACCGCAAGCCGCTGGAGCAGGCTGAGCTGTGGCTCCAGCCCGACCAGCCGGTCGGCTTCGCCCAGCGCTACGCGGAAGTGACGCCAGTCGCAGCCGGACGGCACCTGATCGAGCACACCCATCGCGGCGAAGGTGCGCGCAATCACCCCTTTGGGCGTGGTCATATAAACCGTCTCGTGGACCGACTGCACAAATGACGACGCGCCGCCCGCCAGGATTTTCACGAAGGCAGGAGTCAGCACCTCGTCCAGCCGGTCGAGCAGCGCCAGGTCTGGCAGGCGGTTGAGCAGCCCGATCCCCAGCCCTAGCGCCTGATAGAACGCGCGGTGCAGCTCGTCTTCGAGCAGCAGCGCCGGGGCAAGCGCACAGCGGGTATACTCGTGCAAACGCCACGCCGCCGGATCGAGATAGAACAACGTCGCGCCGCCCATTGAGTGCCCGACAAAATTGATCACGCGCTTCGCCGGGGCATCCATCGGACCGCGCAGGCGCATCAGGCTGAGCCAGCCCTCCGCCACGCGCATAGCCGCCGGGGGATTGCAGATCTGCACATCGGGCGTTTCGTCCACGAATGACGAGCCGCCGAAGCCGTTGTGATCGAGCACGAAGGCCACCAGGCGCGGGTGCCGGTTGACGACCGCTTCCGGCATGTCTTCCCAGATCAGGTGCGAGCCGTCCCAGCCATGCAGGAAGATGACGAAGCCCTCGGCCTGAGCCAGCACTTCGGGCAGCAGCTCCGGGGACGTCTCCCCCTCGTCGTGCCACACCATAGACCACGTGAAATCTGAGAGGCCGACCCCGGCCAGGAAGCTCGCCGCCGCCCGCCGCTTGACGAACGTGCGATCGGCCAGCGCGCGCAGCCGATAGCGTACCCGGTGCGTGTTGGGCTGAAAAACGGGCGATAACTCGTAATCTTCGAAACCGCGTGCCCAGGCAAACAGGTCGGCGTCGGACATGTCACTTCCCCCCCGGAGCATTCCCTACCTGATCGCTCGTCTTAAACTCCTCGTAGATTCGGTCCAGCCCGCCCTTGATCCGCCGCTGGACGCGTTCCAGATCGGCCTCGCGGAATGGGAACAACTCCAGCAGCTCTGGCACCAGCGTCACCGTGTCGGCGCGCGGGCGGCCTGCACGGTAGAGGCTGTACACCCGGCGGCGCGCCAGCCGCAGATAGTTCGAGATCGGCTCGGTAGCGCTCTTATCAACCAGCGGGCCGCGCCCCGGCACAATCTGATCGGCGGCAAAACGCGCCCGGCGCAGGGCCGTCAGGTTGTCCAGCCAGATTTTGGTGCACGGGCTGTTGATGTACGGGTGCTGATCGATGATGATGCTGTCGCCGGTGAATACGACGCGCTGCTCTGGCAGGTGCACCCACAGGCTGCCGGTTTCCGGGCCGGGCATCGCCAGCAGCGGGATCGCCGCGCCGCCGTAGCGCAGGTGCATACGCCGGCTGAACCCGATATTCGGCAGGTGCAGGCGCATCCCGGCAAAGCTGATGCGCTCCGACGTATCGTGGGCCAGGGCATCGATCGCCGCGTCCATAAACGTCCCTGGCAGGCTCTGCACCTGGAGCACGGTATCCTCGTGCGCGACGACCACGCGCGCCCCAAACCAGCCATTGCCCAAAATCCGGTCGCGGTGGGCGTCGGTGTTGACAATCGCCAGCACCGGCAAATCGGAGATATCTGCCAGCAGCTCGCGCCAGCAGCGGGCATCATCCGGATAGGGCGGCGTGTCGATCAGGACAAATCCACTGTCGGTCAGAATCGCGCCCACCGTCACCCGGCGGAAGCCAGTATGGACGAAGACGCCCGGAGCTAGTTCTTGCACAGGTCTACCCTTTGGTTACATTTTCGGAATGAAGCGCTGCCGCCGCCGCCGCCAGCGCCTGTTCGACCGCCGCCCGAGCCGCCGCCACGCCCCCGCCCTGCGCGAAAGATGGGCGGCCCCCGCCGCGATCCACCTGCCAGACGGCCAACCCATGCTTGAGCACGGCCACCATATCATACGGCAAATCGTCGGAGCGGGCGACGATCAACTGGGCTTTGTCGCCTGCCGCGCCGCACAGCGCGACCGTCGCGGGGTGCGCGATCACATGCTGCACGATCTGGCGAACCTCAGCCGGGTCGTGATCCTCGAACGCGTGCACGATCAGCGCATAACCCGCGCTGCGGTCGGCGGCCTGCCACAGCGCGTCGGCTTCGGCGGCCAGCACGACTTCGCGCACGGCGCGCAGATCGCGGCGCAGCGCCTTGTTTTCCTCGCGCAGCCGTTCCAGGGCGTCGGGCACTTCCCAATAACCGACCGTCATCTCAGCCGCCAGCCGGTTGAGCAGCGCGTTCTTCTCACGGTAATCGAGCAGCGCGCGCTCGCCGCAGCGAAACTCGACCCGCACCGTGTCGCCGCGCTTATCCACACGCAGCACCTTGATGATCCCGATTTCGCCGCTGTGCGCGACGTGCGTCCCGCCGCAGGCCGTCACATCGAAGTCCGCAATATCGACCACGCGGAACCGGCCCTCGACATCCGGTACCTTGCGCAGTGTCAGCCCGGCACGCTCGTCCTCGGATGGGAACCAGGCGCGCACCGGGCGATTCTCGGCCACGATCCGGTTCGCCAGATCCTCGGCGGCATCAACCTGCTCCGGCGCGATCTGCGGCCTGTTGAGATCAATCGTGATGCTGTCGGGACTCATGTGGAAACCGACCGTCTCAGCCTGGGCCACGTGGATCAACGCCTGCGACAGGATATGCTGGCCGGTGTGGTGGCGCATATGATCGAAGCGCCGTGCCCAATCGACCTGGCCCTGCACGCGCTCCGCTGCCAGTTCGCCGGCGAGCACATGCAGCACCGCGCCATCCGCCTCGCGGATCGCCACGTCGATCACCGGGACGCTGTTGAGTGTGCCGGTGTCGTGGGGCTGCCCGCCGCTGGTGGGGTAGAAGCAGGTGCGGCTGAGCACGACCGCCGGTGCGCCGTTATAGGTCGTATGCTCGATCAGGTCTGCGTCAAAGGCGATGAGATAGGAATCAGTATAGTACAGGCGCTCGGTAGTCATTATTTGTCCGTTCGATGAAGCTGCGGCTCGCACCTAATTCTAGCATCTCGAACGGCAAAAGTGGAGCATTTGATTCGTGCAGCGCGCCCAATCCGGCCTTAGAAGCTGTTATGCACCTTGGAACGCTGAATAAGGCGAAGCCACGATTGCCCCCCATCCTAAATCCTTCCCCCACAAGGTGGGAAGGACTTCAAAGCCAGCGCTGTTCTCCCCTTCCCTCCGTGAAACGTGGGGGAAGGGGCTGGGGGATGGGGGGTAAAAGTGCATAACACGCTCCTAGAGCTGGGTGGTGAGCCACTCCCGCCAGCCGGATTCCAGTGCCGCGAAGCTCACGCCGAGCGCGGCCTGCGCCGCCTTGTCCACCCCTTGACCGTCCAACTGCGCGCGCAGCCAGTCGTTACGTGCCTCGCGGCCATACGTTTCCGAGATATAGTGCACCAGCGTATAGGCTTGATTGGCGGCCAGCTCGACTTCCGACGGATCGAGGTTGGGCGACGTCTGCAAGGCATCCCAGGCGAACAACTGCCGCTCGGCGGTAGCCGGGGCCGCCGACAGCGCCGCGATCTGCTTGATGCTGCGGTTGCGGGCGCTGGCCGTGCGGAACAGCGACTCGGCGTAAGCGGTCGTCCCGCGCTCGACCCACCAGGGCAGGCCGGACGTCTGGCCGCCGCTTAGCTCGTAGATCAAAAACTGCGCATATTCGCGGGCCACGTCGCTTTCGCGCGGGGCGGTGTTGCTCGGCCCCAGAGTGAGCTTGATCGCCTCGCCCGGCTGGTTCCAGCGCGCGAGGCCCCGGATCGAGAGGCGTGTCATGGTCTGGAGCGTGGGCGCGCTCTCGTACATCTTGATCGCGGCGGGCTGCTCCGGTGTGAAGTCGAACTCATGCGTCAGGCGGCTGTAGATATCGGGCAGGAACTCCGCGACGATTGCAGCCTGGGGGCGGTTGTCGAGCAGATCGTCGGCGAAATAGTACAGGCGGATGCCGTCCGTTTCGAGTGTTTCCCAGTTCTCCCCGGCGAAGCGCCATGCCCCGTCCTGACGGCAGAAGAGGGCCGAGATCGTCGCGCCACCCGCCAGATCGCCGGTCTGCTGGCTCCACGTGATCGACATACGGGCGGTGGCCGTGTCGGCATCCTCGGCACGAATCCCGTTGAGGTTGATCGCATACGCGCTGAGCGGATTTTCCTGCCAGTCCTGCACCCAGCGCACCTGCTCCTCGCGGAAGAGTGCGGCGCCTTCCCAGACGTGGGACAGATACGCGTCGCCATCACCGGCAAGGACAGCCCGCTCCATATCCGCTACCATCCGGCTCAGCTCCAGCTCGACCTCGTTCACCGGCGTCACGGTCGGCGTGGGACCGCTCTGGCGCGTCGGCTGGGCGAAAAGTGTGCTGGCGGCCTGCGCGCTCTCGCGGTCGGGCGTGGGCGTCGGATCGCCTTCGGCCTTCTGGCAGGCCGTCAGCGCCAGCAGTACCAGCAGCAGGATCACAAACAGGAAACCCGTTTCCCGGCGCAGGTTCATGTGCTTATTCTCCGGCAGGTGCAGATAGCAGGCACGCAAGCCCTCACGAGGTTATACGCGGGCGGGCGGGGGGACGATCAGCGGATGCGCAGGTACGAGATCGAGCTTTCCTGGAAGCCGGACGCCTGATAAAAGGCGCGCGCCGCCGCGCTGCCCCGCTCGACATTGACGTAGAGATGAGTCAGATTGAGGCGGTTGGCGTGCCGCAGGGCGGCTTCGAGCAGCGACGCCCCCACCCCCTCGCCCCGGAAGTCCGGCCCGACCGCCATATCGTCGATCCAGCCGCGCCCGCCGGTCAGTGTTTGCACCAGCGACATCGAGACAAAGCCGATCACCTGGGGCGGTGCGCTGCTGGTTTCGGCCACGAAGACACTGATCGTCTGCCGCTCCTGAAAGCGCTGCTGCGCCGCCTGCCACTCCGCCGGACTCAGACCCTGGTTGGCGTCCACCAGGCGCAGCAGATCGAGCACCGCGTCACAGTCGGACGCTTCGGCCTGCCGGATCAGGTAATCTTTGCCGCGCGACCGCGCAGCGGCGGCTGATGGCTTCTGGAGCACCAACCAGCGATCGAGCGCCTCGCGGTGCGTGCGAAAGGGCATCGGCGGCAGATCGTCCGGCAGAAAGACGCGGGCGTCCTGCGCGTCGTCGCCGGCGCGCAGCGCCCCACCCGCAGGCCGCGCCCGATAAAAGACGATGATCCCGCTGGCGGGCGGCCCTTCGGGGAACGAGTACACGCCCAGCAAATCGATCAGCTCGATCTCCAGGCCGGTTTCTTCGCGCGCCTCGCGGACCGCCGCCTCTTCGACACTCTCGTCGGCCTCGATATAGCCAGATGGCAGCGCCCAGCGCCCCGACTGGACATGCCCGCCGCGCTTGATCAGCACAACGCCGCCGTCCAGCTCGATCACGACCCCCACACCGGGCACCGGGTTCTGGTAGTGGACATAGTGGCACTGCTCGCAGAGCAGGCGCTCACGGCCCGCGACGGTCTGAACCACGAGGCGCTCGCCACAAACAGGGCAGTAAATGGGGTGGGCTGGCAGTGGCATGGCAAATCGGGGGCTGAAACAGCCCCCGCTCATTCAACGTCTGGGTTACAACTCAAGATAATCGCGCAGCGGATGGCTGCGGTTGGGGTGGCGCAGCTTGCGCAGCGCCTTCGCTTCGATCTGCCGGATGCGCTCGCGTGTCACGCCGAAGTGACGGCCCACTTCTTCCAGGGTGTGCTCCTGCCCGTCGGCCAGCCCGAAGCGCATTTCCAGCACTTCGCGCTCGCGCGTGTTCAACACCGAGAGCGCCCCGCGAATCTGCTCCTTGAGAAGCTGGCGCGCCGCCGCATCGACCGGGCCGAGGATTTTATCGTCCTCGATGAAGTCGCCCAGCAGGCTGGAGTCTTCCTGCCCGACCGGCATTTCGAGCGACATCGGCTCCTGCGAGATGCGCAGGATGCGCCGGACTTTGTTGGCCGCCCGGCGCAGCTTGCGACCCAGGTTCGGATCGAGCTTTTCGTCGCTGCCCCACGTCTGCCGGATCTCACTGATCTCCTCCGGCGTCAGGAAGTCCATTTCGATGGCGATCTGCTCGGCGGTTGGCTCGGAGCCAAGCTCCTGGATCAGGTCGCGCTGGACGCGCATCAGCCGGTTGATCGTCTCGACCATGTGCACCGGGATACGGATTGTGCGGGCCTGATCCGCGATGGCACGGCTGATCGCCTGGCGGATCCACCACGTGGCGTAGGTGCTGAACTTGAAGCCCTTGGTGTGGTCAAACTTCTCGACCGCGCGCAGCAGCCCGATATTGCCTTCCTGGATCAGGTCCAGGAAGTTGATACCGCGCCCCATATAGCGCTTGGCGACGCTCACCACCAGCCGCAGATTGGCGCGGGTGAGCGCTTCGGCGGCCTGGGGGGCGCGCTCGCGCACGTGGATGAACTCAGCGTCGAACAGCGCGTTCAGATGGTCGCGCTCGTGATCAAGCCACTGCGCGATCTGCTCCGAAGCCGGCCAGCAGTCGCCTTCCAGATACGCCGCGCGCAGCCGGTTCTGAAGCGGCACCGGCACGAGATAGAGCACCTGGAACACCTCGAACAGGCTGGCCGCGATCTTGTTCCAGCGCTCGTCGCGGCCCCAGTCGCCCTGCTCCAAAAAGCGGCGGACATAGGACGGCTCGGTCGTGTTCCAGCCGCGCCTCAGATTCTGCGCTTCTTCGATTAGCAGATCGACCAGCGGATCTTCAAGATTGAACTTGGCCACGCCGCCGGCCACGTGCTGCCAGTGCGTCATCAGGTGCTCGTAGAGGGCCACCATGCAGTCACAGTGATCGGGCAGCGGGTTGCCAAGCGTTTGAGCGTCGGTCCGCAGCCGCTGTGTCACCGCCGTGAGCAGATGCTCCGCCGCGATCTGCGACGACAACCAGGTTTCATGATCCGGATCCAGCAGTTGAACCTGACCGATCTCCTTGAGATACATCCGCACCGGGTCATCGGCCAGGGTAGCGGCTTCGATCCGGGCGATGTTCAGGTCATGCTCTGCCCCTTCCAGGTCGGTGGCATCCAGCTCGCCATCATCAAGCTCGTCGGATTCCAGGGGATAGCCTGTCTCGTGGTGGTCAGCGATGATCTCTACCCCCAGTTCTTCCAGTTGGTCGAACACCGATTGGGCTTCCTCGCTGTCCGGGTCTTCAAACAGCGCCAGCACTTCACTTTCGTCGAGCTGTTTTTCTCGACGCCCCTTGGCTATCAACTGCTCGATCGTGGTTGCCGTGTCTTCATCGTGTTTCTTGTTCAGATGGTTTGCCATGGCATCCTTGCGCCGATTGGGGCGCACTCTTGGAACAACAACCTGGCTACAAATCTCGGGCAAAGCTTTTCATCTGGTGAAGAGCCTTGGCTAGCAGTTGGCGGGCGCGCAGATTAGCGCTCACGGCGAAATGATACTGATGATCGGTCAAATTACCGTTCAAGGTCTGGCTGTCCTGCTGCAAAAAGTATAGTTCACGCGATTCACGCTCCAGGCGGCTGTGCCGCAGCATCAAAACTTCCTGAATCAACAAATCTGTACCAGGTTCGGCCTGCGCATTGATGCGGGCCAGATCACGCAGAATCGAATCGAGTTCCGTCGTCCAGACCTTTGAGGTCCGTTGGCGGAAGGTTTCCAGTGGCGAGGCATACAGCTCGTCAACCACCGCCAGCAGTTCGGCGGGCAAATGTTGGGTGAGATATTCCAGCGGCTCGATCTCATCCTGATCCAGCGACTGCTCCAACGCGCGGAAAACCGCCTGGTAATCCGGGCGTGTGAAGTCGGACGCATTCAGCGGCTCCAGCTCTTCGGCCAACATCGGGGCCTGGGCCTGCAGCTCGCGCAGCTTGCGGTTGGCAGCCCACAGGCGCTCCGGCTGCTGCAACAGCAGGTGCAGGCAGAAGGCTTCCCACAGCATCGACTGGCCCGGCGGCCCGCCCACCAACGGCACCGGCGCCGGTCGATCGGCCAACTGGCGCTGCTCCCGGACGGTCGGCGTAGACCGCGTGCGGACGGCCTGCCGGCGCTGCGTCCACTGGATCAGGATGCGCTCGTCGATCCGCACGCGTCGCGCCAACGCCTGAATGTTGCCGCTGCGCTGCAGATCGCTCTCGGTCGCCGTCAGAATCGGCAGCAGCTCGCGCGCCACCGCTTCGCGTTCCGGGTAGGATGATTGGCTGGTAAGGTGCGCGGTCCCCTGCCAGATCACATATTCCGCGACCGGCACGGCCTGTTCGATCAGCGCTCGCCAGGCGTCCGGGTCTTCGCGGATCAGATCGTCAGGGTCCTTGTCCCCTGGCAAACTCACGACCCGAATATCCATATTCAGACTGCCAGTGTAACGCATCATACCGCGCGGATCAAACGTTACCGTCTCGTCGCCGTCCAATGTCTGCCGGGCGACATCCAGCCCGCGCATGGTGGCGTTCATCCCGGCGGTATCGGGATCGAGCGCCAGCACCATCCGGTTGGCGTACTTATCGAGCTGGCGAAGCTGCTGCTCGGTCAGGGCGGTGCCCATCTGCGCGACGACGTTATTGAAACCGGCCTGGTGGGCCTGCATCACATCCATATAGCCCTCGACGATCACCACCGTCTCGGTTTCGCGGATCGCGCGGCGGGCCACATCCAACCCGAAGAGCAGGTGACTTTTGTCGAACAGCGCGCTCTGGGGCGAATTGAGATATTTGGGGTTGTCGTCGGGATTAAGCGCCCGCGCCCCAAACCCGACTGTGCGCCCCCGGCTGTCGCGGATCGGGATTACCAGCCGGTGGCGGAAGCGGTCGTAGACGTTGCCCTTGTCGTTGCGGATAGCGACACCCGCATCAACGATCTCATCCTCGGAATAGCCGAGCAGCCGCAGGTGTTCCAGCGCCTGCCGCCAGTCGTGAGGCGCGTAGCCGAGCATGAAAGCCTGGACGGTATCGGCGCTGAGGTGACGGCGCTGGATGTAATCGCGGGCGACCTGGGCGGCGGGAGAATCGAGCAGTTGGGCGTGGAAGAACTCGGCAGTCTCGTGGAGCAGCGCTTGCAGGCGTTCGGTTTCGGCCTGCCGCTCGATTTGCTGGGGCGTGACCGGCGTCAGCTCGATCCCGGCGCGCTTCGCCAGCTCGCGCAGGGCGTCGCTGAAATCCCACCCTTCCGCTTTCATGACAAAGCCGAAGACATCGCCGCCATCACCGCACGCGCCGAAGCAGCGCCAGGTCTGTGTATCTGGGAACACGACGAACGACGGCGTCCGCTCGTGATGAAAAGGGCACAACGCTTTGAAGTTGCGCCCCGCTTTTTGCAGGTTTACATAGCCCGATACAATATCAACAATGTCCAGTCGGGCCTTAATGTCATCTACGGCTGACATTATTGAGTTGATTCCACTAATCGCTCCGGAAGTGATTGGATTATATGCGGACCAGATCATTCACGCAACTGGGCGGCGTTGGGACGCTGTTTTGCGAGGAATCAAACGCGCCGGGGGGCGATTTCCGGCGCGTGGCGAACGATCAGAATCCGGTCATTCAGACGGCTGCAGGAACACCGTCTGCCGCTTGCCCAGCGTGAACTTCCCCAGCCGCCGGTAGCGCTCGTGCTGGATCTGGGTACGCTTGGGGGCGGCCACTGCCACGACCGCGCCCGGCGACAGGCCCGGCAGCAGCGCGTCGAGCAGTTGGGGCACCGGGTCCTCTGCGGCGGACAGGGCCAGGGTGGCGGGGTGCCATGTGGAGCGCTGGCCGTAGGGGATGTCCGTGATCACGATATCGGCTTGTGTGCCATCCAGCCCCGCCACGATCGCGTTTTTATCGGTCGCGTCGGCGCGGAACCAGCGCGTTTCGATGGCGTGATCCTGCGTCAGCGCGGCCAAGCGCACGCGGAGCGTGTGTGCGTGCGCCAGCGCGGCGGCGTGCGACTCCTTGCCGAAGCGCGCCGCCATATCCGCCAGTTCTTCGATCCGGCGATCCAACCCGTCGAGACTGAGCAGCGACAGGTTGCGCGCCCCCAGCGCCAGCATCTCGGCGTCGATATCAGAGGCGACGATACGCGCGATCCGGTCCCAGTTGAAGTAGGCCAGGGTCGCCAGGTGATACGCGCCGCCGCCGCACGGATCGTACAGGGTGCAGCGGCGGGCGGGCTGCCCGGCTTCCCAATAGGCCATACAGCGCCCAAAAATCTCGTGGGCGAGCCGCACCGGGAACGCGGCGTGTCCGGGGGCGGAATAGAGCACGCCGCCGCCGGCATACAGCTCGTAATTCTCCCGGTCGCGCGCGAACTTATACGGCATGAGATGATCGCAGCCCGCTACTCAGGCCGCGTAAAGTACCAGTCCTGAATGGTGCGGAAGCGGTCGCTGGGAGTGCTCAGGAAGGTGATCTGGACGCCTTGCAGCCGGGAGTCAGCGGCGTAGACGTAAAGCGGATAGTAGAGCACCAGCGCGGGCGCACGCTCGGCGAAAAGCGTCTGGAAGCGGTGGTAATATTCCAGCCGGTGCATCCCGTTCGCGTCGCGGCGGGCCATCTCCAGCCCTTCGCTGACGCGGCGATCGTCCATCCCGCCGAAGTTCTGCCCGGAGCCGTACTGCCCCTGGTGCCAGAACACGAACGGGTCAGGATCGGCGCTCGGCTCGAAGCTCAATTCGATCAGTGCCGCGTCGAAGTCGCCCGCTTCCAGGCGGGCCAGCAGCGTACCGGCGTCTGCCGTCTCAACGTTGATCCTGAATCCGATCTGCCGCCAATCCGCCGCGATCCCTTCCGCCAGCGCCGCCAGCGCGGGATCGTCCGCCGTAAGGATGGTCATCGCCAGCTCGGTCGGCCCGGCAGGGGCGGGCGTCGGCTCCTCGGTGGCGGCGTCGGTGGCTTCCCCGGTTGCAACCGGCGCAGTGCCTTCGGCGGGCGTCCCGCCTTCGGGAGCGGGTTCGGTCGCCTCGGCGGTACCCGCTGTTGGGTCGGATGGCGGGGCCGGCTCGTCGAACACGATGTTCGCCATATCGAGCATGGCCTGGGCGCGTGCCAGGTCAAAAACCGGCCACACGCCGGGACGGTAGGCCCACGAGGTGGGCAGAAGCGGGCTGTCGGCGGGGATCGCCAACCCGCCGAGATGCTGCGTCACCAGCGCCTCGCGGTTGGTGGCGTGGGCCAGCGCCAGCCGCACACGCGGATTGCGCACGAACCGCACCGGCTCGCGCTTCCAGTTGTAGATCATCACGCCCACACGCGGCGCGACACCGGTATACAGGCCCAGGCCCGGCATCTGCTGGGCGGCGGCCTGCTGCTCCGGCGGGATAGTGCCGATGCTGTTGACCTCGCCCCGACTGTAGGCGTCCAGGGCGGCGGCGGCATCGGGATAGGTGCGGAAGATCACGCGGTCGAGCAGATAGCCTTCCTGGCCTTCAGGGCGCTGGCGATAGACCGGCGCGACGCGCAGTTGAATCCCGTCGATCTGCCCGCCGGACGAGGTCAGGCTCTCGATCTGGTAGGGGCCGGTCCCAATCGGTGACAGGTTGAACGGGTGGCGGCCCAGCTCGGCCACGTTTACGCCGCGCAGCGCGTGCTCCGGCACGATCCCGATCCGCAGTTGATCGACGAACGAGGCCAGCGGCTGAGTCAGCCGGAAGCGCAGCATATAGTCGCCCAGTGCATCCACTTCGACCGTGCGCCAGAACGTCTGAAGCTCATCCGCGCCGGGGAACTGTGGATCGCTGATCAGGTTGATGGTAAAGACGACATCCCTAGCCGTGAAGGGGATGCCATCCTGCCACAGGATGTCTTCGCGCAGCGCAACAATATATTCCAGCCCATCGTTCGACGCCTTCCACGACGCGGCCAGATCGGGCACGATCTCGCCGTAATCGTTGGTCGTGGTCAGGCCCTCGAAGATCAATGAGGTGATGTCACGATCGACCGGGTTATAGGTTGCCAGCAGGGGATTGATCTTGTAAATCTGCCCGACCAGCGCCTCGACCAGGATATTCTCCGGGGCAGCGGGGGGTACCGCCGGGGGCAGCGGCGTCGCTTCGAGCGCCGGATCGGATACCGGGTCGGCGGCAGATTCAGCCGGCGGGGGTGTGGCCGAGGGGGATACCGTCTGCGCCAGCGCCGCGCCGCCCGGCGAATTGTCATCGGGCCGGGTGAGCAGGGCCAGCAGCAGCAGGCCGGCGGCCAGCACCAGGGCCAGGAGTGGCAAACGCAAGCCCTTTAGCATGGGAGCCTCCTCAAACAGAACGAGGTGTTCTGCAACGCGGCAAAACACCCCCCATCTTGCGCCATAACAGGTTATTCAATTAATTTGTCAGGATCGGGCAGGGCGTGATACGCGCGGCTACTGGATCAGCAGCTGCAAAATAGCGTTGCCCAGGAACGCGACCGCCAGCCCAACCGTGATCTGGAACAGCGTGCGCTCCAGGCCCCGGCGCGTCTTGGTGATACCCATGCTATCGGAGCCACCAAACAGGCCGCCCAGGCTTTGGCCCTGCGCCTGCAAAATGATCACGACGATCAGGCTGATGGATGTTAGAATCTGAATGAACTGCAGTGCGTCACGCATGGCTGAATTCTTATCTCTCCCTCAAGACTTAAGCGGGGCGATTATAGCATGCCAGGGCCAGCTTGCAAGGGCGGACTCTGGCGGTGCCCGCCGCGCGCGCAGCAGAGCCAACTTGACAAAGCCTGGGCGGTAGGGTAGCACTACTGCTGCCCCTGACCCAGGCTGGTCAACATGATGTATTAGGCCGAGCAGAAAGGAGCCAGGTCCCCACCCCATGAGCAGACCACTTGTTGAATGTGTCCCCAATTTCAGTGAAGGCCGCCGCCCCGACGTGATCGAAGCGATTGTGCGGGCGATGCAGCAGGCCGCGCCGATCCGCCTGCTCGATTGGAGCAGCGACCCGGACCACAACCGCTCGGTCGTGACCTTCGTCGGCACGCCTGAAGATGTCGAGCGGGCGGCCTTTGCCGGGATCAAAACGGCAGCCGGGCTGATCGACATGGCGCAGCACACCGGCGAGCATCCCCGGCTGGGCGCGGCGGATGTCGTGCCGTTCGTGCCAATCCGCGACGTGACGATGGATGACTGCGTCGCCATCGCGCAGCGGCTCGGCCAGCGTGTCGGGCAGGAGCTTGACATCCCGGTCTTTCTCTACGAGTCGGCTGCTACCCGCCCTGACCGCGAAAACCTGGCGAAACTGCGCAGCAGCAAGTTTCAGTACGAGCAGCTCCGCGAGGTGATCGGGACTGATCCCGACCGGATGCCGGACTTTGGCCCCGCCGAGCTGGGCACCGCCGGGGCGACGATCATCGGGGCGCGTGCGCCGTTGGTCGCCTACAATGTCTACCTGAACACCGGCGATGTCGAGGTCGCCACCCGGATCGCGAAGGCGATCCGCTTCTCTAACGGCGGGCTGCGCTTCGTCAAGGCGTCGGGCTTCCTGGTAGAAGGACAGGCCCAGGTGTCGATCAATCTGACCGACTATCGCCGGACGCCGGTGTATCAGGTTTTCGAGATGATCCGGCGCGAGGCGCTGCGCTATGGCGTGACGATCACCCACAGCGAGCTGATCGGGCTGGCCCCGCAAGACTTCTTTGTCGAAACGGCGCGCTGGTATCTCCAGCTCGATAAGTTCCAGCCCGACCAACTGCTCGAATACCGGATTCAGATGGCCGAGGCCGAGCCTTCGCCGCTGGCCCAGGAAGAGCCGCCCGTGCCGGACGAGGCCACGCAGCGCGTCCCGGCCATCGAGCCGCCGCCCGCGACTCCATCCCAGTTCGCGGCAGCCGTAGCCGATGGCACTGCGACTCCCGGCGGGGGAGCGGTCGCGGCGCTGGCGGGTGGGCTGAGTGCGGCCCTGGCCGAGATGGTCGCACGGCTGACCGCCGGCAAGAAAGCCTACGCCGAGGTCGAGGAGACGATGCAGGCCATCGCCGCCGCCGCTGGCGACCTGCGCCGCCAGCTTCTCGGCGCAATCGAAGACGATATCGCCGCTTTCAGCGCGGTTATGAGCGCCTACCGCCTGCCCAAAGATGACGAAGCGCGCCCGGCGGCGATCCAGGCGAGCATGGCCCACGCCGCCGATGTACCGCTCAGCGTGGCGCGGCTGGCGCTGGACGCGATGCGGCTGGCCGAGAAAGCTGCCACGCAGGGCAATAAAAACGCTGCCAGCGATGCCGCCGTCGCCGGGCTGATGGGCCTGGCCGCCGTCGAGGGCGCGGCGCTCAACGTGCGTGTGAACGCCGCCAGCCTGGACGATCCGGCGCTTGCCGCACGCTATCGCCAGGACATCAGCGCGATCGTGGAGCAGGCCCGCACCGTGCGCGACCGGATCGTGGCCGCCGCCGAGGAACGATCGGGCATTGCTTCCTGACCGCTTTTTTGAGAGAATCGCGCGATGCAAATCTGGAATGGTAGCTGAGAAGCAGCGGGAGTGCGTGGGCTGGTGAGACAATTGAAGTGGGAAAGCTGGGCCGCGCTGCTGGTGCTGGGCGGGTTGCTGGCCGCGTGCGGCACAGACAGCACCTCGACGCCGGCGGCTGTTCCATCCGAGACGCTGCCCGCCACGATCGACGAGCTGGCGACGCTGATCGCGCTGCAAGAAGCGGCGACCAGCGTCCCGACCATCACACCTGTGCCCTCGGCCACGCCCAGCCCGCTGCCCACTGCCACGCCGGAGCCGAGCGCGACTCCCACGCTGACGCCGACCGGCATCCCGACCTTTACGCCCTTCCCGACCAACACCCCGCGCCCGGTCCAGACTGCCAGCCCGACGCCCGCAGCGACCGCCGTCGCGCAGAACGTGGTCGCCAGCGCCGCCAACGAGCACTACTGGCTGGCGCGCCCCTTCCCGCGTGATTCGTCCAACCAGATTCACGACTACGCCTCGCGCAGCTATCCCTACGGCGCGACCGCCTACGGCCAGTTCCAGACCCATCACGGTGTGGACATCCAGAACACGCCCGGCACGCGGATTCTGGCGGCGGCGGCAGGCACGGTGTTCTATGCCGGGGACGACTATACCGAGGCGTTCGGCCCGATCACCAACTTCTACGGCAACCTGGTCGTGATCGAGCACGATCTGCCCACGCCCAACGGCGAGACACTCTACACGCTCTACGGGCATATGTCGCAGGTCTATGTTGAGACGGGAGATCGCGTCGCGCAGGGCGAGCAGATCGGTGAGGTCGGCGCGACAGGCGTTGCCCTGGGGCCGCACCTGCATTTCGAGGTGCGTCTCGGCGACCCGCACGACTACAACCGCACCTATAACCCCGACCTCTGGCTGCGCCCCTGGCCGACCTTCGGCACGCTGGCCGGACGCATCACCGAGCGCGACGGCAGCCGGGTCTACGACGCGCAGATCTCGATCCGCCAGGCCGGGGGAATCGATCACTACACCTTCAGCTATGCTGACGACCTGGTGAAATCCGACCCGGCGCTGGGCGAGCACTTCACACGCGGCGACCTGCCCGAAGGCGAATACGAAGTCTTCGTGCGGCTGCGCGGCGTGCTGCGTTATCAGGGAGATGTGACGATTGAGTCCGGCAAGACAACCTGGCTCGACATCGTGCTGAAGTAGCGGATACCCTGAGGTTTTTTCGGGGTCTAGGGCAGAATTGTAGGGGCGTACCGCGATACGCCCCGATGCATTTGCGTGACTATCAGGCGGGGCTAATCAAACTGCCGGTGCCGCCACACGCCGCCGATCAGCGTGCCGAGCACCTGCGTCGCCCGAATCTCATCCGGCTCGATTGCCAGCAGGTCGCGGTCCAGCACGATCAGATCGGCCAGGAAGCCCGGCGCGAGCGTGCCGAGATCGTGTTCCATGCTGGCAGCATAGGCCGGACCCTGCGTGAAGCCGCGCAGCGCCGTTTCCATATCCAGCCGCCCTTCCGGATACCAGCCATCCGGCCCCGGCGCGCCATCGGGGCGGCGGCGCGTCACGGCAGCGTAGATGCCCTTGAGCGGCTCGAACGGCTCGACCGGCGCATCCGATCCGAAGGCCAGCACCGCGCCGGATTCCTGCTGCACACGCCAGTTATAGCTCCAGCGGGCGCGCTCACCCCAATAGCGATCGGCCATCTCGTAATCGGACGTGGCGTGGATCGGCTGCATCGAAGCGACGATCCCAAGCTGGCCCAGCCGGTGCGCGTCATCGGGGTGGATGATCTGCACGTGCTCGATCCGGTGCCGCCGCGCCGAACGGGGAATACCGCGCGTCGCTTCTTCGCCGCGCACCGTCTCATACACATCCAGCACGTCATGCACGGCGCGATCGCCGATGGCGTGGATCGTGGACGGCAGCCCGGCGGCGCTGGCCTGGCTGACCATCTCGTACATTTCCTCTTTGTCGGTGACGGCGATCCCATAGTTGCCCGGCTCGCCCTCATACGGCTCGATCATGAAGGCTGTACGCGGCCCCAGCGCGCCATCGGCGAAAATCTTCAGCCCGCCGATACGCAGCCACTCGTCGCCGAAGCCGTGCCGGATGCCGAGCGCGAGCGCGTGCGCGATGAACGGCGCATTGATATTCTTGACAACGCGCAGCCCCAGATCGCCGCGCTCGCGCAGGATTTGCAGCGCGATCAGGCAGCTCGGATCGTCATAATCGTGCAGCCCGGTCAGACCGGCAGCCCAGGCGAGACGCTGTGCCTCGATCATCAGGTCGGCGGTCTGATCCGGCGTCAGGCTGGGAATCCGGTCCGTCACCAGCATCATCGCCGGGCCTTCGAGCAGGATGCCGGTCGGCTGGCCGGATGCGTCGCGCTGGATGCTCGCGCCGGGCGGGTCGGGCGTCTGGGCCGTGATCCCGGCGATCTTCAACGCCTGGCTGTTGACCCAGGCCGCATGGCCGCTCTTGGCCGCCAGGTAGACCGGGTTATGCGGGGCGACGCGGTCCAGATCGGCGGCGGTCGGGAAGGCGCGATCGGGCCACATGGTTTGCGTCCAGCCGCGCCCGACCAGCCACTCGCCCGGCTGAGCGGATTGCGCCCGCCCGGCCACACGGCGCAGCGCCTCGTCTTTGGTCGGGACCTCGAACACGTTGACGCTTTTCAGGCTGTGCGCGACGCCTTCCCAGTGGATATGCGCGTCGATCAGGCCGGGAATCACGGTGCGCCCGTCCAGATTATCGACGGTGGTCTGCCGCCCGATCAGCGCGCGGATTGTGTCGTCATCGCCGACTGCCACGATCCGGTCACGGCTGATCGCCAGCGCGGTTGCCGCCGGCTGCTGCATGCTGAGGGTGTGAATCCGTCCGTTCAACAACACGCGATCGATCATCGAACGCCCCTTTGCGGCTGCGGTATCCGGTTATTCTTCGCCTACCCGCTCGATCTCTTCGATGGCCTCAAAGGGTGTGCGCCCGCCGTAGACGACCTTGAGCAGCCCGGGCAGATAGCGGTCCATCGTCAGCACCGAGGGATAAATCGCGTGGCGGATCAGGTTGGGCGTCAGCAGTTCGCCCTCGAAGTCGAGGCTGGTCTTGTAGCGCACCTCGCCATCGGAATAATCCATCTCGAAGTTGCCGATCCGCATGCCATAGTTGGCACGGGTAATAAATTCGGAGACTGCGGGGCGATCATCTTCCGGCACGCGCACCGTCGCAACCGTGTAGAACATGAATTGTTCCAGGTTGACCATAATCTGAGCGAAACAGCGCAGATCACCATTTTTGCCGGAGAAGAACATCCGGTACATGTGCTTACCCCCGACAGCCTGCGGGTACCATCCGTCCTGCTCCAGGAACTCGCCCAGGGTGGTAAAAGCCTGCAGCCCGTTGGGGTTGAGTGGTTCTTGCGTCTCGCCTGAATCGTGCGGCCTATCGTTCGGATTCATATCGCCCATAATCGATCTTCCAGTTTTAACTCAATGCCCGGCCCGGCAGGACCGGCCTGTCTGACGGTGTGAATTAGTGCTCGGAAACGGCCTCGAAGGCTTCGGATACCTCAGCAGGCGTCGGAGCGCTGCCATAGCCGACGCGGCGGACGGACTGCCCGGCCAGGCGCGCCGCGATCGTGATCGCGCGGTCCAGATCGCCCAGCCGGTGGAGTGCGATATGCAACGCGGTTGCAAAGATATCACCGGCCCCGGTCGGATCGATCTGCTCGACCGGGTAGGCCGCAAAATTGCGCGCCTGACCGGCCTGATAGATCGTCCCCCCGCGCTGCGCCCGCGTCACGACCATCGTCGGGGCCAGGGCCGCGAATACCTGCTCCAGCCCCGGATCGTGGCGGATGTCCTCTTCGCTGAGCACGGTCAGGCGGGCGCGGGGCAGCACCTCGGCGGCAGCGTTCCAGGGCACGGCCCGCACGCGGCCATCCGGCTCGCGGTGGCGCATCCAGCCCTGCGGCGTAACGCAGATCGGGCTGCTGCCAAACGCCGACATCAGCGCCGGATCGACCTCGTAGGCAATCGGGGCCAGGTGTATCAGCCGCGCCTCGCGCCAGGCCGGCGGCAGCATATCGGGCCGCAGCGTGTGGGCGCGATGGTAGAGATACTGGTGGCGCACCCCATCCGTATACACATTCTCGAATGTGGTCGTGTGCTCGGCGGGCACGCTGATCACCATGACATCCGGCGGCAGATCGGCCAGCAGCGGTTCGTCCGGCTGGCTGCTGGTCAGGATGCCGACCTTCAGCCCAAACGAGACGGCGGTATACGACGCGTACGAAACTGTGCCGCCTAGCGTCGGGCCTTGCGGCATGACATCGTGCGCGACATGGCCGATCAGCAGGTAATCGGGGACAATTTTCGTAATATCAGTCATCGCAGACAACCAAAGATAGCGCCCGATACGAAAATGCCGCGACTATTAAGGTGTCGCGGCATCTTGCACTCAACAGGAAACAGCGCCATTAGCGGCGAGGCACAATCGTGACCTTGCGGTGTTCGCCCTCGCCCACGCTCTGCGTTGTGACGTTGGGATGATCGCGCAGGGTCAGATGCACGATACGCCGCTCGTACGGCGGCATCGGCTCCAGCGTCACGGTACGGCCCAACTGCACCGCCTGATCGGCCATCCGGTGCGCCAGGCGTTGGAGCATCTGCTCGCGGCGCGTCTTATAGCCCTCGACATCCAGCACGATATTCGCGCGGCGCTGCAAGTCGCGGCTGGCGATCAGGCGCGTGATGTATTGCAGCGCGGCCAGCGTCTCGCCCCGGCGGCCAATCAGAACCCCCAGGTCGCGCCCCTGGATTTGCAGCACCCAGGGAACCTCTTCGTTGTCCTCGGCGGTTGAGCGATAAACCACGACGCGGGCGTCGATGTGCATCTTCGCAAGCAGTTCTTGCAGCGTCGCCACCCCCACCTGGGCATCATCATCCAGCTCGTCTTCGCTGGCGGGTGTGGGCATTACCACCTCAGAGGCCGGTGCTTCCTCGTCCTCAGCTTCTTCCTCAAAGTCGTCTGCTTCGACCGGCTCTGTTATCGCAGCCGCCTGGATGATGGGCGGGACGGGACGAGGGGGGGCCGCCGTCGTGAGCCGGATCCGCGCCTGCCGCGCGCCGAGGCCGAGCAGGCCGCGCGTCGGCTCTTCCAGAATCTCGACGATCACGCTCTCACGCGAGACGCCGAGCTTTTCCAGCCCCAGCTCAATCGCTGCCTCGATATCAGAAGCAGTGGTTTCGACAGACCGCGTTTCGCTCATAATAACTTCCTCTACAGGATGTCAGGGAACGGATTATCCTTTGGCCTTGCTTTTCGCCTTGGTGCGCTGTGCGCGGGTGTCACTGATCCCTGAGCGCTTGGGCTTCAACGTCGGCTCGGTCGTGCGCTTGGGCTTTTCCAGGGCAGCCGTTTCTTCGATCACCTGGGAATGCTTGGCCTTGCCGGCCACCACCATCGTTTCAGGCGCATCCTCAGGCTCGCGGCCCAGCAGCCGGCGGAAGTCGATCCGCCCCGTCAGGCCATACTGCACGATGCCGATCAGGTTCGAGGCGATGAAGTAGATCGACAGGCCGGACGCGAACGATATGGCAAACACGCCGAACATCAGCGGCATGATGGTCGTCATCTGGCGCGTGATGGCTGCGGTCTGGTCGGCGGCCTTATCTCCGCCGCTGGATTTGGGCGCAGGCGGCATGATCAGCTTCTGCTGGAGCCAGGTTGTGATCACGACCAGGATCGGCAGCACATAGAGCGGGTCGGGCACCGCCAGGTTGAGCCACAGGAACTGATTTTCCAGCGGCACCAGGTTCGACAGGTCCGACACCCACAACCGCTGCGAGAGGTCCAGCAGCTCCAGCGGCGTCGCGGCCAGCGTCGCCACGATCGCGCGGTAGAGGCCGATCATGATCGGCAGTTGGACCAGCAGCGGCAGGCACGAGGCCATCGGGTTGAAGCCATACTGGCGGTACAGCTCCCACTGGGCTTGCGCAGCCTTTTCGCGGTCGTTCTTATACTTTTCCTGAATCTTCTTCAGCTCTGGCTGAAGAGCCTGCATCGCCTTGGTTGAGCGCTGCTGCTTGAGCGTCAGCGGATAGGTGGCGAGGCGTACCAGGACCGTAAAAACGACAATCGCCAGCACGACATTGCCGCCCAACATATCATACAGGAACAGCAGGACCGTGATGAAGGGATTGACGATGATATCTAGCATGCGACGAAGCCTCTGTTATGACTCATTCTGCGATTGACGCGCATCAGTGTTAGTCGGAGTAGCGCCAACTGACGTCCCCTGATTCGACATTGAGAGCGATAACCCGTTCGTCACCCTCGCTGGTGCCAACCACCGCCAGACCGGATGCTTCATCGTCATCTTCTTCACGCGGCACGAATACGAGTTCGGTCAGAACTTCCCCCTCGGTTTGCTGCTCCCATTCAGTCGCGCCGCTCTCTTTCGAGACGGCGTACACGTGATGATCCTTCGAGCCGACGATTACCAGGCCATTCGTCAGCAGTGGGGTGGCGCGGATCGCGTCATTGGCGACGGCCTGTTTCCACTCCGACTCGAACCCGTTATCAGTCAGGCGCAGGGCATAGAGATAGCCTTCCAGGTCCCCAAAGTATAACATATCATCGCCGTCGTCAACGTTTTCCAGCACGGGGCTGCCCCACACCCAGTTCTCGGTGGCATAGCGATCGACGATCTGACGCTGGGCCAGGTCGATCGCCAGCATCTCGGATACGAAGGTTCCGATGTACAGCCGACCGCGCTCCTGGTCATACACCGGCGCGCCCGGCGCGGCGCCGCCCAGATTCATCCGCCACAACTGATCGCCGCTTTCGGGATCGATTGCGTACAGGCGGTGATCGAGCGAGACGATGTAGAGCGTGGCCTGCTGGTCGATGGCCTGATCGGCGGGCACGTAGAGCGGCTGCGCCCAGACGCCATGCTCGGTTTCAAATGTCCAGATTTCCGCGGCGGATTCGCGCGAGACGGCGACCACGTTGCGGCTGCCCAGCCCGAAGAACACCTTGTCATCCGACACGGCGGCTCCGCTGATCACCCGGTCGTCCGAGGTCAGCGAGATTGGGCCGATCAGCGTGTCCTTCTCCGGCTCATACAGCCACTGCGGCGCGCCGGTTTCGGCGTTCACGGCGTGCATCCGGCCTTTATAGTCGCCGATAAAGAGCGTGCCGTCCGCCACCAGCGGCACCGCATAAAACTGGGCGTCGCGATCGTCCTCGTTGGGATACTCCCAACGGGTCGCGCCGCTGAGCGGGTTGACGGCGACCACGCGATCGCCATGTGCGACGTAGATCAGGTTGGCGTCGTCGGATGCCAGACCAGACCAGCTTGCGCTCGACGGACCACCACAGGCGGTGAGCACCACTGCCAGCAGCAGCAAAACCCCGATCGTGATGCGGGGGCCTCGGAACATGTGCAGCATCTTCAAGTTCGTCTGTGTCCTCTGCTAGGGCTTCAAGGGACCGGGTCATAGCCGCCCGGACTGAGCGGGTGGCAGCGCGCGATGCGCTTTAGCCCCATCCAGCTCCCTTTGAGCAGGCCATATTTCTCTACTGCATGATACGTATAATGTGAGCAGCTCGGTTCGTAGCGACAGCTAGGGGGCAGCATCCGGGAGAAGGTGCGCTGGTAGAGACGGATCAGGGCCAGACCGAGGTATTTCACTGTGACTGCTCCTCTGGCGGCGGACTCCACAGCCCGGCCTGCTGCAGGCCAGACTGGACCGCCTGCTCGACAGCCTGATAGGGCTGCCCGACAATGGGTGCGCGCGCGATAAAAGCCAGATCGTGGCCGGGCGTGATGAACGGGTGGGCGTGGCGTACGGCCTCGCGCAGCAGGCGTCGAACCCGGCTGCGCACCACAGCTTTTCCCAACCGCTTACTGGTCACAAACCCATAGCGATTGTGCGTAAGGCGGTTGGGGGCTACACTGAGGACGAAAAAAGGATGGCGCCACGCGCGCCCAGACTGCCGCAAACGTGCGAAATCTTCCTGGCGCTTGAGCCGCAGATCCCGTTGCATGGCGCGCTGACCGGCTGCCCGGACTTAGTCGCTGTTCCAGTTGACCTTTTTGATGTGGTTGTTCATCTTGGGCGCGAGCAGGGTACGGCCCCGCGCACGACGGTTCTTGAGGACTTTCCGCCCATCACGGGTGCGCATCCGCTGGCGAAAACCGTGCACGCGAACACGACGGCGCTTCTTGGGTTGATAAGTACGCTTCGGCATTCCAGATTCCTCTTTCAAAAAACGCGCGCAGGGGCGCGGTTTCGGCTGTTACAGGCGCTTTGAAACAAGCGAGATAACGGAGCGCAAGTATAGCGCATGGGCTGGGGTGGGTCAAGCGTAGGTCTGCCGGTGCGCGCGACGGCTGCCGCTGGCTGGCTGCGGCGCGATCCGCCCCCAGCACGACAGATAGGCAGTTTGCGCAAAACCGCATAGAATGAGCGGACAAGCCGCCCGCCGAAGCGCTAAACCAGATTTGTTTAAGATGAAACTTTTACACCTGCCGGGCAAAATTAAACCCTATCTGATGGCCCATCGTGGCAATTCGGCGCGCTGCCCGGAGAACACCCTGGCGGCATTCCGGCAGGCGTTCGACGATGGGGCCGATATTCTCGAAACCGACCTGCATCTGACCGCCGATGGCGCGCTGGTGTGCATCCACGACGCCACCGTCGATCGCACTACGGACGGCAGCGGTGCGGTGGCCGATCTGACGCTCGACCAGATCAGGCGTCTGAGCGCCGCCTATGGCCGCCCCGGTTTCGAGCGCGAGCGCGTCCCCACCCTGGCCGAAGCGATCGAGGTGCTGCCGCCCGGCGCGGCCCTGGCCGTCGAACTGAAAACGGACCGTTTCCTGGAGCCGCGCGTGTGCCAGCAGCTTGTAGACGAGCTGGCGGCAGGCGGAATCCGCGAGCGCGCGCTCGTCCTGTCCTTTAACCTGGTGCGCCTGCAGGCCGTGCAGCAGATCGCGCCCGGCATCCCGGCGGGCTTGATCACCCTGCGCAATCCGTTCCCGACGCCGCCGGCAGAATTATTGGGACCGCTCTGGCCGCTGATGGTCCTCAACCCGCTGGATGTCTGGCGCGCGCACCGCCAGGGAAAAGTCGTATGCCCGCTGGATGTGCGCCCGGAGCCGCGTTTGAGCCTCTACCGTCGCCTGAAGTGCGACGCGATCATGTCGAACGATACCACCATCACGGGCCGCGCCCTCGGCAAAGGCTGAGCGCCGCCCCGCAGCCGCCGGCAAAAGGAGCAGCTATGGCAAGCGCAGTGTATGAGCAAACTTTTACCCCGTTCTTGCGCGAGATCGAGGCGGAGATGCGCGCCGCCCGGCAGGAGCAGTCTGAGATCGCGCCGATTCTGTGGCAGGTGATCGACTACCAGTTCGGGTGGGATATCCCACCGGAAGACAGCGCGCGCTTTCGTAAAGTGACCGGCAAGAAGATCCGCCCGCTGCTGATGGCGCTCGTTGCTCAGGCCGTGCGCGGCGACTACCGTCACGTGCTGCCGGCGGGTGTGGCGCTGGAATTCGTCCACAACTTCACGCTGATCCACGACGACGTGATGGACGAATCGCCGGAGCGCCGCCACCGTCCCGCCGTCTGGACGCGCTGGGGTCCCTACCAGGCGATCAACGCCGGGGACGGCCTCTATGCACTCTCGTTTCTGGCCAGCACGCGCCTGCACCGGATCGGGACGCCCCCCGCAAAAACGGTGCGTGTGGTGGAGTGGCTAGCGCGCGCCTGTCTGCAAACCGCCGAGGGGCAGATTCTCGACATGGACTTCGAAACGCGCGACACCGTCTCGACCGACGACTACATCACCATGATCGCCAACAAGACCGGCGCGCTGATCGAGTGCGCGGCGGGCATCGGCGCGCTGCTGAGCACCGACGACGAAGCATTGATCGCGGCTTACACCGATTTTGGCCGCCGCCTGGGGATCGCGTTCCAGGTACGTGACGATTATCTGGGCATCTGGGGCGACAAGGCACAGACGGGTAAATCGACCACGAGCGACATCCGCGAGAAGAAAAAGTCGTACCCGGTGCTGGCCGCCTTCGAGCGCGCCGTCCCTGCCGACCGCGCCAGCCTGCAAGCCATCTACCGCCAGGAGTCGCTCTCGGATGCCGATATTGCGACTGTAATGGATATTCTGGAGCGGACCGGCGCACCGGCCCTGACCGATCAGATCGCGCGCAGCTACTACGACGGCGCGTTGGAGCGGCTGGGCTGGACCGGCGCCGATCAAGAGCTGATCCGGCAGTATGCCGCCTTTCTGGTGCGGCGGGAGTATTAACCGCGCCGTCTGCGCGCTCGATCCCGATACATGCTCACAATTTGTACGTTTTAGACAAAGGGGGGCCGCCTTACATCGCGTATAATCCGCCCTCATAGCGCGTTCATCATTATGCTAGCCCAGATAATTACAGGCTGTGGCTCTGTATGGCGATCTGTTTGACAAGGTCGCTATGATTCAGCTACGATGCTGATTACTGAGTAACACTCCGGCTGCATAGAGACGCAAATAGTAGCGTTAACGCACCGGCGCACAGACGGTGAACTCGCCACGTGAAGGAGGTGGACTGATTCGATTGCTGTCGATAGCACTCCCCAAGCACGCCAGCATGTTGTCTGGGCCGGGCCGCTGCCCGCGCACCCGACAAGGATCTAGCACGATTTGGCAGAGTTTGTTTAGGACGAGGAGCGAAACACCATGCGCAATACCCGGCTGTTCCATTTTGTTCTGCTGATCGCCCTGCTCGCGCTGGCGGTTGGCACGGTCAGCGCGCAGAGCGACGCAACCCAGGTCGTCGTTCCGGCGGGCGGCAGCATCCAGATTGCCGTCGTCACCGACCTGACCGGCCCGATCGCTGAGTTTGGCCTCGACATCGCGCAGGCCGCTCAGGTCGCTCAGGCGGAAATCAACGATGCGGGCGGCATTCAGGGCTTCCCGGTCGAGCTGACCGTTGAAGACGACCGCTGCTCCGGCGATGAAGCGACCACCGTCGCCAACCGCGTTGTCTCGAACCTGGACATCGTCGCGGTGGTCGGCCATATCTGCTCCGGCGCGACGGTAGCGGCCTCGGATGTGTACGAAGAAGCGCGTATCCCGATGATGTCGCCCAGCGCGACGGCAGCGGGCGTGACCGAGCGCGGCCTGAGCGTCATGAATCGCGTGGCGTTCCGCGACGACATCCAGGGCGTGGTCGATGCCTACTATATGTACGAAGTGCTGGGAGTCCGCAGCATCGCCGTACTGCACGACAATGACACCTATGGCCTCGGCCTGGCGGAAGTCGTGCGCGATACCTTCACCGAACTGGGCGGCGAAGTGGTGGCCTTCGAGGGCATCAGCGTCGATGATCAGGACTTCCGTTCGGTGCTGACCGGCCTGGTCGCCCAAACTCCCGAAGCAATCTTCTTTGGCGGCTACGTTCAGCAGGCTGTGCTGCTCGTGCCCCAGATGGGAGATGTGGGCCTGGGTGACGTGATCTTCTTCAGCGACGACGGCGTCTACGGCGAAGCCTTCCTGGAAGGCGCAGGCGAGGCGGGCGAGGGTGCCTATGCGAGCTTTGCAGAAACACCGGCGGGCGATCCGGAACGTCTGGCGAACTTCGACGAGACCTATGAAGCTATGTTCGATGTCGCCCCGGCTGATCTTGGCCCGTTCCACTATCACGCCTACGACTCGACCATGATGATCTTCAACGCGATCGATTCTGTGGCTGAGGTCGATGACGCGGGCAATCTGGTCATCAACCGCGAGGCGCTGGTTGAGGCGCTGCGGAACACCGCAGACTACGACGGCCTGACCGGTGTCCTGACCTGCGATGAGAAGGGCGACTGCGGCGCTGGCTCGATCGCGATCAATGTCGTCGAAGACGGCGAGTGGGTTGAGGTCGAAGTGCCCGAAGGGCTGGTCCCGGCTGAAGACGAAGAGGCCGAGTAGCCTGGCAACAGCTTGAAGCTTAAAAGGGAAGGCTCCGGCCTTCCCTATTTGTTAAATTTTGACAGGCTTTGAGTTGGAAAGTGAAATTGAGGTTGGTACAATTCCCGCCTGCACTTAAACTGTGCCCGTCAAAGCATCGTTGGCGGGCCGGTTGTGTATCTATACGACGGGAAATGTGATACTCTAGCCCCACGCTGCTGGTCGAAACGTTGTGCCAGAACGCGCGTTGACGGAGGAAAGAACATATGGCGGAAGTTACCCGTACCCGCCGCTTGGAACACCTGGACCTTGATTACGAGGCGCTCAGCGGAAACTACTTTACACTCGGTGCGCTTCTCGCCAGCGCGCGCATTTTGTGGGTGATTGCTCGTACATCAGGCGTACTCGGCACGCCGCCCGATCCTAACCTGGCCAACGTCGAGACGCTGCTCGCCAACGTCCTGCTGGTCTACACCGGCCTGGGGCTGATCGCCCTGCTGGCCGTGCTGGCCGGGCGGATGCGGCGCGAAGAGAATGTTTCCTCCACGCGCATCATCATCAACTATGCCGGTGTCGTCTTCTTCCTGCTGGTGGCAAGCCGTGTCGCGACCGTTGTCGAGGCCGAGCAGGTTCCAATTGCCGTGTGGGGTTTGCAGCTCACCAATGGACTGGTGCTGGGCGGCGTCTACGCGCTGGTCGCGCTGGGCTACACGCTCGTCTACGGCATCCTGTTTATGATCAACTTCGCGCATGGCGAGGTCCTGGTGCTGGGCACCGCCGGCGGCTGGTTTGCGCTGACTTATATCACGAGCCTGGGGAGCGGAACGTTTGAGGATGGGGCCGCCAGCATCACGGGCTTTCTCATGCCGCTGATCGTGGGCATCACCTTCCTGCCGCTCGAAGGGCTGGCAACCCGGCTGGGCAAGCGCCGGAGCGCGGAGACCGGCACGAGTACGACCTGGATTCTGACGCTGTTCAGTCTGCCTGCCCGGTTCATCCTCGGCGCGCTGATCGGCTACGCCGTGCTCCAGGCGCTCGGCGGTTTTGCGCCGCATATCTACATCGTGCTGATCACGGTCGTGGCGCTGTTATTCGTGGTCTTCTCCGGGATGCTCACCTCGATGCTGGTCGCAATTGGTCTGGAGCGCGTGGCCTATCGCCCGCTGCGCCGGGCGCCGCGCCTCACCCCGCTGATCAGCGCGATCGGGGCGTCGTTCTTCTTGCAGCAGGCCATGCTCAACATTCTCGGCCCGCAGCAGCGCTTCTACACCCGCCCGCGCCTGATCGACGGCACGATCCCGCTCCGGCTGGGCGACCTGGGCGTGATCCCGATCACGCGTACCGGGATCATCATCGTGCTGTTCTCAATTGTGCTGATGGTGCTGCTCTACCTGTTCGTGCAGCGCTCGAAGATGGGGCGCGCCATGCGCTCGGTGGCTGAGGACAAGGACACCGCCGCGCTGATGGGTGTGGACATCGACCAGGTGATCGTGTTCACCTTTGCGATCGGGGCGGTGCTGGCCGGGGCGGCGGGCGTGATGATGGGCTTTCATAACCTGTCGTTCAACTGGCGCAGCGGCTTTATCCCCGGACTCAAAGCCTTCACGGCGGCGGTGCTGGGCGGCATCGGCAATATCCCCGGTGCCATGTTCGGCGGCTTCTTCCTGGGGCTGGTCGAGGCGCTGGGGCCGATTGCACTCGGCATCCCCACCGAATACAAAGACGTGATCGCGTTCGGGCTGTTGGTACTGGTCCTGATCTTCCGCCCGACAGGCATCTTCGGCGAAGTGCTTTCGGAAAAGAAGGTCTAGCCATGCTGTACGCAAAACTACAACGCTTTGTAAGCTCCATCCGCGAGGGTCTGAACGCCGGATTTGTAGCCGGAGTCGTCAACCTGTTCCTGATCCTGATCGGAATATCTACCCAACTGCGCAACCTGGCGATCTTCCTGTTCCTGCTGGTCATGATGATCTTCGGCATCCGGCTGGCGCGGCGGTTGCGCGAGCGCTCGCTGGGCCATGTGATGCTCAATGCGGTGGCGATGGGTGCGGTGGCGACAGTGATGATCTTCCTGCTGCTGGCGCTGGTCAACCGCTGGCAGGCCAAAGGCATCGACGTCAAGCAGTACTTCAACGCGATCACGACCGAGACGATGGAAGTCCTCTCTGGCGTGCCGGAAGAAGAGCTGCACCCCAACCCGGATATCGACCCGCTGACGGGGGAATATGAAGCCGGCGAGCCGCTGCGCACCAATCCGCTGCGGCTGTCCTTCGACCGCGACACGGCGATCCATCTGCGCTTCGGGCTGACCGGCCAATCGTGGATTGATCTCAAACTGGGACTCGGCGGCGTGCACGGCTTCATGCTGCTGCTGATGCTGAGCGGGCTGCTCAGCGCGGCGGTGGTCTGGGCGGCGGTCCGGGTGGACACCAGCCGCTATCGTGTGCGAACGAGCGCGTATGTGGCCGGTAACCCGATCGCGCACTGGCTGGTACTGCTACTGCCGCTGATCGCCTTCGCCTTTCTGTGGCTAACCAAAGGTCATGCCGGGGGCGGGGCGTTGATCAACCTGGGCTCCGGCGCGCAGCAGGTCCAACTCCTGCTGTCCTTCATGATCATCCTGTTCGCGCTGGTTTCGATCCGCGCGGCCCAGAAGACCACCAGGGACCTGGGCTATTCAACCCGGCTCGCCGTGGTCGTCGGGCTGGTCATCCTGCTGGCGGGGCTTGCCATCTGGCGCATCGTGGGCAACAACACGTACTTCGTCGCCCCACCCAGTGAGCCGGGCGGCAGCCAGACCCTAAGCATTATCCTTGTGCTCGCCATCGCCGCTGTGATGGTTTTGCAGAATATCCGGGCGCTGCGCGATCCCAGCCGTTTTGAGTCCCAGTTGGCGGGCACGGTATCGCTGGGCGTGATGCTGCTCATGCCGCTCTACCTGGACCAGTATCAAAACGATGTGCTGACGCTGGTCGGGATCAATATTCTGCTCGGCCTGGGGCTGAATATCGTGGTTGGCTACGCCGGCCTACTCGACCTGGGCTATGTGGCGTTCTTCGCGCTTGGGTCCTACACCTACGCCTTCCTGTCGTCACGCCAGACGGTGATGGATGCCAACAACCAGCCCGCCGGGCTGAAGTTCGACGGCAATACCGAGATGGTGCTGACGCTGGCGGCCTGGATGGTCACAGCGGCGATCATTGCGAGCGCGGTCGCTGCCATCGGAATCTATCTGTGGCGACGCCGCGAGACTATTCACGCGCAGCAGGCGCAGGCGACCGCAAATGGCCGCCGTATCTTGGGCACGCGCGCCGTCCGCCCCAGCAAGAGCATCAGCCTGCTGCTGATCGTGATCGCGGTCGGCACAAGCCTGATCGCAGCGTTCATCCTGGACAGCAGCGGCGTCTATGACAGGGTGTTTAGCGGCGTCTCACCGTTTCTGATCGGTCTGGTCGTCGGCGTGATCACGTCCGGCATCGCCGGGATCATGCTCGGTATCCCGGTGCTGCGGCTGCGCGGCGACTATCTCGCTATCGTGACACTCGGCTTCGGTGAGATCATCCGGCTGCTGTTCAACAATCTGCGCGACTTCACCGGCGGCCCACAGGGCGTGCTCCAGATTCCGCGCCCGCTGCCCGATGGCGCGTCCGGCACGGTGACTTATCTCTCAATCGTCTACCTCGTGTTCCTCGGCGCGGGGCTGGTCGCCTTCTTCTCGATCCGGCTCAACCAGTCGCGCACGGGGCGGGCGTGGAGCGCGATGAAGAGCGACGAAAGCATCGCGCAGTCGATGGGCATCAACCTGGTGCAGTCGAAGCTCATGGCCTTCGCAATCGGCGCGGCTTTTGCCGGGATCGGCGGCGTGATCTTTGCCGCCCGCCAGCGCAATATCTTCCCCGGCGACTTCAATCTGAACGTCTCGATTGAGGTGCTCAGCCTGGTGATCATCGGCGGGATGGGCAGCATCCCCGGCGTGATCATGGGCGCGGTGGTCCTGATCGGCATCCCGGAAGTGCTGCGCGAGCTGTCCACCTACCGTATCCTGGTCTTTGGCGCGCTGCTGGTGGCGATGGTGATCCTGCGGCCCAGGGGCCTGCTGCCCGCCCCCACTGCTGAGCTGCAAGAACGCGCCGCCGGATTGTTATACCGCAAGAAAGAAGGCCAACTATGAGTGACGGAGCGCAAAACAGCCAGCCCATTCTCCAGGCGACGAGCGTCACCAAACGCTTCGGCGGGCTGATTGCGGTCGGCGATCTGGACCTGGCGATCATGCCGTGCCAGATCGCGAGTGTGATCGGCCCAAACGGCGCTGGTAAAACGACATTCTTTAACTGCATCAGCGGCTTCTACGCGCCGGAAGAAGGCGAGATCAGGTTCCTGGGGCATCCCATTCAGGGCTTGCGTCCCGATCAGATCACCGGGCGGGGGATTGCGCGCACCTTCCAGAACATTCACCTGTTCGCGGGGATGACCGTGCTCGAAAACGTACTGGTCGGCATCCATGCCAACCTGTCCAGCACGCCGGTCGGGGCGCTCTTGCGCCTGCCGCACAACGCGCACGAAGAGGACCTCGCCCTCGCCAAAGCGTATGAGCTGCTGGAGTTTGTCGAGCTGGCCGAGGTGGGCGACTACCTGGCGACCAACCTGCCCTACGGCAGCCAGCGCCGCCTGGAGATCGCGCGCGCCCTGGCGAGCGATCCCACCCTGCTGCTGCTGGACGAGCCGACCGCCGGGATGAACCCGCAGGAAACCGAGACGACGATGCATTTCATCCGGCGGCTGCGCGACGAGCGCGACCTGACGATCCTGCTGATCGAGCACGATATGCACCTGGTAATGAGCATCTCCGATCAGGTGACGGTGCTGGACTATGGGCGCAAGATTTCGGAAGGCACGCCCGAACAGGTTCAGCAGGACCCGCTGGTGATCGAAGCTTACCTGGGCGCTCCGGCAGACGAAGCGGTTTCAGGTTTTCTGGACGATTAGCCGCGCATCCCGGAGACGAGGCAAGCATGGCACTTCTTGAAGTCGAAAACCTGCATACTTATTACGGCAAGATTCACGCGCTTAAGGGTATCTCGCTCACCGTCGAGCAAGGCGAGATTGTCACGCTGATCGGCGGCAACGGCGCGGGCAAAACATCCACGCTCAACACGATCTCCGGCATCGTGCCCAGCGCCGAGGGGCGCGTAATCCTGGGCGACGAGGATATCACCTATCTCAAGCCGCATCTGATCGTGGAGCGCGGGATCGTCCAGGCGCCCGAAGGCCGCAAGATTTTCCAACGCCTGACCGTGATGGAAAACCTGGACATGGGCGCGTACTCCCGGCGCGACGCGCACGAGATCGCCGGCGATCTGGAATTCGTGTTCCACACCTTCCCGCGCCTCAAGGAGCGGCAGAATCAGTTAGGGGGCACGCTTTCCGGGGGTGAACAGCAGATGCTCGCCATCGGGCGCGCGCTGATGGCCCGCCCGCGCGTGCTGCTGCTGGACGAGCCATCGATGGGGCTGGCCCCGCTGCTGGTGCGCGACATCTTCCGCGTGATCGAATATCTCAACCAGCACGAGACGACGATCCTGCTGGTCGAGCAGAACGCGCTGATGGCGCTGGCCGTCGCCCACCGGGGCTATGTGCTCCAGACCGGGCGGATTATTCTCTCCGATACCGCCGCCGCGCTGCGGCAAAATGAAATGGTGCGCGCCGCCTATCTGGGCGAACACTAGCGCGCTGCACGAGGGGGAGTGAGATCGCGGTGAAACGACTAAGCGTGCTGCTGCTGGTGGGAGTGCTGTTGGGGCTGGCGGCGTGTGGACCCAGCCCCAGGGAAGAGGCGAGCGATTTTGTGCGCTATCTGCCCGACGAGATCGGCGAGTGGGAGCTGGACGATGGCGCGACGACCGAGCTGCTGTCCAGCACGATTACCAGCATGGGCCACGTGATCCTGCAATATGAAGGGCCGGACGACGCGCTGGCCTATATCGTGGTCGAGGTCTATCCCAGCGAGGACGCCGCCGAGGTCGCGATGGTGGACCGCGAGCGGCTGCTGCGCCTGAGCGGACTCACGCTTGAGGCCGACCGCGCCGGGCAGCCAACGGCGCAGGTCGCGCAGACCGAAACCGCGCGCCTGGCGGTGATCCAGGAAGGGAAATTCGTGGTCGAGGTGGACGCGCTGGCGGCTGAGGGTGAAGACCCGGTGAGTGAAGAGGCCTTCGCCGAGCTGCTGAGCATCGCCCGTAACGCCTTCGAGCGCCTGGGCGATTGATCCGGCGAACGGGCAGCGTTGCGCGCTAGAATCACAGCGGTGCGCTTGAGTTAGCTCAGGCGCACCGTTTCCATGCCACCACAAAAGGCCCGGCGGTTAATCCGCGAGCGCCTGGACAAGCTGCCGGAAGGTCTGCTTGTAGTCGTCGCCCGAAAAGTCGAAGCGCGGTTTGGTGCGCAGCTCGGGCGGCATCTCCGTCGGGGCAAGCTGGACGATGAAAACCGGCTTACGGTTGCGCACGAAGAACTGCCAGGCTTCGCTCACGGCGGTAGCCTTGGCCGCCAGCGGCGTCAGGATCACGATCATTTGCTTACACTCGGCCAGCGCCGGGTGTACGCCAGTCGCCCACTGGACCTGATCGACATTCTCGTCGGGCACCCAGGTCTGGATGCCAATCCGGTTCAGGTCCTCGGCCAGAATCGCCGCAAACTCGGCGTCCGGCACGCTATAATTGATATAGGTGACGGCGGAGACGACACGCCGCCCGCCCCGGCTGCGCGGCGCATCGGCCACCTGCACCGGCTCCGGGCGCTTGAGGCTGGCGTGGGCCGCGGTTTTGCCCATGCGAAAGACCGTCGTACCGCAGATCGAGCACACACCGCGCGTGCCGGGTGTGCCGCGCCTTGTCCAGATCGCCTCAGGATCGTCCATCGGCGTTTTTTCCTTGCACGTCATACAATAGGCCTCGACCTCGTCATCCAGATCGTCGAGATCATCATCGAGATCGTCGTAGGCGTCGAACTGTTCGTCAAAGTTATCGCTCATGCTCGCAAACCTGTTACACTGCCTGCTGCCAACCGGGATAGCTTCTCGGCCCTAGATTAGCACAAATGCGCGAATTGCGCGTATTTCTCGTGCTGTTGCGGCTTCCCGACGGTAGATTATACTCTAACCCAGACCCAACTCTGGCGCGCTATCTGGCGCAAACCCGCGCCGGTTTCATTCACTTGCGGAAGGATGCTCTATGTCTGACTTTGACCAAAAATGCATCAATACCATCCGTTTTCTGGCGGTCGATGCCGTCCAGAAGGCGAATTCCGGTCATCCCGGCCTGCCGATGGGCGCAGCGCCGATGGCGTATGTGCTGTGGACGCGCTTCCTCAAGCACAACCCGCGTGATCCCAAGTGGGCCGACCGCGACCGCTTCATCCTCTCGGCGGGACACGGCTCGATGCTGCTCTATGCCCTGCTCTACCTGACCGGCTATGACGTGCCGATGGAGCAGCTTCAGTTGTTCCGGCAGTGGGACAGTATCACCCCCGGCCACCCGGAATATGGCCTGACGCCGGGCGTCGAGACGACCACCGGCCCGCTCGGCCAGGGCTTTACCAACGGCGTCGGCATGGGGATCGCCGAGCAGTATCTCGGCGCGATGTTCAACACCGGCGAGCAGCCGATTGTCGATCATTACACCTATGCCATCGTCAGCGACGGCGATCTGATGGAAGGCATCACCCACGAGGCCGCCTCGCTGGCCGGGCATCTCAAGCTTGGCAAGCTGATCTATCTCTACGACAACAACCACATTTCGATTGAGGGCAGCACCAGCCTGGCGTTTACCGAGGATGTCGGGATGCGCTTCGAGGCGTATGGCTGGCACGTGCTGCGCGTCGAGGATGGCAACGATCTGGACGCGATCGAGCAGGCGATCCGCGCCGCGCAGGCCGTAACCGACCGCCCCTCGCTGATCGTCGTCACGACCACGATCGGCTATGGCAGCCCGAACAAGGCCGGGACCTCCGAGGTACACGGTTCACCGCTGGGCGCGGACGAAGTCCAGCGCACCAAAGAGGCGCTCGGCTGGCCGCTGGAGCCAACCTTCTACGTGCCCGACGACGTGCTGGCCTTCTTCCGGCAGGCAGTCGAGCGCGGCGCGGCGTGGCAGCAGGGCTGGCAGGAAAACTGGACGCAGTGGGCCGCCCGCAATCCGGCGCTGGGCCAGCAGTGGCAGCAGATGATGTCCGACGAGCTGCCGGATGGCTGGGAAGCCGACCTGCCGATCTTCGAGCCGGGCGACAAGCCCATCGCCACGCGCAACGCGTCGAGCAAGGTGATCAACGCCATCGCGCGGCACTTCCCCGGATTCGTGGGTGGCTCGGCGGACCTCGACCCCTCGACCAAGACCTACCAGAAGGATTATCCGTCGTTCCAGGCCGACGAGCGCAGCGGGCGCAATCTGCACTTCGGCGTGCGCGAGCACGGCATGGGCGGAATCGCGAACGGGATGGCAGTGCACGGCGGGCTGATCCCCTACACCGGCACCTTCCTGGTTTTTTCCGACTATATGCGCCCCTCGATCCGGCTGGCGGCGATCAGCGAGTTCCCGACGATCTTCATCTTCTCGCACGACAGCATCGGCCTGGGCGAAGATGGCCCGACCCACCAGCCAATCGAGCAGATCATGTCGCTGCGCCTGATCCCGCACCTGGAAGTCTATCGCCCGGCGGACGCCAACGAAACCGCCGCCGCGTGGCGCTGCGCGATGCAGAATCGCGACCGCGCAACGGTCCTGCTGCTGACCCGCCAGAATGTGCCCGTGCTCGATCCGGCGGGCATCCTGGAAGGCGTCGAGCATGGCGCGTATGTGCTGGCGGAAGCCGACGGCGGCCAGCCGGAGATCGTGCTGATCGCGACCGGGTCCGAGGTGCATCTGGCCCTCGACGCGCAAAAGCTGTTGACCGGGCAGGGCGTGCGGGCGCGCGTCGTGAGTATGCCAAGCTGGGAGCGCTTCGAGATTCAGCCCGAAGACTACCGCAACAGCGTGCTGCCGCCCGGCGTGCCGCGCATCGCGGTCGAGGCGGGCATCACCACCGGCTGGCAGAAGTGGGTTGGCTCGACCGAGAACATCGTTGGGATCAACCGCTTCGGCGCGTCGGCCCCGTACAAGGAGATTTACCAACAGCTCAAGCTGACTCCGCAGTATATCGCGGAGCTGGCGCAAGGGCTGCTCACCCGCGCCTAGCGCTGGGCGACATCATTGCCACCATCACGGGTGGGGCCGAACACTTGGCTCCGCCCGTTTGCCGCTATCGTATACTCAAGCTGGCCCCACCCGGCGCGCCTGAAAGGATCGGAGACATATGGTTGACGTGTTGGCAGTTTTGAGCGAAGCCTTCCCCGATGTGCAGCCACGCGTGCTGCACGAGATGGCGCGCCTGGTCCAGGTGCAGGACTATCCCCCCGCCGAGCTGATCTGTAAAGAAGGGGCCTTTGAGGACGTCTTCTACCTGATCGTCTCCGGCGAGGTTGCGATCTCCAAGCACTTCGACGGCAGCGACGAACGCATCCTGCGCACCAGCGGCCCCGGCGATTTCTTCGGGGAGATGGCGCTGATCCAGGACGAGCCGCGCTCGGCCAATGTGCGCACCACGCGCGATACGACCGTGCTGGCCTTCGACCGCAAGGTCTTCGAGCAGCTTCTGGCCTCTAGCCCCAGTCTGGCATGGCGCATGGTCCGCACCACGTTCGACCGGCTGCGCTCTAACGACCAGACCGCGCTCGACGATCTGCGCGCCGCCTACCTGACGCTGACGAAGCTCGACCAGGCCAAGCTCGACTTTATCGAGATCGCGGCCCACGAACTGCGCACGCCGCTCACCGTGGTGCAGGGCTACACCGACGTGCTGGGCAAGCATCCGGCGGTGCGCGCCGATCCGGAGCTGGCCGAACTGATCGAGGGGATTCTGCGGGGCAGCGCGCGCCTGCACGAGGTCGTGGATGGGATGCTGGACATCTCCAAGCTGGATACCGACACGCTCCAGGTATCGTTTGTGCCGGTCCCCCTCCCGATGCTTTTCTCCGAGCTGCAAAGCAACTTTGCCGGCGTGCTGGGCCAGCGCCGCCTGACGCTGGAGATCAGGCAGTTGGGCGAGGTCCCCTATATCGCCGGCGACCCGGTTCTGCTGCGCAAAGCGTTCTACCAGCTTGTGATCAACGCGATCAAGTACACACCCGACGGCGGCGCGATCACGATCAGCTATTGGCTGACGGACGTTGAGGCGATGGGACCGGCGGTAGCGATCGTGATCGAGGACACCGGCATCGGTATCGACCCCGAATACCAGCAGGTGATCTTCGAGAAGTTCTACCAGATCGGCACGGTCGCGCTGCATTCGTCCGGCAAAACGTCTTTCAAGGGCGGCGGGCCGGGCCTGGGGCTGGCGCTGGTCAAGGGGATTATCGAGGCGCACGGCGGCCTGGTGTGGGTCGAGAGCAAGGGCCACGACGAAGAAACGCTGCCGGGCAGCGCGTTCAAGGTGCTGCTGCCGGTTGGGACACCCGAAGCCTGACGCGCCCCGCCTCAGTCGCGCGTGTCGAGGGCCGCTTCCTGCTCCAGGATCGCGCGCATCAGATCGCGGCGGGCGGCGCCGGCCAGCGTCTCCAGGCGGCGCACACCCAGCGGATCGATCTCCTCGCGCAGCAGCCGGATCTGCTCGCGGGTGGGCGCGGGCGTCTCCTGCACGTGAGCAGCCACGGCGAGATCGAAGCCGGTCTTGGCCATGATGCGCTGGATCGACACCCCGCGATGGACCGTGATCAGCCGCATCCGCCCATCGTACCAGTCGAACTGGCCCAGATCGCTGACCAGATAGCGCGGGCCGCTGCCTTCCTGCCGGTCGGGATGGTGGCCCAGGCCGGTGATCCAGTCTACACGCGGCACGAACACGGCGCGTGAGTGGCGCGGCACATAGAGATACATCTGGCTGGAGTGCACCGAGACATCGGGGATGCCCGCCACACCGGGCAGGCGCAGGCGTGGGCGCTCGTAGCTGCTGCCGATGGCGACGTTATTGAAGTTGCCGGACGAGTCGATCTGGGCCGGGCGGAAGAATTCCTTCGGAGCAAACGCACGCAGCAGGTCCGCGGCAATCACAACGAAGCTGACATGCGTCAGCGCTTTGCCCAGCCACAATGTCTCAGCGCGCGTGATGCTGAGCGGCGCCCAGTCGCGGACCACGCCCTGCCCGATGGCCGAGGCAAAATAAGCGTGCGACGCGTGGGTCCGCTGGGCGAGGATATATCCCGCCGCCACGAGCGGAGTCGCCATCCCATGCGCCAGAATTTCGCCGTCCTGCACCTGCCGCGCGATGCAGACGGCCATCAGTTCATCAATCGTGTAATCGTCGGCTGGCTGCGAGCCTGCATGTGTCACGGCAGAGTGAGTCTCCGTTGGGTGGGCGGCTAGTCGCGGCGGCTGCCGCCAAAGACCAGCATCGCGTAGTAGAGCAGCGTCAGCAGCGAGCTGGCAACCGCGGCAACATAGGTAAAGGCCGCCGCCCGCAGCACGGCGTTCGCGCCATCCCGATCCTCTTCGGTGGTGAGCAGCCCCGCGCCCTCAAGCAGCTTCATCGCCCGGCGGCTGGCGTCCAGCTCGACCGGCAGCGTGACGAGGGTGAACACCGTCGCCCCGGCGAACAGGATCAGACCGATCGTCGCCAGGCCGGTCGCGTTCAGGAACAGGCCCGCCAAGATCAGCATGATGCCGATCGAGGGGCCGAAGCGCGCGCTGGGGATCAGCATTTGGCGCAGCCCGATCAGCGGGCTGTTCTGCTGATGCTGCTGCACGTGTCCCAACTCGTGCGCGGTGACAGCCATCGCCGCGACGGACGGCTGCAAGGCCACACCCTGCGACAGCCGCACAATGCCGCTGGTCGGATCGTAATGATCGGTAAGCTGGCCGCGTGTCACTTCCAGCCCGACCGGCTGGATCGCCCCACTGCGCATCAGAATTTGCGCCGTCTGCTGGCCGTTGATGCGGCTGCCATTGGCGATATTGCCCCATTTGTTATACGCGTTGCGCACCCAGGCCTGGGCCAGGCCGGTGATGACCAGTGTTGGCAGCATCACCAACAGGATGTAGGTCGGGTCCCAGAAAAACATGCGTCTCTCCTGTGACTAGTCGGGTCTGTCCCGTTTGTCTGAGTCGGCAGGTCCGACCGGGAAGCCGGGCCTGCCACTGCTGGTTGATAGAGGTATCCCTGTATAATATATGCCACGCGGCAGTAAGAAAGCCATCAGACAAAGCTCAGAAAAGCGATAGAACCGCCTTACGGTGCTTCGAATTCCGGCTCGGCTTCCGGTGTCTGCTCGGCCTCAACCGTCCGGGCTTCATCCGCTTCGGGCAGATCGATCTCAGCCGAGCGCACCTCGACGCCGTTGAGAAGCTGGATCGCGGCCTGAAGCTGGGTATCCTGACCGCTGAGCGCGTTGACATTGAAGGGGATCAGGATGTCCGGCTCGATCCCGACTTCGCTCACCGAGCGGCCTTCGGGCGTGTACCAGCGCGAAATCGTGATGCGAATCCCGCCGCCGTTGGAGAGCGTGTGCCAGGTCTGCACCGAGCCTTTGCCAAAAGTCGGCATACCCACGATGGTAGCGCGGCCCAGGTCTTGCAGCGCCCCGGAGATCAGTTCGGATGCACTGGCGCTGCCGGCGTCCACCAGCACCACCAGCGGCACATCCGGGGCGATCGGGTTGCCCAACGCCTGATAGGTATAGTCGCGCTGCGGTCCCTTCTCGATCACGACGGTTCCGTCTTCGACAAAGGCACTGGCGACTTCGATCGCGGTCGTCAGATAGCCGCCGGGATCGCCGCGCACATCCAGGATCAGGCCCTTCAGATTGTTGGCATCCAGGGCGGTGAGCGCGTCGCGCAGGGCGTCGGCAGTGCCAAACTCGAACTGGCTCAGGCGGATATAGCCGATCTCGCCGTCGTCCAGCAGCTCATAGGTCACGCTGGGCACGCTGATGCGCCGCCGCTCGACTTCGAACTGCAAAATCCTGTCAACGTCCGCGCGCTGAATCCCCAGGTTCACCGTCGAGCCTGCGGGGCCGCGCACCTGAGCGATGATCTCGTTCTGCGTCAGGCCGGTAACGTCCTCGCCCTCGACCTCGACAATCACGTCGCCCGGCAGCAGCCCGGCCTCTTCGGCGGGCGAGTCATCCATAATCGACACCAGTTCCAGGCCACCGGTGGCTTCGTCCTGGCGGACCGTCGCGCCGATGCCTTCATACGCGCCGTTCATGGCCGCGTTGACATGGGCAAACGTGTCGGGGTTCATATAATCGGTGTGCGGATCGCCCACCGCTTCCATCATGCCGGTGAGCGCGCCTTCCATCAGCTCGGTATCGTCCAGCGGCTCGACATAATTTTCGTGCAGCAGCGTCCAGGTTTCCCAAAATGGCTTAAACAGCTCTTCGGTCTGCGCTGGCTGCGAACTCTGCGCCTGAGCCAGACCATCGGGGGCATACGTGCCCCACAGATAGCCCAGCATGAAGACGGTCAGCCCAAACAAAATAGTGGCGCTCGCCGTCATAACCTTCCGATAGAAACGCTCACGACTCATGATAGTGCTCCGTTAAAACAAATTCTCGTTGCAAGATTATACGCCTGAAACTCGCCGGCGTCATGAGCGGTACATGAGACTTTCGCAGCCCGCTACATGCCGGATCAGCGACCCCCAGTATAAGCGCGCAGATAGTCATCAAACTGGCCGTTATCGCACACCTCGATATAGCGCAGCAGCTCGCTGCCATCGAGCGAATAATGCGGGTAGCACGAGGTCGGCCAGGCCCCACGCGGCGCATGCACGACCGCCGACACCATCACGCCCGGCAGATCGACATCCTCACTCAGCTTATCGACCACCGTCTCGGCGGTGACAACCACCTGCGAAGCAATCGTGGCCAGCTCCGGATCGATGCCCAGGTTGCGGTTGAGCCGCGCATTCCCCGCGCGATCGGCGACCAGCGCATGCACGACCGCCACATCGCAGTGAATCGCCGGGAACGCGACAAGCTCCTGGCCGGTGTAGGGATCGATCACAGTCTTGACATCGGGGCGCAGCGCGAGCAGATCGGTGCCGATCCACGCCGTCGAAGGCATGAAGCCCACCCCGGCCAGCCGGGCGCGGATCCCATAGGCGAGGCTGGCTTCCGTCTCTTCGAGCACCTGCACCTGCCCCTGGTTAGCGGCCTGGGTAAACATCGGCGCGAAGCCGAACGCCTCAAGCCCAAAGTAGCAGGTTCGCGTCTGGCGGACCAGGCCCGCGCCCACCAGCAGATCGGATTCATAACCGGCGGTGAAACACAGCAGCGTCAGGTCGCGGGGCGGATCGGGCTGGCGCAGCAGCTCGTAGACAAACGCAACCGGGCGGCGGTAGAGCATATTCCCGCCCAGGCCGAGTGTGTGCCCCGGCTGAACGAGCGTGACAGCTTCGGTAAGTGAAAGCAAGCGATCAGTCATAGCGAAAACAGAGCATCCTGATCAAGCTGCGAGCCGCGCAGCACGGCGCTGAGTTGTTTACTGTGATCCTAACAAAGCCGCCCCGCAAAATAAAACAGCCAGGGCGTTCCCTGGCTGCGCAATGATCGATCCCACCGCGCCGGCAGGCGCTAGCGCTCGCTCAGCGGCACATACCGGCGATCGGTGTCGCCGATGTAGTTCCCGCGCGGACGGATCAGGCGGTTGTCGGCCCATTGCTCGATAATGTGGGCGGACCAGCCGGCAATCCGAGACATGGCGAACAGCGGCGTCATCATATCGGTCGAGATACCAACCGCATCCAGCACGATCGCGCTGTAGTAGTCCACGTTGGGGAAGAGCTTGCGCTCGATGAAATACGAGTCGGCCCGCGCGAGGTCTTCCAACTGGCGCGCCACGTCGATCAGGCCGCAGTTCTGGCTGCGCTCGCACAGCGCCATGGCGTGCGCCTTCAGAATACCCGCGCGCGGATCGGGCGCTTTGTAGACACGGTGGCCGATGCCCATGATGCGCCGGCCCTTGCCCTTAACTTCCTGTTCGAACCACTGCTCGACGCTGGAGGCCTGGCTCACCTCGTTGAACATGACCATCGCGGCCTCGTTCGCGCCGCCATGCTTCGGCCCCTTGAGCGAGCCGATCGCGGCGGTGATGGCGCTGTACATGTCGGCGTCGGTGCTGGTCACGACGCGCGAGGTAAAGGTGCTGGCGTTCATGCCGTGATCGGCCAGCAGCACCAGATACACGTTGATCGCGTCCACCTCGACAGAGTCCGGCTCGGTGCCCTTGAGCATATACAGGAAATTGGCCGCCAGTCCCAACTCGCGGCGCGGCTCAACCGGCTCCTGCCCATCACGAATGCGCGCCCAGGCGGCGATGATGGTAGGTATCTTGGCGGTCAGCAGCATCGCCTTGCGCACGTTGGCTGCGGGGCTGCTGTCTTCGGCGGCGGGATCGTGCAGACCCAGCACCGACACAGCCGAGCGCAGCACACCCATTGGGTGCGCGTCTTTGGGGAAGCGCTTCATAGTTTCCAGGAGTGAGGGGGGCAGCGCCATATTGGCCGCCAGCTCAGCCTTAAACTGATCAAGCTCAGCCCGGTTGGGGAGACGGGTGTTCCACAATAAAAACACGACTTCTTCGAAGGTGGCGTGCTCGGCCAGATCGTTAATGTCATAGCCACAGTAAATGAGCTTGCCGATGTCGCCCATAACCTTGCTCAGCCGGGTATCGGCGATGACAACCCCTTCCAGGCCCTTCTTCTGCTCTTCTGGTACCATGTGTGATTCTGCTCCTCAAACAATCGATAAGTGGCGAGGGACCATACATCTGTGCTCCAGCCTGGTGTGTGACAGCGCTAGAGTCTGCTATGCCGCCGCAGCCCGGCAGCCGAGGGCGGGACGATCGAGGGGGCGTGAGAGCGGGCCTGGACTGGTTCGCGCATAGCTTTTCTATCGTTGTAAAGTATAGCATCACCGTTATTTTGGTCACAAACAATGTGCGTTTTCAGGGCGGACTCGTCCAAAATCACAACACATCATCTTGCGGCGCAGCAGCCCCCAGATCGAATTGGCTAGTCGCAGTGGATCGAGGGTATTATTCTCAATATTGTGGTACAGTATTTTACTAACTACTGGCCCGGCTTAATAGTCTTTGGCTTCTCAAGGGAGGCAGAGCCATTATGGCGACTTTGGTCACAACTGTAACCGAGACGTTGCGTTATCGCGGCAAAATCGGTCAGTGGAGCTGGATGTTCCACCGCATTTCAGGTCTGGCAACGCTCTTGTTCCTGGGCCTGCACATCATCGACACCTCGTGGGCTGCGTTCTATCCTGAGCTGTACGAAGAAGCGATCGCCATTTATCAAAGCCCGCTGTACACCATCGGAGAGTTTTTCCTGGTCGCCGGCGTGATCTACCACGCTTATAACGGGCTGCGCGTCTTTCTGCTGGACTACAAGCCCGCCTGGTGGAAGTATCAGCGCCGGGCAGCGACAATTGTCTGGGCGGCCTCGATTGTTACCCTGATTCCCACCTTTATCTTCATGGCGAACCACGCGCTCGAATTCTACAACGAGGCCGATGAGGTTGCCGGGCTGCAGCAGATTATCGACGTGCAGGCCGAGTTCGCACTGGGCTTCGTGGTGATCATCGCCGCCGCGCTGGTCCTCTCGGCGCTCTACGGCCTGATCACGCGCAGCCGGTCGCGGTTCGTCCTGCCGGGGCGCGCCGAGGGCATGATGTGGTCATTCACGCGGCTGTCAGGCGTGCTGATCCTGCCGCTGGTCTTCGGGCACCTGGCGATGATTCACGTCATCCAGGGCGTGTTCGACATCACCGGCGGCGGGCTGCAAATCGTCGGGACCAGCGCCGTGAATGTCAGCGGCGAAGCGGCCGAGTTTGTGGGCGCGCGTTGGGATCAACTGCTGATCGGCGTCGCGATCTGGCGCGTGTACGATGCGTTTCTGCTCATCCTGGCGACGGTGCACGGCTTCAACGGTCTGCGCTACGTCGTCAACGATTATTTCCATCGCCCCGTCGTCAACCGTGCGCTCAACTGGGCGATCGTTTTCGGGACGGTGGCGCTGTGCGCGCTGGGCATTGCCGCCCTGCTGGCCGGCGTGGATGAAACCGCCTATGAGATCGCTCAGGAAATGACCGCACACTGACCGGGTTGGCAGCGCACAATTGTTTTGAGGAAAACCATGCAAACACACCAGTATGAAGCATTGATCGTTGGCGGGGGCGGTGCCGGCCTGATGGCCGCGCTCTACGCCTCGCGTGGGGCCAGGACCGCCGTCATCAGCAAGCTCTACCCAACTCGCTCGCACACCGGAACGGCCCAGGGGGGCATCGGCGCGGCGCTGGGCAATCTCGAAGAAGATCGCCCCGAATGGCACGCCTTCGACACGGTTAAGGGCGGGGACTATCTGACCGACCAGGACGCGGCGCTGGTGCTGGCCGAGGGTGCCATCGAAGCCGTGATCGAGCTGGAGCACCTGGGGCTGCCCTTCGACCGCACACCCGAAGGCCGCATCTCGCAGCGGCGTTTTGGCGGGCACACCAGCAACTTTGGCGGGAAGCCGGTGCGCCGGGCCTGCCATTCTGCCGACCGCACCGGTCATATGATTCTGCAAACACTCTACCAGCAGTGCATCAAAAATAATGTCACTTTCTTTGACGAGTATCACGTGGTTGATCTGATCCGCAACGGCGACGCGGTGGTGGGCGTGGTGGCGGTCAATATTGACAGCGGCGAGCTGCACGTTTTCCACAGCAAAGCCGTGCTGTTTGCGACCGGCGGCTGGGGCCGGGTGTGGGAAGTAACCAGCAACGCCCACACCCTGACCGGCGACGGCAACGTCATCACTTACCGGCGCGGCGTGCCAATGCAGGACATGGAATTCTTCCAGTTCCACCCCACCGGCATCTACAAGATGGGCATTCTGATCACCGAAGGCGTGCGTGGCGAGGGCGGCGTGCTGCTGAATGACCGGGGCGAGCGCTTCATGGAGCATTACGCGCCCAGCATCAAAGACCTCGCCAGCCGGGATGTCGTCTCGCGTGCAATCTTCCTGGAGCTGCGCGCGGGGCGTGGGATCAAGGGCCAGAACTACGTGCATCTCGACGTGACGCCCGAAACGGTCAACCGCTACCTGGCCGAGGCGGGCGAGAGCCGCCGCATCACCGGCGAGTATATTGAGTCCAAACTGCCCGATATTCTGGACTTCTGCCGCACCTACCTGGGCGTCGATCCAGTCAAGGAGCCGATGCCGATCCAGCCGACCGCACATTATGGCATGGGCGGCATCCCGACCGATCTCGATGGGCGGGCGGTGATCGACGCGCAGCGCACGCCGCTGCCGGGCCTCTACGCCGCCGGGGAATGCGCCTGCGTGAGCGTGCACGGGGCCAACCGCCTGGGCACCAACAGCCTGACCGACCTGATCGTGTTCGGGCTGCGCTCTGGCAAGCATATGGCGCAGTACTGCCAGGGGACCGATTTCACCCCGCTGCCGTCCAATCCGGCGGGCGAGATCGAGGCCGAGCTGGAGCGCATCCGCCATGCCAGCGGCACGCGCAAACCCTACGAGCTGCGCGCCGAGATGCAGAAAGTCATGATGCAGCAGGTGAGCGTCTTCCGCACGGCGGAAGGGATGCAGGAAGCGGTCAACACGATCCAGCGCTTGCAGGACGAGTACCGGAACAACCTGGTGATCGACGATCACGGCCAGCGTTTCAACAGCGATCTGCTCGAAGCCTGGGAGCTGGGCTGCCTGCTCGACATCGCCCAGGTGACGACTGCCAGTGCGCTGGCCCGCGAAGAGAGCCGGGGTGCGCACTCGCGCGAGGACTTCCCCAAGCGCGATGACGAGCAGTGGATGGTCCATACACTGGCCTACCGGACTGCCGATGGCGGCGTTGAGCTGAACCATGACAAGCCAGTGGACCTGTCGCTGGCCGCCAAAGACGAGCGATTTAAGCCGAAGGAACGTGTTTATTAGGCAGCGCGGGAAGAGAAGAGGCAACCATTATGCAGGTAACGATGCGCATCCGGCGCTTTAACCCGGAAAAGGATAAGAAGCCCTATTGGGGCGAGTACACACTCGATAACGTCGAACCCAATGACCGCGTGCTGGAGCTGCTGCACCGCGTCAAGTGGGAGCAGGACGGTACCCTCTCGTTCCGCCGCTCGTGCGCGCACGGCGTCTGCGGCTCGGACGGGATGCGCATCAACGGGGTCAACCGACTGGCGTGCAAGGTGCTGGTCAACGCGCTCGGCGAAGGCGATCACGTCAAAATCCAGGTCGAGCCGATGCTGGGCCTGCAGGTGCTCAAAGATTTGATCGTGGATATGGAGCCGTTCTTCGAGCACTACCGCTCGGTGATGCCCTATTTCGTCAACAATGATCCGGTGCCGGCGGATGGCCGCGAGCGGCTGCAAAGTGCGGCGGCGCGTGCCCGCTTCGACGATACGACCAAGTGCATCCTGTGCGCCTGCTGCACCACCAGCTGCCCCAGCTTTTGGGCCGATGGCAAGTATGTCGGCCCGGCAGCGATTGTCCAGGCGCACCGCTTCATCTTCGACGATCGGGATCAAGCCGCCGACGAGCGCCTGAAGATTATGCGCGAGCCGGACGGCGTGTGGCGCTGCCGCACGATCTTCAACTGCACCAGCGCGTGCCCGCGCGACATTGAGGTTACACGCGCCATTGGCGAGGTCAAGATGGCGATCCGCCGGGGTGGCCGGGGCGCCATCCAGGAGACGGAAGGCACCGAGGAAGCCGGCGGCGAAGGCTAGCCAGGTGCGTTCGGCCTCGCCCTGTTGTTACGCCCGCAGCCTGGACCGATTTCGGCGGTGTACTCCCACCGCGAACGGCTGCCAGGTCTATATCACCGGCAGGACGCGCGGCATCTTGCCGGTGATTCATTCCCATTTGTGAGGTGCGCTATGCTCGTTCTCCTCGAAGGCAACATCGCAGCGGGCAAGACCACCTTCGGACAACGGCTGGCCGCCAGCGGTCAGTTCTTGTTTGTGCCGGAGCCGGTCGAGCGCTGGCAGAGCGGCTTTGCCGCTAACCTGTTAGAACGCTTCTATGCCGATACGCCGCGCTGGGCCTTTACCCTTCAGATCTGCGCGTTTCTGACACGCTCGCAAGCCCTGGAGAATCTCCCGGCGCACGAGGGCATGATCTTCGAGCGCTCGGTCTACTGTGATCGCCACGTCTTCGCCAAAAATCTGCACCAGGTGGGCCTGATGGACGCTACCGAGTGGGCGCTCTATCTGCACTTCTGGGAGCGGCTGGCGGAGATGGCCCCCACACCGGACGCGATCCTCTACTTGCGCACGCCCGCTGAGGAGTGTTTCCGGCGCTTGCAGGTGCGCGGGCGGGCCGAAGAGAAAGGCATCACGCTCGCCTATCTCCAGCAGCTTGAGGACCGGCACGACGAGTGGCTGCTCTCCGAGGCCGCCGAAGCCCCGGTCATCGTGCTGGACGGCACCCAGGTCTGGAGCGCCGATGAGGTCCGGCAGCAGCTTGAGCAGGTAATTCCCACGCCCTGAGCGGCGGCGTCATGAAGGGTCCAAAATCTGATGTCTGAAGCCAATCCCAACCAGCCTGGCGCCGATATCCTGATCGTGGACGACGACTGGATGAACCGCGAACTGCTGGAAGCGTATCTGAAAATGGCGGGCTTTAGCACGCGCAGCGCCGAAAACGGCGAACAGGCCCTACTACTTGCCCGCGCCCAGCCGCCCGATTTGGTGCTGCTCGACCTGCGTCTGCCCGGTATCGACGGGCACGAGGTCTGCCGCCAACTCAAGGCGTCTGAGGCAACATGCTTCACCCCGGTGCTGGTGATCTCAGCGCTGGAAGCCGACGACGAGCGGCAGCAGGCGCTCGACTCCGGCGCTGACGACTTCCTCAGCAAGCCGTATAACCCGCTGATCCTGCTGGCGCGCGTACGCTCGCTGCTGCGCATCAGCCAGCTTCACCAGGCGCAGGAATGGCGTGCGCGGCGGCTGCGCGACGTGTTGGAGCGCTACGTTGCGCCGGATGTCGCGGCGCAAATCCTGGCCGATCTGGGCGAGGATGATAACAGCTCGCGCTAAAATGTGGGAACAGGCCGTATCCTGCGTTACACTACATGCCACTGACGGAGCGGCTCAGGGCAAGGCATAGACGTTATGCCCGGCCCGGAGCACACGTGCGGGTCGCATGGAGCGCGACACAGATCAGGGGGCTGGCAGACGCGCCGGAAACCGCCCGGATGATGCCTGGGGCGGTAGAGATGTTTAGGTAGAAGCGGCAGATGTCGTACCATCGTTCGGGACCTTCCCCGCTGCTGATCGTCCTCGTTGGGGCGCTCTTCGTCTTCGGCGGCTACTACATCTGGACCGGGTTCCTCGGCTTTCTGGAAGACCAGGGCGATATCATGGCCCCCGCCACACGCCAGGCCGTGACCACCTCGACGGCGGCGGCAGCCCCACAGCGCCCGACCGTCTTTATGCCCGCCAGTTTCACGCCGCTGCCGCCCTGCCTCGATTTTCAGGTGCGGGTCGAGCGGGCGGTCTATCGCGCCTGCCCCAGCCAGAACAACGACGACTGCCCCCGCCTCGACTCGATGGTCTATGGTGACCCGGTGTGTGTCTATGCGCGCGCCACCGAAAACCCGGAATGGTACGTGGTCGAGCTGAATCCGGGCGGCGCGTTCCGCGACATCGTCTATATGCACGAGAGCGTGCTCGAAGCCGTCAACCCGACGCCTACCCCGTCGCTCACCTTCACCCCTCTGCCGACCGTCAGCCCTGTGCCGAGCGATACGCCGCTGCCAACGGTGCCGGTCACGCCCACCGAGACGCCCGATCCCGAAGTCACGCCGACGCCCACTCCGATGCTGACACCGTCACCTCTGCCGCCACAAATTACTATCTAGCCGGTATAATAGGGCGTAGGGCCAGCGCCACCCCCGCGATCGGTCGATGCGGGCCACGCGGCCCGGCCTTGTGTTGGTAAAGAGATTCCGGTATGACAGACACAGACTTGATCCCGGTCGACGCGCCCCGGCACGTCGTGGCCATTGTCAATCCCGCGTCCGGCTCCAAGAAGGGGCAGCTTGTGATCGAGCGGCTGCGCGAGATCAGATCGCCGCGCATTTCGCTCTATGTCACCACGCCCGATTTCGACTTCGCCGCCGCCATTCGTGAGGGCGTGGCGAATGGGGCCGACCGGATTCTGGTTGGGGGCGGTGACGGCACCTTGATGGAAGGCGTTTCCGGCGCGCAGCGGGCGCTGGGCAAAGAGATGCTGCCGTTCGCGTGGATTCCGGTCGGGACCGGCAACGTGGTTTCCGGCTTCCTGGGCATCCCCCACCGGCTCGATCAGGCCGTCCGGCTGGCGCTCGGCCCCGGTGCCCTGCGCCACATCGATCTGGCGCGGGTGGACGACCGCTGCTCGGTGCTGCGCGTCTCGACCGGCTTCGAGGCCGAAGTCGCCTTCAACGTCACGCGCGCCGACAAGGATCGGCTCGGTCTGCTGGCCTATGGGCTTTCGGGCCTGCGCTCGCTGCGCCAGACCCGCCCGGTCGAATACCTGATCTCGCTCGACGGCCAGCCCCCGATCCATGTCGAGGGGATCATGGCGTTCATCACCGCCACCGGCGCGCTGACCTGGATCAACGGCATGTCGGTGATCAACGAGGCGATCCAGCCGGATGACGGGATGCTCTATGCCGGGGTGCTGCGCCCGTTGAATCCGGGCCGGGTGCTCAACAGCGTCACCAACCTGGTCGCCGGCAGCGGCTTCCCGCCGGAGTCGATCATCTACTTTTCGGCGCGTAAACGGATCGTGATCGACTCGAAGACGCCGCAGCCGACCCAGATCGACGGCGACCCGCTCGGCACGACGCCGATCGTGGCCGACCTGATGCCGCGCGTGCTGCCGATTGTTGTGTCACGCCAGCGGCGGCGGCTGCCCCTGCACTTTGAATGGTTCCTGCAGGATCACGCGGCGGAGAACTCGGACGAAGATTAGCCGGACAGCGGCAGCGAGAACCCAAACACGCTGCCCTCACCCGGCCTGCTTTCGAGGATAATTTCGCCCCGGTGCTTATCAACTACCGACTTGACGATCGCCAGGCCCAAACCGCTGCCTTCGATCCGCCGGGTTTCTGGGGCGCTCACCCGGTAGAAGCGGTCGAACACATACGGCATGTGCTCCGGTGAAATGCCGAGGCCCTGATCGTGCACGCGCACGATGCCGCGCCCGTTCTCGCACTCCACGACGACATGCACCGGCCCACCCTGTGGGGAATATTTGATCGCGTTGCTGACGAGGTTGCTGATCGCGCCCTCCAGCCGCCGCTCGTCGCCTTCGACCCGGCACCCACCGGGGCACAGGTCGAGTTCTACCGCGACGGCGTGGCGCTGGGCAAAGCTCTCGAACTGCGCGACCGCCCGCAGCGCCAGCTCATTGAGATCGGTCGGCTGGCGCGCCATGTTGTCATTCGACTCCAGCCAGACGATTTCCAGCAGCTCATGCACGCGGTCGAGCAGGCTTTCGAGGCTGAGCTGGGCGCGCTCCAGGTACAACACCTGCTTTTCGTTCAGATCGCCCACTTCTTCGGCCAGCTCGATAAAGCTCTTGGCCGACGAGAGCGGCGTCTTCAGAGCGTGGACGCCTTCGCGCAGCAGCCCCGCCAGATCGCTTGTGTGCTGGCGCATAACATCGAGTGGGCTTAGGACGGCGGCGCAGCACGCGCCGGGCAGATGCACCAGCCGCACCCGGTAATGTCCTCCGCCGGGCAGCGCCAGCCCCGACTCGAAGTCCGGCCCTGCCGCCGCGAACACTTCGGCCAGCGGCTCCAGCGCGGGATAGGCGTCCAGAGATCGTCCGAGCACATCCTGCGCGGGCAGCCCAAACACTGCTTCCGCCGCCGGATTGAACAGGTTCACGATTCCCCGTTCCAGGTCATACCCAACCACGACATCCGACAGGGCCTGGATCAGGACTTCCAATACTTGGTGTACGCCGGCCTGTGTCATCATCAACTAACTGCTCTCTCTCGCCAACAAACCGGGCAGGTCGCGCAGCGCATAGGCCAGGCGCGTGCCGTGCCATGTCAATAAACTACCATCGATCAGATAAATGCGCTCGTCGTGGGCCGCCGGAATATCCATCTCCCGGAAAAGCTGCACATCGTCCCCGGCAAACGCATACGGTTCGTCGGGCAGCAGCACGACTTCGGGCCGGGCCGCGATCACCTCGTCCAGCGTGATCCGGGGATAGCGCCGATCATGCCCGGCCACGCGCGGATCGTCGGGCGGCAGCGCTTCGGCCTGCCCCAGATCGGCGGCCAGCGGAAACTGCCGCTCCCGCTCAGCGAAGACATTTGCGCCGCCGCACACGCGCAGCACATCATGCGCGTAGGTATCTGCATTGAAAGTCATCCAGGGATCGCGCCAGATAGGTGCAAAAACGCGGACCGGCTCATCTGCCAGCGACGCACCCAGCGTGTAATCGCAGGCGCGCTCGATCTCGTGCACACGCGGCACCATGACCGGGTGATCAAAAATGTCCATGATGTTCCACAGCACATTGATCGCATCATGGACAGTACGCGGTCCGGTAACCCAGATCGGGATGCCAGCCGACTGGAGCGCCGCAGCATCTTCCCGGCGATTTTCCTCATCGTTCAACAGGACCAGATCCGGCTTGAGCCTGATAATTAACTCAATGTCTGGATTCTTGGTCCCGCCCACCTTAGGTAATAACTGTACCCTATCGGCCGGTCGAACGCAATAAGACGTAATGGCTATCAGGCGGTCGCCCAGGTCGAGATCGAACAGCGATTCGGTCAGGCTGGGTACCAGTGATACCACGCGTCTTGGCGGCTCGCCGACCGGCGCTGGTCGCTCCCAGCGAAAGACCCGGTCGTCGGTTTGATCCGGCATCGGTCGTACTCCTCAGCACACCACCGCTTGTTCGCGCTCTGGCCCAACGCTGATCAGTCGAACCGGCACGCCCGCCAGCGCCTCGATCCGCGCGATATAGTGGCGCGCCGGCTCCGGCAGGTCTTCCAACCGGCGCACGTCCGAAATATCGGTTTGCCAGCCGGGCAGCGTCTCATACACTGGAACGGCCCGCTCGATCTGTGCCGTGCTGACCGGCATCTGCGCGACGCGCTCGCCGTCCAGATCGTAGGCGGTGGCGAGGTGCAGCACGTCGAAGCCGCTGAGCACGTCCAGCTTGGTGATAATCAGCTCGGTCAGGCCGTTGACGCGCACGGCATAGCGCAGCGCGACGCCATCCAGCCAGCCGCAGCGGCGCGGGCGCCCGGTCGTCGTGCCATATTCGCCGCCCACTTCGCGCAGCCGCAGGCCGATCTCGTTATCCTGCTCGGTTGGGAAGGGGCCGCTGCCGACGCGGGTGCAGTAAGCTTTCGCCACACCGACGACCCGATCGACATGGCGCGGGCCGAAGCCCAGCCCGGTCAGCGCGCCGCCGGCGGTGGCCGAGGAACTGGTCACGTAGGGATAATGGCCGTGATCAAGGTCGAGCAGTGTGCCCTGTGCACCTTCACACAGCAGCCGTTCGCCGCGCTCCAGCACGTCGTGGACGCACGTAACAATGTCGGCCAGGTAGGGCGCGAGCCGCTGCGCCGCCTCACCATATTCCAGCGCGAGATCGGCGGTGGTGATCGGCTCCTGGCCGTAATAATCGCTCAGGAGCGGGTTCGCGCGCTGGATGTGCGCCTGCACGCGCGTGCTGAAGCGATCTGGATCGGCCATTTCGCCGGTCAGCAGGCCGGTGCGGGCGGCCTTATCGCGGTAGGCCGGGCCGATGCCGCGCCGGGTGGTGCCGATCGCCTGGCCCTTGCGCGCGCTTTCTTCTGCGCCATCCAGCTCCAGGTGGGCCGGGGTGATGACGTGCGCCCGCGTGCTGAGGTGAATTCGCTCTGGTGAGATGTCCACGCCCGCCGCCGCCAGCATATCCAGCTCGCGCACCAGCCGGATCGGGTTGATGACCATGCCGCTGCCCAGGATGCAGGTCACGCCGGGGTGCACCACGCCGGACGGCACGAGATGGAGCTGGAATTTCTGCGCGCCGATCTGGACGGTGTGCCCCGCGTTATCGCCCCCGGCATAGCGCGCCATCGCGTCGCAGTCGCGGGCCAGCCAGTCAGCAATCCGGCCCTTGCCTTCATCACCCCACTGCGCGCCGATCAATATCGTCGCTGGCATCGATCCTATCCTCCTGATTCGCCCGGCACGTGACGCGGTCCGAGCGATACGGTAATCTGCGCGTTACCCCACACCTCGACCTGGCCGCTGCCGCCCAGCGCGATAGCCGCGCCCTGAGCCAGCCCCAGGCCATAACTGGCCGAATGCTCCCAGACCTGCGCGCGTAACTGATCGGCCTGATCGGGCGTGTAGCCGGGCACCACGATCGCGTCGTGCAGCCAGTCCAGGCCCGGCAGGGCATGATCACTCTGGAACGCGTGCGCGCCAAAGATCGCGGCGCTGCGCCCAACGGCGTAGACCGTCGCGCCCCGGTCGAAAGCGGCTTCCATGCCGCGCAGCGCCACGCCGGGCAGCGCGTCGCGCAGCACGTCCGGCTGGGGGCCATCGCCCAAAACCAGCACGCCCGCCTCGCCGATCTGCTCGAAGAGCGCGTCTTCCTCTTCGGTCAGGAGATCGAGCAGATAGCCCGTGCGCGCACCGAGATCGCGCAGCGAGTCCATGTGGCGGTCGGCGATTTCGATGTCGCCTGCCGCCCAGATATAGACCAGCGGCCCCTGCGAGAGGGTATGGCCGAGCACATGCGCTTCAATCGTCACCACGTCCTCAGAATCCCAGGGTCCGCCGCCCGACAGGACCAGCCAGCCCCGGCCCGTATGCCACTGAAAAATATTGACCTGCGGCACGCGGTTATCCCCCTTACTCCCCGTCTGGAAGCACGTAGGCCGCCACCGCCGAGGCCATCAGCTCGACCGCCAGCGGCACGACTGCTTCATCGTCGATATCGAAGCGCGGGTGATGGTGTGGGAAGTCCAGCCCGCGCGCCGGGTTGGACGACCCGACAAAGAAGAAGGTCCCCGGAACCTGATCCAGGAAATAGGACATATCCTCGGCCATCATCGCCTGATAATTGCTCACCAGCGTGAGGTCGGGCCGCGCCTGCGCGAAGGCGGGCCGCAGCCGGGCGTTGACATCCGCGTCGTTGATCACGGGCAGGGTCAGGTGCGCCAGCTGGACCTCGGCCCGGCAGCCGAGCGCCTCGGCGGTGCTCGTCGCAATCGCCCGCATCCGCGCCTCGATCAGATCGCGCAGTTCGGGCCGGAAAGCGCGAATCGTGCCGCGCAGCACTGCCGCTGACGGGATGACGTTGAACGAGTCTCCGGCGTGAAAATACGTCACGCTCACCACGCCGCCCTCGACCGGGGTAATGTTGCGGCTGACGATCGATTGCAGCAGGTTGACGATCTGGCTGGCGGCCAGGATCGGGTCCTGGGCCTCGTGGGGGACCGCGCCGTGCCCGCCCCTGCCGTGCACCGTGATCGTGAAGTCGTTGGCCCCGGCCATCATCGGGCCGTCCACCAGCGCGATGCGGCCCACCGGCGATTCGTTCCAGGTATGCAGGCCCAGCGCCACATCCGGCGCGGGATCGCGCAGCGCGCCATCCGCGATCATAGCGGCGGCCCCCTGCCCGATCTCTTCGGCGGGCTGGAACACGAACTTGACCCGGCCCGCGATCTGGTCGCGCCGCTCGCTGAGTAGCTCCGCCACTCCCAGCGCGATCGCGGTGTGCGCGTCGTGGCCGCAGGCGTGCATCACGCCCGGCGTCTGCGAGGCGTAGTCCACCGCGTTTTCTTCCTGGATCGGCAGCGCGTCCATATCGGCCCGCACCATGACAGTTGGCCCCTCGCTCGCACCTTCCAGGATGCCGATCACGCCCGTCCGCCCGACCCCGGTCTGGACTTCGAAGCCCAGATCGGCCAGCCGCGCCGCGACGATGCCCGCCGTGCGCACCTCTTGAAAGGCCAGCTCCGGGTGTTGGTGTAAGTCTCTCCGGCGCGCAATCCACGCGGCCTGGCGCGCCCTGATCTCAGGCTTCCAGTCGATCACCTGCTGCTGCTCCCCACTCTATGCAGGCCGCCGTCCGGCAGGCGGTCCGCTTAACTAAGCTGAAAGAAGCGAAACGCCTCGGTATAGCGCCGCCCATTCCCCATAAACTGCGGATCGACGTTCTCGCGCTGGCGGCGCGCCATCTCTTCCATATCCGCGATCTGGCTGCGATGCTCGTACAGCGCAGCGATCTTCGTCTCCAGATAGTCGGTCACATCGACCTTGAGGTTTGGCTCGTGCGTCCCGCACACATAGACGTAGCGAACCTTGTGCGGGGCGAGATGCTCTTCGAAGTACAGCTCCGGGAAGGTCAGGTGATCGCGCGCCGACGGAAAGATCGCCGCCAGCGCCGCCTCACCGATCGCGCGGTGATCGGGATGGTTGATGTAGTTCGAGCCATACCACCACGCGGTCGGATCATTGGTGACGACGATATCAGGCTGCTTGATGCGGATCAGGCGCGTGAGCTGGCGGCGCAGGTCGAGCGAGGGCTGAAGCTCGCCATCGGGATAACGCAGGAACACGACCTCGTGCACGCCCAGCCGGGCCGCTGCCGCGCGCTCTTCCGCCTCGCGAATCTCGACCAGGCGGTCGGACTGCATCTCAAGCACGCCCGACCCCTTGTCGCCGCTGGTCGCCAGCACAAAGGTGACCGTTTTGCCCTCGGCGGCCCACTTGGCGAACGTCCCACCGCTGAAAAATTCCGGATCGTCGGGGTGGGCAAAGATGCCCATCACCCGCTCGACCGCCGCTTCTTCTGGCCTGTCGCTCATTGTCTCCGCTTATTCCTTCTTGCTGCGATTCTTACCACGTCCGCGATGCCGGCGCGAGCGCCCCCGTGCCGACCGCTGTTCCCCATAGCTGTCGTGCTCCGGATCGCGGGTGCGGTTGCGCTCTGGTTCGGACGGCGTCTGGTCGTCGGCCTCGACTGCGGCGCTGCTTTCTGCCGCGTCTGATCCCTGGCGCGCGCCGCATTCGCACGGGCCGTCGCCATGCTTCGAGCAGCCGGCTTCCGCTTTGGCTTTCAGCGCCTCATACTCTTCCATCGGGATCAGCTCTTCGCGCGTGACAAGATGGCGCGTATCCTCGACCATCACGGTCACGGCGTCTTGCAGGGGATGAACGTCGATCACGCGGCCTTCGCCGTGCGGCGTCCCGACGCGCTTGTTGCGCTTGGGAAGCTGCTTGCGTGCCTCGACATACTGCTCATATTCGTAGATCAGGCAGCAGCGCAGCCGCCCGCACATGCCGGTGATCTCCGACGGGTTGAGCGAGATGCCCTGTGCCTTCGCCATCTTGATCGAGATCGGGCTGAAGTCGGTCAGGAAGGTGCTGCAGCAGCGCGGGATGCCGCACGCGCCCATGCCGCCCATCAGCTTGGCGACATCGCGCGGGCCGATCTGGCGCAGCTCGACTTTGGCTTTGAAGCCGCGCTGAAGCACACTGCGCAGCCGGGCCGTGCTGAGCTTTTCCTCGGCGCTGAAGAGGAAGGCCAGCAGCGTGCCTTCGAAATTGTACTGGGCCGCAACGAACTTGGCCCCCTCGAAGCCCCCGATCTCGCTGGCCTTTTCGCGGCAGTTGATCAGCGCCTCGACCTCGCGCGCGGTCCACAGCCGCCGGTTCATCATATCGGTCGGAGTCGAGCGGCGCAGGATCGGCTTGTAGTCCCGCTTGCCTTCGGCATCTTCCGGTGAGAGCAGCACCATCACCTGGCCCATCTGCCGCCCACGCGTCGTCTCCACGATCACGTAATCCCCGACCACCAGGCCCGGCAGGTGGCTGGCGTCAAAATGATAGGCCTTGCCGATCTCTGAGAAGCGTACACCGGCGATAATCGAGGGGGATTTTTCTGCTGGTTGGATCGTCCGTTCGTTGTTGTAGGTCGCCATGCAACAGCCTTTTCAAGAGACATTCTCTTGGATTTTCGGTCGATAGGGAAACGGCCCATGCTGTGGTCGTTCCCGGCACCAGGCGGGGCGAGGTGTAGAAGCCTGCCACACGGTCCCTGGATATAATGGAATGATCTGGCCGCCAGATCGGGCGTGCCAGAATCAGTATTCCAGGCCGGTATTGTAGCAGTCGAAGGGCGCAGCGTCCAATCCGGCCTGTGGGGGTGTGTGGCAGCGGCGCGTTGTACAAACCCGCCGTTCGGTGTATGCTGGTGCCGGATAGGGATAGTACCGTGAAACCCGGTTTCTCCCTGGCAGGGCTAAGGAGATAACATCATGCTGAAAGACCGTTTGTCTGCCCGGCTGGCGCTGGCGCTGATCCTGCTCCTGGTGGCGCTGGTAACGTCCGCCTGCTATAAGAACGCGGGCGAGAACGTGCTGCCGACCTCTAACCGGGCCGAGCTGAGCGATATTGTCACGGCGACCCCAACGGCGACCGCCGATATTCTGCCCACGCGCGTGACGGCCTCGCCCGCCGCGACGCGCACCACTGCGCCCACCTCTGCCCCGGAAGAGGTCGAGGTCAGCCCGATGGCGGCGATCACGGACGAGGCCGCCGGGGATGAAGCCGTCACCGGGACGGGCCTGCCGGGCTTTCTGGCCGCGACATTTACGCCGGAGAGCGAAGCCGCCGATACCGGGCTGGCGACTCCCGGTATGAGCGATATCCAGCCCTCGCCGACGCCGGCGCCCACCCGCGATCCGGCGCTCCTGCCGACGCCAACCGGGATGCTGATCGAAGAGCCTGACGAGTGTGTGTACGTGGTGAATTCGGGCGATACGCTCTACTCGATCGCGCAGAGCAACAATGTGCTGCTGGCCGATCTCGTCGCCGCGAATCCGTCGCTGCTGGGCGGCAATTCCAACACGACGCTGCAAATCGGCTGGGAGCTGCAACTGCCGGGCTGTGTGCCCGAAGGCCAGGCCCCCAGTCCGACGCCGGAAGGCATACCCGCCGGCACGCCTGCCACACCGGGTGAGATTATTGCACCCACGCAGCCCCCGGTCCCCGCCACCGGCACGACGCACGTTGTCCAGGCCAATGAGACGGTGTTCTCGATTGCGCGCCAGTACAACGTCTCGGTTGATGCCATTGTCGCCGCGAATAACCTGATCGTGCAGGGGAACGTGGTGTATATCACGGTCGGGCAGGAATTGATCATCCCGCCGGCGCAGTAAGCGCGGCGGCACCCCACGAAAATCGAAACGGGGCCTGGCTCCTGGGTGAGGAGTCAGGCCCCGCTCGTATCATTCTGCAAGGCGGGCACGCGGCGGTTAGCTGCCGCTCGGCCCGTACTTGTTCATCATCAGGTTGAGGACCGAGTCCATATCGACCGTGTCCTTGCCACCCATCAGCGAGAGGCTGCCCAGGAAACCGCTCTTGGACTGGCGCGCTTCGAGGTCCATCGTCATCTCGTCGAAGGCGTCAGCTTTCAGGTTGCGGAGCATCTTCTCTTCGCTCTCAGACAGCTCGTAGCCTTCCAGGGCGGCATCCGGGTCAGACAGCAGCAGTGAGCGGTATTCCTGATCGCTCAGGGCACGGCTGACAATCGTGGTCAGAGCTTCGCGGGACATTACTTTCCTCCTTGAGCATATGGACGGACGCCATCTTTTATCTTATAGTAGATTCGCAATTTGCGACAGCCATCTGCATCTGACTGCCGTGCCCCGAGGGGCTGCATGCTGAGAAATGGCGCGTGCTTGATCTGCCCCTACTATAGACCGTGCAGCGTGACCAGACCGTGACCGGGCACGTACCGGCAGCGCTTTTTATAAATTCTTTATAGTTGGGGTGGTTTTCACCACCCGCTAGCCACTACAAGGCGGCCACGAATGAGACGCGCACTCGTGGAAATTATCATCCTGACTCTGGGGGGACTGCTGATCTGGGCACAGCCGGTCAGCGCCGGATCATTGTTCCTGCACCGGCTCTCGCCCCCCCTGGCCGACCCGCTGCCCGACCCCTACGATCCAACCGTCCCCACGCCGACGCCCCCGCCGTTGAAAGGGTATACCGGCCTGCCCAACCCCGCGCTCGGACACCCCATCCTCAGCACCGATCCAGCCGATCCCCTGGCCGGATTCTCGCGCCGCCCGCTGGATCGCTATCTTGTGGCGCAGGAATTCCTGGACCCGACCCGCCCGGAGCCACATTTCGGCATCGACTACACCTATCCTGAGGACTATCTGCGCGGGAATACGCTGTGGGTGCACCCGATCGGGCCGGGGTTCGTGACGGCGCGCTCGTCGTGCTGGCGGTGCTTTGTGGATGGAGACGCGCAGGGGCGGGTACCGGTGCGCAGGCCGGAGCATAATTTTGGCTTTGGGACGCTGGTCATCGTAGAGACACCCTATAACACTGATGTCTCAATCTACGTGATGTATGCCCACCTCAACCGCGATTTCGTCAGCCTGGGCGATTACATCACGCCGGACGATCTGATCGGTGTGGCGGGCAGCACCGGCTATTCGGAGAATGTTCACGTGCATGTCGAAGTGCGCTATGGGCCGCCGGGCCGCTTCTGGAATGCCGATTTTACCCGGTGGGAGACGCGTGATCGCTGGCTGGCGACCATGTTCATGAATCCGGCCTGGCTGATCTTCGCGGAGCATCACCCCAACTGCGTGACCGCCCTCGATAGTTGGGCCGCCCTACAACCTCGCCCCGCCGATCTGCCCTGAACCGGCGCGCCGTTATTTCTCGCCCACCCCTTTGTCGGGGTGCGCGCGGTGCTGGACAAACGCATAGAAGGGGTAAGCCAGCCGGTCCGGGTCGATGTGCTCGGCTGCGAGCGCGGCGCGATTGGCCTCTTCGAAGTCCTGATGCATCCGCTCGATGGTGGCAAGCTGGTTATCGGATGGCTCCAGCGAGAACAGGGCGATCAGCGTCGTGTGCTTGCCGGGCACAAAGCACAACCACTGGCCGTTTTCCATCTCGGTATTGCGCATCCCGGCGCGGAAGATCTCAGCCGCCGCCGAGCGGTAGCTGCTGAGCATCGGCACGATCAGATCGGCCTCGACGGCAAACTCGCCCAGTGTCTCGATCGGCATACCGCTGCGGTTGTCGTAGACGCTCATGCCGACCGCTTTGGCCGTCAGGCGCTTCTTGAGATGCAGCGTATCTTCCGACTCCATCACCGCGTCACGCCACATGCTGGGGTCCGATTCCGCGATGAGCTGCGCCACCGTCATGATCTGGCGCTGGTAGCGATCGTAGAGCCGGTGGAACTGGGTGCGGTTGATCGCGCCGCTGGCAAATTCCTGGACCAGACGACTCATTTTCTGGTGCACTTGCGCGATAAATTCCTGCCCTTCCCGCGCGCTGTCCTGGGGATGGCCTGGATCGGGCGCCGGGGTGTCGGACGGGTTTACCATAGGATACGTGCCTCGTTTCAATAGAGATATGTGCCATTGACGACCCTCATTATAGCCGACTGGCTCACCATGCGACAATTTCAGAAGGTGCGGTGAGGCTGCAAACCTGAATCTGTATGAAAAATGCCTGAAATTTCGGCGGCGCCGGCTGAGTCAAGCGAAGAAGCGGCTGTGGTGGGCCAGTTGGGCGCCGCGCGCGAACATAGACACGGACTCTGGAACTGTGGTAGACTACTCATAATAAGTCAGCCGTTTCACGACCGCGTAAAATGCATACTTGCTTATAACAGACGGGCAAATAGTTTTCAAAGCTGCAAACACAGCCGACCCCTGGAGGCACAATGGCAGATCAAGGACATGCCATTCGAGTGGTGTGTATCGAAGACGAACCGGAGATGATCGACCTCGTGAAGCTGATCCTGATGCGCCGGGGTTACGATGTGATTGGTGCGATGGGCGGGCATGAGGGGCTGGAAATCATCGAACAGGTGCAGCCTGATCTGGTTCTGCTCGACTTGATGATGCCGGACATGGACGGGTGGGAAGTCTACCAGCATATGAAAGCCGACGAGCGGATGAAGGATATCCCGGTGATTATCGTAACGGCCAAAGCCCAGAGCATCGATAAAGTGCTGGGGCTGCATATCGCCAAGGTGAACGATTACATCACCAAGCCGTTCGGTCCGTCGGAGCTGCTGTCGAGCGTGGTGCGCGTGCTGCAAGAAGCAGGGATCGAAGCGCGCGAAGCTTAGCCCGACCGGCTTTGTTCCACCAACCGTAGAGCGACTGCAAGCAGGGGGGCCACAGCGCCCCCGCTTGTCGTGTAGGGAGCGTCCACCCTGGCGGCCTCGCTGTGTGATCGCGCCGTTTGCCGGCGCGCGGCTCGCTTAGTCGCCTACAGCGAAACATGATGCTACACTAGGGATATTTGAGCACAACCACCTACGCATCTTCGTGAAGGGGGCTTTATGCGACCATGGCGATTTGTGATGCTGCGCGCTCTCCTCTGCGCCCTGCTGCTTGCCACAGCAGGACTCGAACTTCTGACTCCCACGCCCGCCGCCGCCTATCAGGGCGCGAACCTGCTGCAAAATCCCGGTTTTGAAGAGCCTTATGTGACACTGAACGGCGACCCGACGCTGCGTGTGGCGAATAGCTGGCAGCCCTGGAGTCTGCCGCCCGGCAGCTCGACTGCGATCAATGCCCGGCCCGAATATCGCGCCGCGCCCGCTAATCGCGTGCGGTCGGGCAGCGCCGCACAGGAATATAATACCTTCTTCGCCACGCATACCGGCGGCCTCTACCAGCGCGTGCCGGTGTCGCCCAATACGCCCCTGCAGTTCAGCGTCTATGTATACATCTGGTCGTCGGCCAACTTCGCCGATCCGAACGTCAGCGAAAACCCGAACGATGTCCGGGTGCGCGTGGGGATCGATCCAAACGGCGGCACCGATGGCACCAGTCCGAATATCGTCTGGTCGAGCGATCAGGAGTTCTACGATCAGTATCGCCAGTTGTCGGTTTCGGCCACCTCGCGCAGCACCGCTGTCACCGTCTTTATCCGCAGCGCGCCCCAGGGCTTTGTGGGCAGCACCAATATTTACGTGGACGACGCAGTCTTAGCGCCACAGGGCCAGGCCGGGCCGACAGCGACCCTGCCCGGTCCGTCGCCCACGCCCGATTTCGATGTCCCGACTCAGGAAGGGACCGTCACGCCCTTCCCAACCTCAGTACCACCGCCTACTTCGGCCTTTCCGACCACTCCGGCTCCGGTCCCAACACAGCGGCCCCCGGCCACCGCAACGCCCGTTTTGCCGGGCGACTTCGACACGACGATCACCTATGTCGTCCAGCGCGGCGATACGGTGATCGGGCTGGCGCAGCGCTATAACAGCACGGTCGATGCGATCGCGCGCGTCAACGGGCTGAGCAACGCCGGGCTGATCTATGTCGGGCAAACGCTGTTGATCCCGGTGCGCGGCAGCCAGAACCGCCCCGCGACCTTCACGCCGGTCCCGACTTTCGCCGGGGGGCCGACCGCAATCCCGCAGCCGCAGCCCGGCACCGGCACGTATACCGTCGTGCGGGGCGATACGCTGTGGGGCATCGCGGCGCGCTTCAACACCACTATTGAGACGCTGGCCCGCCTGAGCAACATCGTGAATCCGCACCTGATCTTTCCGGGACAGGTGCTCGTCGTAACCGGCGCTGTCCAGCAGCCGATCCCGCCAACTGCCGCGCCGATCCCGCCGACCGCCGCGCCCTATCCGCCGGCACAGCAGCCGCTGCGCCACGTCGTGCAGCCGGGCGAGAACCTGTTCCGCATCAGCCTGCGCTACAACGTCACGCTTGAGGCGCTGGCGCGGGCCAACGGCATCTTTAACCCGAACCTGATCTTTGTGGGCCAGGTGCTGGTTATCCCGAAATGAGCGATTGGCGCGTGATCCGGCAGGCGGAGAGCGGCGAAGTCGTGCTGGCGCGGGTGCGGTGGTGCCAGAGTTTCTGGTGTCACTTTCGCGGGCTGATGCTGCGACGCAGCCTGCCGGATGACGAGGGACTGCTGTTCGTTTTCCGGCGGACGAACGTCAGCGAGGCGACGATCCACATGCTGTTCGTGTTCTTCCACATTGCGGCGGTGTGGCTGGACGACGAAGGCCGCGTCGTCGATGCGAAGCTGGCGAAAGCCTGGCGACCGTTCTATGCTCCGGCGCACCCCGCCCGCTACCTGATCGAGGCGCGGCCCGGCCTGCTGGATCGCGTGCAGATCGGGGACCGGCTGACATTTGACGAGCAGGCGCGGGCCTGATCCCACACGCGGCACCAGAGCGAGACTTCAGAGGGCAGGGGAGCGCGATCCCAGCGGTCGCACCCTTGCCCTCTTCGCGTTCGAGCGTGTTACCGTCGGGAGCGGCCAGTTGTCACTTTCAAGCGCCCGCCACTAAGATCGTTTCATCACAATGAGCTGGTTGTTTGAGAAGGGTGAGAAATGAAACGATCCACACTGCTCGCTGTATTGCTCGTCCCGATCCTGGTCGTAGCGGTCATAGTCAGCTCTACCCGGTTCAGCCCCAATCAACTCCCCACTGCCGCCGCGCAGCAGTCCGCGCCTTACGAGCTGGTCGAGGTCGCCAGCGGGTTCCACCGGCCCCTGTATGTCACCCACGCCGGAGACGGCTCCGGGCGGCTGTTCGTCGTGGAGCAGGGCGGGAAAATCTGGGTGCTCGAAAACGGGGCCAAAGTCGAAAACCCGTTCCTGAACGTCTCGGAAGCGATCAGCCAGGAAGCGCTGAGCACCAACTACACCGAGCGCGGCCTGTTGGGGCTGGCGTTCCATCCCAACTATGCTGAGAACGGCATCTTCTTCATCAACTACACCGACCGCAACGGACATTCGGTTGTGGCACGCTACACGGTCGCCGAGGACGATCCCAACCGGGCCGACTCGCGCAGCGCCACCCAACTGCTTTTCGTCCAGCAACCCTACGCCAATCACAACGGCGGCCACATGGCATTTGGGCCGGATGGCTACCTGTATGTCTCGCTGGGCGATGGCGGCTCGGCGGGCGATCCGCTGAACAACGGCCAGAACCCGCAGACGCTGCTGGGCACGCTGCTGCGCCTGGATGTCGATGTCGAGGAAGGCTACGGCATTCCTGAGGACAACCCGTTCGCGAACAGCGACGCCGGCCTGGCCGAGATCTGGGCCTGGGGGCTGCGCAACGTCTGGCGCTTCAGCTTCGACTGCGAAACCGGCGATCTGTATCATGCCGATGTGGGCCAGGGTAACTGGGAAGAGATCAACTTCGAACCGGCAGACAGCCCCGGCGGGCTGAATTACGGCTGGAATGCTTACGAAGGCACGCACGCCTACTCCGGCAATCCCCCGGCGTCGGATGTCGTGATGCCGGTGGTGGAATACGATCACAGCACCGGGGCCTGCTCGGTGACGGGCGGCTATGTCTACCGGGGCACGGAACTTGCCGACCTGCAAGGCCAGTATCTCTATGGCGACTGGTGCACGGGCACGATCTGGACAGCGAGCCAGGACGAGGGCGGCAACTGGCAGGCCCAGGTTTCGCTCGAATCCGGGCGGCAGATCAGCTCGTTCGGTGAGGACGAGGCCGGAGAGCTGTACCTGGTGGACTACGCCGGGTCGATCCTGCGTTTTAGCCCCCCACAATAACCGTTTGGGTTGAATCGTGGCTATGCGAAACGCCCCGGCAACCTGATGCCGGGGCGTTTTTCACTCCAATCCCGCACCTGGCTGAGCGAAAATGACCGTTACTCCGCCTGTGCTGTTCGATGACGTGGAATGCAGGCGAAAGTGGGTCAGGCAATCAGAAATGCGGATCAGCAGATAGCATCAACGTAGAAGACCACAAATCTTACGGGGCGATTTGCCCACTCCGATGCATTTTCTCCTCCGGATATCTGAGCAAACACATGCGTATCACCCCAGGCATAAAACGCACGAAAATTAGGGTCGCTGACCGGAGTCTGCATCGTGGCGACATACCATGCTTCGTTAGTATATTGTATTGCGGCGGTCATCCCGACTATGGCATATCTCCCAGAACAAGAGCCGGTCGTTCTCAAGTTATGGGGAACCTCAGCACGCCCGTTGTCACCGGTCGTGCCTCCCAGATACAGCGCATGTATATATCCGGGTTCCTGGGAAGAGGGGTGGGCCGCGGTTGTCTCTAAGGACGGCAGGAAACCAGACAGGAGTATCCCGATGATCACTCCCATGATAGTAGCAACCAGCAATGAGCGCATTCGGTGCAACATCTTTTGCTCCTCTCTCATAACAGGGTCACATTCCAAATTCATGGGGGCGCAAGACTAGTGGGGAAGCGAGCCGGGTAGGATCTGGGTGGGGCGAGGGAGGAGAGAGGAAGAAAGCGAACCGGCCACCCAGTGCAGGAAACGGCCTTATGATCCCATCAAAGCACGCGGAGTCTTAAATGTCCAGTGGACCGCTACGAACTCAAGAGCTTACTACGAAGGGACTCTGGGGTTGTTCCGATTGGCTCCGATAAGCTGAGAAATGTGGGTGTAAGCCCCGCAAGTATCGTGCAGACGAGCTGAAGCTAGCCCGGTTGAACATGTCCCCAACCAATAGAATCTGGTGAATGAGATCCGTCAGATTGAGGATTGGGCGTTGTAATCGTCTTAATTCAGATTTTGCCCGGTTCAGGCGCGGAAAACGCGTATGCCGGTATGGGTGCTGTGCCCGCTCAGGGCTGGAGCACGCGCACCGGGTTTTCGAGCACGCCGATCCCCTCGACTTCCACCTGCACCACGTCGCCATCGTGCAGCTCGCTGATCCCGGACGGCGTGCCGGTCAGGATCAGGTCGCCGGGCAAGAGTGTCATCACGCCGCTGATGAACTCGATCAGCGCCGGCACGTCGAACACAAGCTGCGCCGTGCGGCCATCCTGGCGCAGTTCGCCGTTCACGCGGCAGCGCACGGCCACATCTGCCGGGTCGAGATCGGTGTTGATCCAGGGGCCGAGCGGGCAGAAGGTATCGAAGCCTTTGGCGCGACCCCACTGCCCGTCCTTTTTCTGATATGCGCGCGCGCTGACATCGTTGGCGCAGGTATAGCCCAGCACATAGTCGAGCGCCGCGTCACGGCTCACCCGCCGCGCCCGCCGCCCGATGATCACCGCCAGCTCGGACTCGTGATCCACGCGCCCGATACCCGCCGGAATCTCGATTGTCGCGCCGGAACCGATCAGCGCGCTGGGCGGCTTGAGAAACAGCATCGGCTCGTCGGGCACAGCGGCGTTCTGCTCGGCGGCATGGGCAGCATAGTTGCGCCCGATACATACGATCTTGCCTGGCTGGACGGGCGGATTCAATTGAGTGTTCTCCACCGGCATCAGCGGGCGTCCCGGCGTGAAGGTGTCATCATCGAACAGGGACGCCTGCCACTCGTGGATCACGCCCTCAATCACCAAGCCATAGCGAGGGCCAGCCGGGGTGGGATACGAGACAATCAGCGCCATGCGGTTACTCCTGGGGATTTAAGGCGGCACACGACACAGATTATAGTAGGAAAACAAACCCCCGGCACGGGCGCGCCGGGGGCGAGAGGTCACAAACAATCGGACCTTATGTGAAGGACAAACTTAGGAAGTTTACTGGGCCGGGACGACCGGATATTCCTTCGCCAGCCAGACCTGCAGGCCACCGCCCAGCGTCGTAACGTTTTCGTAGCCGAGCATCTGCATCGCAACCATCGCAATCACAGCGCGGTGATCGCTGCCGCAGTAGAGCACGATCGGGGCGGCCTTATCCTCAGGCCACTGATCCATGCTGCCCATGAAATTGCGCAGCTCGATCACGGTCGCGCCCTCGATGATGCCCTGCTCTACCTCGCTCGGCGTGCGGACATCGATCAGGATGGGCGGATTTTCGACGAGCGCCACGTTGAGATTATCGGCGCTGGTGGCGTAGTAGCCCGCCGGGATCGCTTTCACGTAGGCATCGACCGCCGCCAGCAGCGCCGGGTCGATCGCGGGAGCCGTGCCGGCTTCAAACGCGGCTTCTTCGGTAACCAGCGGCAGTTCCGCCGCCTTCCACGCGCCGACACCGCCAAGCATGTTGCGCGCGTTGGTGTAGCCGAGCACGTTGAACAGCGTCATCGCGATCGCCGAACGATGACCGCTGCCGCAGTAGATCACCATGTTCTGCTCAAGGTCGGGCAGCATATCGAGATGATCGGTCAGTTCGGTGATCGGGATATTGAGCGCGCCTTCGATGTGTCCCTCGACAAATTCGTCGGTGGTGCGGACATCGACCAGCAGCAGTTCCGGATTCTCGACCAGCTCGGCGGCGAGATCGTTCGGGCGCATCGCGTTGAAGCTGTTGGGCAGGCCCGCGATGTAGTCGGTGAAGACGGCAGCCAGATCAAGCTCTTCGGCGGCGGCTTCTTCAACCGGGGCAGCGCCTTCCAGCGCATAACCGGCGGTCGTCCACGCGCCGATACCGCCCGACAGGTTGCGGATGTTGGTGTAGCCCAGGACGCGCAGCATCGTCGCGGCCATGTTGCCCCGGTGCCCAACCGCGCAGTAGATCACGATATCGGCGGCCTTGTCCTGCGGCAACTCCGCGATGTGGCTCATCAACTCGGTAATCGGCATGTGCACCGCGCCGGGGATGTAGCCCTTGGCCCACTCTTCAGCCGAGCGAACGTCCACCAGCATCGCCGGGGGTGTCTCGATCAACTGAACATTGAGGTCTTCGGCCTTGACCGCGCCCCAGCCCTCAGGGATGTTGACCAGCGCCGCGTCAACCGCCGCGAACACCTCAGGATCGAATTCCGGCGCGGTACCCGCTTCGACTTCGACCGGATCGGTGCTCAGGGACAGTTCTTCCGCTTCCCAGCCCTTCATGCCGCCGCTCATATTGCGGACATTGGTGTAGCCCAAAATTTGCAGCGAGGTCATGCCAATCGGCGAGCGAAAAGCCGAGCCGCACACCACGACAATCGGGGCGTCCAGATCGGGCAGCAGGTCCAGGCTCTGAGCCAGCTCACGCAGCGGGATATTGATCGCGCCGGGAATGTGGCCGCCTTCATACTCGTCGGGTTGGCGCACGTCCACGATGGTCAGATCGGGGTTGTCGATCAGCTCGACCGAGAGATCAACCGGGCTGATATTGCCATAGCCAGCGGGCAGATTGGCATTGTATTCTTCGAGACGGGTCTGAACCGCCGAGGAGCCTTCCTGGGCCAGCGCCGGCGCGAACGGTAGCGCGAGCGGTAGAGCCAGGGCCAGGACAAGCAACAGATAAAGGTGCTTCCGCATGGGTTTCATCCTCCACGATGAAATTTTGTCCAACGATACTTTCAGGTTTCTAAACTTATCTGGTCTAGCAGAGGTGCGTGCCTGTGCGCCTCTACGAAACACGCGTTATGGGTGTGGGAACTACGACAGACCGTCGCTGCCCCAGAAATCCTCGTCGCTGCCGCCTGCGTCGTCAGTCTCAGCAGGGGCGCTGTCGCTGCCCCAGAAGTCATCATCACTTCCGCCCGCATCATCGGTCCCGGCAGGGGCGCTATCACTGCCCCAGAAGTCATCGTCACTGCCTGCATCCTCGGACTCGGCAGGTGCGCTGTCACTGCCCCAGAAGTCGTCGTCACCACCCGTACCCGTCCCGCCGCCAGACTCCGCCGGCGTTTCCGCTTCGGTGCCCGCCGCGTCGTCTTCAAGATAGGACTCGTAGCCTTCGGGGAACGGCGGCGCGCCGTCCACGATCACATCCAGGTTGGCCCCGCCGCGCTCGAATTCCTCGACCTTATCCGGCGTCAGGAAAACCGCGTCGTTGTCGTGACAGGCCGTGCAGCTTTCGGTCTGCGGCGTGTTGCGCTGGATGTTATGCGGCGTGGCATAGGTCCAGGTGGGCCGGTTGAGGAAGTTGGGCAGCAGGTCCTCGCCGTAGAAGCTGAACGAGTCCGGATCAATCGGGACATGCCGCACCGGGACGTAACGGTAGGGACGCTCGGCGCTGCGGAGAGTATTCTTGCCCAGGTAGAAGCCGATCGAGTGTTCCTCAATCGAGTAGAAGGGCACATCGTCTTCCGTGCGCTCGACATGGCAGTTGGTGCAGTTGGTATAGCTGGTGCTGTGGCACACCTGGCACGAGAGAATCTCCGTGCCGTGAATCTCATGCTCCGGAATACCCGATCCAACGCCGACCTGATCTTCGTGACACCCGATGCAACTCGGCTCGTTGGGGCCTTCGTAGCGGTGTGCCACCTCGCTAAACGCGCCCTCACCGTGCATCTCAACCGAGGTATGACAGTCGGTGCAGGCTAGGCGCGCCTCGCGCAGGTGCACGTCGCCGGGGATGCCTTCATTCAGCCCGTAGTATTCGTTCTTCACGCGGCTGCCGTGACAGCCCGTGCAGGTGCGGCTCATGGGCGGCTGCGGCACAAACATATGGCCGTCGAGCAGGCCGCCGCCCACCGATCCCGGCTGGCTGATATGGCAGTCACCGCACGAGGCGTGACAATCGTTGCAGTGATAAACCTGCATCTCTTCCAGCGTCTCGTAGTGTTCGGGCGCGCTGCGATCATAGAGGACCGTGTCATAACCGGCCAGCGTATTATGCAGGCTGCTCACGGCATGCGGCACGACGTTGGGATGGCAGGTCGCGCAGCCGCTCTCCGGGCTGGACGACGGATCGGCGATCAAATCGGTATGCGCCGCTTCCATATCATCCACCGGGTCGCCGCCATGACAGGCCGTGCAGTTGATGAACGCGTGAATGTCAGCAGGATACCCTTCCGGGTCGATCCAGACTTTCTCCCAGGCCTCCACCGGAGGCACAGAGCCACCTCAGCCAGGACCTTCGGACAGGCTCTCGGTTTCCTCCTCTTCGACGGCCAGCTCCAGCAGCCGCGCCTGATCGGTATGGCATTCCAGGCAGGCGAAGTCTACGAAGGGCGGGATATCAGCCGCCAGCGCCCCCGCGTCGTCAGACACCAGCGCGTCCGCGCCGCCGTCCTCGACCGGATCGCTGGCCAGCGCGACTTCGGTCTGCCGGGGCTGGAGTTCGGGAGCCGAGGTGTCGGGCGCGCAGCCGGTCAGCACGCCGGTGAGCAAAAACAGACTCCCTAAGAGCAGGATCGGCCAAAACTTCATTCTTTGTGTCAGCATGAAATCTCCGCGTGTTGAGCGGTGAGAAGTTCCACTACGCAACAGTGTAATCGAAGATTGTGATAGAAGGTACTAACATCTATCCGGTTTTCTTATGACGTTTGGCTGTTTCCCTGGTGCGCGAAATCTGATATGAACAAGGAGACGCAATCTTTCATATCGCCGCCGAGCGCGTCAATTCCGTGCCAGGTGAGAAAGCGCACAGCGATGCTCGATCTGCATGAATTGCAGGTATTTCTTGTGGCAGCCGAAACGGAGAATTTCTCCGAAGCAGGCCGCCGGCTTCAGATCTCGCAGCCGGCGGTCAGCGCGCATATCCAGGCGCTGGAGCAGCACCTCGACACGCGCCTGTTCGACCGGATCGGGCGGAATATCAAGCTCAACGAGATGGGCGAGGCGTTTGTGCCAGTGGTGCGCAACCTGCTGAAAGAAGCGCAGCAGGCCGAGCAGTTTGTTGCGGCGCGGCAGGGCAGCCTGACCGGCTCCGTCACGCTGGGGTGCAGCACGGCGTCGGGCAAATACATCCTGCCCCGGATCATGGCGCGTTTCTTGCAGCAGTATCCGGAAGTGCGCACGCTGTGCCACGTCGGCCCGCGCGAGATGGCGCTCGATCAGCTGACCAACGGCGAGGTCGATCTGGCGGTGAGCAGCCTGCGCGTGCCGCGCAGCGGGATCGAGTACCGTCACTTCGCCGACGACCTGATCATCCTGGTTGCCCCGCCCGATCATCCCTGGGCCAGCCGCGATCACATTTCGCTCGAAATGCTGCTGGAGTGCCCGATCATCTTGCGCGAAGCCCGCTCCGGCACGGTTATCACGCTCAACCGCGAGCTGGCGGCCCACGATATGAGCGTCGAGATGCTGCAAGTCCAGGTTGTGCTGTGCAACACCGAATCGATCGTCCAGGCGGTGATCGAAGGCATTGGCCCGGCCTTCGTGTCGCAGCTTGCGGCGGAATGGGGTTTACAGCAGGGCAAGCTGATTGAAGTGCCGGTCGAGGGCCTGCATTTGATCCAGAAGCTCTACATGGCACGCCATACCGAGTTCCATGCCACCGAAACCCAGACCTGCTTCTGGGACTTTACCTTTGCGCCCGAAAACCGGGACTTGCGGCCTGTTTTTAACAAGGAATCTTAGGTATGTCCTACTCTTCCATATCGCGTTACCTTTTGTACGTCCTGATCATCATTTGCTGTGGAGTCACCGGCGCGCTGCTGGCCGAAGCAGGTGGACCGGCTCAGAGCGGCCCGACGGCGACGCCCGATCCAGAGGGGACAGCCGGGCCAACCAGCACGCCGGTTTTCTCCAGCCAGGGCTGCGCCGAGTGCCATCTGGACGTGGTCAGCGCATGGCAGGAAGGGATACACGCCAAGGCCTACAGCGATCCGATCTTTCAGGAAGCCTGGCAGGCGCAGGGCAGCCAGACCAGGTGTCTCGCCTGCCATACGACCGGCTTTGTCGCCAACACCGGCGAATATGCGCACGAGGGCGTAACCTGCGAAGCGTGTCATGGGCAGACACTATCAAGCCACCCCCCGGAAGCCGTCAAGGTTGACCCCGGCGTCGAAGTCTGTGCCGGCTGCCATACCACGACCTACAACGAATGGCAGCACAGCCTGCACGGCGAGCAGCAGCTTGCCTGCACGACCTGCCACCAGCCCCACCCACAGACGCTGCGCTTTGGCACCGCCAACGAATTGTGCCTGAACTGCCACAACGAAGAGCCGCGCGACGATTACACGCATATGGTCCACCCCGACGAGAACTGCGTGGACTGTCACTGGTTCGAGGGCAAGGCCGAAGATTTGCAGGCCCATTTCGTCAGCGGCGATCTCTTTCCGACCGGGCACACCGGCAAGGTCGAGACCCAGTCGTGTGTCGCCTGCCACGAAGAGCTGACCGAAACGACCGTGTTGGAAGAGCGCGACGAGGCGCTGGCGGCGATGAACCTGTCATCCAACACGCAGCCGCTGCTCGAAGCACGCGTGCGCATCGAAGAGCTGCAAGGCGAAGTCGATACGGTTAAGGCCCAGGGCGCGAATAACTCCGCGCTGCGACTGGTGCAGGGGTTGATCGTCGGTGTGGTGATCGGCGGCGTGGTGGTCTTTGGCGTGGCGCGTTTCCGCCGCAGCACAACCGGCACGATCCACGAGAAAACCGAGTAGAGGCGTCATGGCTGAGGAACGATTCCTGACCCGCCGTGAGTTCATCACGGTTGTAACCGCCGCCGGGGGCAGCCTGGCCGTCGCGCTGGCCCTGAGCGAGATCGAGCCGCTGCAAGAGCTGATCGCCCGCGAGCTGAAGCTGGAGCTGCCCGAAGTCGCGCGCGAGGCCGCCGCGCAGAGCGGCGACGCCCGGCACCGCTGGGGGATGCTGATCGACCTGCGCACGTGCATCGGCTGCCAGTACTGCGTCTATGCCTGCCAGGCAGTCAACGACGTGCCGGACGATATGCGCTGGAACGTCTATCTGCCCGAAGTCACCCAGACCGGCGAGCCGTTCCATATGACGCGCCCCTGCCTGCACTGCAACGACGCGCCGTGCGTCTCGGTCTGCCCGGCCCAGGCGACCTACCGCCGCGACGACGGGCTGATCATCATGGACTACGACCTGTGCATCGGCTGCCGCTACTGCCAGGTCGCCTGCCCCTACGACGCGCGCAGCTTCAATTGGAAGGCGCGCGAGGGCGCGAGCGGCTACCAGCCTGAATGGGGCAATGCCGAGGTCGAGCGTCGCCCGCGCGGCGTGGCCGAGAAGTGCACCTTCTGCATCCACCGCATCGATCGCGGGCTGGCGCAGGGTCTTGTTCCCGGTGTGGACCGGCCCGCGACCCCGGCCTGCGTCAATATCTGCCCGGTGCAGGCGCGCATCTTCGGCGATCTGAACGATCCGGCAAGCCCGGTGTCACAGGCGATCAAATCGCTGCCGACCTTCCGCCTGCGCGAAGACCTGGGCACCGAGCCAAACGTCTACTATGTTCCGCCTGAGGGGATGGCGCTATGACCACGATGATTGGCACGCTGCGGCGGCAGGCTCAGACCGCACCCATCTTTAGCGCCTGGATCATCTTCCTGCTTAGTCTGCTGGTCGTCGGGCTGATATCGGCGGCGCGGGTCTTGTGGGTCGGGCTGGACGTGACCAACCTGTCGAACACGGTGCCCTGGGGCCTGTGGATCACGGTCGATCTGTCCGCGATCGCACTCGGCGCGGGGGCGTTCTCGCTCTCGACCATCGTCTACATCTTCCGCGTGAAGTCGTTCGCGCCCATCGCGCGCATCGCCGTATTTGTCGGCTTCGTCGGCTATACTTCGGCCATGCTGGCGCTGGTGATGGACATCGGGCGCCCGGACCGCTTCTGGCACCCGATGGTCTTCTGGAATGTCCACTCGGTGCTGTGGGAAATCACGATGTGCGTCGTGTTCTACTCGATGGTGCTGGTCTTCGAGCTGGCCCCGGCGGTGCTCGAAAGCCGGATCGTCGTGCAGCGCTTCCCACGTGGGCCGAAGCTGGCGCACTTCCTGCACCGCTTCACGCCGGTCGTGTCGGTCGTCGGGCTGGGGCTGTCGCTGCTGCACCAATCCTCGCTGGGCGCGACCTACGGCGTGCTGGTAGCGCGCCCGCTGTGGTTCAAGCCGTCGCTGCCGGTGCTGTTCATCCTCTCGGCGGTCGCGGCGGGGGCCACCGTGACACTCGGCCTGACGGTGTTCTATGAAAACCTCGTGCGCGAGCGGCAGATCAACACCCGGCTGCGCAATCTGCTGGCGGCGTTCGCCGGCCTGATGATGCTCGCCTATCTCTATCTCAAGCTGTGGGATTTCCTGGCGACGAGCTACTACAGCCACCTGCCCGCCCGCGCCAACGACAGCACCCTGCTCGAAAGCACAACACCCTATGGTGTCACCTTCTGGTGGATCGAGATCATCCTGGGTGCGCTCGTCCCGGCGATTATCCTGCTCACGCCGCGCCTGCGCCGCCAGGATATCTGGCTGGTACTCGCGGCGCTGCTGGCGATGGCAGGGATCATCGTCAACCGCTGGAACGTGACGCTCTCCGGGCTGGTGGTGCCGATGGACTGGTCGCCGGGAGCCGCCGAGTTGTTCGCGGTGCAGAAGTACACGCCGACCGCGCCCGAATGGGGCGTTGCGCTCGGCGTGCTGGGCTACGCGCTGCTGATGCTCACCCTGGGGCTGCGCTATCTGCCGCTGTTCCCGAAAGATGATGCCCATCACTAGGCCGGTTAGGGGAAAACGCCGGCCCATGCTCACGAGGGGCGATCCACAGGCACGATCGCCCCTCACCCTGTCAGCCCTGCCCGCCGTGTTATAATCAGCGCATGACATCCCTGCGAAACCTTCCCGCTATTGATACACTGCTGCGCGCCTGCGATCCACTGGTGGCGCAGTATGGGCATGAACGAACCGTGCGCGCGCTGCGCCAGGTGGTGGACGGGGCGCGCCAGGCGGCGCTACACGGCGATCCGGTCCCGGCTGAGGCCGCGCTGATCGCCCAGACCGCGCACCTGCTGGCCGCCGACTCCCGGCCCACGCTGCGCCCGGTGATCAACGCGACCGGCGTGATCATCCATACCAACCTGGGCCGCGCGCCACTCTCCAACGAGGCACTGGCGGCGATCCAGGCGGTCGGCGGCGGCTACAGCACGCTCGAATACGATCTGGAGCCGGGCACACGCGGCTACCGTGACGAGCACTGCGCGCGCATCCTGGCCGAGGTCACAGGGGCCGAGGCGGCGCTGGTCGTCAATAACAACGCGGCGGCGGTGCTGCTGGCCCTGACCGCGCTGGCGCAGGGCCGCGCGGCGATCATCAGCCGGGGCCAACTGATCGAGATCGGCGGCGCGTTCCGCATCCCGGATGTGATGGCCCAAAGCGGCGCGCACATGGTCGAGGTCGGGACGACCAACCGCACCCGCCTCAGCGACTACGCCGCCGCCATCACCGAGCAGACCGCCGTGATCGTGCGCGCCCACGCTTCGAACTTCAGGATCGTCGGCTTCACCGAAGCGGCCCCGCTGGCCGATCTGGCCGCGCTGGCGCACGCCCGCGATCTGATCGTACTGGACGACATCGGCAGCGGCGCGCTGATCGATACGGCGGCGTTCGGGCTGGCGAGCGAGCCAACCGTACAGGAAAGCCTCAGCGCGGGGGCCGATCTCGTGCTGTTCAGCGGTGACAAGCTGCTCGGCGGGCCGCAGGCGGGGATCATCGTCGGGCGGGCCGACCTGGTCGAGCGGCTGAAACGTCACCCGCTGGCGCGCGCTATCCGCGCCGACAAGCTGACCTTCGCCGCGCTGAGCGCCACACTCGACCATTACCGCCGGGGCGAGGCGCTGGATAAAGTGCCGGTGTGGCGCATGATCAGCACCCCGCCAGACGCGATTCGCGCCCGCGCCGAAGCCTGGGCACAGGCCGTTGGCGGCGAGGTCGTCGCGTCCGAATCCACCATCGGCGGCGGCAGCCTGCCGGGCGAGACGCTGCCCACCTGGGCGCTCGCCCTCCACGTCGATCAGCCCAACGCGGCAGCAGCCCGGCTGCGCCAATACGATCCGCCGATCATCGCACGCGTGGCGCACGACCGCCTGCTGCTCGACCCGCGTACCGTGCTCCCCGGCCAGGACGAGATGCTGCTGGCCGCCCTGAAAGAGTTGTAGACCATGCACGTAATCGGAACCGCCGGACATGTCGATCATGGCAAATCGACGCTGACACTGGCCCTGACCGGGATCAATCCCGACCGGCTGGCCGAAGAGCAGCAGCGCGAGATGACGATTGATCTCGGCTTCGCGTGGCTGGACCTGCCCAACGGCGAGCGTGTCGGGATCGTGGACGTGCCGGGGCACCGCGACTTCATCGAGAATATGCTGGCCGGGGTGGGCGGGATCGACGCCGCGATCCTGGTTATCGCCGCCGACGAGGGCGTGATGCCGCAGACGCGCGAGCACCTCGCCATTCTCGATCTGCTCGGCGTACCGACCGGGCTGATCGCGCTGACCAAAATCGACCTGGTGGACGATCCGGCCTGGTTGGAACTGGTGCAGCTCGACATCCTGGACGCCGTGCAGGGGACCGTGCTGGAAAACCAGCCGATCATCCCGGTTTCGGCGCGCACCGGCGAAGGGATGGATCACCTGCGCGAGGCGATCATGGAGATGCTCGCGCAGCAGCCGCCCCGCCGCGACACGGGCCGCCCGCGCCTGCCCATCGATCGCATTTTTACGATCAGCGGGTTCGGCGTGGTCGTGACCGGCACGCTGCTCGATGGCGCGCTGGCGGTGGGGCAGGAAGTCGAAATCCAGCCCGCCGGGGTGCGGGCGCGCATCCGGGGCTTGCAGTCGCACGAGGAAAGCGTCGAATCGGTCGGGCCGGGGCGGCGCGTGGCGGTCAATCTGCGCGGCGTGGAGAAAAGCGATCTGGCGCGCGGGGACGTGCTCGGTTTGCCGGACACCTGGCACCCCACCACGCTGATCGATGCCTGGCTGCGCTATCTGCCCGCCGCCCATCTCCCGCTGGCGCACGATGACCCGGTCAAGGTATTCATCGGGGCGGCTGAGGTGCCGGGGCGCGTGCGCGTGCTGGATCGTGAACAGGTGCTCCCCGGCGAGGAAAGCTGGATTCAGCTCCGGCTGGAGCAGCCGCTCGTGGCGGCCAGCAGCGACCGTTACATCCTGCGCCGCGCGTCGCCGCCCGAAACAATCGGCGGTGGGATCGTGCTCGATCCGGCGCCGGGCCGGCGTTGGAAGCGCTTCCGCCCCGAAATCGCGGAACGTTTCGCCGCCCTGCTAGAAGGCGATCCGCTGACTCTGGCGCTGCAACATCTGGCCCAGGCGCGCGGCCCGCTCCGCATCGAAACGCTGGAGATCGATCCGGCCCGGTTGGACGATGCCCGGCAGGATGGGACGCTGCTGGCGACGGGCAATGGCTGGCTGATTCACGCCGCGAGCCTGGATCGGCTGCGGCAGAAAGCGGCGCGCATTTTGGCGAACTTCCACGCGGCGGAACCGCTGCGCGTCGGTCTGCCGCGTGACGCCCTGCGCAGCCGCCTGCGCCTGGAGCCGGACACCTTCGAAGTGGTGTTGGGGCTGCTAGCCGCTGAAGGATCGCTGGCGGTCGAGAGCGGCGGCCTGCTGCGCCTGCCGGAACATTCGCTGCGCTACAGCGCCACCCAGGAAGACGCGCTGCGCCGGCTGTGGCAGGCGTTCGAGCGCACGCCGCACACCCCGCCGACCGTGTCGCAGGCGCGCGAGCTGGTGGGGGATGCGCTGCTGGCCGGGCTGATCGAGCGCGGCGACCTGGTGCGCATCAGCGACGAGGTGATCCTGACCCGCGACGTGCTGCGCGTGTGGATCGACTATGCGCGCGCGACGCTGGAACGCGGCGAAGCTCTCACCGTCGCGGCGCTGCGCGATCACTTCCAGACGACGCGCCGCTACGCGCTCGACTTCCTCGAACGGCTGGACGCGCTCGGCATCACGCGGCGCAAGGGCGACGAGCGGGTGCTGGGTTCGGGCAAGTGGGAGCGACTGCTGTAAGCGTGCGCCACACAGCACACTGAATCTTTTAGCAGCGCCCCACCGGATGGGATATAGTTGGCGATGGGGGTGTCTGAGTCCCGGTGGGCTTCCCGGTCTTCAAAATCGGCGGCGGGTCGCACAGCGCGGGCCGCGGTGGGTTCGACTCCCATACACTCCCGCCTTTTCCCCTGGCTAAGCCACTCGCTCCTGGCGTTGTTATCACCTGTCCTGACGTGAGCACGTTGCCTGAATGGTAGGGGTAGGGCTTGCCCTACCCGGTTTTCAGGCGGGCGATGCTTGCCTCGCCCCTACAAAATTTCCATCAAGAACGCATAACACGCCCTAGTACTACAGCCGCAGATCGCCCCCCATCCTAAATCCTTCCCCCAAAATGAGGGAAGGACTTCAAATTCTGCTCCCCTTCTCTCCGCGCGGCAGTGGGGGAAGGGGCCGGGGGATGGGGGGCAACAAAACGTCAGGTGCGGCTGTACTACTAATCCTCGTCGTCCTCATCCTCTTTTTTGCGCCGCATCGAGAGGAAGCCGCTCACCGAGCCGAACGGCCCCGGCAGCACTTCGGGCTGCTGGCCGGAATCTTCCCATTTGCCGCTGAAACGCTTGACATCCCACTGCTCCCACGTGCGCCGCACCAGCACCAGAAACGCCTCGATCTGGTCGGAGTCGTTTTCGGCCAGCGCATCACGCACGCCGTCGAGCGCCCCGATCAGCGCTTCCAGGTGGCGCAGCAGGTTTTCGCGGTTCTGCACCAGCAGCGGCAGCAGATCGTCGGGCATTTGATAGCGTAAATTCTGCGTTGCCAGCGCCAGCGCCGGGTTGACCATGCGCCGGAGTTCCTGCCAGCCCTCGGATTGCAGCAGGGTATAGAACAGGGTCGCGCCGAGCAGTGCGGGCAGTTCTTCCGTCGCGGCGATCAGCCCATCGTGCTCCGCCGGGTCCATGAAGCGCGGCTGTCCCCCGATCAGGCGCACAATGTCCTCGGCAAGCTGGATCGCCTCGCTGGGAGTTTTCATATCAGGAGTCAACAGCACGTCGGACTTGTCGAACAGGTCGGCGCGCGCGCCCTCAACCGACAGATCGCCGCCGTAGAGCGCCTGGACGTTGATGATCGGCGTGGTGCCGATCAGGTAGGCGAGCGGCTGGCCATCGGCGCGGGCCGGGAAGTAGCGCTGCGCCAGATCGATCGCGGGCTGCTTGAGCAGCGACGTATCGAGCACGACCGCGCCCGATTTCAACTCCGGGCCGATCACGGCATAGGTGTCCTCAAGGCTGCCGTAAGGCACATTCAAAATGATCAGGTCCGCCCCGTCCATCGCTTTGAGCACGGCGCGGTTGAAGTTGTCGATCGCGCCCATCTTCTGGGCGGTCTTCATCGGAAAGGCTGTGGGATCGCTGCCGATGATGGTAAAGCTATGTTGGGCTTTGGGCTGGCTCTGGTAGCGCTTGAGCGCCAGCCCAAACGACGTCCCCAACCGATCCAGCCCGATAATCGCGACAGTGACATGCATGGGTTTATATCCTTCGCCAAGCGGCTGCGGGGCAGCACGCGCTGTTCATCCTATGTGAATCTACCCGGTGAGCCGGGCGGCGGTTTGAATCGGGCGGTTAGCTGCGGTCGTCTACCGCCTGGAGCGCCAGCAGCAGCCGGTCCAGATCGGTCTGGGGCGGGCCATCGAGCGTGTCCTGGTGGCGGCGGATCAGCTCGACCGTGCGCGGCGACCCGCCCGCCCCGGCCACGAGATCCGCGCCCCAGGCCGGATGCTGCACGCTGACCGCGAAGGGCCGCCGCCAGCCGCGCGCCGATCCGCTGCCCCAGCGCCAGTAATAGCGCGGAGCGAAAACCTTCACCAGCACGACCAGCACTTTCTCCGGCAGGTAAAACGCGGTGCGGATTTTGCCGAGATCGTGCAGCAGCGCCGCCGCCAGCAGGTCGGGATCGTCGTGCCCGGCCTCGCACAGTGCTTGCAACACGCGCAGGCTGTGCTGGCGCTCCGAGCGGCGCATCTGGCGGTAGAGAGCAAACAGCGCCGGGCTGAGCAGCGCCCGCGCCCGATCATCATCGACAGGTCGCGCCCAGGCCCCCAGCGCCCGCACGCCTTGGGTAAAGCGTGAAACCGCACTCATAGTGCCTAGAATCCCAAGATCGTCCGGTAGAGAAAGCGCAGCGGCGGGCCGAGCACCGTCCACAGCAGGTTGACCCGCCCGTTGGAGATCAGGCCGAGCATCAGCAGCAGCATCAGGATCAGCGTCGTCTCGCGCTCATAGCGGACCATCGACTGGCTCTGTTCTGACGGCAGCACACCCACCGCGATCCGGTAGCCATCCAGCGGCGCGAGCGGCAGCAGGTTGAACAGGAACAGCACCAGGTTGAAGATCACGATGGTCGCCAGCACACTGAACATAAAATCGTTCACGAAATCAGCGGCGAGCAGCACGCGTAAGAACAGCCCGGCCGCGATCCCGATGATCAGGTTCATGACCGGTCCGGCCAGTGCGACGATCACCAGCCCGCGCTGCTCGTTGGGATAAAAGTTGCGCGCGTTGACCGGGACCGGCTTGGCCCAGCCGAACCCCGCGATCAGCGCCAGGAAGATGCCCATCGGGTCGATATGGGCGCGCGGGTCGAGCGTCAGCCGGCCCTGGTGGTAGGCGGTATAGTCGCCCAGGCGATAGGCCGACCAGGCATGCGCCCACTCGTGCAGCGTAAAACCGATCACCAGGCCGATCACACGGCCCAGCAGCACTTCAATGGTCAGGTCAAAGAACATGATACTCGCGTTTGTCTCCAGGTTCGGCGGCGCTTTGGCTGCCGGAGTGGTGGGCTAGAATCTGTGTTGAGCTGATTATACCGTGCCGCGCATCAGAAGCCGCCACGAAGGGTTATAATCGAAGCGACGGAAGCTGACAAGGCACTTTCTCGCCTGTTCACTGTCGCAGGCCATCGCCCTGAGGAAAACAAGGTATGCCCGAAGATATCCGGGTTGGGGATATCGTGCAGATGCGCAAAACACACCCTTGCGGCAGCGACCGCTGGCAGGTCTACCGCGTTGGGGCAGATATCGGGCTGCGCTGCCTGGGCTGCGACCGGCGCGTGATGCTGCCGCGCCGCAAATTCGAGCGCGGCCTGAAGAAGCGTCTGCCCCCGCCCGACGAGCCGGAAAGCTGATTCCGCCCACTTCGTTTACTATCTATACCACAACAAGCCCATCGAGGCAGCCGCGCGCTGCCGGAGATCGATCGAAGGAACGTTCGTCGTGATGAAACGCAAGCGTATCGTCTTTCTGATGTCTGACACGGGGGGCGGCCACCGCGCCGCCGCCGACGCAATCCGTGCCGCGCTGGAGCTGCGCTATCCCGGCCAGTATCTCTTCGAGCTGGTCGATGTCTACCGCCGTTATACGCCCTTCCCGTTCACCTTTATGCCAGAAGTCTACCCGCGCTGGGTGAACGCCGCCGGGACAAGCTGGGGGATGGGCTTCAAGTTTGCCAACGCGCGCTACCGGGGCCAACTGGTGATGGCCTTCATCCACCAGTTCTGGAAACAGGGCGTGCGCCGTCTGGTCGAGAAGCACCCCGGCGACGTGATCGTCTCGGTCCACTCGCTGTTTTCGCGCCCGGTGATGCGCGCCCTCAACCAGACGCAGTTTTACCGCCCGCCGTTCGTCACCGTGATCACCGACCTGGTTTCGACACACGCCTTCTGGTACGAGCCGGATGTCGAGCGCTGCCTCGTACCGACCCAGACCGCCTATGCGCGCGGCCTGTACTACGGCCTGCGCCCCGACCAGATGCGGATCACCGGGCTGCCGGTCCACCCGCAGTTCATGGCAAATCTGGTCGAGAAGGCCGAAGCGCGCCGCCGCCTGGGCTGGGATCCGCACCGGCCCGCCGTGCTGATGATCGGCGGCGGGGATGGCATGGGGCCAGTTTATGAAACGGCGCGCGCGATCGATGCACAGCGGCTCGGCATCCAGTTCGCGATCATCGCCGGGCGCAACCGAACCTTGCAGCGCCGCCTGGAGACATCGCCCTGGAACCAGCCGACGCGGGTCTACCCGTTTGTGAACAATATGCCGGAGCTGATGGCCGCCGCCGATATCCTGGTAACGAAAGCCGGACCCGCGACGATTTGCGAGGCGTGCATCGCCGGGCTGCCGATCGTGCTCAGCGGGGCGGTTCCCGGCCAGGAAGAGGGCAATGTTTCCTACGTGGTCGATCACGGTGCGGGGGTATACGCCCCCAGCCCGGATGCCGTCGCCCGGACGCTGAGCGGCTGGCTGGCTGAAGGCCCTGCAAGGTTGGCGGAGCGGGCAGAACAGGCGCGCGCGTTGGGGCGGCCCAATGCCGTCTGGGAGATCGCGGACGAAATCCACGCGCAGGCACAGGTCGAGCCGGTGCGAACCCGGCTGCGGCGGCGGCACCCGCGCCAGGAGCCGCGTCTGCGCCCGGCGCCGGAAGACACCTTCCTGTTGTAGGGGCATATTGCGATATGCCCCACCTATGCGCGGCGATCCAGTCACCTGCCAGGCGCTAACCGCGCCTAACCCGTCCAGTCGCGCAGGTAGAGGAAATCGTGCCCGATGCTGCGCCCGCTCAGCTTGGCGACATTGGGCATCGTGCGTTTGTAGTGGTTGGCGCGCACCTGCCGCCAGACGCGCTCGACCAGGGCGCGATCGAAGCCCTCGGCGACCACTTCATCGACCGTGTACCGCTCGTCCACCAGCAGATAGAGCATCTGATCGGCCAGATCGTAGGTAAAGCCCAACTCGGCTTCGTCTGTCTGCCCGACCCACAGATCGGCTGAGGGCGGCTTGTCGATCAACTGGCGCGGCATCCCCAGCGCGCGCGAAAGCTGGCGCACCTGCGCTTTATACAGGTCCATGATCGGCTGGACAGCCGCCGCGTTGTCGCCGTAGATCGTGGTGTAGCCGAGCAGCGTCTCGGTCTTGTTGCTGGTGCCGATCACCAGCGCGTCGAACGCCGCTGACTGGTCATAGAGCACCACCATCCGCATTCGCGCCATAATGTTCCCCTTGCGCAGATTCGTTACATCGGGGAAGCGCTCCAACAGTGGATCGACCATCGGTGTGATCTCGACCGTGTCGCTGCGCACACCGAGCGCATCGATCACCGCCTGGGCATCGCTCAGGCTGTCGGGCGACGACGTCTTATAGGGCATCCGGATCGCCAGCACGTTCTCCGGGCCGAGCGCCTCAGCCACCAGATAGGCGGCCAGCGCCGAATCGATCCCACCGCTGAGGCCGAGCACGGCGCGCTGAAAGCCGACTTTGGTCACGGCGTCGCGCAGGAACAGCACCAGGATTTTACGCGCGAGATCGGTATTGATCGTCAGGCGGGGCAGAATATGGGTTGCAGACATCGACACGTCACCTCGGCACAAAAAGGGAGCGAAAGCGCTCCTCAAGAGTGTAGCATAACCTCAGTTTGGGAATAAGCATCACGGAAAACGTTTCAGGGGTGGTGAGGCAGCCAGCAAGCAGCATGGAGGCTGTTCTACACTTTGGCTGAACGAGGCGCCCCCCCATCCTAAATCCTTCCCCCAAAATGAGGGAAGGGCTTGAAAAACGCCACGATTCTCCCCTTCCCCCACGTTTCACGGAGCTGAGGGGGCGACACTAAATTCGGAGAGGAGGGCTGGACTTGAGATACCAGGTCCAGCCTTCCCGAAATAAGCTCCAGTGGCGTGCCAACTTGCGACCGGTAC
>JAAYCM010000062.1 GCA_012729765.1 Chloroflexota bacterium | reverse complement strand
ATGCCAGCGGCGGTGGTGGGCGATATGCACGCCTGCGCGATGCCGCCCACGGCCGGCCCGCATCCGCCGTCGCCCTTCCCCAGCGGCAGCACCTCGGTGCTGATCGGCGGGCGCCCGGCGCTGCGTCTGGGCGATATGTCGGGCTGCGGCGCTCCGATTGTGGCGGGCGCGCTCACGGTGCTGATCGGTTAGGAGGCGGGCGAGCATGGTCGACAAGGCGTTTTTGGGGCGCGGCTGGGCGTTCCCGGTGACTCTCGATGGCGAAGGTCAAGTGCAGATGGTCGCCTACGAAGCGGATATCGAGCAGGCGGTGAAGATCATCCTGGGCACGTCGCGCGGCGAGCGCGTGATGCGGCCGGACTTCGGCGCGGGCCTGAACGATTTTCTGTTTGAGCCGATCAACACCGCGACCATCGCGCTCGTCAAACAGCGCGTGACCGAGTCCCTGATCACCTGGGAGCCGCGCATCGACTCGATCCGCGTCGCGGTGACGCCCGTCCCGGAGCAGGGCCTGCTGCAAATTGAAGTCAGCTACCGCATCCGGCTGACCAACACCTTTTACAACGTCGTCTACCCGTTCTATTTGATCGAAGGGGACCGGCCATGACGCCACCGACCCTCGAAACGGCCCAGGCCGAGTTCTTCCTCAGGCTGCTGCGCGAGCGGCTGCCGGCGTTCGCGCCCGGCTGGCAGGTGCCGGAAGGGACCGCGGGCGACGCGCTGCTGCGTATTTACGCGCGCTATCTGCAAATCCTGGCGGAACGCATCAACCGCGCGCCCCACAAAAACCGGCTGGCGCTGCTCGACATGCTCGGCCTGAGCCTGATCCCTGATCAGGCGGCGCGCGCGCCGGTCGTGTTCGAGATGCAGGACGACACGGGTAACAGCCGCGCGCCGCAGGGACTGCAACTGGGCGCGTCGGTGCCTGGCATGGCCGACCCACTGACCTTCGAGACGGAGACCACCCTCGGGCTGACGTCGGCGCGGCTGGCCGAGGTCGTCGCGATCGTGCCGGGGCAGGACGCCTACGCCAACCACACCAGCGATGTGATCGGCGGGCAGCCTTTCGTGCTGTTCCAGAGGCTCCAGCCGACACCCCACGCGCTCTATCTGGCGCACAACACGCACTTCGCCCTGTCCGGCGACTCGACTATCGAGCTGCGGGTCCAGCTTGCCCGCCCCGCCGACCAGCCTGTGCCGCTGCTGTGGGAGTACTGGGACGGCGAAGCATGGCGCGCGTTTGCGCCGTTCGTCGAGCCGCAGGACGATCCGCAGACAACCGACAGCGTCGACGGCACCGACGGTCTGCGCCGCAGCGGGATCATCCGGCTGGTGGCGAAGTGCGGCGAGAATAAGCCCACGGTGGTCAACCATATCGAAGCCTTCTGGATTCGCGCCCGCCCGACCGAGACGCTGCCGCCCGACCCACGCCGCAGCCTGCCGGTGATCGATACCATTCGCGTGCGGACAGTCATCACCCATTACGCCGACCCACCCGCGAGCCAGCCCCAGCCCCTGGACGCCGATTCCGCGCTGGCCAACGGCGTCGAAGTGGACCTGAGCAAGACGTTTTTCCCGTTCGGTCAGCAGACGCATGCGGGCAGCGCGTTTTACTTCACCAGCGAGGAGATCTTCACCAAGCCCCACGCCACCGTTTATGTCTGGGTCGACCGCGCGCTTACGCCGCAGGAAAAAGCCGACAGCGAAGCCAGCGATCCGCACGCCTCCACCGATACGGTCAGTCTGGCGTGGGAATACTGGGACGGGTCGCACTGGCAGGACGTGCCGGATCGCCTTAACAACAACGCCAGCAACTTCCGGCTGACCAGCGGCACCCGCCAGGGCTATTTCACCTTCAGCGTGCCGGAGACGATGGAACTGCTGGACATCGGCGGGACGGAAGCCTACTGGGTGCGGGCGCGCATCGCCAGCGGCAGCTTCAACGTCTTCAGCAAGGTGACCTGGACCGACGAAGCGGGCAACACCAACACCATCCCGATCGTCAACCCGCGCCCGGTGGTGCTGGACGCCTTCAAGCTCGGCTACGAGTACGCGTCCGAGTTCGACCACGCCGAGTGGTGTTTCTCGACCAACGATTTTCAGTGGCAGGATCGCACCGACGATTCGCGCTGGCACGGGCGCGGCTTCGAGCCGTT
>JAAYCM010000061.1 GCA_012729765.1 Chloroflexota bacterium | reverse complement strand
TGGTGCGCGACGGTCGGCTGGAGATGATCGCGAACCTGCGCGACGAATCGGACCGGCGCGGCATGGCAATCGCCATCGAATTGAAGCGCGGCGCACAGCCCCGCACCATCCTCAACCGGCTGCTCAAATATACCCAGTTGCAAAGCACCTTCGGCGTGCAAATGCTGGCCCTGGTCGATGGCGAGCCGCGCCTGCTCAGTCTGCGCCGCGCCCTGCACCTCTACATCGACCACCGCCGCACGGTCATTCGCCGCCGCAGCGAGTATGAGCTTGGAAAAGCCCAGGCCCGCGCCCACATTCTGGAAGGGCTGCTCAAGGCGCTGGCCCAGATCGACGACATCATCCACACCATCCGCCACGCCGACGATACGGAGCAGGCTCGCTTCAGCCTGATCGACCGCTTCGGCCTGAGCGAGCCGCAGGCCAACGCCATCCTCGATATGCAGCTTCGCCGCCTGGCCGCGCTCGAACAGCAGAAGATCGAGGATGAATACCGGCAGATTCGCGAGTACATCGAGTATCTCGAAGACCTGCTGCGCAGCCCGCGTAAGGTGCTGGCCCTGATCCGCGACGACATCAACGAGCTGGCCGATAAATATGGCGACGAGCGCCGCACCGAGCTGGCGCTGGACCTCGACACCGAGTTTTCGGAAAGCGACCTGGTGCGCGATGAAGAAGTGCTGATCAGCCTGACCGAGCGCGGCTATATCAAGCGCGTGCCCGCCGATGCCTACCGCTCGCAGCGGCGCGGCGGCAAGGGCGTCACCGGCATGACCACCCGCGACGAGGACACGGTTGAATACATCTGTTCGGCGGGATCGCTCGATCATGTCCTGTTCTTCACCGATCAGGGCAAGGTCTATGCCCAGCGCGCCTACATGATCCCCGAAGCGTCGCGTGGCGGCAAGGGCACCCTAATCAACGCCTTCCTCGCGCTCCAGCCCGAAGAATATGTGACTGCCATTACCAGTGTGCGCACCTTCGACAACGCGCGCGGTTACTTTGCGCTGTGCACGCGCCAGGGCCGGATCAAGCGCGTGCCGGTCCGCGCCTTCGCTTCGGTGCGCGTCAACGGCCTGATCGCCATGACGCTCGACGAGGACGATTACCTGGGCTGGGTCAAGCACTCGCGCGGCGACCAGGATGTGATCGTCGTCACGCGCAAGGGCCAGAGCATCCGCTTCCCCGAAACTGACGTGCGCGTGATGGGCCGCGTGGCGGCGGGCGTGAGCGCGATCCGCTTCATGGGCGACGACGAGGTCGCCGCGATGGATGTGATCGACAACCTCGACGACACGCTGCTGGTCGTGACCGAAAACGGCTACGGCAAGCGCACGCCGATCCGCGAGTACAAGATTCAGCACCGCTACGGCTCCGGCATCCGCACGCTCTCGAAGGACCTGCACAAGACCGGCCCGATCATCGGCGCGAGTCTCGTCTCGCCCGACGACGGCCTGACGCTGATCACGGCGGGCGGAATCGCACTGCGCACCGAGGTCAACTCGATCAGCACCTATGGCCGCGCCACCAGCGGCGTGCAGTTGATCCACCTGGCCGAAAATGATGTGCTGGTCGGGATCGCCATCGTAACCGGCGAGGAAGCCGCCCGCCGCAAGGCGCAGGAAGCCCAGGCCGCCATGGACGGCAACGGCGTGTACAACGTCGAGGACGAAGCCGCGCTGGCTGAGGACGAAGCGTTGATCGAGGCCGAGCTTGCGAGCGAGCGCCTGGCCGCCCAGCTCGACAGCGCCCTGGAAGACGATCTGGATGATGACCTGGGCCTGGACGACGAGCTGCCCGAAGACGACGAGTATTAACCCCGGCGCACAACCCGGTTGAGACGTTACACGGGCGGGCTGCTGATTGGGCAACCCGCCCGTGTCTGTTTGGTCCCGCTGCCTAGTACTACAGCCGCACCTGACGTTTTGTTGCCCCCCATCCCCCGGCCCCTTCCCCCACTCCTGCGCGCGGGAAGGGGAGCAGAATTAGAAGTCCTTCCCTCCTTGTGGGGAAGGATTTAGGACGGGGGGCGATCTGCGGCTGTAGTACTAGCCCGCCGCGCCGGAGCTGTGCAGCGTGATGACGGTGATCTCCGGGCGGCTGCCGAAGCGGATCGGCAGCGCGATCATCCCCACGCCCCGGTTAACGTAGAGCCGCATCCCGTTCGCCAGATAGTACAGCCCGCGCTCGTAGCGGTGGCCGTGCGCCGGCAGATAGAGCGGCCCGATCAGCGGGAACACGATCTGGCCGCCGTGCGTGTGGCCCGAAAGCTGCACATCAAAGCGCCCGGTCGCCGCCGCCAGATCGGCCACATCCGGCTCGTGCACCAGCAGCACCGCCGCGCCGTCGGGGGGCAGCGCGTCGAGCACCAGATCGAGCCGCGCCGCCTGCGCCCAGATGTCATCCAGCCCGGCGATATGCAGCCGTGCCGCGCCCCGCCGCAGGGTGTAAACCTCGTTGCTCAGCTCGATCATGCCGCTGCGCCGGATCACCGCCCGCACACCTTCGACGCCAGAGTGATAGTCGTGGTTGCCCAAAATCGCTACCGCCGCGTCGCGCGCCCGCAGCCCGCTGAACGCGATCATCAGCTCGTCGGCGTCGTAGGCGAGGTTGCTGGTCACGAAATCGCCCGTCATGGCGACCAGGTCCGGCTGCTGGGCGTTGATGATCTCGACCAGCGCGCACAGCCGCCGCAGCGTCATGAAGCTGTCCATGTGCACATCGCTGATCTGCACGATGCGGTAGCCATCGAAGGCCGGGTCGAGACGCGGCAGCACCAGCGGCACCTGCGTCACCTCGACTCTGCCCGGCTCGACCAGCCGCCCATAGGCATACAACCCGCCCGCCACCGCCGCCGCCATTCCGCCCAGTGAAGCCGCCAAACCTTTGAGTGCCATCGGTATAATCGCCCCTGCCTGCCAAAGAATCCGATCAGAATGTAGTGCAAGCCGCCGCGCCGGGACAACTGAACGGCTCCCCACCGATCACCGTTCGGATTTCCAAACTCGCCCATCAAACCCTGGCTAAAGCGCCGCTCCTATCTTAAACTTGCCCCATGCAAACCTATCCCATTCTCCTTCATGCCGGGTCTGGCCCGCTGCTGGCGTGCCTGCCCGACCCTGATCCCGATTGGCTGGCCGAAACCGCGACCGCGCTGGCGAACGGCGACGGCGGCACGATCCTCTTTGGCACGGATAGCAGCGGCACGGCGCGCGCTGTCGATCCCGCTTACCTCACAGAGCTCCTTGACGCAATCGCGCTGGCCTGCCGCCCGCCGCTGGAAATCAATCCGCCTGCCCCCCTGCGCACCGCCGAAGGCGACGTGCTGGCCGTGCGCGTGCCGCGCAGCCCGCAGGTGCACGCGCTGGCCGATGGGCGGGTTTATGTCCGCGCGGGGAGCGATAACCGGCTGTTGGATGGTCAGGAGATCCGGCGGCTGATCGACTACCGCAGCACCGGCGACTTCGAATCCGAGACGGTGCCCGGCGCGCGACCGTCCGATCTCGACCCGGCGCTGCTGGCCGATTTCCTGGTGCAGCGCGGCGTGCGCCTGCGGCAGGCGTGGCGTCAGGATGCCGACGATCTGCTGATCCGGGCCGGGGCGATCACCCCCGACTATCAGGTGACGGTCGCCGGGCTGCTGCTCTTCGGGCGCGATCCCCGGCGCTGGCTGCCCCACAGCGGCGTGCAGTTCGAGCGCTACATCGGGACCGAGCCGCATCCGGACGCGCTGGGCCTGGCGCAGTACGTCGAGGGCGCGATCGTGCCCCTGCTCGACCAGTTGTGGGACCTGATCGCCGCGCAGATGCCGCGCCGCGTATTCGATGGCCACTCCGGCAGGCCAGATTACCCGGCTGAGGCGCTGCGCGAGGCGCTGATCAATGCCGTGTGCCACCGCGACTACCGGCTGCGTGGGGACCCGATCAGCGTGCGGATGTTCACCGACCGGATCGAGATCACCAGCCCCGGCGGGCTGCCCGGCTTCGTCACGCTGGCGCACCTGCCGCATACCCGCTTCAGCCGCAACCCGCTGCTGGCGTGGGGACTGTATCACTGGGGCTATATCGACGCGCCCGGCACCGGCATCCGCCGCATGGTCGAGAGCCTGCAAGCCAACGAGCAGCCCGGCCCGGAGTTCGACGCCAGCGACTATCACGTTACCGTCCGGCTCTACCGCGCCCGCGTCAGCGCACCCGCTCCGCCCCTGCCGCCCCCGCCATCCGGCCCGCTCAACGACCGGCAGCGCCGCGCCCTGGAGCACGTGCAGCGGCACGGCAGCATCACGCTGCACGAATATCGCGCCCTGTGCCGCAGCTACGCGCCCGCGCTGCTCCAATCCGACCTCACCGAGATGGTCCGGCAGGGCCGCCTGCGCAAGGTTGGTGCGCGCGCCAATACATATTACATGCTGCCGTAAGGTGGCGTGATTTTTCGGATAGTGGCTCTCTGTTGGCTGCTCGCATGGATTGCCCCCATCCTAAATCCTTCCCCCAAAATGAGGGAAGGACTTTTGCTCCCCTTCCTTCCGCGCAGCAGTGGGGGAAGGGGCCGGGGGATGGGGAGGCTAAAAACGCCTAACAGCCCTGGCAATCTCGCCCGCTAGACCTCGCCGTTCAACAGCGCGCGGATGCGCGGCAGGGCGTTGCGGATCGCGCGCTCGCGGTGTGTGACGCAGACCTGCTTCTCGGCGGGAGACAGGTCATAGGCTTCGCCCAACAGCCGGTTCCACTCCGGCACGAAGAACACCGACTCGAACGGGAAGCCCGGAATCCGCAGCGGGTCGGCCTGCTCCAGAATCACGCCGCGCAGCGTGCCCTCGAACAATTCCAGTTTCCGGCCCGGCACGCCAAGCGCGAGCACCGCGCGGAACTGCGCCCCGCGCTCGCCCGGTGGCACGTGGGCCATGCGGCTCAACACGTGGTCGATGATCTCCTCGTCGGTCATATGCCGCCCGATCCAGCGCCGGACGTAGATGCCCGGCTCGCCGTTCAGCGCGTCGATCTCGACGCCGGTATCATCGCCGATCACTACCACGTCCGGCGGCACCAGCGGCAGATAGGCTTCCGCCTTGAGGCGCGCGTTGTCTTCCAGGCTCGTGCCGGTTTCCGGCACATCCAGCCCCAGGCCGATATCCTGCGGCGCGAGCAGATCGAGTCCAAAGGTCGCCATGATCTGGCGCGCTTCCATCAGCTTGCCGGGATTGGACGTGGCATACAGCAGTCGTCGGGACATCTCTCGTCTCCCTCGCGGGCGCGATCAGGCTTCCACCTCGACCGGCAGCCCTTCCATTTGCATGATCTTCAGCGCGTTCGTTGTCGGAGACGGACCCCGGCGCAGCCGGTAATCAAAGGCCATCCGCCCATCCGCGATCGTCTCGGTAAAATGATAATTTTCGAGCTGCGCCATCTCGTCTGCCAACCGGACCAGCTCCAGGTCATGCGTCGAGATCACGCCCACGCCGTGCCGCCCGACCAGCGCGCGGATATACGACCGGCTGCCGATCAGGCGCTCGCGGTTGTTCGTCCCCCGAAAAATTTCATCGATCAGGAAGAACACCGGCAGCGGATCATCGCGTTCCAGCGCATCCAGCAGCGCCTTGAGCCGCTTCACTTCGGCGTAGAAGTACGAGATGCCGTCCGTCACCGAGTCGGCCACACGGATGCAGGTAAACAGCCGGAAGGGAGCCGTCTCCAGCCGCCGCGCCACGACCGTCCCCCCGGCATAGGCCAGGCACAGGTTGACGCCGAGCGTGCGTAGAAACGTGCTCTTGCCGGACATATTCGAGCCGGTGATCAGCGCCACGTCGCCCAGATTGTCCAGCCCGAAATCGTTCGAGACGCGCACCTCGTCGGGGATCAGCGGGTGGCCCAGCCGCTCCGCGCGCAGCACCGGCGCGGACTCCGGCCCCGATTCATGGACGATCGGAAAGGTCGTCTCCGGGTTGAGATAGGCGAAGTTCGCCAGCGCGCCGAGCGCTTCCAGCTCGAACCACACGTCGAGCCACACCGGCAGCAGCGCCGCGATCTGCTCCCGGCGGCGCGCCATCCCCCACGCGACATAGACATCCCAGGGCACGATCACGCTGATGAACATCCAGAACAGCGGGTTGCCGCGTATGCTGGCTGCTGAGAGCACGCGCGACACGCGGCGCAGGTGGGCCGACGGGCGGCGGACCGGGTCCAGGAACGGCGCGCACAGCGTCTTCAGGCGTGTGTGGCGGCCATAGCGCGCATTTTCCAGAAAGGTGAATACCGTGCCGAGATCGTTGAACGGATCGCGCAGGGCCAGCGCCAGGCTGAAGATGTCGCCCAGGCGGTGCACCTGCCACAGGTACAGCCCGGCATAGGCGGCGAAAGTCAGCCCCCACAGCGGCGGGAACCCGGCGATCTGCGTCAGCGTATACAGCACGAGATTGGCAGCGGCCAGCCCGGTCAGCGTCCAGATCGCCCACGCGGGCGGCTCCGGCGTCTCGTGCTCGTCCAGCCACGCGAAGACCTGCTCGCCGTTCCAACGCCGCCCGGCGCGCCTGCCGACCGTGATCGCATTGAGCCGCAGCCGGTCGCGGAAGAGCGTCAGCGGGGCCAGCTCATGCACCAACGCCTGCCGACCGCCAATCGTCGGCAGATCCGGCACGGGCGCGGCCAGCCAGTCGCGCAGGCGGCGGCTGCCCTCGTGCGAGGCGCTGGTATCGAGCAGGCGGTGCAGCGAGCGCTCGCCCACCAGGTCGAGATCAGTCTCGAAGGGATGCGTCACATCCAGCGTCACCGGCAGCGCGGGCGGGAGCGCCGCCCAGTCGAGCCGTATCCGGGCCAGGTGCTCGCGCTTGATCGCCTGCCACTGCCGGAAGCGCCGCGCCGCCGCCTTGACCCGCCCGTGATAGCGCGCTAGCACGAAAAACCCCGCCAGCCCGACCACCGCCGCGATCGCGCCCGCCTGCCAGCCCAGCCCGCGCCATAATCCAAAGCTGAGCACCGCCCCGGCCACGAACTCCAGCAGCCGCGCCCCGGCAAAGCGGTTCGAGACCTGGCTCAGCCGCTCCAACTCGCGCTCCAGGCGCGCGACCTGCCGCTCCAGGCTGTGTTGACGATCTGTTTTTCGGCGCAATTCCGCTTCCTTTCGGTGGCTGTGGCGCTAAGCCCACCCAGTATAAAAGGCGGGAGCGCTGCGGTCCAGACTGTAAAAAACCTGTTACATCTTGCCCCACAGCGGTCTGGCGCTATCGCCAGTCTGGGAAAATTGATCTACTATAGAGATTGGCCTTAAGCCGCCCTGTCATCTTTGCGGTAGGGAATACGAAGGAGCGAGGTGTTTGCCTAGCCTAACCACACTGCTGCCGGCCATGCTGGCTGTGATCTATGCCCTGCTGCTGGTGATTCTCGCCGGACGCAACCGTGATCAGCTCGGCCTGGAGTCGCGGCGCTGGCTGATGCTGGTGCTTGCGGTCGCCCTGCTTACGTCATTCGTGCTGGTGCTGCCGTCCGATGCCGAAACGCAGGATCGCTACGCCGCGCTTTTTCTCGGCGATCTCACCCAGCCCGCGTTGGTGGTCATCCTCACCAACCTGATGCTGGTCTTCTTCGGCACCCAATCGCTGCGCTATCTGCAAGTTGCCGAGCGCCGCGCCAATCTCTGGCTGGGAATCGCGCTGGCGTGGTGGGCGGCAGAAACCGTCGCCATTGGGCTGGAGCCGTCGGCGGGCATCGGCCAGGATGGCTGGCTGGGGCGCATCTACGAGCCAACCCGCCTGCCGGGCATTCTCGCGCTGGCCGGGTGGAGCGTGATCGGCGCAACCCTGCTGGCGGCCAGCTTCTACGCCTTCATCCGCGCCCACCTGCCGGAGATCGCCAACCGCGCGCTGCTGTGGGCGGTGATCACGCTGCTGGTGCTGCTCGGCGCGATCCTGGGCAGCAGCGGTACGCGCGTCATGGCCGAGGTCGGCTGGCTGACCCAGGCCGCCGGGCTGCTCGGCGCAGTCTACAGCGTCAGCACCTACCGTGTCTTCGACCTGCGCCGGGGCGTGCGCCGCGCCACCGCAACCGCCATCTCGACACTGATCACGGCGCTGATCTTTTTTGGCGTGCTGGCCGCGGCCCAAGAGCTTGAGGCCGATACCGAAGACCGGATTCTCACCCTGGCCGCGCTGGCGCTGCTGGTCGCGGTGGTATATGTCCCGCTGCGCAGCGTCATCCAGGCGGTGATGAACCGGCTGGTGGGCGAATCGACGGAGCGCACGGCCCACACCCTGCGCAAGTTCAGCGAGGATATTACCGGCGTGGTCGAGCTTGACGCGCTGGTAGACGTGACGCTGAATACGCTCAGCCAGGTGATACGCATCCGGCGCGGCGGGCTGCTGCTCGTCCGCAAGGCCGAAGGGGGCGGCTTGCAGCTCGAACCGGCCCGGCGCGGCCTGGGAGAGATACCCGATACCCAGGGTACCATCGCCCCCAACAGCCCGATCAAACGCCGCCTGCTCGACCGTCGCGCCCCCCTGCTCCAATACGATCTCGACTTCGGGCGTTCCTACACCGAGGTCAGCCCGGCTGAGCGCCGCTTCTTCCAGCAGATGCGCATGAGCGCCTATGGCCCGGTCGTCGTCCAGGGCGAGCTGATCGGCCTGCTGTGCTGCGGCTCGAAGGTTTCTGACGATCCCTTCACCGAACAGGACCTTGAGCTGCTGATGACCATCGCCAACCAGACCGGCGTCGCGCTGCGCAACGCGCGCCTGGTGGACGACCTGCGCCGCCGCGAGGGGGAACAGGCCGAGCTGAACAAGGCGCTCTCGACCACCAAGGAACAGCTCGAAAAGCTCGACAGCGTGAAGACCGACTTCATCACCATCGCCAGCCACGAACTGCGCACACCGCTGGCCCAGATTCGCGGCTATACCGAGATCATGGAAGCGATGAACGAAGAAGGCGTGCTCGATCAGGAGCAGGCCGGCAGCATGATGGCCAATCTGCGCAAGGCCGCCGACCGCCTCGAAAACCTGATCGCGGCCATGCTCGACGTCAGCCAGCTTGACGTCAACGCGATGGACCTGCTGTTCGTCCAGACCAGCCTGGAAAACGTGGTGCGCATGGCAATCGAGCCGCTGACCGAAAGCATCAAGGCCCGCCGGCTGATGCTCTCCGCGCGCGGCCTGCGCGCCCTGCCGCCGATCCAGGCTGATATGCAGCGGCTGGTGCAGGCGTTCCGCAACATCGTTCTCAACTCGATCAAATACACGCCCGACAATGGCCGGATCGACATCCAGGGCCAGGTGCAGGGTGAGGAGATTCTGATCACCGTGCAAGACAGCGGCATCGGGATCGACGCCTCTCACCTGGAGCTGATCTTCGAAAAGTTCTTCCGCGCCCACGATCCCAGCCTGCACTCAACCGGCACCACCAAGTTCATGGGCGCCGGGCCGGGCCTGGGCCTGACCATCGCGCGCGGCGTGATCGTGGGGCACGGTGGGCGCATCTGGGTCGAGAGTCCCGGCTTCGATCCCGATAACTTCCCCGGCACGACGATCTATATCGCCCTGCCGCTCAACCCGCCCGCCGACGCCAAGCGCGTGCTGCCGTTCGAAGCCGGGTTGAATGTCAAGCAAATGCAGGACCTGCTCAGCGCAAGCGGCGCATCCTCCGCGCCCGAACTCTCACCCACCCTGGCGCGCGCCCCCGGCCAACTCGACCGCTAAAAACGTCTGGGGGCGTCGTGCCATACGCCCCCGGCGATTTCCTCACCCCTCGTTCACAGCCCGACCCGACACACAACCGCCCGTGCTGCTACAATTGATGTAGGACGCCGGCAGCCTGCACAGGCCCAATCCCCAGAAGGAGAGCATTATGCAGCAGCGACAACTAGGCCGTACCGGCCACATGAGTTCGGCAGCGATCTTCGGCGCGTTCGCGCTCGCCAGCATCGACCAGCCCGGCGCAAACAGCGCACTCGACCTGGCGCTGGAGCACGGCGTCAACCATATCGACGTCGCGCCCGGCTATGTAGACGCCGAGGAGCGCGTCGGCCCCTGGCTCCAGCCGCGCCGCGAGCAGTTCTTCCTGGGCTGCAAGACCGCCGAGCGCCGCCGCAATCCCGCTATGATGGAGCTGAATCGCTCGCTCAAGCGCCTGCGCACCGATTATCTGGACCTCTACCAGCTTCACGCCATCACCACCCTGGAAGAGCTGGATGCCGCGTTTTCATCCGGCGGCGTGATCGAAACGCTGCGCGCCGCCCGCGATCAGGGCAAGGTCCGCTTCCTGGGCATCACCAGTCATGGGATGCAGGCCGCGTCGGTCCAGATGAACGCGCTGGAGCGCTTCGACTTCGACACGATCATGTTCCCGCTCACGCCGCGCCTCTACGCCGAGCCAGACTACCGCCGCGACGCCGAGCACCTGCTCCAGATCGCCGCTGAGCGCAACATCGGCGTGATGATCATCAAGGCGGCGGCCAGAGGCCCGCGCCCCGCGACCGGGCACCGCTTCAACACGTGGTATGAGCCGCACGACGCCTATGAAGCGATCGAGCAGGGCGTGCGCTTCGCGCTCTCGCAGCCGGTGGCGGGCGTGGTCACGACCGGCGACGCCGATCTGCTGCCGCTGTTCCTGCGCGCCGTCGAGAGCTTCACGCCGCTGTTGCCCGACGAGCAGGACGCTTTGATCGCGCAGCGCGCCGAACAAGAAGAGCTGATCTTTCACGGCGAGGGATTCAACGAACCGGACTGACCCGATCACCACTGCCGCCATGCGAAGAGGGGGACTATGATTCGCAGCATCGCCTTTGATTGGGGTTTTACCGTTATGGCCGACATCCCCGACTGGAAGGGGCCGCTGGTCGAAGCGCCGCACGTCGAAGCCATGCCCGGCATCCGCGCGGCGCTTGAGGCACTGCGCCCGCACTACCGGCTGATGATCGCCACCAACGCCGTCTACTCGAACGCGCAGCAGGTGCGCGCGGCGCTGGCGCGGGTCGGGCTGGACGCCTACTTTGACGACATCATGACCACGCTGGAAACCGGGCTGAGCAAGCCCGATCCGGCCTATTTCGCGGCACTGCTGGCGCGCTGCGGGTGCGCGCCACACGAGGCGGTGCTGGTGGGCGACACCTACCCGACCGATGTCGCCGGGGCGAAACAGGCGGGCCTGCGCGCCGTCTGGTACAACTGGCGCGGCGATCCGCTGCCGCCGGATACGCGCTTCGAGCCGGATGCCGTGATCCGCGAGCACGCCGAACTGCCCGCCGCGATCCGGTCGCTGGATGGGCTGCGCTGAGCGCGAACCCGCAACAAAACGCCGCCGGGAATGGGCATGATCCCTGCCCGGCGGCCTCTTAACTGCGCCAGTATTCGCTCACGGCTGGGGGTAATCTTCCGCCACCCAATAGACGCCGCCGGCCCGCTCCAGGTATCCCTGATCGATCAGCGCGCGGCGCAGCGTGGCGAAATCCGGGTGGAACTGGTCGATGATCGCGTTCACCTCACGCTCGGTATACTCCCGCCCCGGCTCGAAGTTCGTCATCAGCCACCTCAGGATGACCAGCAGCTTCTTGTGCCTGGTGGGAATCTGCTTGAGCCGGCCATCCTCGAGGTAGTCTTTGAATACCTTGCGATCAAAGTCATCCCCGGCCAGTGTCTCGCCCAGCGATGTGATCTGCTCCTGGCTGAACATCTGCTGGTTGAGCCGATCAAGCGCCTGACGGTTGAGGCGGTAGAGCCGGGAGTTGCCCTCGGCCCGCATCTCGACCAGGTCCAGTTCTTTGAGCCGCGCCAGGTGGTGCGAGACGGTCGGTTCCTTCAGCCCCAGCCGCTCCGCCAGCTCCCCGACGCTGCACTCGCCCGTGCTGAGAATCCCCACGATCTTCAGGCGGCTCTCGTCGGCCATCACCTTGAAGAACTGGAGCAGCAGTTGCAGGTCTTCTTCGCTCATATGCCTTGCTCCTGTTTCGATACACATCTATTTAGATATTGATCAAATTAGAAGTATATCGAAATAGCCAGGAATGTCAAGGGCCAACCGCCCCGAATTGAGGTTGCTTAGCACTCCTTTTCCGGCAGTTGCGTTCTAGCAATACCCACGCGCAAAACCAGCCCTGACAGGATGATAAAGAGGAGTGCGGCCAGACCGTAAGTTACGGGGCTTGTCTCTAAACCCATCTGGAAGGATCCACAGGCAGCACAAGACCCTAAGGCCGCGACACCCAGCAGGTGCCACCCATAAGGTCCAGTCGCAAAATAACGTCGCCGTTTTTGTCTTCGTGCCTCGCGCTTTATATACTGACTCAGTGGGGTGAGTGATTGTTTGCGCCGCCTCACGCCTGCCTGCCGGGCCAGTTTCTCCGTATCGACAAAGAAGGGCGCCTGATTCCAGAGCCGCTCCAGTTCCTGTCGAGCAATCGATTTTTGGCCCTCTGCCAGGAAGTATTTTGCGTCGTTATACAACTGGATCTGCTGGATGTTTGTCTGCGCCAGCCTGATCCGCTGCGCGATCTCGTCGGGGACGATGCTAGCCGGGAATGGCTGCTGCAAGGCAGCGCGAACAGCCATGCTTTTACTTTGGCGGCGCTTCTTACTGCCATACGGAATGATTCCGAGCAAACGCATTCGGCGCACGTTTTCGACACAGTCATCATACTCGCGGTACAGGTCCAGAAAGCTCTGCCACGCAGTTATGGCACGGTCATATTGGCCCTGATTAAAGGCCGTCTCCGCGAATTCGTTATAGGATGCGAGGCGGCGCGGGATCAACCGCTGGTTCAGGTCCTCTAGCTTTTTCAGGGCCAGGCCGTTGCGGAAAAACATCGCGTCCTGGGTGATCTTCTCATACAGGCTGGCGGCACGCTCAAGGTCGCCTTTGTTCTCAGCTTGCAGTGCCAGCCGGTATAACTCATTCAACGCAATATCCGGCTGCTGCGCCTGGAGGTTGGCAGCAGGAACCAGCTCAATCGGCGTGTCGCGCAGTTGTGCTTCTGCTCTTGATTTGCGCGCAGGCTCGCGCTTTTTGTTCCAGATGTGATCCTGCGACAGTGCGAGCAGGAGATGATTGAGTCCGGCGGGGTACGGAACAACGGTTGGATCAAAAGAGACGTAGTGAAGCTGCTCCAGGCCGGAAAAGACATTGTCGGTTTTCCTTAACAATACGGGAAGGATAATCTTATCCTCTTCAAGAGCGTACTCGTATTCAAAGCGTACATAGCGAGACGTCATTGAATCGGGAGAAATACAGAGCACTACAACATCTGCCAGTTGGATAGCCCGCTTTATTGCTTCAACCCACTGCTGACCGCCTATCAACCGTTCTCGATCCAGCCAGACAAGATAATTTCGCGCCTGCAAATCTGCTGCCAATCGTGCAGCCAGCAATTGATCCTGCGACGAGTAGCTGATGAATACACGGATAAATCGTGGCATGCCGTCCCCCCTGTACAGCTAGCGGCTAATCTGACGTTAGTTAACCAGAATAGCCTACATCGGTCAAACCCAGGTCAGATATTTTATGGGGAAACAGCGATACAGCGCTACTGCATAACCCAGGCAAACGTGGTCATGCAGAGCGTACCGCCGCGCGTTAGCCATGTCCAAGCAAAGAAGGTTTGGAAGACTTTATTCAGAGGTAATTACAGCGCAGAGGGAGCAGCCGCCAGCGCCGCATCGCCCTCGGTCCAGCAGGCGGCACGTACATCCGCCCCCCGCGCCACCGGCTCGCCCAGCAGGGCGCCCAATACGCGCCGGAACGCCGCCACCTCGCCCGACGTGTAATAGGTCACGTGGCCGGGTCGCGCGCCGGGATTGAGCAGCCCGCGCGCTTCCAGCACGCGCCCCGCCTGCCGCGCGACCGCCGCGCTCGGATCGACCACCGTCACGCCCGGCCCCAGCACCGCCTGGATCGCGGGCTTGAGGAAGGGGAAATGCGTGCAGCCGAGCACCAGTTGATCGATCCCCGCCTCGGCCAGCGGCAGCAACCGCCGCCGGATCGCCTCGTGCGCGGCGGGTGAATCCGTCTCGCCAGCCTCGGCCAGCAGCACGAACTCCGGGCAGGCCGCCGTGATCACCTCGACGCCCTGTGCGAACCGCCCCACCACGCTCGCATACAATTCACCCTGGAAGGTCGCCTCGGTTGCGATCACGCCGATCGTGCCGGTCTGTGTCTCGTGCGCCGCCGGTTTGACCGCCGGCTCCATCCCGACGAACGGCACATCGGGGAACAGCTCGCGCAGGGTGTAGAGCGCCGCCGCGCTGGCCGTGTTGCACGCCACGACGATCAGCTTGGCGTCCTGCGCGATCAAAAAACGCGCGAGTTTGACCGTAAACTCGCGCACCTGCTCGATGGAGCGCGGGCCATAGGGCACATGCCCCTGGTCCGCCACATAGATCACGTCCTCAGCCGGAAGCTGGGCGCGTACCTCGCGCAGCACCGACAATCCGCCGACGCCCGAATCCAGCAGGCCCACCGGGCGCGCCCGTGCCTGCAACGATCCCGCCTCGCCCATTGTCGCCTATCCCTCGTGATTGGCCTCGAAACCCTTCTGCCGGATCAACTGCGGGATCGGGCTGTAGGGCAGCCAGCTTGACTGCTCGCCCAGGCCACCGTCGCCAAATGTCGGGATTATCCCGGCGAACTGGGCCGGTTTTGCCCCGGCAAGGCTCAGCAGCACCACGCGATCGGTCAGCTTCAGCCGCTCAATCGCGGCCCACTGCGCCGTTCGGGCCTGCCCGGCCTGAAGCGCGCCTTCCGGTGTGCGCGGCAGCAGCACAACGCGCTGCGGGGTGAATCCCAGGTAGAAGTGACCGCCATAGCCGCGCCAGACCCGGATCACCTGCACCAGCAGGTAGAGCCACGCGATCACACCCAGCAGGCTCAGCAGCCCGGCGTTCAGAATCCCGCCCAGGATATTCACCACCAGCCCGCTCACGGCAAGCTGCTTCCAGAGCCGGAACTCCGTTGTGCCGCGCACGTCCAGCACGCCGACCAGCGTCTCGTCGCGGTTGAGCATGGCGCGCATCTGCTGGAAGGCTGGGGCGTGCACCTGCGCGGCGACCGGCAGATCGGCCAGCTCGCGGGGCACACTGGCGGTGGTGGGCGGTGGGGCGAGATGTTCCGGCGGCGCGATAGCGGCCTCACCCGGCTTTGGTGGGAGCGGGATATCGCCCGACGTCTCGTTCGGGGGATACAGTCCCGGCGGCGTGATCGACGGCGCAACCTCAGCGGCCTTCTCGACGGCGGCTTCCAGCGAGCTTTCGACCGCTGCAACCGCGCTCCGCCAGGCATGCGACGCGGCCACCCGCTCGACGATCTCGCGCACTTTGGGCGGCGTATTGGCCGGCAGCTCGATCGCTGAGCTGTGCGACGGCTCTCCGGTGATTGGCTGGCCTTCCGGCGCTTCGAACTCACCCAGGGGCCGGATCGAGATCGGCGCGGCCAGCTCGGGCGCAGGCACGTCCGCCGATTCGGCGCTCGGCAGCGGTGTCACGGGGCCAGCCGGACCGGGCGTGCCCGCCTGCGGCTCGACCTCAGCCGGTGTGGGCGCGTCGCTCACCGGCACCGCCGCACCGCGTAGGGCGGCCCGAAACGCCCGCGCCAGCTCGCCCGCCGACTGGTAGCGGTCTTCGGGCAGCTTTGCCATCGCCTTGAGGATCACGTGATCGACGGCTTCCGGCAGGGCAGGCAGACGCTCGCGCGGGGGCGTGGGCAGATCGTTGAGGTGCTTATACATCAGCGTGAACGGCGTATCGGCGGCGATGAACGGCTGCGATCCGACCACCATCTCGTACAGCATCACGCCCAGCGAATAGACGTCGGTGCGGCTGTCCACGTGCCCGCCGCGCCACTGTTCGGGAGCCATATAGGCAGGCGTGCCCATCACCGCGCCGGTCACCGTCAGATTTTGGGTAGCGGCCATCAGCTTGGCGACGCCAAAATCCATCAGGTACACGTTATCGTGCCGGTCGAGCAGCACGTTATTCGGCTTGAGATCGCGGTGGATAACGCCCTGCTCGTGGGCGTAATCGAGCGCACTGGCGATCTGGTCGAGCAGCGCGCCCACCTGCTTCAGCGAGAGCGAGCCGCGCGTCAGCCGGTCGTAGAGCGAATCGCCTTCGACCAGCCGCATCACCAGGTAGAACAGCTCGCCCTCGTGGCCGAAGTCGTGCACCGGCAGAATCCGGGGGTGTTCCAGGTTGGCGAGCACCTGCGCCTCGCGCTCGAAGCGGGCGATGAACTGTGCATCCCCGGCCAGCTCGGCGCTCATGATCTTCAGCGCCACGTCGCGCTGCATATTGGTCTGGCGCGCGCGATATACCGTCGCCATACCGCCTTTGCCCAGGCGGTCAATAATCTCATAATTTCCGATGGTACGGTTAATCAGCGGATCGCTGTTCATGCTTATACTTTCCTGTAACTAGGCTGGCCCCGCCGCAGTCTGGAGCACGTCCGGCGCGGCATCTATACTCTATCTACGTGCCAGCCGACACAAAGTCGCGCAGCGGCGCTCAACGCCCCAACCGCCGCGCTACCAGCAGCAGCGCCGCGATCGTCTTACCATCGTCGATCTCGCCCGCTTCGACCTGGCGCAGCGCCTCGCTGAACGGCAGGCGCACGATGTCCAGAAACTCGTCATCATCCATCGCCAGCCGCGAGTGGATCAGGTCCTCGGCCAGATAGAGGTGAATATACTCCGTCGTGTAGCCGGGCGCGGTATATTCGCCGCCCAGCCGCGTCAGCTTGCCGGGCCGGTAGCCGATCTCTTCCTGCAATTCGCGCTCGGCGGCACGATCCGGCTCCTCGCCGCGCGAGAGCGTCCCCGCCGGGATTTCGAGCGTGATCGTGTTCGCCGCCAGCCGGTACTGGCGCACCAGAAAAACATCGTCATCCAGCAGCGGCACGATCGCCACCGCCCCCGGATGCTGCACGATCTCGCGCATGGAGCGTTCGCCGTTGGGCAGCTCGACGTGATCCACGCGCAGGCTGATCAGCTTGCCGTCATAGACCGGCTCCGACGATACGATTTTCTCGGTCAGGTTGTCCATCGATTCTCCTGCATCCACAAAAAGGGAGCGTCCCCACATGGAGCCGCTCCCCGCAAGCGTTCCAAAGCTGGTGCTTATCCGGCGGGCACCGCCTGCGGCTGCTGCCCCAGATCGGGCGTGACAGTCGGGATCGGCGCGGCGGTCGGGGCGGCGGTAACGCCCGTCTGAACGGCCCCACCGCCGGGGATGACAAGCTGCTGCCCGGCGTAAATCATGTTGATGGTCGAGGGCGTCATGCCGTTGGCCTGCATCAGCGCCGCCATGCTCACACCGTAGCGCAGCGAAATCCGGTACAGGTTGTCGCCCGGCTCGACGATATATGTGCCGGGAGCCGCGACCACGCCGGTGCCGGTCGTGGTGGTGGTGGTCGTCGTCGTGCCGGGCACCGGACACGGCACGGTCAGCGTATCGCCCGCCAGGATCAGGTCGGGATTGACGATGTTATTTGCCTGCGCCATCTGCTGCACGGTCACGTTGTAGCGCTGCGCGATGCGGAACAGGTTCTCACCGGGCGAGATCAGGTGCTCGCCGCAGACCTGCCCGGCAGCCCCAACGGTCGGTTGAGCCGTTGCGATCGGCGCGGGCTGTTGGAACGGATCGGTCGTGGGTTGGGCTGCCGGAGCCTGCCCCGGATCGAGCGTCGGCTGGCCCAGCGGCGGCAGGATCGTGCCCTGCGCGGCGGCGGCGGTCGCCGTTGCCCCAAACACCAGCGCGGTCGCCGTGATCTGGTTCGGGCTGAGCGTGGCGACCTGCGCGATCTCCATCGGCGTCTCGGTCGGCACCGGCCCACCCTGCCCATCGACGACATCCGGCGGCGGCGTCTCGGCGGGGCGCTCACCTAATGGCACGGCCTCACCCGGCTGCTGTGCGCCGGGCGGCGCGAACTGGGTATAGGTTGGGGATGGAGCCAGCGTCGGGAATACCACACTGGTAAAGGTCGGCGTCGGCCCGCCTGGCATGACCTGCTGCTGCACCTGCGCCGCCGGCGTAAACGTGGGCGGCACGGTGGGCGGGCCAGGTGGCGTCACGGTGGGGAACAGCACCGCTTCCTGCGTCGGAGTCTCGGTCGGCGTTTCCGTCGGCGCGATAGTCGGCGGGGCTGCCTGAATCACCTGGGTGGGCGGCGTTTCCGGCGTAAAGGTGGGAGCCATGGCAATCACCGTCGGCACGGTGCTGGTGGCCGTCGGGCCGGTCGGCGCAAACGCACCGGCATCGGTCGCCGTCGGCTCGTCCAGTTGCAGCGTGGCCGTCGGCTGCGCGAATTCGTCCTCGGTGGCAGTCGGCAGAAGCTCCACTTCCTCGGTCAGCTCCTCGGCGGTCGGCAGCGGCGCGGCCTCTTCGGTGGCTTCAGGCTCAGGAGTGTCTGTGGGCGGCGGCGGCAGGGGCGTGTTTTGCGCCACCGGCGTCCCATTATCGCTGCTGGGCGTTGGCTCCAGGCTGCCCCCCGCCGACCGGAAGCACCCCGTCAAGACCAGCGGCAGGATTAGCCCTGCTGCCACCCACCGGACATAACGAGTATAAGTCCGCATTCTGTTCTCTCCTGGGGCCTCAGCGCAAATAGTTTTCACCCCGCGTGCTCATGCTGCTGGCAGTTTACCATCACTAAGCGGTCCGCACAAGCGATCCTGTGCCCTGCTGGCACAACACTAACACGCTATAAACCGTGCTGTATATCTTATCAGAAGTTAAGCCCAGCAGGGCAGAATCGCAACGCGCCGCGTTAAGCCTGCCATTGAAAAAGCATAGAGGCTGTGCTACAATGCCCCCACTTCGGCGGCCCGGCTTTCCAGGGCCGTTGTACTGATGCAGCAACGGCGGCCCGCGATATGCCGCATGATTGTATAAAGGAACCTGTCATCATGACCGACCTCATTAAAGCTCTCGAAGCGGAAGACCGCGGTTTTCCGGAGCTGGCCCCCGGCGATACGGTCCGTGTTCACCTGCGCATCGTCGAGGGGAACCGCGAGCGTATCCAGGTGTTTCATGGAATGGTGATCCGCCTGCGTAAGGGCGGCAACGATGCCAACTTCACCGTGCGGCGTATCGCCAGCCACGGCGTCGGCGTCGAGCGCACTTTCCTGCTGCGCAGCCCGCGCATCGAGAAGATCGAAATCATGCGCCGGGCCAAGGTCCGCCGCGCCCAGCTCTACTACATGCGTGGTCGCCAGGGCAAGTCGGCCCGCCTGAAAGAACGCCGCGTCTAAGTCTCGCTGTATGAGACCGGCCCACACTACACGCCCAGTCACAGCCTATCGCGTCCTGCCTTAGGCTTTGTGCTTTTTGGGGCATTGCTGTATTTTTACAACCAAACTACTGCCGTTCATTGATGTCTGCGAGAGCCATGATGCCACCTCGATTGTCCCTGAGGCTCCTGCTCTTCGTCGCCCTGAGCGCCGTCGGGATGCTGGGCTGCGCGTTGAGCGCCGCCACCCCGGCAGCGATCGCCCTGCCGACCGCCACGCCGACCATGATCCGGCTGGACACCTTCGAGCCAGCCGGCGCGACCATCCCCCCCGCGACTCCGCCGCCCAGCCCCACCCCGCCCCCGGCAGTCCTGATCCCGACTGCCGCGCCCGCCGTGCTGCTCCCGGCCACCAGCGCCCCGCTTGACGCAAATCCGGTCAACGCGGACCTGGCCAACCAGACGCCGATCGCGCAGGTCGCCGCCGTCGAGCCGCTGTCGATTCCAAGCCAGTTGGCGCTGATCGAGCCGAACCGGATGGTAAGCGCGGTCGATCAGTTGGTGCTGCTCGGCAACCGGCACGCGCTCTCGCAGCCCGCCGCCGAATTCGGTGCTGCCGCCGCGCGCGATCTTTTGATCCGGCAGTTCGAGCAGATTCAGCAGGCCAACCCGCACGTCCCGATCGACGTTTTTACGCACACCGTGATCTTCAATTTTCATGGGCAGGCGGCGACGGCAGATAATATCGTGCTGGTGATCCGGGGCAGCGACGCAGCCTATGGCGCGATCGTGGTCGGCGCGCATTACGACACAGTCGGCAAGAACATGGGATCGACCGATACGATCCAGCCCGGCGCCGACGATAACGCGTCGGGGGTGGCGGCGGTGCTGGAGCTGGCGCGCGTGATGTCGCAGTCGCCGCGCCGCACGACTATGTTCTTCGTGATGTTCGGGGCGGAAGAATTAGGGCGCTTTGGCAGCCGGGGCTTCGCCGAGCAGTTTCTCCCGGCCCAGGGCTTGCCGGTGCGCGCCATGCTCAATCTCGACATGATCGGCAACGCGACCGGCCCTGACGGCATCCGGCGTGATAACCAGGTCCGCATCTATTCCGCGCCGCCCTACGACTCGCCCTCGCGCCAGCTTGCCCGGCTGATCGCGCGCATCACCAATACCTATGTGCCCGATATGACCGTGGTCGTGCACGACACGCTCGACCGTATGGGGCGCTGGGGCGATCATCAAAGCTTCAGCGATATGGGCTATCCCGCCGTGCGCCTGGTCGAGCCGGTGGACGATCCGAGCTACATGCACAGCCCCAACGACCTGCCGTCATACCTCGATTACGCCTACATCCAGCGGGTGACACAGGTCGTGCTGGCAACGCTGCTCGTGCTGGACGGATCACCGCCCGGCCCAACCGTCAGCGCGCTGGAATAGGCCGCGAATCTAAAGCGGGGCGCGGATGAGCTATCCACGCCCCGCTTTTACATTTACCGTTTACTCCCGCCTTCCCCCCATCCTAAATCCTTTCCCCACAAGGTGGGAAGGACTTCAAAGCCGCCGAACTTCTCCCCTTCCCTCCGCGACAGCGTGGGGGAAGGGGTCGGGGGATGGGGGGCGAACCTGCCTCACCGCCGCTCGCGTTCCAGCACTTCCGAGCGCGGATCGAGCAGCACGATCAGCCCCAGCGCGCCGATATTGGCGAACAGCATCGGAGCCATAAACGGCGCGCCCCGGATGAACCGCTCGGCCACGAATTCGCCGCGCGTGGTCAGATTGTCATCAATATGCAGCACCGTACCGATCAGCCCGGTGCCGATCATCAGCAGCATCGCCAGGACATAGACCGCGAGATCGGTCCGGCTGGGCCGTTCCAGCGCGCCGAGCACCGCCGCAACCACCGTCGTAAACACTCCGACGACGGTCGGGATCCACAACCACGAGTTCTCGAAGTCGGTGCGCGCATGATCGAGCACGCTGCTGAGCACGGTCGAGAGCGCGGCCAGCGCCACGATCAGGAAGTAGGCGCGCGTCTTGCTCAGCGGCATCTGGAGATGTCGCCCGCCGAGCAAGCGCAGCCGGCCACTGTCGGGCGGGTCTTCGACCCACGCCGCGCTGATCCCCAGCAGGCCCACCATCGCAAACATCAGCGGCCCCAGCACGGGCGGCCCCCAGACCAGCAGTTGCACGGTGAAGCGCTCACCCGCTGGCCCGGTCGGCAGCGTCGCGCGGATCAGGTGGAAGTACGCGCCCAGCAGCCCGACCGCGATACTGCCCGCCAGCACAAGCGTCGCCAGCATGGTCGCCGCGGGCCGGTTGCGCAGCGCGATCAGCCCGGCGATCAGCAGCATCACGCCCGCCACCGGCCCGAAGATGATCGGAATCCACTCGCGGGGCACGATCGTCCCGCTGATGCTGTGCGCCAGGTAGATATCGACGCCCAGGAAAATTTCGTTGATCGCGGCCATCAGCAGCATCAACTGATCGCGCGAGACAGGCAGCCGGATGCGCTGCACCGGTGGGGCAAGAGTCGCCAGATGGTACATGGCCGCTAGTCTCCGGCTTCGGCAGTGGCGGCAGTTTCAGGCGTCTCTTCGCCGGATTCACCGTCCGCTTCGGCGCTCACATCCGACTCGGCCTCGCCGCCCTCGACGACCGCTTCTTCGCCGCCGACCTCACCTTCTCCCGCGATGGTTTCAACGCTGGCAAGCTTCTCCTCGACCATCTCTTCCAGCTCTTCCAGGTCGGCGATCAGCTCATACGCGCCGTGCCACTGGGTATAGTCCGGCCCCTGCATCCAGGCTCCAAACTTGGCCGTGCGGCCCCAGTGGTGCCACAGCTCGAAGTACACGAAGTCGATCGGCTCGTCGAACGGCTCCGGCGACATCAGGCCTTGTTCCTTGAGCGGCGCGACCATCTCGTCGCTTTCGACCACCCAGGCGTTGATCGCATCGACCAGCTTATCGGCGTCGGTGTAGAAGCTCTGGATAAAGTTGGTGTTGTGGCACTCGCGGCAGACGTTCTGCATCCGCACCTTGTTATCTTCCCACACCGGGCGGCGCTCACTGATCGGCTGGAACAGGTACCATGTCAGGCGGTCGCCGATGTCGTGCGTCGTGCCGGTCGCGCCAAAGCTGCTCATGTGGCAGATCGCGCAGGTCGGCGCGGGGAAGTCCTCGACCGTCAGCGTGCCCGGCTCAGCATCCCAGTTCCACAGGTGGCCGCTGGTCATATACGCGATGCCGTGCGGCGACTCCTGGTAGATTTCCCACTGGGGATGGTCTGGCCCGATATGGCAGGCGTTGCACGTCTCCGGCTTGCGGGCCTGCTCCAGGCTGAACTCGTGGCGCAGGTGGCACTTCTGGCACTGCCCCACCGAGCCATCTTCGCGCGGCACGCCGATGTTGTGGCAGCTCTCGCAAGCGAAGCGCGTCACGTCCGGCCCTTCGATCTCGAACAGGGCGTTGCGCATCTCGTTGGGCTTCACCTGTGCTTCGGGGATGGCGTTGTACTGGGCAAGTTGTTCTTCGGTCAGCCCTTCCAGCCCAACCATCGCGGCATAGGCGGGAATGGCGTGGCGGCTCTGGTAGTACTGCGCGACCTCAGCCGCGTGGCAGCTTTCGCACATCGCCGTGGTTGGAGAGTTGAGGACGAACGTGCCCTCATGCGCGATCGCGCCGGGATAGTCTTCCTCGACCTCGTGGCAGTCTTCGCAGTCCACATCGGCGGCGGCCATCGTGCTCACGCCATACTGCTGAACAATGCCCGGCGTCGTGTTGCGATGACACGTCACGCAGTCGTTACTGCTGCTGGCGAGCGCATCGACGCGCGCCCCGCTCTCGACCGCCTGCCGGTCGGCCACCGCCATAATGATCAGGATCAGGCCCAGGACGATGATCACCCCGACCAGCCCGATCACCAGCACACGACCGGCGGTCCACCAGCCCTGGCGTCCTCGTTCAGTCTGTTCCGTCATATATAATCCCCCTCAAAATGTTCAATGAAGTTATCGATTATCTGGCGTTTGTTGCCGGCTATCGCTCTCGTGGACCAGACTTACGGCGCTGGCTCGGCACCTCCCCTCAACAGAATAAGCAGCATCCGGACCGGTGTCCGGGCCTTAACCGAGTGTGATAGTCGGGGAACCATGTGTACCCACGTTCCCGCGCGCGCCTCGACCGCATCCCCACCCAGCGTCAGATCGGCCTCGCCTTCGAGAAAGTGCAGCAGGGCCGGCTGCGACGCGGTGTGCTCCGACAACTCCTGCCCCGGCGCGAAGCCGAACAGGACGACCTTGATCTGGTCGTCGGCAAAGACGGTGCGGCTGAGAATGCTGTCTGGGGGAATCTCTGGCAAGGAGTCTGGGAGACTCGCCAAATAAGTATAGGGGTCCATCATCCGTCCTTAAAGATATCTGAAGATAAATCAAGCCATATAGTGACGTTATCTCATGCTAGGGCAATAAACGACGGTCAACCAGGGACAGGTGGTTGATACCGCCATAGGCCATGTGGCCGATATGACCGCCGGTCGGCCCTATATATTTTCATCTAGTGTAAACGGAAATGCAACGCAAGGGAAATAACTCGACAGCAAACAAAAACTGCCCGCCGGATAGGGCGAGCAGTCGGATCAGTCCTGTTATCGGGCGGATGGTAATCGCCGGTCTAGCCTTCGGCGGCTTCCAGGATCGGGCGGAACTTGGGGCCGTAGACGATCATCCCCCGGCTGCCATCGGTGCGCAGCTTGCGGATCACCATCTCGACGCGCATCCCGATCGCGGGTGAGCCATCCATATCGGTTAGCTGAGCCGTCATCATCGGGCCTTCGTCCAGCCGGACCAGCGCCAGCCAGTATGGGGCGAACGGCTCAAACTCGGCGGCAGGCGTCGTCACCTGTGTATAGCTGTAGACCGTCCCTTGACCCGAAAGCGGCAGCAGCTCGATCTCGCCGGACTCGTTGAGGGGCTGTGCCTGCCGGAACTGCTCCCAGTAGGCAAGCTGCTGCTGAACGCGCTGCTGGTAGTCGGTGCGCTGCTCGGTAGCCATATTCACTCAGCGGCTCAGCGGGCGGCCTGGGCCAGCGACGCCTCTTCCTCGATGCGCACGCGCTGCGGCACCCCAGGCTCGAACTCGTAGATTGCGACGTGCGCCGCGCGCGAAGCCAGACTCGTCTGCTGGGGCAGAATCACGTCGCCCGATGGGGACTGCGCGGCCAACAGTTGGATGCGGGTCAGCTTCAAACGCCAGTTGCGGGTGATATCCATGTGACAGTTCCTCTCTTCCAGGTAGCAGTTCGCATCGCGGCTCTAAAAACAGGACAGGCTGTTTGATGGCCTGTCCAGAACCGCTGCTTGCGCTTTCTGTCACACTTTATACACCCGCCCGACTCTCAAAAGCTATCAAAGTCAGGATTGGATAGCTTTTGACAGCCTCGTTTCGCCTGGGATAGCTGGCAGCTAATCCTACGCTAAACCGTGGCTAATCCTCGATCTCGACCGCCAGCGCGACCGCCTCACCGCCGCCCAGACACAGCCCCGCCATGCCGCGTTTCAGCCCGCGCTGCTTCAGGGCGTGGATCAGCGTCACCAGCACGCGCGCGCCCGACGCCCCGATCGGGTGGCCGATTGCGATCCCGCCACCGTTGACGTTGAGCTTTTCGAGCGGCAGATCATAACCGTCCTGCGCCAGCCCCTTGATATCCGCGAGCACCTGCGCCGCGAACGCTTCGTTTAGCTCGACCAGATCGACATCGTCCATCGTCCAGCCGGCGCGCTCCAATGCTTTGGGCATGGCCTTGACCGGCGCATAGAAAATCCACTTCGGCTCGACCGCCGCCTGCCCATAGCCGACGATGCGCGCCAGCGGTTGGTGGCCGTGCCGCTCGGCGTATTCACGGCTGGCAACGACCAGCGCCGCCGCACCGTCGTTCAGGCCGGGCGAATTGCCCGCCGTGACCATGCCATCCGGCAAAAAGGCCGGGCGCAGTTTGGCGAGCGTTTCCAGCGTGGTATCGGGCCGGATCGACTCGTCGCGGTCGAAGACCGTCACCTGCCCCTTGCGCCCCGGAATCTCGACCGGGACGATCTCCGCGGCAAAGCGCCCCGCCTCGGTCGCCTCGTGGGCCAGCCGGTGGCTGCGGCACGCGAACTCGTCCAGTTCTTCACGCGTGATACCCATCTCGCGCGCGATAAACTCCGCCGCCTCGCCCATGATCCAGTCCTCGACGTGATCGTACAGGCCGTCCCAGATGATCGCGTCCTTCAGCTCGAAGTGCCCGTACTTGTGCCCGGCGCGGCCTTCCAGGTTGAGGAACGGCGCGTTGGTCATGCTTTCCGTCCCGGCGGCCACATACACATCCCCGTCGCCCGCGCGGATCAGCCCGGCGGCCAGCATCACCGCCTTGAGGCTGCTGCCGCACACTTTGCTAAGCTGCATCCCGCCCACGTGCGGCGGAATCCCCGCGCCGAGCGAAACCTGGCGCGGCATCGCCTGGCCGGACCCCGCCGGGAGCACCTGCCCGATGATCAGCTCGTCGATGCTGCCGGGATCGATCCCGCTGCGCTCGACCGCCGCCCGGACCGCCATCTGTCCAAGCTGTACCGCCGTGAAAGGCGTCAGCGCGCCCAGCAGCTTACCCTGGGGCAGCCGTGCGCCGCTCAGGATGACCGCTTCGCGCGCCGATTTACCGTGATCAACCATAGGTTTGTTCCTCTCAAAAAATCTTGACAGTCCGTACTATTGGGTTCAGAAACACCATAATCCCGATCCTGCCCCGCCCCTACTCCGCAGGTTCCCACGCGTCACGAAGCTGCTGCCAGGTCGAGTCGAGCAGATCCGGGATCATGCGCATCCCCCCGGCGACGGTCATGAAGTTGGTATCGGCCTGCCAGCGCGGGACGACATGCAGATGAAAATGCTCGGCGATCCCCGCGCCGGAGCCGGGACCGATATTCGCGCCGACGTTGAAACCGTCGGGCCGGTATATCTGCCGCAGCGCCGCCAGCGCCCGGTTGAGCGTCAGCATCAGATCGGTCAGCGCCTCAACCGGCAGGCTCTCGACCGACGCGACATGGGCATAGGGCACGATCAGCAGGTGGCCGTTGTTGTAGGGGTAGCGGTTGAGCGTGACATACACGTGTTCCGAGCGCGCGACGATGTGCTCGCCCGCCAGATCGTCGGTCGTGGCCTTGACGCAAAACAGGCAGCCGTCATAGTGCTGGCGGTCTTCGCCGCGCAGATAGGGCATACGCCAGGGGGTCCACAGAATCGGATCGCTCATCTTGTCCAGCCTTGAGTGGCAGCGGCCAACCTGTCCTAACAGTAGCGTTAAACAGTTACGGGCAGGTTACACGCTGTTTCCGGATCATATCAGGCCCCCCTGCCAGACAGCCACCTTTCCGGCGGCTGGCAAGTAGCAATCCCCCCCTGCTGCGTATACAATTTCACCCGAGCAGAACGCTGCCCCACCGGGCCAGAAAGGGCGTGAGCGATGTACGATTCTCTGACGAACGCTACCCTCGGTAATCTCCTGGGAAAACGACCCTTCCGCTGCTACGATGTCGTCGCCAGCACACAGGATGTCGCCCGCAACTGGGCGCTGACCGACCCTACCCTGCCCACCGGGGCCGCCGTGATCGCCGAGCAGCAAACCGCCGGGCGCGGGCGGCAGGGCCGGGCCTGGATTTCGCCGCCGGGGGCCAGCCTGATGTGCAGCGTCGTCGTCCGCCCAACGGTGCCCGGCGAGCAGATCGGACGCCTGACGATGGCCGGGGGGATCGCGGTCGCGGAGACACTCACCCCCCACCTGCCGGGACGTGTGCGCCTCAAGTGGCCCAACGACGTGCTGATCGAGGGGCGCAAGATCAGCGGCATCCTCTCCGAGGCGACCTGGCTGGGCGATCATCTGGAAGCCGTGATCGTGGGCATCGGCGTGAACGTGCGCAACGACTTTCGCAGCACCGAGCTGGAACAGCGCGCGACCTGCCTGGAAACCGAACTGGGGCGCGGCGTGGATCGCCGCCCGCTGCTGGCCGATCTGCTCCGCCGTCTCGACTATTGGGCGGCGCGCCTGGACGATCCGGCGCTGGTCGAGGCGTGGCGCGGCTGGCTGGGAACGCTGGGCCGCCGCGTGACCGTCTATCCCCAGTTGGGCGCGGCCTATGAGGGCGTAGCCGAGGCGGTCGATGAGGATGGCGCGCTGTGGGTGCGCACCGATGCGGGCCTGCGGCAGCGTGTCATCGCCGCCGACGTGGGCCTGGCCGAATCCTAGGGCGTGTGATACACCTGTGAAGCAACCATGTCTCAGCGGCAGCCAGCCGGGGGCGTAGTACTACAGCCGCAGATCGCCCCCATCCTAAATCCTTCCCCCACAAGGAGGGAAAGACTTCAAATTCTGCTCCCCTTCCCTCCGCGCAGCAGTGGGGGAAGGGGCCGGGGGATGGGGGGCAACAAAACGTCAGGTGCGGCTGTAGTAGTAGGGGTAGGGCAAGCCCTACCCGCCGGGCGAGGGGGATGGGAATAATAGTTGCATAACAGGCTCTACGGTTGACTCCCCCGCCGGTTCGGTTAGAATCAAACGGTTTGGGCCAGGCTGGCCCAATCGATCATCGAAAGACTGAGTGAGCAGTATTGGATGGGTATCAAACTAGAGTGGGAAGTTGAATCCGAGCAGACGCAGCTCCGCGCCACCGAAGACCCGGACGCACGCCAGCGCCGGAGAAAGAACGGTCGGCGCTTTTTACTGCTGTTGATCGGCATCCTGACTGTGCTGGCTGGGCTGGCGGCGGTCATCAAATGGCGGCTCGATCAGGTCGATCACCAGTATCGGCAAGACCTGATCGACACGGTCGAGATCGAGGTCGCGGCCCTGCGCCTGGGCGATTTCGCGGCCTTTATGGCGATCCAGCGCAGCGCCAGCGAAGCCTTTATGCTGGAACAGAGCCGCCGCTTTTCCGAGTATCAGGACTTCAAGCGCAGCCACCGCTTGGCGCTGACCGGCGACGTGCAGAACGTCACCATCGACAACCTGCGCGGGCGCGTCGTGCTGCAAGAGACAATCGACGGCGTGCCCTATCAGGTCGTGTGGTTCTACTGGTATTACGAGGACGACGGGCCGAATAACCAGAGCGGCTGGCGGCACGTCCCCGACGATCTGACCTTCTGGGGCGACGAGGCCGAGGTCACAGCCGGGCCGGTGCGCGTGACGTATCGCAAGCTGGACGAGCGGCTGGCCGAGGCGCTCGCCCCACGCCTGCAAGACTGGTGGGCGCGCGGCTGTGCGCTGCTGGGATGCAGCCTGCCGCCGGACGAGCTGCGCGTCGAGATCGTGGCCGAGCGTCCCAGCACGGTCGAGTGGGCCGATTATGACCCCTGGACGCTGCGCGTCACCTCGCCGCTGGTGGGCCGCGCGCGGGCCGATGTCGCCATCCCTGCCGATCTCGGCCAGGCGATCGCCGACCAGGTCGCGGACCGGCTGGTGCGCCACGCCGCCGGGGAGATCAACCCGCCGATCTACAGTGATGCGGCCTGGCTCCACGACGATCTGAGCCGCTGGCTCGCCCAGGCCCTGCTCACCGGCGATACGCCCACGCAGCCGCCCGGCTTCATCGAAAGCCTGATCGCGCAGTTCGGCACGGGCGTCCCGGCGCAGGTCGCCCGCGCGCTGCAGACGGATGCCACGCTGGATGGCACCCTCACCGCCATCACCGGTGTCCCGTTCGCGCTGATCAGCCTGGATCAACTCAATATGCTCGATTGGCAGGGTTTTTTCCAGTGGCGGCTGGCGCTGGAGACACGCCTGCTGGCTCAGGCCGATACCGGCGGCGCGTTCCTGGCGCTTTATGACCTGGAAGACGCCTTGACCTCGCAGCAGGCGCAGCTCCGGATCGAGGATGCCGCCTACGCCGCCCGCCCCGTGCCGGCGGTGGGCGTGGTCGCCATCGCGCGCGAGGCTAACGGCCAGACTTACGCCTACGTCGAGACGGCCCACACGCAGAACGATGTGCCCATCAGCGAAACGGTGATCTGGCGGCTGGCCGGGAACACGTGGAAACGCATCAACTAGTACTACAGCCACAGATCGCCCCCCATCCTAAATCCTTCCCCCAAAATGAGGGAAGGACTTGAAAAGCGCCACCATGCTCCCCTTCCCTCCGCGCAGCAGTGGGGGAAGGGGCCGGGGGATGGGGGGCATCCCAGTCCATCTACCCCTGCACCGCCGGGACGATGAAATCTTCCAGGACGTTCAGGTCGCGGATCATGCCGTTGTTGCGGAACAACTGGGGGATCCGCTCCAGGCGGCCCGTCATCACCACTACCAGATCGAGCGCCGGAACCACGTAAATGAACTGGCCGCCCAGCCCGACCGCGATCGCGCTGGCGTGCCCGGCCTGGGGACGCAGCCACCACAGGTAGCCGTAATACAGCGGCGGATAGCTGCCCGCGTCCGGCGGGACAACGGTCGAATGCTGACGCGTGGCATCCTCGATCCAGGCCGGGCGCACGAGCGATTGGCCGTCCCACTGCCCCTGGTTCAACACCAGGTAGCCGATCTTCGCCATGTCGCGCGGCGACAGCGACAGGTCCGCGCCCCCGACATTGTAGCCCTGCGGATCGGTCGGCCAGGTGTACTGCGTGATGCCGAGCGGCTGGAACAGGTACAGGTTGGCGAATTCGAGCGCGGGCAGGCCGCTGGCCTTTTGCAGTGCACCCACGAGAAGCTGTGTATCGCCGGTGCTGTAGGTGAACACCGTGCCCGGCTCGTGCGCCAGCGGACGCTCCAGCACGTACCGGATCCAGTTGTCGCTCCGCATCATCTCGATCGTGTTCGGCCCCCACTCGTCCCACTCCAGCCCAGAGCGCAGCATCAGCAGGTGGCGCAGGCTGATCTCGCGCTTGCCGCTGTCGGTGGACGAGGTGAAGTATTCCGGGAAGAAATAGGCCAGCCGATCATCCAGCGCTTCCAGATCGCCGGTTTGCAGCGCGATCCCGATCAGCAGCGAGAGCATGCTCTTGGTGGCCGACTTGAGATTGTGCAGGCGATCCGGCCCGGTTTCTCCGGCATAGCGCTCGTGGACGATGTGCCCATGCCGCACCACAATCAGGCTCTCGATGTTGGGATGATCGGCGGCAAGCTGCCGGTCTGCCTGCGCGAGCAGCTCCCCGTCCATGCCCTGGGCGTCGGGCGGCGATTCCTGCCAGCCGGCGGTCGGCCAGTAATCACGTGTCGGAAGGGTGCGCGCTGCGTCGGAAGTGGTGTTCGTCATGGCTGGATGCTCTTTCTCTCGTGTCTTGAAAAACTCTGAAATCTCGCCCCCATCCTAAATCCTTCCCCCGAAATGAGGGAAGGACTTCAAAACCGCCGCCGCTCTGCTCCCCTTCCCTCCGCAAACCGTGGGGGGAATATAGCTAGAACATAGCCACACCCGCCCGCCTGCGCCTACTAATCCCGCGTTAGAAATTCGTTGCGCCGCCCGCGCCCCGATCCTGGCAGCCCCTCGCGGCTTGCGGTATGCTGGCGCATGCACACATGAGGAGAGCATCTATGCCGAACAATTCCCCCCAGCCGCGCCCCGCCGACTGGCCCGCGACCGAGCAGTCGCGCTGGTCGATTCCGATCTCGCGGCTGATCATGTTTCTGCTGTCGCGCTATCACGTTGAGGGCCGCGAAAACCTGCCCGACCCGCCCTATGTGTTCGTATCCAACCATCTGAGCTACTTCGACATCCCGGCCACGATCCCGGTCACGCCGCCGGGCATCGTCGGGCTGGCGGCGCGCAAGTACAAAGGCACGTGGATGGAGCCGTTTTTCAGGCTCAATGCCCTGATCTGGGTGACGCAGTTCTCCGCCGACCGCGAGGCGCTGCGCGCGGGCCTGCGCGTGCTCGAAGCCGGAGTGGTGCTGGGCGTCGCGCCAGAAGGCACACGCAGCCGGACCGGCGGGCTGATCCAGGGGCGGTCGGGGGCGGCGTTCCTGGCGACGCGTGCCAACGTGCCGGTCGTCCCGGCGGCGCTCTACGGCACGGAGAAAGTGCTCAAGCACCCCCGGCCTAAAGTCATCGCGCGCGTGGGCAAGCCCTTCCGCCTGCCGGAAGGTCGCGCCAAGGGCGAGGCGCTGGAAGAATACACCGAGCGGATCATGTGCGCGATCGCGGCGCTGCTGCCGGAGCAGTATCACGGCGTCTACGCCGGGAATCCGCTGATCGAGGAAATGGCGCAGATCGTGCGCTAGAGCGTGTTATAACCTTCAGAGCAGGCAAAGCAGCGAAGCATCTCCCCCCGCCCTAAATCCCTCCCCCACAAGGAGGGCGGGACTTGAAGCATATGGCTGGCCGCCCCTTCCCTCCGTGAAGCGTGGGGGAAGGGGGCCGGGGGATGGGGGGGGCACATGCTTAGGCGCCAGGGCGCCAACCAGAGATTATTTTTTCAGCCAGGAGAGAAACGTATGGACGTTGACGAGATCAGGAAGATCGCTGTGATCGGGGCGGGCACGATGGGCAACGGCATCGCCCAGGTGTGCGCGACCAGCGGCTATCAGGTGGCGCTGATCGACATCGATCAGGACGTGCTCGACCGCGCCCAGCGCAGCATCGCCGCCAGCATCGAGAAGCTGCACAGCAAGGAGAAGCTGACCGAGGAGCAGCGCCGCGCCGGGCAGGAGAATATCCAGACCAGCACGGAGATGAGCGCCGCCGCCGATGCCGGGGTCGTGGTCGAGGCGGTCAACGAAAACGTGGTGCTCAAGCGCGATATTTTCATGGAGTTGGACGAGATCACGCGGCCCGGCGCAATCCTGGCGAGCAACACGTCCTCGATCTCGATCACCGAGATCGCCGCCGCCACGCGCCGCCCGCAGCAGGTGATCGGGATGCACTTCATGAACCCGGTCCCGCTGATGCAGTTGATCGAGATCATTCGCGGGCTGGCGACCGACGATCAGACTCTCGACACGATCATGGAGCTGAGCCGCCGCCTGGGCAAGACGCCGGTCGAAGCGGCGGATTATCCCGGATTTATCGCCAACCGCATCCTGATGCCGATGCTCAACGAGGCGTGCTACGCGCTGATGGAAGGCGTCGGCTCGGTCGAATCCATCGACACGGTGATGAAGCTCGGCATGAATCACCCGATGGGTCCGCTCACCCTGGCCGACTTCATCGGGCTGGACATCGTGCTCAACACGCTGGACGTGCTGCACCAGGGGCTCGGCGATCCGAAGTACCGCCCCTGCCCGCTGCTGAAGAAGATGGTCGCGGCGGGTCACCTGGGCCGCAAGACCGGGCGCGGGTTTTACACCTACTAACCCGCCGCCAGACAAACGATCAGCCTGGGCCGGAAATCCGGCCCTTTTTTGTGGCGGCCAATGGTCACGGCGCGCGTGCCCTGCTAAGACTCTAGGAAACCGGATGTAATGGAGTGGAGAGCTGATGACGCGTGATACCGAACGTGACTTTATCCTGTATGGCCGTCCGAACGACGAAAAAACACAGCGGATGCGCCAGTATCTCGAAGACCGCGCGATGCCGTTTCACTTCGTGAACATCGACGACAATCCCGACGATGAGAAATTCCTGGTGCTGGTCAACAGCGGCGAGGTGATCATGCCGACGCTGGTGATGGGGCCGGATGACGATAAGCTGATCCTGAGCGATCCCTCGACCGAGGAAGTCGATCGCGCCCTGACCCGGCTGGGCTTCCCCGACCCGCGCCACAACCTCGATGGCCGCGACGGCGATCCGAGGCGCTTCTAGCGCGTGTGATGTATGAAGCTGGGCGCGCATGTTTCATGGGGTCATGCCGCCCGGTTTTTGTAGGGGCGTGTGAACACGCCCCTCGTTTTTTCATAGCGGGCGAGGTCAATCCCTGGCTGGCTGCCAATCGAACGCCAGCAGCGCCTCGATCACCTGGGCCTGCTCGCCGTCGCTCAGGCTGTTATAGAACGGCAGGCGCAGCAGGCGGTCGCTCACATCTTCCGTCACGGGGCAGTCACCCGGCTGCCCGCCAAAACGCTGCCCCATCTCCGAGAGGTGCAGCGGCAGGTAGTGGAACACCGCCAGGATACCGCGCGCCTTCAGGTGCGCGATCAAGGCCGTGCGCAGCGCCAGCGATGGCAGCAGCAGGTAGAACATGTGATACGACTGCTCGCAGTGCGGCGGCACCGTCGGCAGCGTGACGCCAAACTCAGCCGCCCAATCGCTCAGCGCGTGGCAGTACGTGGTCCAGATGCGCTCGCGCCCCCCCTGGATCGCCTCGCGCGCCTCTAGCTGCGCGTAGAGGAACGCCGCCAGCACATCCGACGGCAGGTAGCTGGAGCCGATATCGACCCAGGTATATTTATCCACCTGCCCCCGGAAGAACCGGCTGCGGTTGGTCCCTTTCTCGCGGATGATTTCGGCCCGCTCGATCACCTGCGGATCGTTGATCAGCAGCGCCCCGCCCTCGCCGCACTGGAAATTCTTCGTCTCGTGGAAGCTCTGTGTCGCCAGCGCGCCGAACGTGCCCAGCCAGCGCCCCTTATATTTGGCGAACAGGCCGTGCGCGTTGTCCTCGACCACCGCAATCCCGTGCGGTTCCGCCAGCCCCATGATCGCGTCCATCTCGCAGCCGATCCCGGCGTAATGCACCGGCACGATCGCGCGCGTGCGCGGCGTGATCAGAGCTTCCAGGCGCGTCTCGTCCAGGTTGAGCGTGTCGGGCCGGACATCGGCAAAAACCGGCGTCGCGCCGCGCAGCACAAACGCATTGACCGTCGAGACGAAGGTAAACGAGGGGACGATCACCTCGTCGCCGGGCTGGATGTCGAGGATCAGCGCGGCCATTTCCAGCGCGTGCGTGCAGGACGTGGTCAGCAGCGCCTTTGGCACATCCAGCGCCGCTTCGAGATAGCGATGGCACTGCTTCGTAAACGGGCCATCGCCGGAAATATGCCCGTTAGCGATGGCCTGGGCAATATACGCCTGCTCGTTCCCGGCAAACGATGGTTTATTGAACGGAATCGACAACGGCTCAGCCATGTACTGCTGCTCCTGGCGCGTCAAACCACTTGTGAAAGGTGTAGTAGCTCCCGCTCGGCTCGAAGCCGACCCGCGTCCAGACCTTCTGCACAGCCAGATTCGTGATCTGCGTGGAGACGACCATCCGGCGCGCGCCCTGGCCCAGGCTCCATTCCATGCCGCGCACCATGAACGAGCGGTAGATGCCCCGCCCCTGGGCGAAAGGTGCGACGCCAAACAACACACCCTCACCCTCGTCGGGACTGTTCATCCGCAGCGTGGCAAAACCGGCAACCTGCCCGTCCAGATCGGCGATCAGCACCTCGCCGGCCACCTCGCGCGACACCGCTGAGCGCTCGGCCCACGACGTATATACCGCGTCGCACTGCGCACGGTCCAGCCGCTCGTCGGCGTGATAGTGTCCGGAGTAGCCGCTGAACGCCTCGCGCGCGACCTGCCGGACCTGTTCCTCGTCGCCGGGCAGGAGCGGGCGCACCGGCACCTGCCCGCTGTCCGGCGGGATCGGGCTGCGGTGCAGATCGCGCGCGTAGTAGATCAGCGTGTCCATCAGCAGAAATCCGGCCTGCTCCATCGCCTGCGCCGCTTTCAGATCGCTCGTGGGGCAGCGCGCGATCAGGAACGTGACGCCGTGCGCCCGGCAGAACGCTAGCACAGCGGGCAGCGTTTCGGCACTAACGTCATCCACGCGCGCGCTTGGCACGCCGAACCGCTCGGTATCCAGCGCCGAGAGTTTCACCCCACCCGCCTCAGCCTCGCTCATGCTGTTCCTCCCCGCCCGCCGATGGAAAGCCAACCTGTTCACGAATCGCGCTGTAGGGACGCCCCATACTGCGCATGTGCATTCGCGCCAGATACTCGCCCATGATCCCCAGCGCGAACAACTGCGCGCCCGAAAAGAGCGCGATCACCGAGGCCAGGAACGGGAACCCCGGCACGCTGCCGCCCTCGATGGCGTAACGCCCCAGCACATAGATCAGCACTGCAATCCCGAACAGGGTAAAGGCAAAGCCGGTCCAGCTCGCCAGTTGGAGCGGCAGGGTGCTGAAGCCGGTCATCATATTGATCGCGTGCACGATCAGCTTGCGCAGCGTGTAGTTGGAAACGCCCAACCGGCGCGGCTCGTGCCGCACGCTGACCGCTCCGAAGCGAGTCGTGCCCCACGTCAGCAGCACGTCGAGCACCACATAGGGGCTTTGGTAATCGGCGAAGGCTTCGCGCACGCGGGTGCGAAAGACGCGAAACGCGCTCGCGTTGCGGGCGTTGTCGGCGCCCATCGCGCCTTGCAGCGCCAGCTTTGTGATGCGCGAGGCCAGGTTGCGCCACAGGCCGTGCTGCTCATAGCGGGGCGTCCCATACACCACGTCGCAGCCGGCTTCGGCCAGTTTCGCCAGCAGCAGCGGAATCTCTTCCGGCGGGTGCTGCAAATCGTCATCCATCGTAACGATCACGTCATGCTGCGCGGCGCGGATGCCGCACAGCAGCGCGTTGTGCTGGCCATAATTGCGCATCAGGTTAATGCCGCGCACGTTGTCGTGAGCCTGGGCGAGCTGGCCGATCACATCCCAACTGTTGTCGCGGCTGTCGTCATTGACCAGGATGATCTCGGCCTGCGACGCGTGCGCCACCAGCACCGGCTGGAGCCGCTCGATCAGCAGCGGCAGGCTGGCCGCGCCATTATAGACCGGGATGACGACGGAAACGGACTCCTGATCCATGCGGGTTCCCTTAAGACTGCCCCACCCAAAACGATGCAGCCTTAAGGATAGATCAAATCGGCCCAGGGCGCGAGATCAAAAAAGGCCGGGAACGCCCCGGCCACCGAGTGTGGGGTTAAGCGCACGGCAGACAAAACCACATTTACCCCCATCCTAAATCCTTCCCCCACAAGGTGGGAAGGACTTGCAAGATGGTGTTGTTCTCCCCTGCCCTCCGCGACAGCGTGGGGGAAGGGGCCGGGGGATGGGAGCTACCAGCCTCTAGAGCGCCGCCACCGCCACCGCCAGATCGCGCCGCACGTCCGCGCGCAGGAAGTTGGCCCACGCCTCAGGGAACGTCGCCAGCAGATGCTCCTTCTCGGCCTGCTTGGCGGTCGCATAGTGCATCACGCCGCTGATATCGGGGCGGATGAAGAGCGGGATGCCGCTGTAGATCGCGCTCTGCTCGTCCACGAACGCGCGAAGAAGCTGGCCCGCGACCTCGGCGTCGTTGAGATCGCCCAGGTGATCCTGCATCACCTTGATCTCCTTGATCACGCGCCGGGCTTCTGGCCCCAGCACCTCTTCGAAGAATTCCAGCGCATAGCGCAGCCGCTTGAACTCGATCCGCAGCGCGTGCAGGGTGGTGATCGGCGCGCCTTCGACCACCGTCTCATAGGCGCGCACCCGCTCATACAGATCGTAGATCAGTGGGGGGAGAACATGCCGCACCTGGTAGATCGGCACGCCGCCTTCCGCGACCGGCAGCGCGCCCAGGCCGGGCGTGGTCAGGAAGGTGTGGAAGCGCTCGACGAAGCGCGCAAACTGGCGGCTGTCCAGGTACTCGATCAGCGCGGCGCGGGCTTGCTGGAGCTGCTGATCCCACGCCTCGAACAGCGGCCCCAGATCGGCTTCCGGGTTGGCCTGCATGAATTTCGCCGCCTTCTCCTCGAAGACATCCAGATCGCGCACCGCGCCCAGCGCATCCCCCGTCGCGCGCAGTCCCTTGCGATAGCGCTTGGCGATCCCGTCCTCGAAGAAGGGCGCGAACAGCCGCATCGCGCTGCGCATCCGGCGCGTTGCCACCCGCATATCGTGCACCGCCTCGATATCCTCACCCAGGCGGCTGCCCGGCTCGTTCAGCAGCATCCGCTCGAAGTGATAATACAGCACCTTGCGCCCCGCCTCGGCCATCGGATCATCCGGCAGCACGCCGACCTGCTCGCGCAGTTCCAGCGGCAGGCGCGGCGCCTCGACTCCCGGCGGCGGGCCGGGCGGCGCTGCTTCGGCTTCATCCTCGTCCGCCGCCTCGACCGCCAGACTCTCGTCGGCCCCGTTCGGCGTGGCAAGCGCCACCACCCCCTGCCCGGCCAGCAGATGCTCCGGCACACGCTCGAAAATGCCCAGCCCTTGCGCGTGCCAGGCGCGCACCCAGTGCCGGACCCGGTTGGGGCTGAGCGAAACGGCGGCGGCGATATTGGCGGTCGGCGCGTTCTCGTCGCTCAGCAAGACCACCTGCGCGCGCCGGGCTTCGGCGGGCGTGCCTTGATCGCGGAAATAGAGCAGAATCGCACGCTCATGATCGGTCAGAGGGCGAGGTATCACAGACAGCTCCTTGTCAGCTAGGGTTGTGCACGAAACGTATCTGCCCCTAAAATCGAGGATGCAGGGCGGGCCGCTGGCGGGCAGATCGTTCGATCAGGCTCAGAACATCACACCGTCATCTTAAGCTACTCCTAAGTGTAACAGGAATAAGCATCTTTTAAAGCATCGTTAGATATAAAGATATAATTCGACGCGATTTAACCTGATGTGCTCTGCCGCGAAATGAGGCCGTCGTGAACCAACCTTCCATCGACCCGGAGATGATGGCCGCCCTGCTCGACGGTCTGCTGGCCGGGGCCGAGCAGCACCTCGACTCGGTTGGGGCGTGGGCCGAGCGCCTGCTGGAAGACCACGCGACCCCGCTCGCGCAGGATTTCGTCAACCAGTTGGGCGACGAATGGCTGGACGCCGACCCGCTCGACGCGCTCAGCGACGACATCACCCGGCAGGTGATCGCGCGGCTCTCGGCCTGGCATCCCGGCTGGCCGCACCTGTGGGCACATATCCTGCGCGTGACCGGCGTGGCGGTGGCGCTGGCCGCCGAAGAGGACGCCGATCCCCGGCTGGCGTACCTGATGGGCATCTGCCACGATGTCGCCAAGCTGGACGAGCTGCGCAGCAGCGAGTCGCATGAAGAGCTGGGGGCCGATTTCGTGGGCCGGGTGCTGCGCGGCAAGCTCAACCCGTCGCAGATCGAGTCGATCCAGGCCGCGATCCTGAAAGACGGCGACGACACGCTGGCCGATATTTTGCACGACGCCGACAAGCTGGACAAGATCGGGGCGGCGGGCGTGCTGCGCCGCGTCTCCACCCAGCGCGATCACGCCTGGCTGCCGTCCGCCCTGGCGCGCGTCGGGGACGATCTGGTCGATTTCCCGGCGATGCGCTTCGATCTCAGCCGCGATCTCGCCCGCAGCAAGCGCGACTTCCTGGCCTGGTTTCTGCCCGCTGCCGAGTCGAGCACCTGACAGATACCGGGCTGCCGGGGATTCGGTTGGCGTGCGGCGTGTTTTCCAGTATCCTAGTCGGCGTGTATTGCGACAAAGCCAGGAGAATTCACGATGTCGGGTGATATTGATGATCTGCGCCGGTCAGCGCTTGAAGAAGAAGAAGTGATCGAGAGTTACGAAACCTATGCCGCCAGCGGCGTCGGCAGCGACCGTATCTTCGGCATGACAGCCGCCGAGCGTATGTTTGTCTCGATTGGCTGCTTTCTTGTCACGCTGCTGTCAGGCTTCGTGCTGCTGCTGGCCCTGGGTAAGATCGTGCTCTAACGCTGCCTCTGAGGGGGGAAACCGTATGCTGCCCGCTGCTCCGCGCGTTTCGCTTGGCGACTACACGCTGCGCGTGCTCGTCACGGCCCTGGTGGTTATTCTGCTGCTGGCGGCGTGGGAACTGCGCGCGGTCCTGCTGCTGGTCTTTCTCGCCGGGATTTTCGCAATCGTCATCCAGGTGCCGGTGCGCCGCCTGCAAAGCATGGGAGTCAGCCGGGGCCTGAGTATTCTGATCACCATGCTGGGCCTGCTGCTCGTGCTCGTGCTGCTGGTGGTGCTGATCGTGCCCGCCTTCGTCGAGCAGATCGGCAACCTGGGGGCGGCCCTGCCGGACGCCTTCGAGGAAGCGCGCTCCGAGTATGACCGGCTGGCCGAAGAAAATACCTGGCTACCCAAGATCGACTGGCAGCAGGTCACCGAAGGCGACGCGCGCGATTTCGTGGTAGACCAGGCCGGGCAGGTCACGCGCAATATCTTCCCCTTCCTGTCAGGCATCGGCGGGGTGATCGCCAATATCCTGTTCATTATGCTGATCGCAATCTTCTTCGTCACCGACCCCGGCGACTATCTGGAAGGCATGTTGATCCTGGTGCCTGGCAGCTACCGCCCGCGCGCCCTGCTCATCCTGGAGCAGTTGGGGCAGATCATCCAGCGCTGGTTCATCGGCCAGTTGATCTCGATGACGATGCTCGGCTCGCTCATTACGTTCATCACCGGCGTGGTCCTGGGCCTGCCCAACCCGCTGGCGCTCGGCATGATCGCCGGGCTGATGGAGTTCATCCCCAACATCGGCTCGATCATCTCGGTCATCCCCGCCATACTGGTCGCGCTGGCCGAGGACCCGGCGCTGGCTCCCTGGACGATCCTGGCTTATATCGCCACGCAGCAGATTCAGAGCAACCTGATCATGCCGCGCATCATGAGCCGCCAGATCGCGCTGCCCGCCGCGACGGTGTTGATCGCCCAGGTGATCGCCGCCGCTCTGTTCGGGTTCATGGGGCTGCTGCTGGCGCTGCCGCTGGCGATCGTGGTGATGGTGCTGGTGCGCGAGCTGTATGTGTTCGATGTGCTCAACACGCGCTCCGCCCAGATCGAAACCCACGCCCGCCCCGATGGCAGCAAGTTCCATGTCGTCACGTCGGAACGCTACCGCCCGGAACAGTTGTCGCCCGGTGAGGCCGCCCGGCTGCTGGCGCGTGGGGAGAATCCGTTCGAGTTTGGGGACAATCAGGTGATCGAGATCGTGACGCCGCCCTCGCCCGTGCTCGAACAGGCGGCACGCGGCCAGCAGGCCGTCTGGATCGCGCTCCTGGCGCTGGTCGCGGCGCAGGCGCTCGCGCTGGTGCGGACCCTGCTATCCCGCCAAAGCGACTGATCAGGGCGACCAGAGCGCGTTAGGCATAACACGCGCTAGAGCATGTTATGCTCTTTGGAATGCTGAACGAGGCGAAGCCACGCCTGCCCCCCATCCTAAATCCTTCCCCCAAAATGAGGGAAGGACTTGAAAAACACTGCCCCCTTCTCTCCGCGACAGCATGGGGGAAGGGGCCGGGAGATGGGGGGTAAAAGTGCATAACAGCCGCTACGCTAGACTATCTCGCCGCCGCCAGATGGCTCCAGGTAGAGCCACGCGTCTTCCTGCTGTGTGAAGTAGCGGACATGCTCTGGGTAGGTCAGGGTATGATGCAGCAGTTGAGCCAGCTCGCGCTGCTGATTCCACAGAAATACAACCGCAATCGGGACGCGCAGTTGAGTCAGGACATCGATCAGCCCACTGAGACGCACCATACTGAGCGGTGCAACCCGGCTGACGTCCAGCAGCAGCCCGCTGCACGGCGCATGCTCCCGGTTATAGGTCTGCACCTGTTCCACGATACCCTGTGTCAGGTCCAGCGTTAGCTCATCGCTGAGCTGAATTTCGCAGACTCCGCTGCTGTGAAGCGTGAGAGTAATCTCGGCCTCCACATTCAAAAATGAGACAGTGCTGATATCGCTGAAATACCAAGAGAGTAAGCTTTGCATGAGTATTGGCTGCTTTGGGGGATGCGTCCCAGGCTGTAAACCCCATGTGTTGCCCACCCTGCATTCATTGTCGCCGGGCGACATCAAATCTGCATAAAAGCAGCGTTAAAATTTGAAGCTAATGTTTGCTTGCTCTTACGCCTATGACAATGAACCTAAAAGTGTGAGGTGAGATCAGAAGGGCGGCCTGGGCGCGGCGTTGCCGTCGTCAATGGGGCGGATCGGTTCCAGTGTCAGGATCGCCTGGGCCGATTCCTCGATGCTGGTGCGCTGCCACAGCAGGGCGTGATATTCGACAAAGCGCCAGGGGTCGATCATGTCGCCGTAGTGCTGGCTGGCAAGATGGCTGCTCTGGCCGGTCATGTGGATCGCGCGGCTGCTCTCGAAATTGTCCAGATCGATGATCAATCGGGCGGCGGGCGCGCTGGCGACCGTATAGCGCGCGTCGGGCACGGCGGCGCTGCGCGTGGCGTTGATCGTGTCGCCGCTGCCACTCAGCGGGACCGGCCCCCGCTCGAACTGCTCGCGGATCAGATCGACCGCGATCCGGCTGGCGGGCAGGCTGGTGAAGCGCGCCTGGTGCAGATCGCCCCAGCGCCACTCGTCGCGGCTGCCGCCCAGCGTGCGCGTCAGGTCGATCACGGCGCGCTCGAACGCCCTGCGCAGCATCGCGTCGCGCCGCTCGACCACGAAGCGCGTCTGCACGTCATCCCACCAGGGATGGTTGGCCTGCTCCAGCAGCCGGAGCATCCCCTGGCGCGTGGCGGCGCAGTCGCAGGGCAGCACGCCCAATTCGTCGCCATAGGTGAACTCGACCAGCCGCAGCCAGAAATCGCCGAACAGCGCCGCCTGCGGGCTGTCCACCGTGAAGCGGAAATCCCACCCGGCCAGCCAGTCGCGCAGCTCGGCCAGCGCGTCGTCCTCGAACTTGAGTTCGAGCAGGTAGGGCAGCATCGCCTCGGCAAACGCGCTGAAGGTATCGGCCTGGATACCGGCAAACGTCTCGGTCGTGTGCGCGTCGTGATCCAGCAGCCGCGCCTCGATCCGCGCCGCGCGATTGCCGGTGTCCCACGTGGCGGAGAGCCGGGCCGACTCCTCAACCGGGGCGATAGCCTGATTCGCCGCGATCAGATAGCCGCGCGCCGGGTTGTAGACCGAAGGCAGCGCCTCGAACGGCAGCAGGCCGTCCCACGCGCCGGATGCATCCTGCACCGGCACCGGCAGCAGCCCGCTGTGATCATCCGCACGCGCCGGGACACGCCCCGCCAGCTGGCAGCCGATATTGCCTTCGACATCGGCATACAGCACATTCGACGCCGCCCCACCCCAGGCGCGCAGCGCGGCGCGGAAGGCGTCCCAGTTTTGGGCGCGGTTCAGGTGCAGCAGCGAAGCGATCAGATCGGTCGGGGCGTCGTATCCGGTCCAGCCCAGCACCAGCGCCTGATCGCGGCGCAGCAGCGGGGCCGAGGTGGCGATCACCGGGCCGAGGTGCGTGCGATAGACCGTGCCCGGCTGCGGCGTATCCTGCCCGTTGATCGACAGACGGTAGTCGCTGACGGTCATCTCGCGCCAGCCGCCGTCCCAGGCATAGCGCGCCGGGTTGTCGGGATCGAGCTGGACGATGAACACATCCTGCTCGTCGATCCAGGCGGTCGTGAAGCCCCACGCGATCGCGTCATTGTGCCCGTTGATGATTGCCGGCAGGCCCGGCACGCTGAACCCGGTCACGGTGTAGGGGCAGTCGTCCGACAGCTCGACGCAGAACAGGCTGTTTTCGTACCAGGGCGACGGCATCTGGACCGGGCCGCCGGGCGCGACCGCCAGCAGCGGCCTGCCCGACGCGGTCCGCGCCCCGGAGACGGCCCACCCGCTGCTTTCGATGGTGTCTGAGGGTCCGAGCAGACTCAGCCCGGCCAGCGCATCATCGAGCGGCAGGCGCGAATAATCGGTGCCGGGGGGCACATGGTACGGCGTCGCATCGCCCAGGGCCGGCGGTGCGGCGAGGACCAGCATCGCTTCATCGACGCGTGTCAGGGCCAGCGCGTGCTGGATCTCCTGGATCGCGTTTCCGCCGGACTGCCAGTGCAGCGCGACCGCCCACGCCAGCGAATCGAGCGGCAGCCAGGGCGTGACGCTCACCTCGTCCGCATCGAGCGCGGTATATTCCAGCGCCAGTTCGCCCGGCGAGCGCTCCCGGATGTAGGCGTTGACTCCGGCGGCATAGGCCATCAGCGTTTGCTGCGATTCCGGTGAGGCTGCGTCCCAGCCTGCCCGCGCGATCTCCGGCCAGCCCAGCGCGCGCACCAACCGGTCCGTTTGCTGGACAGCCTCGTTCTCGCCCAGCAGCTCGCTCAGCGTGCCGCGCCCCAGGTGACGGCCCACGTCCATCTGCCACCAGCGATCCTGCGCGTGGACGAAGCCCTGCGCGAAGAACAGGTCATAAGCGGTCGCGGCGTAGATATGCGGCACGCCCCAGCCGTCGCGGTAGATCGTGATCCCGTCCCGCGCACCGGGCACGCGCACTTCACCGGCCTGCTTGGGCAGCGGGCGGCGCACGGTATAGTAGGCGAAGCCCCCCACCGTCACGGCGGCCAGCAGCCCTACGACAACCAGGATGATCACGAGTGCGCGTGCAGTCTTCATGGCCGGGTTTGTAGCATGCCGCCCGCAATCGATCAACTATTGGGCGGGCGGCGCGAACAGCCGCGCGAAGCCGGGATAGGCCATCAGCGGGATGACCTCGAACGTAATCAACCCGGCCCCGACGAGCGGCAGCGAAGCCAGCACGGCGTGCGCCTCGTCCACGTCCGCGCACTCCAACACCAGCACCGCCTCGGACCGGTCGCCCCGAAAATACAGCTCGCGGATCACGCCCGCCTGATACAGGTCCCAGACCCGGCGCGCTTCGGCGGCCAGGTATGGCCCAAAGTCGGCGGTCTGCGCCTGCTCCGTTTCGTGCTCCAACGCCAAAATTTTCATCGCGCCCTGCTTCCTGGTAGTTTTTGACAGTTCGCCCCGGCTGCGGCTCGATTTCCAGCCGGATGAACGGCAGATGAATCTTTACCCCAGATCGCGCCGGTTTTCACACTTTGATAGCTTTTGAGAGACGTTCCCTGCTACGATTGTCGAAGCATTGTGGTGATGCTGCGGCAGGCGTGTAGACCTGTCGCCCACGATCAGGGAGCAGCCATGTCCGAACAGCCACAGCGGGGATCGTCGCGCCTGTCCGGGTTCTACCGGCAGTCGCTGGCCGAGCGCGCGGCGACCGTCGCGCAGTGGGCCGGGCTGTCCGAGCAGGATCAGGCCGTGCTGCTGGGGTCCGAGGGCCTCACCCCCGCCCAGGCCGAGCACATGATCGAAAACGTGATCGGCCTCTACGCGCTGCCGTTCGGCGTGGCGACCAACTTCCTGATCAACGGGCGCGATTACCTGGTTCCGATGGTGGTCGAAGAGCCGAGCATCGTCGCCGGGGTGAGCTTCGCCGCCAGGCTGGCACGCGATGGGGGCGGCTTCACCACATCCGCCGACGCGCCGGTGATGATCGGGCAGATTCAGGTGCTCGGCGTGGACAACGTCTATGCTGCCGCCGGGCGCGTGTGGGAAGCACGCGCGCGCCTGCTGGAAGAGGCCAACTGCTGCGACCGGGTGCTGGTCGAGCTGGGCGGCGGCGCGCGCGATCTGGAGCTGCGCCCCTTCCCCGACACCCCCGCCGGGCCGATGCTGATCGTGCACCTGCTGTTCGACGTGCGCGACGCGATGGGCGCGAACGCGATCAACACCACCTGCGAGCGGCTGGCTCCGATCATCGAGGAGCTGACCGGCGGGCGCGTCAATCTGCGCATCCTGAGCAACCTGGCCGACCGGCGCAAGGCGTATGCGGCCTGCACCGTCCCGGCGGAATCGCTCGGCTCGGACACGCTGCCCGGCGCGAAGGTGGTGCGGGCTATTGTCGAGGCGGCGGTCTTTGCCCAGATCGATCCCTATCGCGCCGCGACGCACAACAAGGGCGTGATGAACGGCATCGACGCGGTGGCAATCGCCACCGGCAACGACTGGCGCGCGCTCGAAGCCGGAGCACATGCCTGGGCTGCGCGATCGGGCCGCTACAGCGCGCTGACCGAATGGCGGCAGGACGAGCGCGGCGACCTGGCCGGGCGAATCGAGCTGCCGCTCGCGGTCGGCACGGTCGGCGGCGCGACGCGCGTTCACCCGGCGGCCCAGGTCGCGCTGAAGATTCTCGGCACGCAGTCCGCCTCGGAACTGGCACAAATCATGGCCGCCGTCGGGCTGGCGCAGAATCTCGCCGCGATCCGCGCCCTGGCCACCGAGGGCATCCAGCGCGGGCATATGTCGCTGCACGCCAAGCAGATGGCGCTGGCCGCCGGTGCCGCCGAGGACGAGGTCGCGGTCGTGGCGGCGCGCATGATCGAAGACGGCAGGATCACCACGCAGCATGCCGCCGAAGTGCTGGCCGCACTGCGCGGCGCACAGTAAGAGTCGGTTTTCAGACGAGCAAGAGTCGGTGATCCAACCGCTGAGCGTGCAGCAGGCGGGCGGCCCTGAGCGTATGATGCTAAGTAACCATTGCATCAACGAAGGGACACAGAAGGAGGCCCGGCATGAAAAAGGGCATCATCGCAGCGCTCGTGCTGATCACATCTCTGCTGGCGGTTGTCACGCCCGATCTGGGCGGCATCGGCGTCGCCAGAGCCGACACCACACTGTGGACGGCTGAGTACTTTAACAATCCATCGCTCTCTGGCCCGGCGGCGGTAATCCGTCAGGAATACACGCCCTGGATCGATTGGGGCTATAACGCGCCGGTGCCCGGCCTGAGCGCCGATAACTTCTCGGTGCGCTGGACCAGCGGCCAGACCTTCAGCGCCGGGACGTACACGATCAGCGTGCGCGCCGATGATGGCGTGCGCGTCTCGATGAACGGAACCGTGCTGATCAACGAGTTTCACGGCGCGACCGGCCAGACCTACACCAGCACGTTCGTTCTGGGGGCCGGCTACTACACGACCGTGATCGAGTACTACGAGTCGTCGCTGAATGCGTTCATGCAGTTCAGCATCAGCAAGCAGGGGTCGAGCGATCCCGGCCCGATCACCAGCGCGACGGCGACCGTGACCAATGCTTCGGTGCTCAACGTGCGCAGCCAGCCCAGCCCCACCAGCCAGGTGCTCACGCGCATCCGCCGCAACGAGACATACTATGTCGTCGGGCGCAACGCGAGCAGCACATGGTGGCAGCTTAACGTCAACGGCACCATCGGCTGGGTCAACGGGCGCTATGTTGCGCTCCACAACGCCAGCGGCGTGCCGGTCACGGACGGCTCCAGCGATCCGGGCCAGGGAAACCAGTGTCCCAGCGGCCTGCCCTCGCGGCTGGTGGTCGGTGGGCGCGGTCGGGTGACACCCGGTCTGCCGAACAACCTGCGGGCGCAGCCGAGCGTGTGGAGCTGGCGCGTCGGGCAGATCCCCGGCACGGGCGTGTTCGATGTGATCAACGGCCCGGTCTGCGCCAACGGTATGGCGTGGTGGCATGTCCGCTACAACGGCGTGACCGGCTGGACGCCTGAGGGTCAGGGCACCACCTACTGGCTGGAGCCGGTCTGGTAAAGCCCGGTCGATCCGCCGCTCGAACAATCGGATAGGAGTCCCGGCTCGTTCTGCACCGCGCAGGGCGAGCCGGGATCATAGTTTTGTCAGGGACAGCGCCGGTGCGCTGCTGCTGGCTTGAATCGGAAATTCGCCAGACAACGGTCTGATCGCAGAAGTATTGGAGACAGTAGACGTATGACGAATGACGCACATCCTTTCAAAGTCGGGCAGTCGGTCCTCAAGCCGGATCGCCCGGTCGGCATCGTCGGCTATGGCGCGTATGTACCCCGCTATCGCCTGCCCGCGCGCGAAGTGTCGCGCGTGTGGACCGGCGGCACGGCGGGCCTGCCCGTCCAGGAAAAAGCCGTCGCCGGGCTGGACGAAGACGTGATCACGATGTCGATTGAAGCGGCCCGCAACGCGCTGGCACGCGGCGGCATCGATCCGCGCCTGATCCGCGCGGTGTGGGTCGGCAGCGAGAGCCACCCCTACGCCGTCAAGCCGTCCTCGACCATCGTCGCCGAGAGCATCGGCGCGGCCCCCAACATCCAGGCCGCCGACTGGGAATTCGCGTGCAAGGCCGGGTCCGAAGCCATGCAGGCCGGGATCGGCTTTGTCGGCAGCGGCATGGGGCGCTATGTCCTGGCCATCGGGATGGACACCGCCCAGGGCCGCCCCGGTGACGCGCTCGAATATACGGCGGCGGCGGGCGGCGCGGCCTACCTGCTCGGCCCGGCTGAGGAAAGCCTCGCGCTGATCCAGGGCAGCTACAGCTACGTGACCGACACCCCCGACTTCTGGCGGCGCTCGCACGAAACCTATCCCAGCCACGGCGACCGCTTCACCGGCGAGCCGGCCTACTTCCAGCACACGCTCAGCACGGGCGAGCGCCTGATGTCGATGCTGGGCACCACCGCGCAGGACTACCAGTGGGCCATCTTCCATCAGCCGAACGTCAAGTTCCCGCAGCGTGCCGCCAAGCTGCTCGGCTTCAGCGACGAACAGATCGCGCCGGGGCTGCTCTCCGGGCTGGTCGGCAACGTCTACGCCGGGTCATCGCTGCTCGGCCTGACCGCGACGCTGGATGTAGCCGAGCCGGGCGACCGGATTCTGATGGTGAGCTACGGCAGCGGCGCAGGCTCGGACGCGTTCGATATTCTGGTGGGCGACCAGATCAGCGAGCGGCGCGACGCAGCGCCCCACACGCGCGACTATGTGGTCCGCCGCACCGAGATCGACTACGCCCTGTATACACGCTATCGCGGCAAGCTGCTGGTTGACTAGCCGGACGACAACAGAGGACAGGAAACGCTATGCGAGATGTAGCTTTAATCGGAGTGGGGCAGATTCCCGTCGGCGAGCACTGGGATATGGGCCTGCGCCAACTGGCGCTGGGCGCGATCCAGGCCGCGCTGCATGATGCCGGGATCGAACAGGTGGACGCGCTGATCGTCGGCAACGCGCTCGGCGGCAACCTCAGCAGCCAGAATCACCTCGGCGCGCTGATCGCGGACTATGCCGGGCTGCGCGGCGTCTCGGCGCTGCGCGTCGAAGCGGCGGATGCGTCCGGCGGCATGGCGCTGCACCAGGGCTATCTGGCGGTCGCCAGCGGCCTGGCCGAAACGGTGCTGGTGCTCGGCGTCGAGAAGGCGACCGACCGCACCGGCAGCGAGCGCGATACCGCCCTGGCGACCGTGCTCGACGCGGATTATGAGGCGGGCAGCGGCGCAACTCCCGCCGGAGTCGCGGCCCTGCTGATGCGCCGCTATATGCACGAGTACGGCGTCGCGCTGGATCAGTTCGAAGGCTTCAGCGTTAACGCCCATGCCAACGGCGCGCTGAATCCGTTCGCCATGTATCGTAACCGGCTGCGCCCCGGTGCCTTTGCCAAAGCGCCGGTCGTGGCCGAGCCGGTCAACCTGTTCGACAGCGCGCCCGAAGGCGACGGCGCAGCCGCCGTGATCCTGACCGCCGCCGAGCACGCCGCCGATCGGGTAGCCCGCCCGATCCGTGTGCGTGGCAGCGCCGCCGCGACGGATACGCTGGCGCTGCACAACCGCGCCGATATGCTGTTTTTGCAGGCCGCGAATCTGGCCGCCGGGCGCGCCTACGAGCAGGCCGGGATCGTGCCTGCCGATATCGAAGTGGCCGAGCTGCACGACAGCTTCACCATCCTGACCGCGCTCCAGCTCGAAGCCGCCGGATTTGCGCGGCGCGGTGAGGGCTGCCAGATGGCGGCGGATGGCAGCGTCGGGCGCGAGGGCCGCCTGCCGATCAGCACCTTTGGCGGGCTGAAGGCGCGCGGCAATCCGCTGGGCGCAACCGGCGTCTATCAGGCGGTCGAGCTGGCGCTGCAACTGCGCGGCGAAGCGGGCGATAACCAGGTCGGGACTCCGCACCTCGCGCTGGCGCTCAACCTGGGCGGCCTGGGCGGGACCGCCGTCGCGCACATCTTCGAGCGCGCCGAGTAGCCTGCCCGCGTGAAATAACAACGCCGGGATCACACACTACGATCCCGGCGTTGTTGTTTGCCTATCCCCCATCCTGAAGTCCTTCCCCCAAAATGAGGGAAGGACTTCAAAGCCGCCGCTGTGCTCCCCTTCCCTCCGCGACAGCGTGGGGGAAGGGGCCGGGGGATGGGGGGCAAATCTAATGCACCGTGATCCGGTTGTCAATCGTCAGGCCGTCGCCCCCCGCAGCGCCATCGATCACGACCGGCAGGCGGCGGTTCTCAATCGGATCGTACAGGCCGATCCGCAGGCTGGCCGGGCCGGGCGGCAGATCGGCGGGAAGCTCCAGCACGCGGTAATCGAGCAGCGACTCGCCCGGCTCCCACCAGCGGGTATGATACGCACCCCGCAGCGGCTCGCCGTCCCACGACATGATCAGCGCGCCGTTGGCGTCGAGCAGGTGGATATAGACGCTGTAATCCTGCGGCGGCGGGGCCTGCTCGGTCGGCTGCCAGTAGATCGTCAGGAACGTTTTATCGCCCCGGTACCAATCCAGGCTGACCAGATCGTACCCGATGAAGCGCGCAAACCCGCCGATGATCACCTCGTCTTCGCGCCGCCCGCCGGGACGCATTGCGGCAGTTTTGGCCTCAGGCCGCACTGCGAACGCCGTGTAACGGAAGTTGCCATCGTCCACCGTTGGCGATCCGTCGGGGTGCAGCGGCAGCGGTTGGAGCACGGTCGGCCAGCGCGCACCGTCGCCGCCGGGCACCTGCAAGCGGTAATAGTCCAGCCCAATCTGCACCTGCGCCGTGAGCGGATTCGGGTGCAGCCCGGCCTTGCCCAGCAGGTAGTTATAGACCGAGCTGTCAAAGAACACATCGGCTTCGGCCACGTCCTGCACGCGCTCCGGCAGCGCGGCGCGGTCGTTGCGGATATCCCAGGTGGGGAAGAAGAACGGCAGGCGGTCCTCGCCGGGGATCGCGACCACCGGCTGGCCGTTTTCCTCGGCGTAGCGCTCCAGCATGTGCACGACCGCCATCAGCGCGGGGTTGGCCTCGTCATACTTAGCGCGGTCGTCCGGCAGATCGCTGTCGCGCCAGTGCTTGACCGAGAACTCCAGCCCGACCGCCAGCGCCAGCCCGCACGCCGCGATCACCGCTGCCACGCCCGCCCAGCGCCCGATCCGGCGCGCCGCCAGCCAGGGCCACAGCCACCCGTCGATCAGCGCGGCAGCCTGCACGATCAGCAGCGGCACAATCGCGAAGCTCAGCCGGTAGTGGTACGAGAACCTGAGAAACCATACCAGCGCGTAGGGCAGCAGCAGCGCCCACAGCAGCCCGATCGTGATCCGGCGCTCACGCGGCCACGCCCGCCACACACCGGCTCCCAGCCACACCAAAACGCCCGACCCGGCGGCGATCAGCAGCCAGTCGAACAGGTGCAGTCGCCAGCCCGCCCAGTAATCGCCGCGCGCCCACTGCCACAGGTTGTCGCCCTCGAAGATATGCGGCCAGTTGACCGCCGTCGGCACAATCCCCAGCAGCAGCAGCGCCAGTGCCAGCAGCGGCAGCCCGATCCGCACCCGGCGCGACCGATCGCGCAACCCCGGCGGCGGCGCGGCCAGCATCCCGCCTGCGATCAGCGCCGCGAGCAGCAGCGGCCAGCCGAATTCCTGCCCGGAACGCTGCGCCAGGTCGTTCCAGTACGACGCCGGGAAAACGACCGCCGTATGCCCCAGCGCCAGATTGCGCGCATACCACATCCCGCCCAGCGGCACCGTCGCCAGCCCCGCCGCCAGCGCGATCCGCAGCTTGGGCCACAGCGCGCGCCAGCGCAGCCGCACAATGATCGCCCACGCCGCCACCGCCAGCATCACGCCCAGCACCAGCGCCCCGGCGGTCGGCTTGGTCCACAGCGCCCCGCCGAGCAGCATCCCGCTGATCACCGCCAGCCGAATCCGCTCGCTGCGCCACGCCTCGACGAAAAACGCCGCCGCGCCGGTGAGATACAGCGTCAGCGGGATTTCGAGATCGCCCGCCGCGTACCATGCCGCGAAATGAGGATAGAACGACCAGATCGCGGCGGTCAGCAGGCCCACCCGCCGCGACCGGAACACGCGCCAGCCGAGTACATACGCCATCAGCACCAGCGTGACATTCAGCCAGGGGATCACCACCCGCGCCGCGTGATCGTTGATCCCGCCCCACGCCTGCTGCAAATAGGTATAGGCCAGCGGCAAAAGCTGCGGATAGTAGCCCATCTCGTCGGGGATGCGCTCTTCGAGCACGAAAATCCGCGCGTTGTAGCCGTACACCCACAGCGGATCGTAGGCGACGAACGGCCAGTAGGCCGTGATCACCACGTTCGC
>JAAYCM010000060.1 GCA_012729765.1 Chloroflexota bacterium | reverse complement strand
TCGCGGCTGACGCGAATGCTGGCGTTCCCCAGCTCATCGGTGCGAATCCGCCGGACCTGCTCGCCGTTCACGTACAGAATCAGCACTTTGTTCGGAACAGGCCGGTCTTCCTGGTTGACCAGATGCGCCTCGACAGTGGCCCGCTCGCCCACCGCAATCGGCCCTGTTTGGGGGTCGAGGGTGAGGATCGCCACCAAATCGGTCTCGTCCTGGGCCCGCGCCGGCAAGGCCAGGACGAAGAGACCGGCGAGCAGCAGCAACGCCAGGAAAGACCGGTAGCCGATCATAGCAGTTCTTCTCTTACACCCGCGGAGCGCCGGGCGCGGCGCGACCCAACGACCATGGTGAGGGCGAACAGCCCCCCGCTCGCGATGATCATCGCGCCGTACAGGATGTAGATCACCCGCCGGTCCGGTTCGGCCTTGGCTTCCTGGGTCAGGCGCTCGAAGGGCAGGAACTCGGCCGCGCGCGGCGGCTGTGAAAAATCGAATGCGTTGATGATGCTGTTGGCCTGAGCGTCCCGCTCCGTGAGCGGCTCGAGGTCCCAGTTATCTTCGATGAACTTGAGGTAGGACGTGTAATCCAGCACCGTGTTGTCGACATAGCCGCGTTTGGCGTAGGCGCTCACCAGCAGGGCGGGCACCCGGAACCCGTAACCATCGTCATCGACCTGCGGCGGCGGGACATGGTCGTACCAGCCGCCCCAATCGTCATATGCCCACGAGAAAGCCGATTTCTCCCAATAGTCACTCTGCATCAACGCCTGGATGAGCGCTTTGACGAAGCGCTGGCCGGAAATGACGCTCGACGGCGGGTGCTCGCTCGGCCCGGAGGGTACCATGAAGGCCACGCTGGGCAGCGTGCCGTTGATCAGGTCGGCGTAGTATTCGTCCAGATGCACGATGTTGCTGGACAGGGCCGGGTCGTCGAGAAAGCGATCGAAGTTGAGGAGCGGCACCCAGGTGACCTGCGACGCGCGGTTGGCCGGGTACAGGTGCGCCGTGCGGTAATTCAGTTCCGGCTCGTAGTTCTGTACGTAGAACTTCCACGAGATGCCGCGCTCCTGCAGCCGGTCGAAGATGGTCGGCGTTTCGGCCAGAGACTCCTGCAGATCGACGCCCTCTTTCATGCCGGTGGACGCGGCGACCCAGTACACATGGTTTTCGAAACTGCCGCCGTGCACCGAGCTGAAGAAGTTGTCGAACAGTACGTACTCATCCGCGATGTTCCAGTAGTACGGCAGGTCTTCCTCATCGTAATACCCCATCGCCAGGCGCCCGTCCTGGTTGCGGAGATTCAGCGCGTAGACGAACCCGTCCATGTTGCCGCCGTTGAACTGGATGCTGTGCGTTTCGGAGCTGTGGTCAGGATCGTCCAGCTCGACGTCGGTGGTGCCGAGGCGGAACGGCTCGATACACTCGGTGTTGCCAGAGTCGAAAGGATCGACCGGCATACACGTGCCCGGTGGAATGCCATTCGCGCCGGGATAGTAGCCGAAGTAGTTGTCGAAGGTGTGATTTTCCTGCATCAAGACGATCAGGTGCTCGATCGGCGTGTTGGCTGCCGGATCATCGGCCTGGGTGGTCGCGCCTCGCACCGAGACCGCGCACATGGCAATCAGGCAGATCGTCGCGACGAGTCTAATTCTGGACATGAGCCCTCTCATGGGTACACCGCATAGATGATGATGACCGGCTTTTCCTCGCTGGTGCCGTCCGCATTCTGAACCGTGACCGATTCGATATGGAGGACTCGGCCCTTGTATTTGCGAACGTAGTCCAGCAGGCGATCGCTGAAGAAAGTGGAACGCTCGGCGGAGAAGGCATCCCACACCACATACTGCAGCGCGCTGGTGCGAATCTGATAGTCTGGGTTGTCAATCGGCTCATAGGACGGGTTGCGGCGCAGCGGGTTGGGGCTGACGGACAATCCGTACGCCTTGCGATGGCCATAGAACTGGATGATGTTCGCCATCGACGGGCCGATCGTCATGAAGACGGCGCCCTGCGGCACATTCTCGTTGATCCAGTGGCCCACCTCCCGGCCGCCGGGCACGCCGCCCGTCCCGGCCAGGAAGGAGTTCAATCCTGCCGGGTGCACGATATTCCAGGACGCGCTGCCGAGATTGACGGCAATGATGGCCACCAGCGCCATGCCGGGTGCGGACTTCGGCACGCGCCATTCGCGCCAGCGCAGTTCGCGGGCCGGCCATTGGACGAGCGCGCGCGCAGCCAGAATGGCGAAGGGCGGGGCGATTGGCAGCAGGTACTGGAAGCCTTTGGTCGGCCACAACTGGAAAAACGCGATGGGCACGATGATCCACAGCATCAGCAGCTTCTCGCGCCAACCGATCCGGTGACGCAGCATCCACAAGCCCGCCACGGCGACCACGATCAATAGCACGCCGATGGCCGGTGGCACGACCGTCGCATAAAAATCGGCGGTGTGGTTCGGGCGGCGGAACAACTGCCAGACGAGATACTGCTGCGTGCGGCTCTCGCCGCCGCCCCCGGCCAGCCTCACCGACAGGGGAAAGGGCAGCATGACGATGATCATGGCCGCCACCGAGAGGACGATGTCGCGGGGCCGCACGCGAATTTCGGGCGACACGGCGAGGAACGCGTAGACGGCCCCCAGCAGGATGATGCTGATCTCTTTCGAGAGGAAGGCCAGCCCCAGGCTCGCGCCGCAGGCGACCAGGTCGATCCGCCGCTCCGCTTTGCCGAACCGCGCCAGCATGTACAGCGTGAGCGTGGTGCAGAACACCATCGGCCCGTCGAGCAGCACTTGCCGGCTGACGACTACATGATAGGGCATCAGCGCCATGAAGAGGGCGGCGATCAGGCCGGCGCGCTTGCCGTACAGCTCGCTGCTGAGACGGTAGACCAGCAGCACGGTGGCGACGCCGACCATGGCAGCAACCAGGCGGCCCGTCCAGTCGCCGAAGTCGAAGGTGAACACAACTGCCAGCACGAACTGGAACAGCAGCGGGTGCGCCCGGAACACGGGAAAGATATCCTTGAGCACGGGCACCTGCGCGATGGCCGCGCCCTGGCCCGCGTAGACCGCTTCATCGCTGTTGTAGCCGACTGTCCCTAGCTCTACCACGCGCAGGAACGTCGCCGCGCTCAGAATGAGGGCGACGGCGAGTACCTGCAGCGCCACAACCAGCACCTCTCGTTTGTAAAGGGCGGTGCGGCGCGGCAGGACATAAATGGCTAGCGACAGGATCGTTTGCAGACTCACAACAGCCCGTTCCCGGTGTTAGGCGTTCGAAGACGGATTCTTGGCGACGAAAACAGGTATGCCTTCCAGCGACGGCGCCGGGATCGGAGCCTGCGCGGGGGCTTCCGCCTGGAAGTCGCCCAGCAGCGCGAGCAGCCGCTGATACCAGTCATAATTTGAGCGGCGGATGTGCACGGCTGGCACAGCGCGGATGGCGTTGTCCACAATCGCCTGTTCGGCGGTGTGCAGATCCTCGCCCTTCCAGCTCGACAGCTCGTGCGCGAGCATGGGGTAGGGCGGGAAGCCATAGGCATCCTCGGCATTTGCCAGCAGAATCCGAACCTTCTCTTGATCGCCGATCTCCCGCTCGAACTCCGGCCCGCGCTCGATCACGGCGATGTG
>JAAYCM010000009.1 GCA_012729765.1 Chloroflexota bacterium | reverse complement strand
GAGCCGGTCAGCGGCGTGCTGTTCGGCCTGTTCCTGTTCGACGAGATCCCCAACCTGCTGGGCGTGATCGGCGGCGTGCTGATCCTGGTGAGCATCACCCTGATCTCGCGCCCGTGAGGTCGCGCCCCGTGCACAGGGCGGCCCCGCAGGACCGCCCCATACTCTCCCGCTACGAGTCCAGCGAAACCGGCGCCACCAGTGGCGCATCCGCCGCTCGCTCGCGGCGCAGCGCGCGCGTGTAGAGCAGCAACACCGGCGACAGCACCAGTCCGCTGGCGGCCAGCGCGGCGCGGACCGACCACGCCTTGCCGATGAAACCCAGCACCGGCCCGCCCGCCACCTGGCTGATCGCATCCACCTGGCTCGCCATCGAGAACACGGTCGCGCGGACCTTCGACTCGACGTGCGGGTTGATCCACGCCATGAACAGCGGGCCGCTGGTGCTGCGCACCACCTGGAAAGCCAGCAACGCCGCCAGCGCCACGCCGAAGTGTCCCGCCAGCGCGAAGGCGAAGATCGCCAGCACGGTCCCGGCGGATAGCCATTGCAGCGTGCGCAGGATCGCGATCCGGTCGGTCGTGTCCAGGCGGCGCTTGACCAGCTCGGTGGTGCCCAGCGAGAGCAGCAGTGACAGCGCGCCGATGATGCCGAACCACGCCACCGGCTCCAGCGGGCCCAACCCTGGCAGCCCGATGTCCAGCAGGTGCCGTGTCCACAGACGGTCGAGCGCCTCGCTGTACAGCCCGTAGAAGACGGAAACGCCCAGGAAGGTCACCAGCATGGCACGCCCGCGCACCAGCCGCACGCCGTCGGTGAAGGTGCGCGCCAGCGTGTGCCACGACTCGCGCTCGGCGGGTGGGGTGGGGGTGAAGCCATTTTCGGGCATGACCAGCGCCAGCACGAGCGCCAGCCCGACGAACAGCGCGCCGCCCAGCACGATCGGCAGGGTGACGTGCAGGCTCGCCAGTCCCACGCTGAGCGGGATGCCGGCCAGCCCGCCGATCCGGCCGATCTGCGAGGCGCGCAGGAAGGCATCGCCCGCCTTGTCCTCGCCGACCTCATCGGCGATCCAGGCTTGCTCGGCGCCGCTGGTGAATGTGTAGCCGACGCCCCACAGCACCTGGGCCAGCAGCACGGCTTCGAACCGGGGGACGCTGCCTTCCAGCGCAAACCCCAGCCCGATCAGGGCGTAGCCGATGATCACCGACAGGCGGCGGCTGTAGACATCGGCCACCACGCCCGTCGGCACTTCGAACAGGAAGACCGACCCTTCCAGCAGCGTGCCGACCAGCACCAACTGGAGCGGGTTTAGCTCGACTCTCGTCACGTGGTAGAACAGGTTGACGGTGAAGACGAGCGAGAAACACAGCGATCCCGCGCCGCTGATCCACAAGTAGACGGCGTAGGCGTCGCGTTTGGAGCGATGGTGAAGAGGCAAATCTCAGCCCTTTCGGATAGATGCGCGTCCGGTGCGGCAGAATCACAACAGCCCCTGCGGGCGATAAAGCCGCGCAGGGCCAGCAGTGCGCCCGCAACCGGGCGGTTATTCACGTCAAGTCCGAAGGGCCAGAACGACGGTCAGCAGGCGCACCCACACGCACGCGATGTCGTGTGTCGAGCGGTGGTATGGCGTGACGTCGTTTGCATGGTGCACCTGCCTGATTATCGCGTGAGATGGCGCGAGCGGAAAGCCACGCACATCCTAGCATGAGCAGTGGGGCCTGTCAATCGGGATTCTGGTGGGTTTCTATAGATCTTCTAATCTTTCTCAAAGGTTCGTTATACAAATTGGGCCTAATCT
>JAAYCM010000059.1 GCA_012729765.1 Chloroflexota bacterium | reverse complement strand
CTTGTACCATCCCCGACGCCACTCCCACCGGCACAACCGCTGCCGCCGCTGCCCTCGACGGGCGCGTGCGTCGTCGCCTCGCTGACGGGCGGGGCTGTCAACGTCCGCAATGGCCCGAGCACGGACTATCCTGTGCTGTTCCAGCTATCGGGGAACGCGCTGGCAGCGGTGACCGGGCGGCTGCCAGACGGATCGTGGTACCAGGTGAACGTCAACAGCATCATCGGATGGGTCTCCGCCAGCGTGATCCGGATCGGGGGACAGTGTGGGAGTGTGCCGCCGGTGACGCTGACGCCGACCAGCGCGGCAACCTCGACGACGCCAACCGGCAGCCCAACGGCGGGAACCCCGATGACAGCTACCTGGACTCCCACGATCACCGGGACCCCGGCAGCTACCGAGACCTGGACGGCCACGCCCACGATGACCGCGACCCCTGTCGCCGTCGCGACGCTGAATTTCTCGCTGCCGGCGGTTTACGGGTCGAGCGCCCTGACGTCCGGTTTCGTGCCCGATCCGTTCTCGGTTGGCGTGACGGGCGGCGGCCCGGCAAACGTATCGTACCTGGGCGGCGGGTGTTCGGGGTATGCCTCCTCGGGGCCCAGCTTCTCGGTGAACTACACCGCTGGCGCCTTCCCGACGCTGCGGTTCTACTTTATCGGGAGCAGCGATTCCACGATGATCATCAATACGCCGGGCGGCAGTTACGTCTGTGTGGATGATTCGTTCGGGACGCTCAATCCCACTATCGACTTCAACAGCCCGTCGAGCGGGCGTTACGACATCTGGATCGGCAGCTTCGCGGATGGGGGATCCGTGCCTGGCACGCTTTACGTGACCGAAAGCACGGCCAATCACCCCTAGGAGCTTGCGGGCGGCGGCGAGAACGAGCGCCGCCGCCCGTTTTTTGCGCCAAGCTGGGGCATTGAAGGATAGCCTACCGTCCAGCCAAGCGGGTCGTTTGACCAAATACTACTTGGCGATAGATTTCCAGAATTACGATTAAGTCAAACCCGTGAAATACATGTATAATAGAGATGTGCCGTATCATTTGTTCACTAGGAGGTTCCTGTGAATGAGCTTGTGAAGTTGATCACATCGAAGACCGGCTTGGATGAAAAGATGGCGAATCAGGTCGTCGAACTCGTGGTTGGACACCTGAAGAAGACGCTGCCCCCCCCGTTGAACACCCAGGTCGACAAACTGCTCGGCGGGCAGATCACCGACGTGTCCCAGATTCCCGGATTGAGCACGGGTGGTGGGGGTCTGTTTAGCAAGCTGTTTGGCAAGAAATAGCCTGCGACTCTGAATAGCGCGCGACCGTGTAAAGCGATCTTTGCGGCGCGCGCTGAGCAGTCTTGAGGTTCACATCTTTCGCATGAAGCGGCGGGGCCACTCACACGTGGCCTCGTGCTTTATCCGCCGGCTGAACGCCCGCTGCCCGCAAGGCCAAAGTCGAGTATAGTAGGGGAATACCGACTTTTCGCCCACAGGAGGGAACGCCATGCAGAAGGTGCGCTGGGGAATTTTGAGCACAGGGTACATTGCGAACCTGTTCGCGGAGGGATTGACGGCGGTCGAGGATGCCGAGATCAAAGCCGTCGGCTCGCGGAACCAGTCCACGGCGGAGGCATTTGGCGCGCGCTGGGGTGCACCCAACCGGCACGGGAGTTACCAGGCGCTCGCCCAGGATCCCGAAGTCGATGTGATCTACATCGGCACGCCGCATCCCTTCCATTTCGAGCACACGCTGCTGTGTCTGGAGGCGGGCAAGCACGTGCTGGTCGAGAAACCGTTCGCCATGAACGCGCGTCAGGCCCGGCAGATGATCGAGGTGGCGCGGGCGAAGGGCCTGTTCCTGATGGAAGCGATGTGGACGCGCTTCCTCCCGGCGATGGTCCAGGTTCGTGAATGGCTGGCGAGCGGCGCGATCGGAGAGGTCGAGCTGGTGCGGGCCAATCTATCGTTTATGGCCGAATTCGACCCGCGCAGCCGGTTGTTCGCGCCTGAGCTGGCGGGCGGCGCGCTCCTCGACGTGGGGATCTACCCGATCTCGTTCGCGAGCATGATTTTGGGCACGCCCAAGATGATCAGCAGCACGGCCTGCCTGGGCCAGACCGGGACGGACGACCGCTCGGCCTATATGCTGGGGTACGAAGGGGGCAAGACAGCGCTGCTCTCGTCGGCGGTGCGGTTGAGCGTGCCGGTCCAAGCCGAGATCATCGGCACAGAGGGCTACATCAAGATCCACGAGCCGTGGATCAACCCGCGCGTCGTCACGCTGGCGACACCGGCGGCGCCGGGCGTGCAGTCCCGGCTGATCTTCGAGGGGAATGTCTTCGACACCCGCACGGTTCACCTGCCGACGCAGGGCAACGGCTACAACTACGAGGCGATTGAGGTGGGCGAGTGCCTGCGGGCGGGCCAGCGCGAAAGCCAGACCATGCCGCTCGACGAATCGCTGGCGATCATGGAGACATTGGACGCGATCCGCGCGCAGTGGGGCCTGACCTATCCCGTCGAGTGATCGCCGGTCTGCCCCAATTATTCCCGCCGTCGCTAATGCCTTGAGCGAGCCCGGTCGCTGAGATCGGGCTCTTGGTTTGTCCCGCTGCCCTTGCTTTTTCTCCACTTTGCCGGACATCGCGCCGATTGGTTCTCGCAAACTCACTGGGACAGGTTGTGGATCGATCCTGGGACGATCGCCGTGTATCCTGAGACTGTATCGCGAAAATGAGTGAAGGATAGGTGACGACGATGAACAGCATGGATGTCTTGCGCTATGGTCACCAGACGGTCCTCCGCGCCCTGGACGGCCTGACCGATCCGGACTGGCTCACGCCGGGCGCATGTGGCGTCTGGTCGGTCAAGGACATTATCGCTCATCTGGCATCATACGAGGTGGTGCTGGGCGAAGTGCTCGAATCCCTGATCAGCGACGTGCCCACGCCAACGCTCGACAGGCTGGTGGCCGACAACGAACGCTTCAACACGGTCGAGGTGAGGGCGCGCCGGTCGTTATCGATCCAGGACGCGTGGGCGGACTATGAGAGCGGTCATCGCCAGACAATCGGCCTGCTGGCCGAAGTCCCGGTAGTGCTGCGCCGCCGCAACGGGGTGCTGCCGTGGTATGGCATGGAATACGATCTGGAAGATTACATCGTCTATTCCTTCTACGGTCACAAGCGCGAGCACACGGCGCAAATCGCGTTCTATCGCGATCTGTTGAGGTCGCCGGCGCTGTCGGCAGCCCTACACACCGCCTACGCGTGACTCCGGGCACGCCTCTCACGCCACATACGCGGCGATCCGGGAGCGCCTGCCGCAGCAATCACACCAGCAACCAGCCAAATCTACGGGGCAGCCGGACCTGCTGCCAGGCGTCGAGCCGGGACAGGTCCGGCGCGGAGGCCCCGCGCACAGGGGAGATCACACCGAATGAGATCGCTCACGATCAACAAGCAGTTGCTCTACCTTTTCGCCTCCAATCTCGCCATCCTGTTCGTGGGGATGGGCCTGTTCCCGGTGCTGCCGCTGTATGCGACCGACCTAGGCGCCACATCCGGGGTGGTGGGTGTCTACCTCGCGCTCACCTACGCGTCGATCACCTTCGGCACGATGCTGACCGGCTGGCTGGCCAAGCGCATCCCCTACCGGGCGCTGCTGGCGGGCGCAGGCCTGTTGGGCATTCCCGCGCTGGTCTTGATGGGTCACGTGACGGCGATGTGGCAGTTAATCGCGCTGACCGGCATCGTCTGGTTCACGGGCGGGATCGGGCTGAGCCTGGTGAGCGTGCTGACCGGCGTGATCACAGATCCGGAGCGTCGCGGCAAATCGTTCGGCCTCATGTCGTTGAGCCTGCCGCTCGCGGCGCTGGCCGGGGGTATGACCGTGGGACAACTGATCGCCTGGCAGGGCTACGCCACCATGTTCGCCGCGCTCGGGGCGCTGTGGGTGGTCCTTCCTCTCAGCGCGTGGCGCCTCGCCCCGGTATCCCTGAAGCCGGCGCGCAAGGACCCCGCCCGGACGACCATGACCCAGCCAGGCCTGGGGGGAGCGTTTTACGCCTTCACGCTGGTGACGCTGCTATCAACCGCTGCGATCAATGTCGGGCGGATGGGTACCTCGCTGTCGATGCACGCGCTGGCCTTTTCGCCTAGCGAGGTGGCCAGCACGGCGACCGTCAGCGGACTGGTCGCCATTCCGGTGGTGATCTGGATCGGCTCTCTGTCTGATCGTCTGGACCGCCGGCGGCTGCTGGTGCTCAGCTATGTGTTGATCGCCGCCGGGGTCTCGACTCTGATCGTCGCCACCCAGCTCTGGCATTTCTGGCTGTCGGCCACGCTGCTGCTGGTTGCGCGGTGCGCCAACGGCTCGGTTGGCGCGGCGCTGGTGACCGACATGTTGGCTCCGGCGAATCTGCTGCGCGGCCTGTCGCTGCTGAACACGAGCGGTTGGGCAGCCGGCGTGCTCACCTACGCCACCAGCGGCTTCCTGGTGAGCAGTCTGGGCACGTCCCCGGTCTATGTGGGAGCGGGCCTCCTGGCGGCGCTGTCGGCGCTCTATGTCGAGGGGGTGAGGGGCCGCTACCGCCAGCGAGCGCAGGCCGTCTCCGAAGACCTCAAACGGATCACGCAGACCACCCGGCCCGTCTCCACCGCGGGGGGCCGGATCGCCCGCTGAGCAGCCGGGTTGGGCGAGCGCGGCGCTACGCCTACGCCCGGCGACCAATCGAGACCCTTGTGACCAGCGCGGACAGTCCCGTCGCGCTGGTCTTCCGCGTCTGGCCCGGTGATGGTGCCACAACTGCTACGCTCGTTCTCCGGCCATAGTGCTAGCACTCCGTCTGTGCGGTTGTTTTCTTATAAGAAATTTATTATGATTAGTATCATAACAATAGAGCCAACTGGGGGAACCGCATGTCAGAGCTACGCCTTTATCTCTTCGGTGCCCCGCGAGTCGTGCGGCGCGATCGCGCGGTTGCCATCCCCCGGCGCAAGGCACTGGCGCTGCTCGCCTACCTGGCCGCATCTCCCCAGCCCTACAGCCGCGACGCCCTGGCGACGCTGTTCTGGCCCGAGCATGATCAGGAGAGCGCGCGCGCCCACCTGCGGCGCACGCTGTCCGAAGTGAAAAACGCCGCCGGCAGCATCTTCGAGGCGGACCGGATGCAGATTGTGCCGAACAAAAGCTTGTGGCTGGATACAGCCATCTTCGAAGACAGGCTGAGCGCGGCCCAACATCACGATCACCCGGTGGGACAGCCGTGCCCGACGTGCCAGCCGGCGCTCGCCGAGGCGGTCGCGCTGTACACCGGCGACTTCATGGCGGGTTTCACGCTGCCCGACAGCCCCGATTTCGACATGTGGCAGAGCTTCAAGGCCGAATCGCTGCGCCGGTCGTTGGCCGAGGCGCTGCAACTCCTAATCGAGTGGCACACCGCCCAGGGAGAATATGAGGCCGCCATCGGATATGGACGCCGCTGGGTGGCGCTCGACACGCTGCACGAACCGGCGCACGGTCAGCTCATGCGGCTGTACGCGCTGGCGGGCCAGCCGGGCGCGGCCCTGCGCCAGTACGAGATCTGCCGGGACATCCTCAGCGAGGAGTTGGGTATCGAGCCGGACCCCGAGACCACCGGCCTCTATGAAGCCATCAGGGCCCGCACTATCGGGCCGCCGGCGGCGCGCTCGTCCAGGTTGGCCGCCGTCCCGGATCTCGTGCCGCAGGTCGCCCCGCACAACCTTCCTCCCCAGCTCACGCCATTCATTGGCCGCGAAAAAGAACTGGCTGAGGTCCAACAACTCCTGCTGGCTGATCCCCCGTACCGGCTGGTGACGATCGTGGGGCCGGGTGGGATCGGCAAGACGCGGCTCGCCCAGGCCGTTGGGCACGATCTCGCCGGACGGTTCATGCACGGCGTGTGTTTTGTGTCGTTCGCGCAGATCGAATCGTCCGAGCACCTGCTGCCGACACTGGCTGGCAGCCTGGGACTGCGCCTGTCGCCCGGCGTGGACCCGCGCGAGCAGGTGTTGAGCTTGCTTCGCTCGCGGCATATGCTGCTGATCCTGGACAACTTCGAGCACCTTCTCGACGCCTTAGCGATCGTCTCGGACATCCTCGAGTTCGCGCCGCGCGTTTCAGTCCTGGTCACCTCGCGTGAGCGTCTCAACCAGAGCGGGGAAGCGGTCTATTCGCTGGGCAGCCTGGCCTTTCCCGATGCCAACAGCCCGGATCAAATCCACCAGGCGCTCGGTTACGAGGCGG
>JAAYCM010000058.1 GCA_012729765.1 Chloroflexota bacterium | reverse complement strand
TCGATCATCATGATCTCCTCGGAGCTGCCCGAAATCCTGCGGATGAGCCATCGAATCGTGGTGATGTGCGAGGGCCGGATCACAGGGGTATTGAGCGCCGAGGAAGCGACCCAGGAAAAAATTATGCAGTATGCCACCCAGCGCGGCGGCATCGTCAATACGGCTGAATCTTACGCGTCATAGACGACAAGGAACTTATACGATGGATATTTCGGTTGCCCCTTCTTCAAGCCAAAATCCCTGGCTGCGCACGCTGCTGCACTCCGACGCGACGCGGCGGCTGCTGGCCTTTGCCGCTCTGATCATCCTGATCATTTTCTTCTCGCTGCGCTCGGAAGCTTTTCTGCGCTACAACAACGTTGTCGGTATTCTGCTGGCGACTTCGGTCAACGGCATTCTGGCGCTGGGCGTGACCTTCGTGATCATCACGGGCGGCATCGACCTGTCGATCGGAACGGTCATGGCCTTCTCGGCGGTCATGAGCGCCGTGTTTCTGACCGAGTGGAATGTTCCGCTGGCGCTGGGCGTGCTGGGCGGCATTGGCACAGGTGCGCTGGCGGGGCTGATCAACGGCATCATCATCTCGCGGATGCGCGTCCCGCCGTTCATTGCCACACTGGGCATGATGTACGTGGCGAAAGGGCTGGCGCTGATCTTCTCTGACCTGCGGCCAATTTATTTCTATGAAGCGCCCCAGTTCCGCGAGATCTCGATGGGATCAGTGGTCGGCAGGTTTATTCCTGAATATGATATTCCTAATGCCGTGTTGATCCTGTTTGGCGCGGCGATCATAGCCAGCATCCTGCTCTCGCGCACGGTTTTTGGGCGTTATACCTTCGCGCTCGGCAGCAACGAAGAGGCGACCCGTCTCTCCGGCGTGAACGTCAAGACGTGGAAGACGGCGGTCTACATGATCTGCGGCGCGTTTGCGGGCCTGGGCGGGGTGGTTATGGCGGCGCGGCTCAACTCGGCTCAGCCGGCGCTGGGGCAGGGTTATGAGCTGGACGCGATCGCGGCGGTCGTGATCGGCGGCACGTCATTGAGCGGCGGCGAAGGCTCGATCATGGGCACGATCATCGGTGCGTTTGTGATGAGCGTGCTGACGAACGGCCTGCGCATCATGTCGGTGCCCCAGGAGTGGCAGATCGTCGTGACCGGCGCGATCCTGGTGCTGGCGGTTTATCTGGATATTATCCGTCGCCGGGCGTAGTTTTCTCTCCGGCAGCCTGAACCGAAATGAGACAGAGAAAGGAGGCAGCACCCATCGGATCACACCCGTCTCTGCAACAGGTAAAACTGGTTTTGAACAACATTCACTCTAAGGAGATTTGACATGAAGCTTTCGAAACTGCTGGCTGTGCTGCTGGTACTCGTCTTTGCATTGGGCGTGATGAACGTCGGCGTCGCCTATCCCCAGGGCGATGATGGCGAGGAAGCGACGGCAGAGCCGACCGAGGAAGCAGCCGAAGAAGAAGAGAAGTACTGCACCGAGGAAGTTCGCGCCGAGCTTGAAGGTCAGGACATCTATATCCCCGTGATTTCGAAGGGCTTCCAGCACCAGTTCTGGCAGGCAGTACGCCAGGGCGCTGAGCAGGCGGCAGAAGACTGCGGTGTCGAGATCACCTTCGAAGGCCCTGAGACTGAAGCGATGGTCGATAAGCAGCTTGAGATGCTCCAGACCGCGCTCGACAAGGACCCGGATGCAATCGCGTTTGCCGCGCTCGACAGCGTGGCCGCGATCCCGCTGCTGGAGCGCGCCCAGGAAGAGGGCATCCCGGTAGTCGGGTTCGACTCCGGTGTTGACAGCGATATTCCGGTGGCGACCGCCGCGACGGATAACGTGGCTGCTGCTGCGGCTGCCGCTGACATGATGGCCGAGTTGATTGGTGGCGAGGGCCAGGTCGCGGTGATCGCGCACGACCAGACCAGCCGCACGGGTATCGACCGCGTGGCTGGCTTCCAGGAGCGCATTGAGTCCGAGTATCCCGATATCGAGATCGTGGACATCCAGTACGGCGGCGGCGACCACCTGCGCTCGACCGATCTGGCGAAGGCTATCATCCTGGCGCACCCCGATCTGAAGGGCTTCTTCGGCGCGAACGAAGGCTCGATCATTGGTGTGCTGAACGCCGTGACGGAACTGGGCATGGAAGGCGACCTGGTCGTGATCGGCTACGACTCCGGCCTGCAGCAGTTGGAAGCGATCCGCGCCGGTGTTGAGGCGGGCGCGATCACGCAGAACCCGGTCGGGATCGGCTACAAGGCCGTTGAGGCCGCCGTGATGGCGATCCAGGGCGAGGAATTGCCCGAAGAGATCGACACCGGCTTCTTCTGGTACGATGCCGAGAATATGGAAGACGAAGAGATCGTGCCGCTGCTGTACGAATAGCCGGACAGCGCATTAGCGACACAATCAAAGGGCGGTCCCACACGGGGCCGCCCCTTTTGTTAGATGCGGTTGTGCACGGGTTTTGTTTGCCTACTGCGAGACAAGCTGCCCCTGGTTCATAAAGCCGACCATCCCCAGGCAGTCCACCTGGTACCAGTTGAGCATGCCATCGCTGCCCGCCTTGAGAATCGTCACCGGCGTGTTGGCGAAGCAGGCTCCATCGGCAATCGAGCGCGTGGACGGCGCGTTATAGATCGGCTGCTGGAAGGGCGTCGCGGGCAGAACCACCTGCTCACCTTCCGCGAAGTACGGTTCGGCGGGGGCCAGCAGCGCCGCTGCCGGATCGAGCACTTCGGCGGGCACCGGCCCCACACCGAGATAGGCACGCCACTCGTTTTCTAGCTCCAGGAAGGTTTCGCCAGTCGCCACTTCGAGCGCTGCATCGAGCGTTGAGGCGCGCGCCATCTCTTCGACAATGGCCCGGTATGTATCAATCCCGCCATGATTGGCAGCGATCCAGCGCATGAACGACGCGCCCATATCGTAGATCAGGTGGGTGCAGCCGTCCTCAGCCGCCGAGAGCGCCCCGCCGCCCGGACCGTCGCCCTGGAAGGATGGGAAATCGCCGTTGCGCATCTGGGCCAGGGTGCGCAGCCGCTCGTCGATCGGGTACTCGTCGTGCGTCTCGAAGAAGCGCGCCTGCCCCTCAACCCACCACGTCGGGCCGGAGACACCGCGCTCCTGCTGGTAGAGGTGCGCGACTTCGTGCGAGGTGGTAGAGGCTACTTCCTCAAGCTGGAATTCGAGCGTGGGATTCTCCGGGTTCCAGATGCAGCTCTCACGGATTGCCGCCGGATCGGCGGTGCGCATGCGCTGGATGGTGCTGCCGGCTTCGGGGATGATCGTGCCGGTGAAACCGAAGTTGGTGTCGTCGATGGTGCTGTCGCCCTTATATTCGTTCCAGTCCGGCCCCGGTGGGAAGATCACCGCCATCGGGCGGTAGGGCAACAGCATCCCGAAACCCTGGTCATACGTCTCGCGGTTGGCGGCCATCGCATCCAGAACGTAGCGCCCCAGGTCCTCGGTGACGCCGTACCAGTACACGACGATATCCTCAGACTCGGCGCGGTACCACTCGCGCGACGGATCGTAATAGACAGCGTGTACCGGCGCGCTGTCCACGCTGACATCACCGGCGGCGCGCACACCCCAATAGGCATCGATCTCATGCCAGGGCGGCAGGCCGCGTGCCGCATAGGGAATGGCAACCCATTCATTCGGGGCGTCGCCCGGCTCGGCCCGCACGCGCCCGGCCTTGCCGGTCGAGAAGGTGTAGAACAGCGTGACCTGGTTGATGTTCACGCCTTCGGGCGGGGTGATCGTCGCGCGGAATTCCAGCCCGCTGGGGTAGAGCGAGCGATACGCCAGGTCGGTGAAGTCGAAGCCATCGACCGTCTGATCGGCGTAGGTCTGCGGCTCGTCCGCACCACCGACGACCGTAACTGTGTAATCGTCGTCCTGCGCTCCGGCAGCCGTCACCGGCAGCAGGCCGAGGATAGCGGCCACGACCAGGACGACGCGCCAGCCCGGTCCCATATGCTTGAAGACTTTCATCATATTGCCCTCGATCATTCTTTAGCGTCTGTGCTTATAGGAGAATATACGCCTATTCTAGAGTTTTTTGCCGTGCGTGACTACCTGAGGGCTTGCGAGCCACAAAAACATGATATAATTATTTGGACCCCTCTTAAAGTACCAAAGAAAATATACATTAAAATAAGGTGATATTAAGGTGTGATATTATAGGTATTATTCTATCGATTTCTGTATGAGGAAGGAAAATCGGAGATGGAAGGGCCTCGGTTGAATCGGTACAGCGTGTCTATGTGGTTTTTGATACCAGTGATGCTTTTCCTGCTCGTATTCAGCAATTCGCTGATTTTTATCTATATTGAGGGCGATGATGCGATGTCGGTCGCCTATCATGCGCTTGGCCGGAATGACAGCTTACAGCCCCCCTATCAGGAATATCATGTGCTGATGGACAAAGCGCTCAGCCTGCTGCCGGCGGATGAAGAGATCCTGCTCAGGGCTGGCATCGGGCTGACGAGCGTGGCGGCAGTGCTCATGTTTTTCCTGATGTTCCGGCTGGCCTTAACGTGGCTGGCCGGGTATCAACTGCCCGCGAAATGGCTGTTCGCGATGGCGGTGCTGTTGGCCATTCCCGAGTTCTTTTACCTGGGGCTGTTGTACTCCCCGTCTGTGATCGCAATGTGCTTAATTCTGGCGGCCCACCTTTTGATACGCGCTACCGCTCCACGACTGCAAATGGAGCGATCAAGACACGTGGTGACGTGGAGTGCGGTTTCGGTGGTGCTGTTTGCACTTGGCGCTGCGATCCGCTGGGACACTGTGCTGTATGGGGGTATCATTTTTGTCGACCTTGCCTTTGTCACCGGAGAGGTACGCCCGGCCAGTTGGAAGCCGTCAGGCAAAGCCATGCTTGTCGCGGGGATGTGGGGGTGTCTGGCCATCGCAGGTTGGCTCATAATCCTGGTTGGCTTAGGGGAAGACCCGCTTACCGCTGTGCGCACTGCTTCGCTTGAGCATGAGTTGGGATGGCGTTCAAGCCCGACAGTAATAGCCAGAAGTCTGGCAGGGATGAGTTCATTGCTGTCGCCGCCGACCCTGATCTTCGGCGGATTAGGTTTCGTAGTGCTGCTGAGGAAGCGCAGCCAACTGCTGTTGTTGATTGCTACGGGCCTGATTCTGGTGTTTAACTGGCTGCCACGCGGCGAACCCAAGCTGCTCTTCCCGCTGTGGCCCGGCATACTGGTCTGCGTGATGGCCGGCTTTTCAGCCCTGTGGAACCAGGTCCGCTTCCCAGGCGCGGCACTGGCTGTACGGACGGGCATGCTCACGCTGCTGCTTGTCCCCTGGTTTGTCGGCGTACAGGTGACATATGGCGACACGTGCTGGGGACCGGGTTTCGAATGCCAGCCGTTTGACCGCGAGGCGAGAGGGTTCAACCTTTCGGTGGATGTCGCGGTGGGCAGCGCCATCCCCACGCCGGAAGGCTTCCGGCCACTGCTGGGTCATGCCTGGGCGCTGTTCGGGGGTGAACGTCGCAGCCTGGCCGAGCGGTATTGGGGCACCTGGGAAGAGACATATGCAGCCCTTGCGACTTCGGATTTGCCCCTGGTCGAGGAGGTATCCGAAGGGTGGTCAACGATCAAACTCATGCAAAAGGGATTTATACCGCATGACCCCAGCAGCCGTCTGGTGAAGGACAGCCCGATCTATGTCAGGCGCTTTATGGACAGCAGCGGGGAAGAAATCAGAGTGATTCACCTCACCCTGCTTGACCTGACCAATCCCGACGATCTGGCGTCCGTGCTCCACGCGATTTCTGAGAGACAAGTCGTCGTTCATTTATATCCGGCCTCGCTGCGTAAGGTGTACAACGTAAGCCCTGACTCGCTCACAAAAATCAGCTTTACAGCGGCGATTCTCGACTTAGAGCAGCTTGCCAGGGACATTGGCCTGGAAGGATATGAAAATTTGCAGGCTCTCGACCCGGCGCTATCACCGTAGATCGCAGCCTTACAGCGAGGTTTCAGAGGCGCGACGAGGGTAAGGGTTGGCGCTAGGCGCCGGGACTCTGGGTGGGAGCCGGGGGGGCATCCTCACTCCACAGGTGGTGGCCCTGGGGCATCAGATAATCGGGTACGGGCTGGTCAGCTACATACCGAATGTGCCGGGCGCAGGACTCGTACTCATTTTGACAATAGGCTTTGCGATAGAGCAACTGAGCCACACGGTTAAAATACCTGAAGATTGGACATTGGTCGATGAATTCGCAGTTGTCGCTCATGGCTGTGGCTCACGCATTGAGAATGGAACTGTTAACGCTAATCTTAGCTTAAATCCGATTAAGAAGCGATCAATTTTTTGTCAAAGAAATGTGAAAGACTGCACTGACAACCTGGCATTGTGGCGACGATTTAGGGCCAGAATGCGTATAGGTGATTGAGGACTGTTTCAGCACAACATGATCAGGAGAACAGATTGATGCAACGGTGGGAATACTACACGACGTTCCTGGAAGCGGATGTGAATCTCCAGAAGCGGGACTTCATCGCCATGTTCCCCGATGCCGCCGAAGCGCCGAAATATGACCCGCGCGCCCTGATCCCGGAGCTGGATGCACTGGGCGACGATGGCTGGGAGCTGGTCCATATGGAGCCGGTGCTGGCCGGGAGCAATATGGATGTCTGTGTGGGCAGCAGCGAGGGGACATCGATGCGGCCCTGGACCCATACATATTTCTGCGTCTTCAAGCGGCCCTGCACGGACGAGGCATAAAACTACGGAAGGAACATCCGCCCAGACAGAGCCGCGCAGCCCTGCCTGGGCGGTATGATTCGGGCTAGGATGATGCGCGGATGGCGCTCTCGGCCTCGCGCCCGTTGGGTGAGGCTGGCTCCGGCGCTTCGCGGCGGAACTGGCTCATATACAGATCGTGATAGAACCCCTTAGCGTTCAGCAGCTCGGTATGTGTGCCCCGCTCGACGATTTTGCCATCGTGGATCACAAAGACCTGATCGGCGCTGCGGATCGTGCTCAGCCGGTGAGCGATCACGAAGGACGTGCGCCCCTGCATCAGGTCTTCCATCGCGCGCTGGATCAGCCGCTCGGTGCGGGTATCGACACTGCTGGTGGCCTCGTCCAGAATGAGCAGGCGGGGGTTGGACAGCGCCGCGCGGGCGATGGCGAGAAGCTGGCGCTGGCCCTGGCTCAGACCGCTGCCACGCTCGCCCAATATCGTCTCGTAGCCCTGGGGCAGGGTGTTGATAAAACTGTCGGCGTGGGCCAGCCGGGCGGCGGCGATCACTTCTTCGTCGGTGGCATCGGGCCGCCCGTAGCGGATGTTGTTCATCACCGTGTCGCTGAAGAGGAACGTGTCTTGCAGCACCAGCCCGATCTGGCGGCGCAGGCTCTCGCGCGTCACATCGCGCACGTCGTGCCCGTCGATCAGCACCGCGCCGGCGTCCACATCGTAGAAACGCGGCAGCAGATTGATGATCGTGGTCTTGCCCGCGCCGGTCGGCCCCACCAGCGCGATTGTCTGGCCGGGCTGCGCTGCCAGGCTGACGCCTTGCAAGACCGGGTCGTCCTCGATGTAGCGCATCCACACGTCGCGCAGCTCGACATGCCCCTCGATCGGCGGCATCTCGATCGCGCCGGGCTTGTCCTGCACATCGGGAACCTGATCGAGGAAGTCGAAGATGCGCTCGGCCCCGGCGATTGCGCTCTGGATATTGGTCCACAGCGTGGCGATCATCTGGATCGGCTGGTTGAACTGCTGCGTGTAGGAGATGAAGGTCACGATCAGGCCGAGCGAGATCAAGCTGCCGAAGAGGTCCTGGTTGCGCACCATCAGGACGCCGCCCACACCGGCCACGATCACAATCGAGATGTAGCCGAGCGCTTCGAGGGCGGGGGCCAGCGCGCTGGTGAAGGCGACTGCGCGAATGTTCGCGTCGCGGTTGGCGGCGTTGGCGGCCCGGAAGCGCTCGATGTTCTCATCCTCGCGGGTGAAAGCCTGGGCCTCGCGCACCCCGGCGATATGTTCCTGCAAATCGGCGTTTACCTCTCCGATCTCGCGGCGGGCGCGGCGGAATGCTTTGCGTGCCTGCCGCGAAAACCAGATCGTTGCCAGCACCATGAACGGAACAGTCGTCATGGCGAGCAGGGCCAGCGGCACACTGCGGCTGAACATGGCATAGAACAGCCAGATAATATGGATCCCGCCGCGCGCGACCTGCACCAGGGCGAAGTTGACCGCCTGCTGCACGGTATCGGTGTCGTTGGTGATCCGGCTCATGATGTCGCCGGCCTCGTGCCGCGCGTAGTAGCTCAGGCTGAGGCGGTGAATGTGCTGGAACACCTCGATCCGCAGCCGGTTGAGCACGTGCAGCCCGGCATAGCGCATTGTGTAGAACTGCAACCCGGTCGCCACCGCCCCGGCCAGGAACAGCCCGACCAGCACCAATATTATCTCGCGGATGCCGGAGACCGCCTCCGAGCGGGACAGGTTGGCGGTGTCGTCGGCGTACCAGCAGTTGGCTTCGGCGGCCTCACCCCCGCCCATGAGCGCGCTGGCATCCGCCCCGGCGTTCGGCGTCAGGTAGCAGTCCACCACCTGCCCGATCAGGTCGGGCGCCAGCACATAGGTCCACGTGCTGAACACGGCCAGCGCCAGCACCACGAGCAGGTGTGGCCAGTAGGGCCGGAAGTAACGCTGGAAGCGGCGGAGCGTTGGGCCAACACTGCGCGGCTTGCTTGATTCAACATCGAATATATGCCGCCGATCCATCATGGCAGCACCTCCTCTTCGACGGATGACGCTTCGCCCTGTTGGGCGGCGTCTTCCACGAGCTGTGAGTTGTAGATTTCCACGTAGATCGGGCTGTTTTCCATCAGCTCTTCATGCGTGCCGCGCGCCACGATGCGGCCCTGGTCCAGCACCAGGATTTGATCGGCGTTGAGCACGGTACTGATGCGCTGCGCGATCACGAAGCTGGTGCGGCCCTGCATCAGCCGGTCGAGCGCCTTCTGAATCTGGTACTCGGTCGCCAGGTCCACGCTGCTGGTCGAGTCGTCCAGGATCAGGATGTGCGGGTTGAGGAGCAGGGCGCGCGCGATGGCGATGCGCTGCTTCTGCCCGCCGCTGAGTGTCGTGCCGCGCTCGCCGACCGGCGTGTCGTAGCCTTCGGGGAACGACAGGATGAAGTCATGCGCGGCGGCGGCCTGGGCGGCGGCGATCACCTCGTCCATGGTCGCGTCGGGACGCCCAAAGGCGATATTGTCGCGGATGGTGCCGGTGAACAGCGTCGTCTCCTGGAGCACGATCCCGATGTTCGAGCGCAGACTGTTGAGCGTCACGTCGCGCACGTCGTGCCCGTCGATCAAGACCTGCCCCTCGGAGGCGTCATAGAAGCGCGGCAGCAGGTTGATGATCGTGGTCTTGCCGCTGCCGGTCGCGCCGAGCAGCGCGATCGTCTGGCCCGGCTCCGCCGCGAACGAGACATCTTTGAGCACGAACTCGCCGCTCTTGAAGTAGCGGAACGAAACATCCTTGAACTCGACGTGACCCTCGACCGTCTCAAGCTCCAGCGCGTCGGGCTTGTTCTCGACCTCGTTACGCGCGTCCAGAATCTCGAAGATGCGTGTAGACGACGCGGCGGCCTGCGACATCAGCGAGATGATGAAGCCGAACTGGCCCAGCGGGAAGAAGACATACGCCAGATACAGGCTGAACTCCTGCCACTGGCCGAGCGTCAGGGTGTTGTCGAGAATCTGGAAGCTGCCGGCATAGAGCACGGCGGCCTGGCCCAGGTTGGCAATCAGAAACGTGAGCGGGAAGATCAGCGCGAAGATCGTGCTGATGCGGAGATGCTGGCGCAGCAGATCCTCGGCGGAGCGCTCGAACCGCTGCTGCTCGCGCCGCTCGCTGGTGGAGGCTTTGACCACGCGAATCCCGGCCAGATTCTCCTGCAAAATGGTATTCAGCGCCGAGAGTTTGATCTGAAGCCGGGTGAACAACGGCTGTGACAGTGCGCCGAACACCATGAACGCGATCAGCGCCAGCGGCAGCACCGGCAGCGCGACCAGGGTCAGCCGGAAGTTGGTCGTCAGCAGGATGATCAGCGTCCCAACCAGCATCACCAGCGCTTGCAGCGAGAGGAGCAAGCCCTGGCCGATGAACATGCGCACCTTTTCAACGTCGTCGGTGGCGCGGATCATCAACTGGCCGGTCTGGTTGGTGTCGTGGTAGCTGAACGAGAGCCGCTGAATCTTGGCGAACAATTCGTTACGGAAGTCGAAGGCGATGCTCTGCGACAGGCGCTCGGCCATATAGCCTTGCACGAAGGAAAACAGGCCGCGCGACAGCGCGAAGATCACGATTGCGACGCAGGCGGCGATGATAGCGTTTTCCGCGCCGCTGGCATCCAGCCGGAACTGGTCCACCGTCGTGCCCTGCGCGGCGGCGACCTGGGCCTGGGCGGCGGCGGGCAGCTCGATCACGCGGTTGGCGACCACGCCGTCGATGATGCTGTCGATGATGCGGCTCACCAACCGGGGCACCATCAACTGTGCGCCGGTGGCAATGAACAGCGCGAGATAGGCAATGACGGCTACTTTGCGGTAATGCGTCAGGTAGCCGAGCGCGCGCCCCAGGTGCCTGAAGCCTTCGCGCCCCGGCCCTTCACGCTTTGGGCGTTGGTTGTCAGTCTGCTTTGTCAATGCTGCTGTCCTCACTCTGCATTGATGTGGTTTCCAGGTGAGCAGAGGATGCGGCGAAGACTTCCAGCCCCATCGCCTGCGCCCGTTGGACCAGATAGGTAAACAACTTGTCGAGCAGGGCCAGCAGCGCTTGCTGCTCGTCCGCCGATAGATCGCCGAACAGGCTGTTGACGAATGCCGCGAACTGAGGCGCGTGCTCGTGCAGTCGGGCTTTGCCCACAGGCGTGATGCGGATCAGGAACTGGCGGCGGTCGGTCGGGTGCAGATGGCGCTCGACCAACCCCTGTTCTTCCAGGCCGTTGAGCAGCGCACTGACCGTGTTGCGGCTCACGCCCAGGTATTGGCTCAGATCGCTGGGTGAGAGGCCCTCTTCCTCGCCAAGCTCCTGGCCGATCTCCAGACGCATCAACAGCCGCATCCGCGCCGCCGAAATACGCCCTTCCTTACGGTAGTCGCCGGTGATCTGGCCGAACAGGTTGGTAATGAAATAAAGATGGCGGAACAGGTGCAGCGGAGTCAGATCGTCTAAGCCAAAGATGGACGCCATCAAGGTATCCAGTTCTGCCGGGCGATGGGATGCACGATCCTGACACATATCCGCTCCTGGAAATAGTACGCCGTAGAACTATATGCCGTAGAAGTGATATTGTCAAGGGATTTTTGCTAGGAAAAAGTGGTGCTGGCGGCAGGGGCGAATCGAACCGGCTCCCTTAATCCTCGTCCTCGTCTGCGAACAGCTCCTCGATGAAGGCGGCAAAGGGGTCGTGTTTTTCGGACTGGGGTGCATCGTGCGTGGGTGACTGCACGCGGGGCAAGAGCAGCCCCTTGGGGCCGGATTCGTCACGCGGGGCGGGAAGCTGGTGTAGATGCTGGGTTCCTTCGGCTCCTGGTGGGGGCAGGTTGGCCGGATCGAACAGGTGGTGCAGGCGTTGGACGGCCTGGATCAGACGCTGGTTAAACTCCTGATAGTCGGGGATGTCGAGACTTTGGGCGACTTCCTGCATGGTGCGCCGCATATAGACATACACCGCGAGCACCTTCGGATGCGTTTCCGGCGGGAAGTAAACCTGCACGTCGTGGCGGGCGGCCAGCACGACCATCTGATAGAACGAGCCGAGGTGATACTGTGACACCAGCCGGCGGAACGGGTAAGGATCGCCGGCGCTGGGGCCGGTCGCTTTGGGGGGCTGCCCCACGATCGCGCGCGGCTCGTCACTCACGGGAAGGTCCAGGCGGCGCTTGATCTGGTTGCGGACCAGCTTCCAGGCGCCAGCCGTAAACTCGACCACCCATTCCTCTTCGTTGCCGAGCATGGTGCTGAAGCCGGTGAGGTACATCGCCATCTCGATCAGCGCGTCGATCAGCGTTTCAGGCGAGTCGTCGAAGACGATCAGATCGTCGGTTTCGATGTTGAAGGTGAATTTGTCGGTCAGCGAGATACCCTGGTAGAGCAGGGCCGCCGCTTCGTCGTAGCGCACGCGGGCCGAGCACGGATAGATCGCGAGCACCTGCGCGACCATTTCGAGCACATCCGGGGTGAGATCGTAGGCAAGTGCCAGCCGGCGGAGCGTACCTTCCAGATCGCCAGGGTCCAGAATTACATTATCCCGATTCATAGCCAATACTTCATATCTCTCACAGCGTTCCAGTTGCCAGCGAACAAGGTTTGAAAACCGTTATTGCTGTACCATTATACATCACCCTGGCAGCACGCACCTTGGGCGACTTCATCCAAAAGCACACTTCCTCGCGTAATCAGTTAATGAAGAGGGTTTGCGCGGCTAACGGTTACAGGTACAATACAATTTATAGGATTTTTGCTTTTTTATTCCGCCGCGTCCCGCTTGCTCTCAACCACCGATAAATTTATGAGAGAATCTGGGCTTGTGTCGATTTAGGATGGCGCTTACAGGGCGGCGAATGGCGGCCCTGTGCGGCGCGCTGGTTTGATGCCCGGTGAGGGTAGGACGACCTGGAGGCGCACAATGGCAGGCTGGATCGGGCGCACACTTTCGAAAGTCGAGATTCAAAAGCTCCTGGGGCGGGGCGGTATGGCCGAAGTCTATATGGGGCGGCATACCACGCTCAATCGCCCGGTCGCTGTGAAGATTCTGCATGGGCATCTGTCGGGAGATGACACCGTCCTGGCGCGTTTTCGCAGCGAGGCACAGGCTGTCGCCGCGATGCGCCACCCCAATGTCATCCAGGTTTTCGACTTCGACGTGGTGGAAGACCAGCCCTATATCATTATGGAGCTGCTCGAAGGCCCCTCGTTGGCGGATTACCTGTCGGTGCTGCGGCGCATGAAGCGCCCGATGCCGCCCCAGTCCGCAGCCCGGCTGGCAACGTATATCTGCGCGGCGCTCGATTACGCCCACGCGCGCGGGATTGTTCACCGCGACGTCAAGCCCTCGAATGTGCTGCTGCGCCGCGAAAATGGCCCGGTCGAGATGAAGCTGCCGCTGCCGGACGACGTGCTGCCGGTCCTGACCGATTTCGGGGTAGCGCGCATGGCGAACGCAACCGTGCAGACTGCTTCCGGGATGATCGTCGGCACGCCCGCCTATATGAGTCCCGAACAGGTCAGCGGCGAGACAGTGGATGCCCGCTCGGATATCTACTCGCTGGGCATCATGCTCTACGAGATGCTCACCAACCGCCTGCCGTTCGACTCCGAATCCGATACGGTCGCGGCGACGCTGATCAAGCATATCACCGAGCCGCCACCCCCCATGCCCGAAGTCGAACCGGGGGTCGAGCGGGTGATCCTGCACGCACTGGCGAAAGATCGCCGCGAGCGCTACCAGTCTGCGGGCGAGCTGGCGCTGGACCTGCGCGCCGTGCTGCGGATGCCGATCACCCCGGCTGAGGCGCTGCTGATCCCTTCGACGCCGCCGCTGGGGGTGCAGTCGTCGGTCGGGCGGGGACCGATGAAGCCGCAGGTCCGGATGGATGCCGGGAAGCGGCAGTCTCGCAGACCGATGCTCCTGATCGTGGCGGCGGTGCTGGCGATCCTGCTGGGGACGGCGGCGGTGCTGACGGTCCTAACCCTGACGGATGAAGACGAGCCTCCAACCGTGATCGGCGCTGAAGGGCAGGAAAATGCAGCCGTGCCGAGCAGCCGGGGAATGCTGCATTGGGCGGATGGCTCCGCCGAGGTTAACCAGGTGCGGCTCGAAGTCTCCGGCCTGGTGCCGCTGTCCGCCGATAGCCTGTATGAAGCCTGGCTGCTGGGCGGCGAGACGCGGCGCAGTCTCGGAACACTGGACGTAGACGAGTCAGGCGTGGGCGCGCTGACCTTCGAGTCTGAAGAGGGCGAAAACCTGATGGCCGGATTTGGCGAGTTCGAGATCACGGTCGAGCCAAACCCGGACTCCAACCCGCTGCCGACCAATCGAGTCGCGTATGCGGGGGCGGTGCCCGACGAAGCGCTGATGCACATCCGGCACTTGGTGGTCGCGTTCGATGGCGCACCTGACAGTACCGGGCTGACGCTGGGCCTGATGCACGACGCCGATCTGATGTATGCCGCCACTGTCGCGCTGTTCGAGGGCGCAGAAAACGGGGATGTGGTCGAGGTCCGGCGGCAGGCCGAGGCGCTGGTCAATATCATCGAGGGGCAGGGCGGCGCGAACTACGGCGACCTGGACGGCGACGGGACGGTATCCGATCCGAGCGACGGGTTTGGCGTGCTGCCGAGCGCGGGAGGAACGGGGTATATCCAGGGCACGATCGAGCACGCGCGCTACTCCGCCGGAACCGCGACCGCGACCGAGTGGATCAAGACTAATGCCGCCTATCTGGAAGCCGCCGCGCAGAATCTCGGCGGGTGGGCGGCTGAGTTGCGCGATCTGGCACTGGCGGTCGCAACCGGAGAAGGCGAGACCAGCGCCGAACAGGCGCAGGAGATCGTGCGGCTGACCAACCTGTTTCTGAGCGGTGAGGATGCTGACGGTGACGGTGTGGTCGAGCCGGTCGCGGGCGAGGGCGGGGCCGAGACGGTCTACCAGTATGCGCTGGCGATGGGCAGCATGCCCGTCCTGCCGGTGGCCGAACCGGAGCAGCAGTCTGCCGCGCCGGATTCCGAAGAGGCCGAGAATCGCAGTTCCGGCTACGGGATATACGACTAGCGCCGACCGGCTGGGCCGGTGCTTGTCGATACAGACGGAGCAGGGGTCGAGGGGTACTCGGCCCCTTTTTGATCCGGCTGGCCGGACTTCTATCGTAATTTTTATGATGAGTATTTACAAAATCCCCGGAATTATGCTATAGTCTAGATAGAAATGTTCGAAATTTCACAAGGTGGGTCGAAAGGAGCTATCAGTGACCGCTGCACGCCCCACAGTTGTGATCATCGGCGCAGGCTTTGGCGGCCTGTATGCCGCGCGCAAGCTGGCCGGCCAGCCCGTCGATGTGGTGCTGATCGACCGGCACAACTTCCACACTTTCTCGCCGCTGCTCTATCAGGTTGCGACATCCGGCCTCGATCCCAGCGAGGTCGCCTATCCGGTGCGGGCCATCTTCCGCAACAAGGGCAACGTGCGGATTCTGCTGGGCGAAGTTCAGACCATCGACCGGGCGGCCAAAACCGTCACCGTTGCGTATGACAGCACGCAGCGGGTGGAGCGCTACGACTATCTGATCGTGGCGGCGGGCAGCAAGACACACTACTTTGGCCTGGACCAGATCGAGACGCATGGCTTCGAGCTGAAGGACCTGGCCGACGCCGTTGTCCTGCGCAACCACACGCTCAAGCTGTTCGAGTATGCGGCCTGGGCCGACGATCTGGCGCTGCGCCAGGCGCTGACCACCGTCGTGATCGTCGGCGGTGGCCCGACCGGGCTGGAGATGGCGGGTGCGCTATATGAGCTGTATGTGCATGTGCTGCACAACGAGTTCGCCAAGCAGTTGGGCGATTTCAAGGGGCGCGTGATTCTGGTCGAGATGCAGGATCACCTGCTCCAGCCGTACCCGAAACGTCTGCAAGCGGCAGCGCGCCGCCAGTTGGAGAACCTGGGCGTCGAGGTGATCCTGGGGCGCAGCGTGGTTGATGCTGCCCCGGACCATGTCGCGCTCGACGATGGCACGGTGATCCCGACCTACACGCTGGTGTGGGCGGCGGGCGTCAAGGCGTCGCCGGTCGCCGAGATGCTGGATGTGCCGCTGGAGCGCGGCGGGCGCGTGCCGGTGCGTCCGACCATGCAACTTATCGGGGATGACGATGTGTACGTCGCGGGCGATATGGCGCACCTGCTGGATAAAGAGGGGAAGCCCTATCCAATGCTGATCCCGGTCGCCAAACAACAGGGGATGCTGGCCGCGCGCAACATCCTGCGGCGGCTGAAGGGCGAGCCGCAGCGGGACTTCAAGTATATCGACCGGGGCATTATGGCGACCATCGGGCGCAGCCGGGCGGTAGCGTGGATCTTCTACAAGATCCAGCTCACCGGCTTCCTGGCGTGGCTGGCCTGGCTGGGGCTGCATCTGATCACGCTGGTCGGGTTCCGCAACCGGCTGAACGTGCTCGTCAACTGGGCGTGGAACTACTTCACCTATGATCGTTCGGTGCGGCTGATCCTGGAGCACAGCCCACACGAGCAGGAACTGCCCGCGTTGGCAGATGGGTTCCTACTCGCCTCCATTCCAGAGCCTGAGCCGGAACTGGTGCGAGAAGTGTAACGGCGCACCGGATATAGGGCGCTCTGCCGGTCACGATCCTCGGATCGTGGCCGGTTTTGATTCCCGCCCGGCTGGATCATCTGTTCGGCCATTTTCGGCAAAGCTCTCCGCTGGGCGCAGGTTGACGCTGCATAACGTTGATATAATTGATTGAAATGGTGTAAATGCCGCCGGACCCGGCAGCTTTACCCGTTCGACCGACGGGCCGTCCGGCCTTACAACACTCACGCGTCAATGTTCAGCCCGTCCTGGGCACTTGCTACAACGGGTGGGTACGCATCGGCAACGACCGTCAAAGGAGATGGGGAATGTTTGAATCGGTAAATCACGTACGGCAGGCGTTAGCGGAACAGAAGTACATCGCGTCGGATGAAATCGCTACGGTAGTCTATCTCGCAGAAAAACTCGGTAAGCCGCTGCTGGCCGAAGGGCCGGCGGGCGTGGGCAAGACCGAACTGAGCAAGGCCTGGGCGGCGGCAACGTGCCGCGAATTCGTGCGGCTCCAGTGCTATGAAGGGTTGGACGAGAGCAAGGCGCTGTATGAGTGGGAATATGCCAAGCAGATGCTCTATACCCAACTGCTGCGCGACAAGCTCTCGACCCTGCTGGCCGATACGCAGTCGTTGGGCGACGCCGCCGACCGGCTCGCCAATGAAGAGGATGTGTTCTTCTCGGAGCGCTTCCTGCTGCCGCGCCCGCTGCTGCGCGCGATCAACAACGAGCAGCCGACCGTGCTGCTGATCGACGAGATCGATCGCGCCGATGCCGAGTTCGAAGCGTTTTTGCTGGAAGTCCTCAGCGACTTTCAGGTGACAGTGCCGGAGATCGGCACGATCAAGGCCAAACAGCACCCGGCGGTGCTGCTGACCAGCAACAATACCCGCGAACTCAGCGAAGCGCTTAAGCGGCGCTGCCTGTACATCTACATCGACTATCCCAACGTCGAAGAAGAGCTGCGCATCGTGCAGCTCAAGGTCCCGCAGCTTTCGCCCCAACTGGCGCGCCAGGCGGTGGAGATGGTGCAGTCGCTGCGCCAGCTTGATCTGAAGAAGAACCCCAGCGTGAGCGAAACGCTTGACTGGGCACGCGCCCTGGTGACGCTCAACGCCCGCGCGCTCGATCCCGAAACGCTCGAAAACACGCTGACGGTGCTGCTCAAATACGAATCCGACGTGACCCGCGCCCGCCAGTTGATCAGACGCCAGGGAGGTAATGGGCATGGAAGAACGTATCGCTAGATTTATCGCGGCCCTGCGCGCGTCGGGCGTGCGGGTGTCGATCGCCGAGAGCCAGGACGCCTGGTACGCGATCGGCTATATGGGCGTGATCGACCGCGACGCCTTCCGGCTGAGCCTGCGCTCGACGCTGGTCAAAGATGCGGACTCGATCCCGGTGTTCGAGGAGTTGTTCCCGCAATTCTTCGGCACCAACACACCCCCGCTGATCGATCCCCAGGCCGATCTGACTCCTGAACAACAGCAGATGCTCCAGCAGGCGATCCAGCAGTTGACGCAGGACTTGCAGCAGCTTCTCGAATGGCTGTTGAGCGGTCGCGGCCCGACCGAGCAGGACCTCGAAGAATTGGGCGAGCAGTCCGGCCTCGATCAGTCCACCTCGCTTTCGCCCTACGAGGCCAAACGCCAGGCGCAGCGGATGCAGGAGTTGTTGGGCTGGGACAAGCTCGACGAGCTGCTGGAGATGCTGTGGGAGATGCTGGCGGCGCAGGGCATGGACCCCAACGCCATCGAGCAGCTTAAGGAGCAGGTAGGCGAGAACCGCGACCGGCTGGAGCAGCAGCTTAACGAGTTCGCCGGGCAGAAGATTCGCGATAACGCGGTCGAGGAATACCAGCGCCGCAAGCCGATGAACGATCTGATGCAGCGCCCGTTTAGCTCGCTCAGCCCCAACGAGATGGATCAACTGCGCGAGCAGGTGCGGCGGCTGGCGGCCCGGCTGCGGAGCCGCGCGGCGCTGCGCCAGAAGCGGGGCAAGCAGGGCCGGCTGGATGCCAAGGCGACGCTCCGCGCCAACCTGCGCTATGCCGGGGTACCCTTCGAGATGCATTACAAGGAGCGGCGGCTGAAGCCGAAGGTGGTGTGCATCCTCGACATCAGCACCTCGATGCGCCCGGTGGCCGAGTTCTTCCTGCGGCTGCTGCACGAGCTGCAAGATCAGGTGCGCAAGACGCGCAGTTTTGCCTTCATCGATCACCTGGAAGACGTGACGCCCGATCTGTTCAGCCAGCACATCGATCAGGCGGTCTATGTCGTGCTGACCAAGCTGCCTTCCGGCTACTACAATACCGATCTGGGCTACAGCCTGAAGCAGTTCGAGTCCGATTTTCTGGATACGGTGGACAGCCGAACAACGGTAATTGTGCTGGGCGATGGGCGCAACAACTACAACGATCCCGGCCTGGACTCGTTCAGCCGCATCAGCCGCCGCGCGCGCAAGCTGATCTGGATGAATCCCGAATATCCGGCCCAGTGGGGCACGGGCGACAGCGATATGCTGGCCTATGCGCCGCTGTGCAGCGAGACATATCAGGTGCGCAACCTGGCGCAGCTTGCCGACGCGATCGACCGGATTCTGGGATAGCGCGGCGCTCAGGCGGGCGGAGAGCCGGTGCGCCGGATGATCAGCAGCGTGGCATCGTCGATCCGGTGCTGCTGGCCGCAGAACTCGTCTACGGCTTCGAGCACAAGCTGTGCCAACTCCTGCGCGGGCCGGGCGGCGTGGCGCGCGATCAATTCCTGGATTCGCTCCTCGCCGAATTCCTCTTCGTCGTCGTTGAGCGCCTCGCTGATGCCGTCCGTATACAGCGCCAGGATGTCGCCCGGCTCCAGATGAAACGTTGCTTCCTCGAAGTCCGCGCCGCGAAAGATGCCGATTGCCACGCCGGACGCCGAGATCGCCTCGCAGGTGCCGCTGGCAGCGCGGTAAATGATGGCCGGGTTGTGCCCGCCCGACGCAAAGTGCAGCCCGCCATCGTCCAGCCCCAGGTAGCCGAGGAATACCGTTGCGAACATGCGCGAGCGCTGCTCGGCGATGATCAGCTCGTTGGCGCGGCGCAGCACTTCGCCGGGCGGTAGATCGAAACCAATGCCGAAGCGCAGCACGGTTACGCTCAGCGCCATGAACAGCGCCGCCGGAATGCCCTTGCCCGACACATCCGCGATCATGATTGCCAGCCGCCCGTCGTCGAGCGGGCTGAGATCGTAGAAGTCCCCGGCCACGCTGTGAATCGGATACCACAGCGCCGCCAGGTCCCAGCCTGCCACCTGCGGGATCGTGTCGGGCAGGAAGCTGGCCTGGATGTTGTGGGCGGTCTTGAGCTCCTGGTTGAGCAGGCGCTGCTGAAGCTCCTGCTCGTAGAGCCGGGCGTTCTCGATGCTGATCGCAGCCTGGGACGACATCGCGGCCAGCAGGCGCTCGTCACGCGCGGTGAACGGCCCGCCATGTTTGTTGAGCACCTGCACCACGCCGATCACCTGCCGCTGGGGGTTGAACATCGGCGCGGTGAGCAGCGAGCGCGTGCGGAAGCCGGACGCTTCATCGAAATCTTTCTGGAAGCGCGGGTCGGCGTAGACATCGGGGATGTTGAGCGTTTCGCCGGTGGCGGCAACCGTCCCGGCGATGCCCTCGCCCAGCTTGAGCCGGATCTCGGAGAGCGGCCCCAGTTCGTCCAGCAGCACGCGCGACCACAGCTCGCCGCGCTCGTGATCGACAAGATAGATCGTGCCGCGCTCGGCATTGATGGTCGTGATCAGCTTGTTGAGGATCAGGCTCAGCAGGTCGTCCAGCTCGATATTGGACGTGATCACCTCGCTGATGGTGCGGATCGCGTTCAGCTCCTGCGCGGCGCTGATCGGGCGGGCATCGGGTGCGGCGCGCTCGATGTGCTTGATCAGCCGGATGGTGTTCGGGGCGCCGGGCCGGCTGGCGGTTTCGCGCTCGACGCGGTCCATCAGGGTATGGATGAAGTGCAGCCCCATTCCGCCCCGGATGCGCGTCTCGACCGGAGCGTTCAGATCGAAGGGTCGGACCATGCTGGGATCGAACGGCTTGCCCCAGTCGGTCAGCGTGATCTGCACGAAGTCGCCGGTCTGCTCGGCGGTGACGATCAGATCGCCCTTGTCGTCTGGGTAGGCATGGTTGATGATATTGGTGGCGGCCTCTTCGACTGCCAGCTCCAGATCGAACAGCATCTTGTCGGAGAGCGACAGGCGGTGGCCGATGCCGTGCACGAAGTGTGAGATCAGCCGCAGGTTGTCGGTGATAGCCTGAATGCGGAGTTCGCCTAAAAACATACCAATTCTCTCTCGTGCAGCTGCCGGAATAAAAACAGCCCCCTGCGCTGAGGGCTGTTCCCACAGGCGTTTTATGCTGTTAAGGTGGTCAAGGCTGGCGTCGCGGCTGCCGGACTAGAAGCCGGACAGCGCCGCATCGACCGTCGGATAGACCATGAAGAACTTGTCGAAGCCGATAATCTGAAAGACGCGCTGCACTTTTGGATTGAGATCGACCAGACGCAGGTCGCCGCCGTTTTCCTTGCACTGCGTGAGGATGTCGGCCAGGGTGCGCAGCCCGGCGCTGTTGATATAGCGCACCTGCGACATATCCAGGACGATCCGATACTTGCCTTCGGTGGTTGTTGTTTGAAGCGCCAGATCGAGATCGACCGCACCCTCACTATCGACGCGTCCATCGAGCGTGTAGATCACGACGCCATTTTGCTCGCGCTGGGAAATGTTCATGTCGTTTCTCCTAAAAGTCACTTTTTACAGGTGAGGCCCACAAGCTACCTTATACCTATTGTATGTCATTGTCGGTGTTTGTACGACAACGGGGACAATGCCGATTGGCATCATCCCCGCTGTAATTTGAACTGTGATTGCCGCCGGGCGGCAGCAGAACTACTGTGTCGCGCGCATTTCCTGCGATTTCGTCTTCAGTGCACGGCGCTCCTGGGTCCGAAGCTGGATCGCGCGCAGCTCCTGCGTGCGGCGGCGGGCGGCGGCTTCGAGCGTAGTGGCCTCGATCATGCCGTCGGCCAGGACCATGACCTTCGAGATATTGTTCGCCAGCTCGCGGTCGTGGGTGACGATCAGCACGGTCCGGCCTTGTGCGGCCATCTCGTGGAAAATTTCGAAGACATTGCCCGCGCTCATACGGTCCAGGTTGCCGGTCGGCTCGTCACCGATCACCAGCGGCGGGTCGTTCGCCAGGGCGCGGGCGATCGCTACACGCTGCTGCTGGCCGCCGGAGAGCATATCGGGCGTCTTATTGGCCTGGTCGGCAATACCCAGGCGCTCCAGCAGGGCCATCGCCCGATCGCGGCGCTCGCGCGGCTCGAACACGTCGGCAAAGTCCATCGGGACCATAACGTTTTCGACGACGGTCAGGGTAGGCAGCAGTTGGAAAAACTGGAAGACGATCCCGATATTGCGCCCACGCCAGCGTGTCAGATGGCGCTGCTTGGCCTGCACCACGTCCACGCCGTTGACGAGCACGCTGCCGGCGGTTGGCTTGTCGATGCCGGCCAGCATGTTGAGGAAAGTCGTCTTGCCGCTGCCCGATGGGCCCAGCAGCCCCAGAAACTCACCCTTATTCAATGTGAAGTCGATGCCGCGCAGCACGTTATGCGGCCCGGCGGGCGTTTCGAACGTTTTCACGAGTTTGTGTACTTCGATGAACGGCTCGGCCATCGGCTTATCTCCCTCGATGCCTGAGGCGCGTGGCCCAGGCTCTTGATCGCGAGTCTGTGCTTGATGTTATTGCTCAATACGTAATTCGCCAAATTAAAGTCGCGCTAGCCGCCGTGCGACTCTCCAGGCGTGGTCTGCACGATCGCCGCTCCGACGCGCCTAGCCAGCCGCGCCGAGCATGCCGGGGTGAGGTGGACCGCGCTGTCAGTGTAACAGGCGGGATCGGGCAGGGCATCCCACAGATCGAGCAGCCGCCAGCCCGCGTGCTCCGCCTGTTCGTGGAGCAGATCGCGGTAGGCGTCGTAGGCCCAGCGGGGGTAGAAAAAGTTGTAGCGGATATTGCTGTTTTCGCCGTCGCTGATCAGGATCGGCTCGTTGACGAGCAGGATCGGCGTCTCGCCTGCCCGCGTGACTCCCGCGTGCAGCACATCCAGCGCGAGATCATCGGCGGTGAGCGGCTGTGGGGCGTCGTAGCCGTGCCAGGATTCATCACCGGCCAGATCGACCTGGGCGGGCGTGTAGTCGGCGGGATATTCCTGGTCGGTGCCGGTGATGGCCCACGCGACGCCGTAGAATTGCAGGCGCAGCAGGTCGGCCAGGGCGCGCCGCTGCCCAACGATGGTTCGCTCCCAGAACGTCAGCGTCTCGAAGCGCGGATCGTCCGGGTCGAGGTCCAGATCGTAGCGGCGGATCAGGCCGCGCACCGGCTCCGCGTTGTGCCGGACGATGGCCGACTCAAGCTGTACATCCGGCGCGAACGACTCCAGCGTGAACGCCCACACGATCAGATCGGGATCAGTGCGCAGCGCGTAATCGAGCAGCATCAGGTCCTTGACGAGCGACATGGTGGGATAGCCGAGATTGTAGGCGCGCACGGGGTGATTATCGACAGTCAGTTCGAGTGCGTTGATCTGACCGGCCAGCGTCTCGCCGGGGCGCAGCAGGATACCCCACACCGACGAATCCCCGATCACCAGCACGCGGTATTCATCGTCACCGGCTCCGGCCAGCGCGTGCGACGCGAGCATGGCGTCAAGCTGGAACAGGCTCAGGTTGAAGGACGCCGCCGGGTTCTCGCCATAGGGCAGGCGCTCGCGCCCGCGAAAGAGCGTGTTATAGGCCGAGAGGCGTCCCAGGGTGGGCAGCGGGTCGACCAGCGCGAAGACCAGGTTGAACAGCACGAACAGCAGCGCGGCGCGCACGAGCACGCTGATCAGGAAGCGCCAGCGGTAGGGTGAAGCCGGGTCGTAAAGCCACTTCCAGGTTTGCATCGGTTACAGTCCCAACAACCGCAAAAATATATCCCAGCTTGTGCCGATATCGGGCAGGGCGAACCAGACCCAGCCCAGGGTCACGAAGTGAAAGGTGAGCACCACGCCCAGCACGGCGACAGCCTGCGCCAGCCGGGGACGCTCGCGCAGGCGCAAATAGTAGGGGCGCGTACGGTCGCTCCAGACCTTGTGCGCGAACAGCCCCAGGCCGTGCCAGATGCCCCACACCACGAAATGCCAGCTTACGCCGTGCCACAGCCCGATCACGATCATCGTCGTCATCTGGCCGATCAGCGCCAGCACGGTTGGCGACGGCTTGCGCGGGCGCATGAGCAGGTAGCGGGTCAGCGGCGAAAAGACGTAGAAGCGCACCCAGTTGCTCAGCGTGATGTGCCAGCTTTGCCAGAACTGGGTGATATTGCGCCTGAGATAGGGCTGGCTGAAGTTCTCCGGCAGCTTGATTCCGAACAACTGGCCGAGTCCAATGGCGATATCGGTGTAGCCGCTGAAATCGAAATAGAGCTGGAAGGCGTAGACGTAGAGCAGCACCCACAGGCCCGCCACCGAATCGGCCTGCTGCGCTTTGGCGGCGTCCAGCGCGAAGAGGGCGAGACTGTCCGCGATCACAAATTTCTTGCCGATACCGACCGCGATCCGCATGCTGCCCTGGGCCAGCCAGGCTGGATCGGGACCGGGCAGCGTGTGCAGGTCCGGCAGGAAACGCTCGGCGCGGTCAATCGGCCCGGCGGTGTAGGCCGGGAAGAAGATCGCGTAGGTCGTGTACTCGCGCAGCGTCATCGCGGGCAGCCGCCCGGTCTGGCGGTCGCGCAGGGTTGAGATCAGCCGGAACGAGACATACGAGAAGCCGAGCCATTCCAGCTCGGCGGCGGTTGCCAGCGCGGCGGGCTGGCCCATGCGCTCGCGGATCCAACCGCTGGTAGCCTCGGCCAGCGGCCCGGTCTTCAGCACGACAAACACGATCACGATGAACAGCAGCACCGGTCCGGCCAGGCGGCGATTGGGCCGGGGGACGCGGCGCAGCAGAGCCAGCAGCGCGACGGTCGCCAGCACCACGAGCGCGACGGTGGCCGGTGCGGGCGGGCGCGAAGGCGTGATGCGGTATTCCGGCACGATGTAGCGCCCCAATGAGAGCGCGATCACCAGCGCCGCCATGAGTAGCGCCGAAGCGGTATCCTCACGCCGCCAGCCTTGATCGGGTGCGCGCGAAGCCAGCCACGCCAGCGCGACCAGGGCCAGCGTCGCCGTCGGAAAGATGAAATCCAGGGTGCGGATGCGCGTCGCGGGCTGGAGCCAGTAAATGGCGACGATGCTGCCCACGAAGAGCGCCCATGCGCGCCAGCGAGCCGGCAGCAGGGCGAGATAGAACAGGGCGGCGGCAATGAAGATCAGGATGTGGGTCAGGGTCATGGCAGTTCGGGCAGGTGCAGTCGGCGCAGGTTGCCCCCGGCAACGCGGGCCATTCTACACGGCTGGCCTGGGATTTGCCATACGAAACGCTGCCCGGCTAGGATGCGCCGCGCGCCGCGCGCCACACCGCGTCCAGCCCTTGCAGCGTAACCAGATTCCGCCTTGGGAAGCCGGTTTGCAGGTTGGGATCGGTCAGGTCCCCGGCGAAGGTCTGTGGCCCGCTGAGGTGGAAGCCGTCCGGGGCGATGCCGAAATTGGGCAGCGGCTCCAGCGCGCGCCACAGGTTGATCAGCGGGATGTTGTAGTCGAGCGCGGCGCGGATCACGATCTGGTTGAACGTGATGGCGCGCTCCGGCAGGGCCAGATGCAGCGGGAAGGTGCTCAGGATCGGGACGATGTCGGCCTCGATGGTGGCGCTGATCACGCGGCGCAGGGCATGGTCGAACTGGTCCGAATTGAGTGAGAGCAGATCGTTGGTGCCAAACATGATGATTGCGAAGGCCGGGTTGTGCAGCCGATATTCGCAGGCCAGCGACGATTCGCCTGGCTGGCAGTGAGCGGGATCGGCCCACAGCGGATCGAGCACGGCGCTGGCATTCAGGCCGTTGTGCGCGGCGAAGGTGCGCCACGCCAGCGACTCCGCGAAGTGATCGATCACGCCTTGTAGATCGCCATAGTCGCCCAGGGTGTAGCGGCCCTCGCCAAAGGGGAACAGGAACACCCAGCCCGCCGTGTTGCAGTCGCCCACTTTGCTGATCACACCCGGATCGCGCCCGGCGGCCAGGGCGCGCCGGTAAAGCTGGGGGGCGCGTCCCATGTGCGCGGGGATGACCGGGTAGGCGTGCGGATCGATCGCGGCGGCGCGGGCGTGTATCAGATCGGCTCCGTCCGCCAGATCGACCGCCTCGTAAGCCACGCCGCGCACGATCTCGCTGCTGAGCGGCAGGGCGGCGGCGTCGAAGCCCTGGCGCAGCGTCACGAACTGGCGCGCGATCCAGCCGCGAAACTGGCCGCCGGGCGTGTGGCCGAGCAGCCACGCCGCATCTTCGCTGCGCGCTTCGAGCAGCAGGCCGGTATCGGGCGCGAGGCGGGTGATCACGGTGTAGGTCTGGCCGGGGCCGGAGCGCAGATTAAGCTGGCCGACGGTGCGCGCGTCGGGTGGGGTCTGGGCCTGGGCGGGATCAAGCGCCGGGCCGAAGAGAGCGATCCCCAGGCACAGGATCAGGATGCAGGGCAGCAGCGAGCGTCGCATGAAGCATCTATTCCTTGATTACGCGCCGGGCTGCTGCATCGCCGTGCGCCACAGCGCGTCAAGCGTCTGGAGCGTCACCAGATTGCGCAGCGGGTAGCCCTGGCGCAGGTTGTCTCCGGTCAGATCGCCGCCGGTCGTGACCGGCAGGCTGAGGTGCCGCCCGTCGGTGTTGAGGCCGTGATTGGGCAGCGGCTCCAGCGCGCGCCACAGGTTGATCAGCGGTACGTTGTAATCGAGCGCGACCAGCACCACGATCTGATTATACTCGACCGATTCATCCCACAGCCGCACATTGCCGGGGAAGGTGCTGAGGATCGGGATCACCCCGGCCTGGATCGTCTCGTGGACGATCCGGCGCAGGCTGCGGTCAAAATCCGCCGGGGATGTGAACAGCAAATCCTGCGCGCCAAACATGATCACGGCCACGCTCGGCTGCCGGATGCGGTACTCGCAGCGCAGCGGCGATTCGCCGGGCAGGCAGGCCATCGGGTTGGCGAAGGCCGGATCGAGCACGGCGGTCGTCACGAGCCCGTCATAGGCCGCCAGGCTGTCGTAGCTGAGCGAGAGCGAGAAATGACTGATCACTTCCTGGAGCTGGACGAAATTGCCCAGATTGTACTCGTGCCAGCCGAAGGGGCTGAGGAAGTACTGGTTGTCGGTCAGGCAGTCGCCGATTTTCGAGACGACGGTGGGCTTGCGGTTTTGCTGCTGGCCGCTCTCGAAGATAGCGCGCGCCTGGCCGAGATCGGTCGGGACGACCGGGTAGGTGCTCAGGTCGATATTGCGGTAGCGCCCCGGCGCGAAGGGCAGCGGCACGAACATCTCTTCGTCACTGATGGGCAGCCCCGTAATGTCGATGTCGGGCGCGTATTCCAGGTAGCCGCTGTCTACCCAGCCGCGCACGATGCCATCCAGACTGTGGGTGAGCACCCAGGCGGTGTCGGACGTGCGGCCCTCAAGCTGGACGCCGGTTTCGGGCGCGAGCACCCCCACGATATGATCGCTGCGGTCGGGGCTGCGGTAGACCGTGATCGCATAGGGCGTCCAGGCCTGCGCGCTGACCGAAGCCTGAGCGTGGACACGAGCCGGAATGGCAGACGTGCCAGCCGCGAGAATGATGATGACTGTAATGAGCAGGCACAGGCGTCTCCACATCGCGTGATCTCCATCACCGCCGGAACGAGACTACAACATGATGCGAATAGATTTTACGGTCAGCGGGGCGGGGTGGTCAAATCGAAGCGAGCGCGCTGGTATCACTGGCAAACTCCCGGCGATTCCGCTATATATTGCACTCAGCGAAGGCATACGCAGAGAGAAAGGATCGGCCTCTCCCCGGCCAGGTGTTTGAATGAGCGATTTTCGGACGGAAAAAGATTCTTTAGGCACGATGCAGGTCCCCGCTGAGGCATTATGGGGCGCCCAGGCCCAGCGCGCGGTGCAGAACTTCCCGGTGAGCGGGATGCGCCCCTACCCGGCGTTTATCTGGGCACAGGCGGTGGTTAAGCGCGCGGCGGCGGAAGTCAATCACGCGCTCGGCCTGTTCGAGGACCGGCAGGTGGGTGACCGCACCATCCCGGCGGATGAGCTGGTTGGGGCGCTGATCGCGGCGGCAGACGAGGTTTTGACCGGGCGCTGGAACGATCATTTCGTGGTCGATCCGTTCCAGGCGGGCGCGGGCACCAGCCACAATATGAATACCAACGAGGTGATCGCCAACCGCGCCAACCAACTGCTCGGCTTCGACATCACCGACCCGCAGAAGCCGGTGCACCCCAACGATCACGTCAATATGGCGCAGTCTACCAACGACACGATCCCGACCGCGATCCGGCTGGGGGCCCTGTGGCGGCTGGACGAGCTGATCGGGGCGCTGGAAGGGCTGCGCGACGCGCTGGCGCAGAAGGCGGTCGAGTTCGACGATGTGGTCAAGAGCGGGCGCACCCACCTGCAAGACGCCGTGCCGGTGCGGCTAGGGCAGGAGTTCGGAGCCTACGCCAAGGCGGTCGAGCGCAACATCGAGAAGATCAGGCTGGCGGCGGACGGGCTGCGCCGCTTGGGCATCGGCGGGACGGCAACCGGCACGGCGCTCAACGCGCACCCGGAATATCACTCGCGCATGGTCGAGACGCTGAGCCGCCTGACGGGCCTCACGCTCTACACCAGTGATGATTTGTTCGAGTCGATGCAGTCGATGCAGGATGCGGTCTTTTTCTCCGGCGCGATCCGGACCCTGGCGCAAGACCTGGTGCGCATCGCCAACGATTTTCGCCTGCTCAGCAGCGGCCCCTCGACCGGCCTGGACGAGATTCGCCTGCCGGCGGTCCAGCCGGGATCGAGCATCATGCCGGGCAAGGTCAACCCCGTGCTGGCCGAGATGCTGAATATGGCAATGTTCCACGTGATGGGCAACGACCTGACGGTGATGCTGGCGGGGCAGGCCGGACAGCTTGAGCTGAACGTGATGATGCCGATCATCGCGCACAACCTGTTTGAGATGATGCACGTCACGATTGGGGCGGTCAACGCCTTCACCGAGAAGTGCGTGGTCGGCGTCACGGCCAACCGCGAGAAGGCCGAGGGCTGGCTGGGCAAAAACGCGATCCTTGTGACCGCGCTCAACCCGATTATCGGCTATCTCAAGGGCGCGGAAGTCGCTAAGAAGGCGATGGCCGAGAACCGCTCGATTCTGGACGTGGTGGTCGAGTTGGGCTATATGACCGAGGCTGAAGCCCGCAGCGCGCTGGATGCCCACGCCATGACCGAGGGCGGGATCGCGTCGGCGTAGGCGCGCTGTCGTTTGCCGTTTGGGGGCCGCCCGGCCCCTTTTTTGTTGCTCTAAATTATAAGTTTAGGTATACTTAAACCACGCTATCATACTTCGCAAAACAAGGAGCAGCACGTGTCTTTCTTCGAATCTCTCCCGCCAGCAACTCAGGCGCTGCTGGCGACGCTTTTCACCTGGGGACTCACCGCACTAGGGGCCGGGCTGGTCTTTTTTACGCGGACGGTCAGCCGCCGGCTGCTCGACGCGATGCTGGGTTTTGCCGGTGGGGTCATGATCGCGGCCAGCTTCTGGTCGCTGCTGGCCCCGGCAATCAACATGGCGGAAGGCCGCACGCTGCCGGCCTGGATTCCGGCGGTGGTGGGCTTTCTGCTGGGCGGCGTTTTCCTGCGCCTGATCGACCGTATTTTGCCCCATATCCACCTCAACCCCAACGCCAAAGCCGAGGGGATTAAGACCACCTGGGAGCGCTCGGTCCTGCTGGTGCTGGCGATCACGCTGCACAATATCCCCGAAGGGCTGGCAATCGGTGTGGCGTTCGGCGCGGCGGCGTCCGGTATGCCGGAAGCGACGGTGGCGGGCGCGATCGCGCTGGCGCTCGGCGTGGGGATTCAGAACTTCCCCGAAGGCGTGGCCGTCTCGATGCCGCTGGCAGGCGAGGGATTGTCACGCCGGCGGAGCTTCTGGTATGGGCAGCTTTCGGCGGTGGTTGAGCCGGTCGCCGGGGTGTTGGGCGCGGTCGCCGTGATAATCGCGGAGCCGCTGCTACCGTATGCGCTGGCGTTTGCCGCTGGCGCGATGATCTTCGTGGTGGTCGAAGAAGTCGTGCCCGAATCGCAGTGCAACGGCAACGCCGACCTGGCGACGATGGGCGCGATGATCGGTTTCGCGGTGATGATGACGCTTGACGTGGCGCTGGGCTGAGAGCGTGATGCCGGACGCCTCAGGTGATGGTCATCTCCACATCCGAACAATCCAGCCGCGACATATCGAGCTGCGTCTCGGCAGCCGGCGGCACGCCATAGAAGAACGTGTCGGCGCGGCAGATATAGCGCACCCAGGCGAACGGGTTATCCCACTTGGAGCTGATATGCTGCTCTTCGTAGCGCGTGCGCCGGACCTGGGCCAGCAGCGACTTGAGGTGATAGATCGGGTCGTCGCGGTCGAGCAGCGGTCCCGGTTTGGGCTGGCGGCGGAAGATCCAGCGCAGGCGCAGATTGGGGCCGCCCGGCCAGGCTTCGGGATGCGAGCGCAGAAGCGCGGCCCACATCTGGTAGAGGTAGGGCCGGATGGCGGGCGGAAGCTGCTTGCGGCGGCTCAACAGGTTCGGACGGAGCGGCTTGAGCGCCTGGTTCAGCTCCGGCAGCGCGCTGGCGGTGGCGATCTGTGAGTCCATCATCTGGGACAGCGCATCGGTGATCGCTTCCTCGATCTGCGCCAGGGCGTTGATGAAACGGCGCTGCTCGTCGCGCTCGGCTTTGCTGATGCCCACCGGACCGCGCGAGCCAGGCAGGAAGAAGTCCTCGCCCCACTGCACGCCGAACTCCTGCACCAGTTCCAGCCAGAACAGGTCCTCTGTTTCGAGATAGTAGGTCTGCTGATCCTGCCCGGCGTAGGGGCTGAAGCTGGGGGTGCGTCGAACGCCCCGGCAGCCGGGCGGCACCATCTGTTCCAGCGCGTCAATCGGGGTGCCGTCGAGCCGGTCGCCGGCCTGCGGATCGACCGGCACCCAGTCGGTGTTCTTGGGGTCGCGGCCCGTGAAGCGCGCGCGAAACTCGCCATCCCAGCGCCGCCCCAAAAAGCGCTTGCCCCGAAACAGCCCGCCCAGCGCGGAGAGGACCTTTTCGACAAATCCGACGCGGGCCGAGGTTGGGTAGCCGTTGAGCTGCCAGCCAAAGTAGGACGCCTGCGAGCCGCGCGCGACGTAGACGATGGGGCGGCCTTCCGCCGTTTTCTGCACGTCGGGCCACAGGCGGCGGTAGCCGTCCTCGTGCGACGAGTAGCCCACATCTCCGACCGTAACCCCGGCCAGCAGCTCGTCTTCACGTAGCTCGCGCCGGGTGCGGACGATCTCCGGGGACAACTCCAGCAGCAGCGTGATCGATTCCCAGTCGCCCTCGTGACGGTTGGCCCAGTCGTCGTAGTAGTAGTGGAACCAGTATTGCAGCGCGACCGAGGTCTGGCTGACATCGTAGGGGCCATACTGCGAGGTCTGGACCAGCGAGGACTGCGGTGGGGCCTGCTCGATGCCCAGCGGGGCCAGCCCTTGCATCAGCCGCCCGTAGACGACCGAACGGCGCGTTTCGGGATCGGCCTGGGCGAGATAGGTGAAGTAGGCGCGCCAGTGGGCGAGGTTGAAGCCACGATAGCGCGGCAGGTCCAGGCCGCGCACCCGCTGCGCCAACTGCTCCTGGATCAGATGCCGCAGCAGGGCGGCGCGCAGTTCGGCATCGCCCAGGCCGGTATAGCGCGGGTCTTGGGCGTGCTTCTCGACCGCCTGGCGCAGGGCTTCGGCGTCGATAGCGTCTTTGATCTGGTCGTACTCCTCGTGCAGCGAGCGCGATTTGAACAGCAGCCCCGGATGGCGCAGCAGTTCGCGCCGCCGGTAGCGCACGCGGGCATGCTGCAGGAACAGCTCAGCCGAGCGCGGGTGGTACGAGCCGCGCACGGTGTAGATCGAGTCGCCGTCGTCGGGATAGGGCGCGTGATTTGGCAGCTCTGGGAACAGCACGAGCACGGGCGCGTAGCGGCGCAGCAAAATCTGGCGTTCGGCAGGCAGCAGGTAGCCACGAGGATCAGGCATAAGGCTCTCCAGGCGTTCGGACGGGTGCTTCTGACCAGTGCAGCATTGTTTATTATAAACCGGGTTGCGTTTCGCGTTGGAAACGAAAATGCAGCCAGCCGGATAATCGGGCGAGCCGCGTGGGAAGAATCGCAGGCTGTGACGCTAAGGGGTGGCAAGCGGCGCGGGTTCCGCCGGGGGCACCAGCTCATAGCGCCGGGGTAGGTGGATCACGAAGGGGCAGGCCCCTTTGATGCCGCACGCCCGGCAGTCGCAGCCGTCCGGCAGGCCGTCGCGCACCTCGCGGATGCGCCCCTTGCGAATCCAGTGCTGGATCATACTGTCCAGCGTGCCGGGGTCGAGATTCAGTTCGCGGCTGAGCGCGTCGAGCCGGATGACTCCCCCGGCTTCCTCAAAGGCTTCCAGCACACGGCGCAGCGTAACCGTCATCGACCGTCCCTCACTTCTAGCCCAGCCCCAGCAGGCTGCCGGCCTGATGGGTCAAAACCGCCGCGATCCAGGCCACGCTGAGCATATACACCATGCTGAACCACATCCAGCGCGTGCCGAACTCGTGGCGGATCGCGCCGACGGTCGCCATGCAGGGGGTATAGAGCAGCACGAAGACCGAGAACGCGACGGCTTGCCGCGGCGTGAAGTGATCGTGCAGGGCGGCTTGCAGCGCCGTTTGATCGTCGCCGGTTCCGGCCTCGTCATCCATCAGATTCACGCCGGGGAGCAGGCTGGCGGTCGCCTTGAGCGTGTCGAGCGTGGCCTGCCCGAAGCCGGACGCGATCTCGGTCAGGTCGCCCAGGAAGGTATGCGATGCGGCGGGCGCGTCTTCCGTATCGGGCGCTTCCACGCCGTAGACCTGGCCCATCGTGCTGATCACGACTTCTTTGGCGACCAGCCCCGTGACCAGCGAGCCGGACGCCTGCCAGTTGCCGAAGCCCGCCGGTTCAAAGACCGGCGCGATTGCCCGGCTGACGCCGCCGAACAGGCTGTCGGACAGGGCGGGCGGCTGGCCGTCACGATAGGGGATGTTGAGCAGCAGCCACACGATCACCGACGCGGCCACGATCACAGTCCACACGCTGCGCACGAAGCCCATCGTCCGATCCCAGACCTGGCGGCCAATTGTACTGAGCGACGGGCGGCGGAAGGGCGGCAGCTCCATCACGAACGGAAGCTGCTCGCTGCGTTTGAAGATCGTGCGGCGGAATACGAAGCCGGACAGGACCGCGACCAGCACGCCGAGCAGGTACATGGCAAAGACCAGCGTCCCGCTGTTCGCGCCGAAAAACGCCGCCCCGATCAGCACGTAGACCGGCAGCCGGGCGGCGCAGCTCATGAAGGGGACCAGCAGCCCGGTCAGAATGCGGTCACGGCGATCTTCGAGCGTGCGCGTGGCGTAGATGCCCGGCACCGAGCAGCCAAAGCCGACCAGCAGCGGGATGAAGCTCTTGCCGTGCAGGCCGAGAAGCTGCATCAGGCGGTCCATGACGAAGGCCGCACGCGCCATATAGCCGGTATCTTCCAGCAGCGCGATGAAGAAGTAGAGAAACATCAGCACCGGGACGAACGCCAGCACACCCCCCGCCCCGGCGATCACACCGTCGATCAGCAGCGACTCCAGCCAGCCCCCGCCCAGCCTGGCAACGCCCAGCAGCGCCACGATCCAGCGCGCGGCTGGGCCGTTGATCACGCCGTCGATCCAGTCCAGATAGATGCCGGAGACGTTAGCCGTCATCTGGAAGACGAACCACATCAGCGCCAGGAAGATCGGCACGCCCAGCCAGGGATGCGTCGCCACGCGGTCGATGCGATCCGAGGTGGTATCGCTGGCCGAGGCGGGGCGGGTGACGGCCTCACTGACCAGATCGGCAATGAAGCGGTAGCGCCGGTCCGCGATCAGGGTATCGGCGTCTTCGCCGGTGGTGCCCTGCACCTGCGATGTGATGCGCGCCGCTTCGGCCAGCACCTCCGCGCCGCCCGGCAGCCGCGCGATCTGGGCCTGGAGATCGGGATCGCCTTCGAGCAGGTTGATCGCCAGCCAACGCGGAGGGTAGGCGGCTCGCAGCGCAGGCTGCGCGATGATCAGGTCAGTCAGCGCGGCCAGGTGAGGTTCTAACTCCGGGCCATAATCGACCAGTGCGGGCCGGGCTTCGGTTTTAATCGTGCTCTGTGTCATCGGCGCGAGCTTAACGGCATTTGGGGCAGAGAGGGCGATCATCGGCGCGCTGGTTTCCATTCGACTTCGATGTCGGCGGACGATGGATAGGGCCGGGCGCGTGGTGCTCGATCATGTGCAATAGGTGGTGCTTCAGGTCATCCAGCCCGGCGCTGCGCGTGGCGACCGTCGTGATCACCGGGACGCCCAGCCGGGCCGCGAGCCGGTCTGCGTCGATATTCAGGCCGCGCGTGGCGGCGATGTCGGTCATGTTCAGCGCGACCAGCAGCGGCAGCCCAAGCTCCAACATCTGGACGACGAGATAGAGGTTGCGCTCCAGGTTGGAAGCGTCCACGACGGCGATTACGGCATCCGGCTGATCGTGGATCAAATAGTCGCGCGTGACGATCTCCTCGGCGGAGTAGGCGGTGAGGCTGTAGGTGCCGGGCAGATCGATCACATGGACCGGCGTGCCGTCGATGGCGAACTCGCCTTCCTTGCGGGCGACGGTCTTACCGGGCCAGTTGCCGGTATGCTGGCGCTCGCCGGTGAGCGCGTTGAAGATCGTGCTCTTGCCCGCGTTGGGATTGCCCGCCAGGGCGACGCGGTAAGGCGCGTGCAGAGAGGTATCCACGTATGCCATCATCCGGGGATCAACTCGACCTGAATCTTCTTGGCCATTCCCCAGCCAAGCGCGATTCGCGCGTCGCAGCGCACGGCCAGGATCAGCGGGCCGGAGAGGTGCGAGGCCTGCATCACGCGCAGCTCCATGCCCGGCGCCAGTCCCAGATCGGCCAGCCGCTTGCGGAAGCGCTGCCCATGCTCAACTTGCACGATCCGCGCGCGCTGGCCAGGGCGCACCAGGCACAGCGGCAGCGCCGCGGCGACGTGGTCCCGGTTGGGACAGTCGTCGCAGTCTACGCCGGGGGTGCAGGCGTGGGGCACGGCAGGGATGGGCTGGGCTTTGAGATGGGCGCGCAGGGTTTCGAGCATCGGCAGGAACCTCTGTATTAGTTCGGATTAGAAACACTTATATGAGAACGATTCTCAATTACCAGATAGCGTCATTATACACAATTGGGCGCCGGGAGTCAGTGAGCTTTATCGCCAGATGGGGGTACAAAAGGTCATAGGGCGGGGGCAGGCACACAGACGCCCCAACCAGAATGCGTGCTCTCCGGTTGGGGCGTCAGGTTTCGAATAGCTAAAGGTCGGGCCTACTGGCCGTTGACCAGCGCCTCGGCCTGATCGACCATCTTCTCGATCTCGGCCAGCCCTTCCTGCCAAAAGTTCGGATCGGTCAGGTCCACGCCCATCGGTGCGAGCGTTTTCTCCGGCCAGTCGGAGCCGCCGGCGCGCAGCACGTCCAGATAGCGCTCCGCGAACGAGCCGCCGCCTTCCTGCTGGTAGCGCGCAAACAGCGCCAGCACGAGCAGCTCGCCGAAGGCATAGGCGTAGACATAGCCGGGCGTGTGCAGGAAGTGCGGGATATAGCTCCACCAGACACGGTAATCATCGGACATGCGCACACTGTCCATGAACATCGCCTGCTGGGTTTGCAGCCACAGGTCGCTCAGTCGCTCGCTGTCCAGCTCACCTTCTTCGCGGCGGGCGGTATGCATCGCGTGCTCGAAGCGGTTCATCGACACCTGGCGGAAGATCGTGGCGAACGAGTCTTCGATCTTGTTCGCCAGCATCGCCAGCCGCACCTGCGGATCGGACGCCTGGGCGGTCATGTCGGTGAAGACGAGCATTTCGCCAAAGGTCGAGGCCATTTCGGCGGTGGTCAGCGGCGTGTGGGCCTGGAGCATCCCCTGCTCGCGCGAGAGGTACTGGTGTACGCCGTGCCCCAACTCATGCGCCAGCGTCATCACATCGCGCGCCGCGCCGGTGTAGTTCATGAAAACATAGGGATGCACGGATGGCACCGTGCTGGCGCTGTAGGCCCCGCCCCGCTTGCCGGGCCGCTCGGCGGCATCGATCCACGCGCGGGTGAAGAACTCGCCCGCGATCTCGGCTACGCGCGGGTGAAAGTTCTGGTAGGCGTTGAGCACGATCTCGCGCGCCCGGTCCCAGTGATATTCCCCGGCGGCGGCGGGCAGCGGCGCGTAGCGGTCGTAATCGTACAACTCGTCCAGGCCCAGCAGGTCGCGCTTGAGGCGGTAGTAGCGCGCCACGATGTCATAGCGCGAGGTCACGGCCTCGATCAGCGCATCGACCACCTCGTCGCTGGCCTCGTTCGACAGGTTGCGCGACGAGATCCAGCTTTGATAGGAACGCAGCCGGTCGTCCGAGGCTTTATCGGCGGCCAGCGTGTTGAAGACATAGGTCAGGATCGGCAGCTTCTCGCGCAGGACGCCCGTCACCGACTGGGCCGCCGTGCGGCGCACTTCACGATCCGGCTCATACAGCTTGGCCAGGATGCCCGATTGAGTCAGTTCTTCGCCGTTGTACGGATAGCGCGTGTTACCCATCACCTCGGTGAAGAAGCGCACCCACGCCTCGCGCCCGGTGACCGCCTTCTCGGAGAGAATCTTCTCTTCCGGCTCGCTGAGCATGTGCGGCTGGTAGCGGCGGGTGGCTTCGAGCCAGTGGCGGTAGTGCGCCAGGACGGGGTCATCGATCATGGTCTGGGCAAAATCATCGGGCGCGTTGATCCATTCCAGATCGAAGAACAAGAGCTGCTGTTCCAGGCGTGAGGACCACTCGGTGACCTTTTGGAGCAGCTTGCCATAGGCCGCGTTGCCGGTGTCGGTAGACCAGATCAGGTGGGCATACGAGGCGAGCTTGTTCGCCATCTCGATGGCCTGCTCGTACTCGGTGATGGCCTGGTAGAGCGATTCGTTATCCAGCGCGGCGACCTGGCCGCGATAGCTGGCGGCGAGGTGTTCGGCCTGCGCGTCGGCCTGCTGCATGTCGCGCTCGATGGCGGGATCGTCCACGCTGGCGTACAGATCGCTCAGGTCCCACACGACCTCTTCTGCGCCGGTGCGCTTGGCGGTTAGATTCGCTTCCATAAGGATTCTCCAAAAGCTCTGAACATGCCGTAGTTGAATGCTCAAGCATACCAAAAAGCTGCCTGGCGCGCACCAAAGAAGTTTATGAGTGCCACCAGCCTGAAACAAAACGGAAGTCCGTGATAGACTTGGGGCGCGGGCGGAGCAGGGGTGGGAAGGCTGCATACCAGGTGGGAGAGCGCATGACAACGGATCAATTCACGGGGCGCGAGCGCTGGCTGGCGGCGGGGTGGGGTGTGCTGGTGCTGGCGGTCGTCGGGCTGGCGGGCGTGTGGCTGCTGGACGGTTACGCACGCGCCGCCGATTTCTTCCCCTACCGGCTGGCACAGGAAGTCCACGCCGGGCATGGGCTGGTCTATAACCCCGGTGAGCGTGCGCTGCTCGTGCTGCATCCTCTGCCGGTGCTGCCCCTGGCGCTGCAACCCGATTCCGCACCGCAGATCGCGGGGCTGATCGCGGCAGCGGGATATGGGCTGGCCGGGGCGGGAGCCTGGCGGCTGCTGCGGCGCGCCGGGCTGACCGCGCTTGAAACCGGGGCGGCGCTCCTGCTGTGGCTGGTGGCGTGGCCGCTCTGGGCGGGATTCCGCTCCCCAGACCCGCTGGTGATGGCTGCGATCCTCTGGGCGCTGGAAACGGCGGAGCGCGGGCGCTGGCGGCTGGCCGGGCTGATCGCAGGTGTAGCGGCGCTGCTCGCACCGGGTGGGATTCTGGCCGGGGTGATCCTGGGCGTTTACCTGCTGGCGCGGGAGCGGGCCGGGCGTTACTGGCAGACGGTGGGGCTGCCGCTGGCGGTCTGGATCGCGATCACGCTGCTGGTGCTGACCGACGCCGCGCCGGGCGATTTGGTGATCGCCGGGGGGATGGGCGGCGGCGATCTGGCATTGTTGGGCGCGCTGTGGATCGCGCTGCTGTTTCCGGCGGTGCTGGTCTTTCGCGTGATGCGGGCCGATCGCCGGTTGTGGTTCCTGGCGCTGTGGGCGGCGGCAGAACTGGCGGCCCGGCTGGTGATCACGGGCGGGCTGGCCCCGGTCGAGAGTCCGGCCCTGGGGCTGGCGGTGGGCGCGGCGGTGGTGCTGATCGCGCGCCGCGCCCCGGTGCGACTGCGCCCGGCGGCCTGGGGAGCGGCCCTGATCGCGGCGCTGGCGCTGCTGATCGTGGCTCCGCCGCGCACCGAGCCGCGGATCGCGCAGGATCGCGCATTGGGCGAGGCGCTGGCGAATATGCCGGGCGCGAGCCTGGCCCATGATCGCGGCGACGCGCTGACCTACGCGCTCGACCGGGCCGACGCGACGATCACCCGGCTGGATGGCGCGTACTCCCCGCTGGTATCCGAACTCCTGGCGCGTGATGACCTGACTTCGCTGATCGTGGCGCTGGCTCCCGATGCGCTCTATCTCAACCCGCTGCAAGCGCCGTTCAACGCACTCGATCTGAACCAGTCTGCGCTTGCGCCGCTGGCCTATGCCCCGGCTGACCTGCCGCCGGTGATCGTGCGGCGCGGCGATCAGATGTGGGTGCGCGGCGCGTCGGTCGATGAATTCAGCCCGGCGCGGCCCACCGATCTACCCTTCGGCGCGGACGTGCGGCTGATCGGCTATGCGGTGGACCGCGAGCGACTTTTGCCCGGCCAGCCGGTGCGCATCCGCCTCGATTGGGAACTGAACCAGGCCCCGCCGAAGCCGATCGATATTTACCTGACGATGCTGGGCACTGACGGCACGCCCATCACCTCGACCGTGACGCGCTTCCCGCCCGAAAACTGGGAGCCGCTGCACGTGAGCACCTATCAGGTGGCGGGCATTCCCGAAGGGGCACAGTCCGACCTGCTGAGCGTGTTCCTCTCGTTGGGCTACGAAGCCGCCACGCTCAACCAGTACCGGCTGGCCTCGCTGGTGATCCCGCCCCAGGCCGCCGACTCGCCGGTAGCCGAAGGCGCGCCGCTGGGGACGCTCGGCCCGGTGCAGGTGGTGGGCGCGCGGATCACGCCGCAGGACGGGAATCTGTTTCTGGAGCTGACGTGGAGCACGACCGTACCGCTGGAGCAGGATTATCAGGTGTTCGCCCACCTGACGCCGCCGGATGATGTGAACCCGGCAGCACAGGGCGACGGTCCCCCGCACGGTGGGCGCTACCCGACGAACTTCTGGCAGCCGGGCGAACTGGTCCCCGACACGCGCACAATTCCGCTGGCCGGAACTGCTCCCGGTGAATACGTGGTGCGCATCGGGCTGTACAACACGGCGGGGCGGCTGAGCGGCGATCAGGGTGACAGCCTGACGCTGGCGCAGGTGCAGATCACGGCGGATGGCGCGGTGAGCGTGCAGCCGCTCGAAGCTGATTAGTCGGCCAGTGCCAGGATCGCCGGGGTCAGCGTCTCGGCCAGGGCACAGGTCGCGGCGGGAGTCAGGTGCAGGCTGGTGTCGGTGAACTGATCGTTGGGCGCGGCGTCCCACAGATCGAGATAGCGCCAGCCGTCGCGCGCGGCCAGGGTATCCATCAGCTCGCGGTAGCTGTCGAAGGCCCAGCGCGGGTAGTAGGCGTTGTAACGCACATCACTGTTCAGCCCGCTGCTGCGATAGATCGGCTCGTTGACCAGCAGCACCGGCACGCCCGCCTGCTCCGCGAGGTCCAGCCCGGCCCGCAGCGCGTCAATCGATAGGTTATCCTCGGTCCAGCCGCCCGCGACGCGGGGCCGCCCGAAGATGTCGTCGCCGGGGAGCAGGTTCTCGGTTGGCCTCTCGTCAAACTTGGGATCGACATGATCGATGCCGGTCAAGGCCCAGGCGAAGCCGTAGACCTGGTGGCGCAGCAGATCGGCCAGCGGGCGGCGCTGCGCGATGATCGTGCGTTCCCACAGGTTCGGCTCGTCCGGCAGCTCTGCCGGGTCGAGCGCCAAGTTGTAGCGCGCGATCAGGCTGCGGGCACGGTCGGCGTTCTCGCGCACGATGGGGTGGAATAACTGCTCGTCGGGGTAGAACCCGGCCAGCGTGATCACCCACACAACGGCATCCGGCTCGTAGTTGAGCGCTTCTTCCAGGATCATCGTGTCCTTGAGCACGTCCAGCACGGGGTAGCCGAGGTTGTAGACCACCAGCCGCCGGTCGTCGGCGGTGCGCAGCTCGCGCGCGTTCAGACAGCCGCTCAGCGTTTCGTCCGGCTCCAGCAGCCAGCCCCACACCGATGAATCGCCCAGCATCACCACGCGGAATTCGTCGCCGGCAGGCGCACCGGCGCTGATCACGTGCGAGGCGAACATACCCTCGATCCGCGCCAGTGTCACGCTGTAGGCGGCCTGGGAGTCCTCGGCGAACGGCAGCCGCAGACGGCCCGGCAGCAGCGTATTATAGAGCGTGATCTGGCTCAGGCGAGGCAGAGGTTGCGTCAGCGCGTAGACGAGGTTGACTGCAACAAACAGCAGCGCGGCTTTGATCAGCACGCGGCCTGCAAAGCGCCAGTTATAGGGGCGTCCCGGTTTGATCAGCCAGTCCCAGCCTGCCATCGCCTATCCCCTTATTCCGAACAGCCGCGCCAGCATCTCGAAGCTGTCGGCGGGCGTGGGCAGCGCGAAGAAGACCCAGCCCAGCGCGACAAAGTGAAACGTGACCAGCACGCCGAAAACCGTGATCGCGCGGCGGACACGCGGGCGCTGGGCGGCGTTGAGATACCACATCCGGGTACGGTCGGACCACAGCTTGAAGAGAAACAGGCCCAGCCCGTGCCACAGCCCCCACAGGATGAAGTTCCATGTCACGCCGTGCCACAGCCCGATCAGCAGCATGGTGCTGATCTGCGCGACGAATACGCCGAGCGTGGGCGAGATATGACGGCGCAGCAGGGCGCGGCTGAGCGGCGTGAAGAAATAGACGCGAAACCACAGGCTGAGCGTGATATGCCAGCGGTTCCAGAACTGCTGGATGTTGGACTGCAAATAGGGGCGGTCGAAGTTTTCGGGCAGGGTGATGCCGTACAGCCGCCCCAGCCCGATCGCCACATCGGAATAGCCGCTGAAGTCGAAGAAGATTTGCAGCGCGTAGAGATAGACCAGCAGCCACAGGCCGGGGATGCCGTCCGTCTGGTCGATCAGGGCGGGACTCATCGCCACCAGGGCCGGGCTGTCGGCCACCACGAACTTTTTGAACACGCCGATCGCGATCCGTGCCGTGCCCTCAACCAGCCGGAAGGAGTCGAGCGGCAGGGCCTGATCCAGCTCTGGGATGAAGCGCTGAGCGCGGTCAATCGGCCCGGCGGTAAAGGCCGGGAAGAACAGCGTATAGACCAGCATATCGCGCAGCGAAAAGCCTTCGGCGGGCAACTGTCCGGCGCGGAAGTCGAGCAGCACGCCGATCAGCCGGAAGGCGATATATGAGAAGCCGAGCCACGTGACGAAGCTGGCGATCCCGATTTGCGGCTCAGCGTGCAGCCATCCGCCCAGCGCCTGCGACAGTGCCGGCCATTTGATCACCAGCAGGAGCAGCACGATCATGCCGATCGCCAGCGCCGCCAGCCGTTGGAAGGCGGCCAGCCGCTCATCTGGTACGCGCTCGCCCAGCAGGTGCGACGCACTGATCGCCGCGACGCCCGCCAGGGCCGCGCCGGGCAGCAGCGCCGCCAGATCGGGCCGGTCGCCGTAGGGCGCGAGCAGCCAGATCACGGCCAGGGCCGCGCCGGTGATCGCCAGCGCCAGCCAGGTATCGCGCCGGTACTCAGCCGGGGCGGGCTGTTCCGGCGCGGCGGGGCGCACGATCCACCACACGACGATGGTCAGGATCACGGTCGCCAGCGGGAGCAGATAGGTGGACTCAGCCGCTTCGCTCGCGCTTTGCAGCCAGCCCATCGCCAGCACGCTCCCGGCCAGCAGCCCCCAGGGCCGTCCGCGCGCCGGGACCAGTCGCATAAACGGGATCGCGGCGGCGGCGAAGATCAGGATATAGGTCAGCGTCATACAGCGCGACCCGGTTGATCGCAGCGGTGCATCAGTACAGCGCCCCCTTCCACACGGCGTCGAGCACCTGGAGCGCGGTCAGGTTGCGCATGGTGTAGCCGGCGCGCAGATAGTCCGGCGTGAAGATGCCGGTTTCGCCGTTGGGCGGCAGGCTGGGGTGATAACCGTCGCCGCTCATGCCAGAGTTGGGCAGCCCTTCCAGCGCGTGATAATAGTCCCACAGCGGCAGCCCGGCCTGGCTTGCCACACTGGCGATAATGCTGTTGTACAGACTCACATCCACGCCGTTGAGATTGGGCGGGATGGTGCTGAGCACCGGGATCACGCCCATGTCGCTGCTGGTCTGCACGATCACGCCCAGCCGCCAGCGGAACTCGTCGCCGCCCACGCCGCGCATGGCGTCGTTGGTGCCGACCATGATCAGTGCGACGGCGGGCCGGGTAACGCGGTACTCGCACACGAGCGGCATCTCGCCCGGCAGGCACAGCTCGGAGTAGCTGCGCGCCGGGTCGAGCAGATCGCCGCTGGTCCAACCGCTGCGCGCCGCGAGGCTGGTGTTGGCGAACGAGTTGTGATCGCGGGCGGTTGTGCGCGAGAAGTAGTTGATCACTGCCTGGAGCTGGCCGTAATCGCCTAACTGCACCGCGCCGACGCCGATCGGGTAGAGGAAGGCAGGGCTGGCGGTGATGCTGTCGCCGATCTTGGAGAACACATCGCGCCGGTTACCGAGCGCCTGCCCGCGCAGGAAAATCTGGCGCGCCCGGCTCCCCACGCCGGAAACGACTCCGCCCGCCGCACCCGGTCCCGCGCCCGGCTCAGGACCCGGCGCTGCGATCACCGGCAGGCTGCTGATGTCACCGCTGACGCGCAGCATGGCTGTAAAGAGCCAGCCCGTCTCCCCGATCTCGGCCTGGACCCACGATCCCGCCGTGTTGCGCCCGATCAGCGCGACGGCAGTCTGGGGGGGCAGGGTGCGGATCACGGCGTAGCCCAGGCCAGGACCGGCGCGGAAATTGAGCCGCTGCGTGGTCACGGCGGTGACGCTCCCGGCAGTGGGAACCGCTCCGCCGTCGGCGGGCGGGGCAGGGGCGGCGGCTCCCAGCACGGGCAGCGAAAAAACATTGAAGCCAGGGCCGAACTCCAGGTAGTCGGAGCGTACCCAGCCCGCGATGCCGCCTTGAAGCGCGCGCGTATAGACCCACACGCCGCCGTCACCCGGCACATCCTCGCGGCCCGACACGCGCACCACTGTTCCATGCGCATACTGGCCGAGCACGATGCCATCCGGCGACGGGGTGCCGCGCACATTGAGCGTCTGCGGCAGCACACTGGCCTGCACGTCCGACTGGGCCAGCGCGAGCGATGCTCCCGGCGCCAGCGTGATGCCCAGCAGCGCCGCGACCAGCAGCACGATCACAGCCGACAGTTTGCTCATCATCTCCGCTCCTTGCAGGCTCCTCGACACGTTCGCCTCACATATGCTCCCGCCCCGGCGCGATCGCTAGCGGCCCTGGTAGTAGTTCACCAGCGCGTCGCCCAGCTCCGGCAGGCAGTGCGTCAGGTCGATCCACCGCTCGCCAGGGCCGAAGTTCCACAGGTGGAAGCCGCGCACGTAAGGATCGTACTCCAACTGCTGCGTATATTGCAGCACATCCGCCACGACCTGGCTGCACGTCAGGGGGACCGCGCCATCGGCCTGCCCGGCCTCGGTGATATAGACCGGCAGATAGATCGCTTCCGGGAGCTGCGTCAGAATCTCCTGGTAAAACAGGCGGTGGCGGAAGCCGAACCCGATCCCGGAATCGGCCAGCATTTGTGAATAAGGGGCCAGGCCATAGCTGTGCAGCGCGATGCCGTGATAGCGGTCGGGGCGGCACGGATTTTGCAGCGCGTACTGGTAGACCGGCAGCAGTTGGGCGAACTGGTACGGCTCTGGCGTGCCGGTCGAGAATGAGAACAGCAGCAGGCAGCGGCCCTGCATGTTGGCGATGTGCATCGCCTCGATTGAGAACGCGGCCAGCCAGTCCATCGGCGGCGTGCACTCGTTGATGATCTCGAAGTAGTCGGCCTGAACGCCGTTCCAGTGCGGCTGTAGGCCCTGCATCCAGTCGCGCGCTTCCTGATCGGGCGGGCGGCTGGTGTCGGGACAGTCGATCATCGTGCCGTTGACCAGCAGCGAGCGGAAGACGGTGATCGTCTCCGGCGACACAGCTTTGACGGCGGCCAGGATCGATTCGGTGCCATTGGTACCCTTGAGCGTGCCGAGCGGCCAGCCGGTCGTACGCAGGCGGCTTGCCAGCTCGACCACCGGCTCCTGACGCGCCCCGACGATCAGATGCAGGCCGAGCAGGGTGCGCGGCCCCTGGTCAGGCGGCAGGAGCACCAGCGCCGGATCGGGCAGGGTGAAGAACTGGAGCGCCAGGTTGTCGAGCGCGTAGAAGCCGGAAACCGGCTCGTCTTCAGAAAGCTGCGCCCCGGCATTGACGCGGAAGCGCAGCCGGACAACCAGGTTGCGGAAGCGGGTCAGATCGACGATGCGCTGCTCCCAGTCGGTCTCGATCCCGATCTGCTGATCGATGGGGACCCAGGTCGCGCCGCCGTTGAGGCTGACCTCGATCGTGATCAGGTCGGTGGTGGGCAGGCTGCCGCTCTGGCGGAAGATCAGTTGGGCACCGAGCGGCCCGCTGAGATCGAGCAGGGCCTGATATTCGAGGATGCTCTCCAGGCTGCGCGGCCCGCCGTCGAGATACCAGCCCGTGCCCTCGTAGGCATACTCCGTGTCGAAAACCCACGCGCCGCCGGGCAGCCATCCGGTTTCGTCCGTGTCAAAGCTGTCGCCAAACGGCAGGCTGACGACCTGCCATTCGTCGTCCGGCTCGTCATCTGGCGGCAGGATCGGCGGCGGAGTCCCTGGCCCATCCTGGGCGAAGCTCGCCGGTGGGGCAGTGATCAAACTGCTCGCAACCAGGGCGAGCACCAATAGTAAAACAAGGTGTGTATGACGGCGCATGGCGCAACATTGTAGCACAGGCCGCCCGCTTTGAGCATAGGCGGATGGTCACGCCGGGGCGGAGCACGGGGGGACGCTCGCCAGCCAGCGCGCAGTCATGCGCGGCGAGGTCAGATGCACGGCGATCAGGTGCTGATATTCTGGCAGGCCGAGCAGCCGCGTATAGCGCTCGCGCAGCCGGGGGTAGCTGCGCAGCGACCAGAGCAGGATCGAATCTTTGCTCAGGACTTTGCGCCACGATTCGCGGTTGCCGTTCCAGAGTTCCTGGCGGGTTACGACACGGTGGAACGTGCGCCGGGAGAGCTGCCACAGACACAATGAGAGCCGGTAGTCGAGCCATACGACAGTATCGATCCGGTCCCAAACGATCTCGCGCGCCTTGCTGTAATTGCCATCCACAATCCACGCCGGGCCGCTGAGCGCTGCGCGGACGCGCGCATGGAACACCTCGATCGGGGCTTCGGTCCAGTTTGGCTCCCAGTGCAGCGCGTCCAATTCAATATGGGGGATGTTCAGCCGTTGGGCAAGCTGCACGGCGAGCGTCGTCTTGCCGCTGCCGGTCGTGCCGACGATGGCGATATGCTGGCCGGGGAGCGGAAGTTGGGCCGGTTCGTTCGCATAGGACATGGGCAAATTTTCCTGCTGCATCTGGCGGGTTTGCGGCTAGAATAGGCGGGCCGGGCGCGGCAGCGGTTGTGCATTGGACTGCGCCCGGTGTAGACTCGGTGCATGAAAAAAACGATTGTGGAGAAGGATATGTTTCAAAAACTGCTGCTCCTGAGCGGGACATTGGGCCTGGCCCTGGTGGGCGTGCTGCTGCTGGCGGCTCCGGCGGGCGGCGCTGCGTGGGCGGCGACTGATCCGACGCCGACCCTGGCCCCGGTGGCCGCGCCGGTTATGGGTGAGTTCGACCCGGCTTCGGTGGCCGGGATCGACCTGGAAGCCTATCCCATTGTACCGGAGATCGGCGAGCAGGCGCGCGCGATCTACGCGGAAGGGCTGGCGCTCGGCCACGACCCGCACAGCTTCGCCAAAGTGGGCGACTGCATGACCGACGATCCCGGCTTTCTGATCCCGCTGGGCGAGGGCAGCTATGACCTGGGTGAGTATGCCAGCCTGGAAGCCGTGATCGCGCACTATACCGCCGGCGAGATCAACCCCTTTACGCAGGTCAGCCAGGCGGCAGCGGGCGGCTTCAACGCGGCCAGCGTGCTCGATAATATGTGGGCCAATCCCGAATTCTGCGAGGCGGGCGAGTCGCCGCTGAGCTGCGAGTTCCGCCGGACGAATCCGGGCGTGGCGCTGGTGCTGTTCGGCACCAACGATGTGTACTATCTCACCGACGCGCAGTTCGATTTCTTCCTGCGCTCGATCCTGGCCGAGAGCATCGAAAACCGCGTGCTGCCGATCGTGAGCACCTTCCCGCCCCGGTCGGAATTCCCGGAGCAGTCGGTGCTGTTCAATCAGATCATCGTCAAGGCGGCTGAGGATTACGGCGTGCCGCTGATCAACCTGTGGCGCGCGCTGGAGCCGCTGCCGACGCACGGCCTCGATCCCGACGACTCAACACACCTGACTTCGCCGGACGATGGCAGCGCCGGGGATTTCTCGCCGGAAAACCTGCAAACCGGCTTCACGGTGCGGAATCTCGTCACGCTGCAAGCGCTGAGTGCGCTGCTGGAAGGTCAACTCGACTCGTGAGGCTACTGTTCGCCGCACACGCGCCACTCACCGTCCTCTTCGATGGTGCGATAGGTCGTGTCGCTGAGGGGCAGCTCGCGTTCCTCGCCGCGATATTCGGCCACGATCAGGCCGGTGCACGTCACCAGGGTATAGTCGCCGTCCTCGCCGCTGCGCTCACACGACATATCCTGCAGCTCGGCGCTGACCGACTGGAACGAGGCGGCTTCCTGCCCAGCCTGAGCTTCCCACGCGCGGCACGACAGGCTGACCAGCTCGTCGGCGTCGGCCTCGACTTTAGCGCGCAAATAGGCTTCCACCGCGTCGCCCGGATCGCCTTCGTCGGCGCAGGCGGCCAGCAGCAGGCCCAACAGGCTGAGCAGCACGAACAGGATTACTTTCCGGCGCATGGGGCGCTCCTTCAGGTAGCAGTAGGATCGAACAGAGATCAGGCTCAAAACGTGGATTATAGTAAGTGATGGCGCGCCGCTCCAAAACCGGGGCCGCGCCTGCCAGCAGTTTAACGGAGGATAGGGTGATGCATCGCAGGTTATCAGGTTTGGTTATGATCGCTGTGCTGGCTGCGGCGCTGGTGATCGCCGCGTGGCCGGTTCCTTTGAATTCGACCTATGCCCAGGACGAGCCGCAGCAGTGCACTGCCCTGGCGGCGCAGGCGCTCGAACAGGCGCAGGCGGCGTGCGCCGATCTCGCGCCGGGCGAAGTGTGCGAGGCATCCAGCGGGACGATCAGCGCTCTCGGCACGTTGGAGACGATTCCGGGCGCGGCGGCTGACACGGCGGATGCGTGGCCGATCACCGTGCTGAGTCTGCCGGTCGAGGCGGAGCAGGTGGTCACGGCGGTGCTGTATGGCGGCGGCGAGATGGCGCGCCAGCCGGACATGGGACCGGGGGTGTTCACGCTGTGGACCGGCGATAATCCCGCCGCATGTGCCGAGACACCGTCCGGCCTGCTGCTGCAATCTGCCGGTGAGCAGCCCGCGCGCGTGATCGTCAACGGCGTGGCGCTCGATCTGGCGGCGGCGACCGTGCTGGTGCGCGCCGTGCCGGATACGCCGCTGGATGTGCTGACGCTCGACGGCGCGGCCATC
>JAAYCM010000057.1 GCA_012729765.1 Chloroflexota bacterium | reverse complement strand
TCCGGTGGCTCATACGCAGAATTTCGGGCAGTTCCGACGAGATCATGATGATCGCCTTGCCCTGCCGCGCCAGATCGTTCAGCAGCCGGTAAATCTCACTCTTCGCGCCCACGTCGATCCCGCGCGTCGGCTCGTCGAAGATCAGGATGTTGGTGTCCGCCGTCAGCCACTTGGCGATGACCAGTTTTTGTTGGTTGCCGCCGGAGAGATTGCGTGCCTTCTGCTGCACGCTCGGCGTTTTGATCGACAGCACATCGACGAAGCGGGCAGCCGCCGAGTGTGTCTGGGCGTTATCCACGATCCCCATCCACTTGAGGAAGCGGTTGAGCGATGCGAGCACGATGTTCGTTTCCACGTCCATGCTCAGCGTCAGGCCATAACGTTTGCGGTCCTCAGACAGATAGCCGATGCCGTGCCCGACTGCGTCGCTGGGGTGCCGGATACGCACCTTCTTCCCCTCGATGTAAATTTCGCCGGAGTCGACCGGGTCCGCGCCGAAGATCGCCCGCGCAACCTCGGTGCGCCCCGCGCCCATCAGCCCGGCAAACCCCAAAATTTCGCCCTTCTTCAGGTTGAAGCTGACATTCTGGAGTATGCGCCCCCGGTTGAGGTTGCGCACTTCCAGGACGACGTGTTGCCCATCGTCCTCAGGGATTTCGGGCGACATCTCGTAGATCGTGCGCCCGACCATCATATTGATGATCTGGTCGATGGTGGCGACTGGCGTCGGCACGGTGTCGATGTAGTGCCCGTCCCGCATGACCGTAATCCGGTCTGAGATCTGCTTGAGCTCTTCCAGGCGGTGGCTGATATAAACGATCCCGACGCCCTTATCGCGCAGTTGGCGGATGATGCGGAACAGCTCCTCGATTTCCGCTTCAGTCAGCGCGGCGGTCGGCTCGTCCATGATCAGCACGGTCGAGTTGTAGGAAAGCGCCTTGGCAATCTCGACCATCTGCTGCTTGGCAACGGTCAGGTCGGCAACTTTCGCCTGCGGATCGAGCTTGAGATGCAGCGTATCCAACACCTGCTGCGTCTGATCGTTGATCGCTTTTTCGGCCAGGAAGAAGTTGAGCGCGCTGCGCGGCTCGCGGCCAATGAAAATATTCTGCGCCACCGTCAGGTGAGGCATCAGATTCAATTCCTGGTGGATCATCGTGATGCCGAGCTGTTGGGCGGCGCGCGGGTTGGGGATATTGACTTCCCGGCCCTGATAATGAATATGGCCCGCGTCCTTTGAATAGACACCGGCCAGCACTTTCATCAGGGTGGATTTACCGGCCCCATTCTCACCCACCAGCGCGTGGACCTCGCCGGGGCGCAGATCGAACTGGCAGTTTGCCAGCGCGTGGACGCCGGGGAAAGACTTTTCGACACCTTCCATCACTACTAAGCGGTCATTCATACGCTAAATCCTTAAATACTAGCGAATTTCTTTTTGCAGCTAATGATACCCGTTGTTCAATTGGCTAGCCAACCACCGCTAACAAGAACGCCGGTGGGCAGAGCGGAGAATCGCTGCGGATATTATTGAATATCTGGAGCGTTGTCAATCATTTTGTGACATCCGAACCCGTGACGATCGGTCTTAGAATTTTAGCGCAACAGTCGCGCTGGTCAGGCCATGAAATTGCTGCTACAATACACGGCATGATCTACTCTAGTCCATTCACGGTCCTGTCATTTGTATTGATGACGTCTGTCGAGGCGCCCGCTCATAAGGTGCGCCCGTGACCCTGTAATACAATAGTTAATACACGTTCACGCTAACGGCTCTGGGCGCACCACCCCAGGGCCGTTTTTGATTCGCAGAGGCAGCAGGAGACACACCATGCACATCATCCAGCTTGACCATCTCACTCTCAACTATGCCGGGCGCGTGATCTTTCGCGATCTCACCTGGGCAGTCGGTGATCGTGACCGCGTGGGGCTGGTCGGCCCCAACGGCTCCGGCAAATCCAGCCTGCTCAAGCTGATCATGGGCCAGGTCCATCCCGATCAGGGCGCAGTCATCCGGATGCGCGGCATCAGCCTCGGCTATCTGCCCCAGGACGTGCAGCTTACGCCGGGCCGCACCGTGCTCAGCGAGGCGATGATCCTGCCGCCCGATCTGGATCAGGTCGAAGCCGAGCTGGCGCGTATCGAAGCGCAGTTGGCCGATCCCGACGTCTACCAGGATTCTGACGCGTTGATGCGTGTGCTCGCCCGCCAGGAGCGGGCGCTCGAACGTTATGAGGCGTTGGGCGGCGCGCGCCATGCCGGGCACGTGCGCGACGTGCTGCTGCGGCTTGGCTTCCAGCCGGACGACTTCGATCTGCCGGTCGAGGTGCTCAGCGGTGGGCAGAAGAAGCTGGTCGCGCTGGCGCGGCTGGTGGTCGAAGCGCCGGACGTGCTGCTGCTCGACGAGCCGGACAACCATCTCGACCTGGCCGGCAAGCGCCGCCTGGAAACGTTCCTGCGCGGCTACAATGGCGCGGTGGTGATCGTCTCGCACGACCGCTACCTGCTGGACGAAGTCGCCACCCAGATCGCGGAGCTGGCCGAGGGCAAACTGACGGTCTACCCCGGCAACTACACCGCCTATGCCACCGAGCGCGAGCTGCGCCGCCTGCGCCAGCAGCAGCAGTATGTCGCCCAGCAGAAAGAGATCGCGCGCATCGAGGCCGCGATCAAGCGCTTCGAGCACTGGGCCAGCATCGTGATCGACGAGCGGCATATCCGCCAGGCGCGCAGCCGCCGCAAGATGCTCGACCGCATGGAAGCCAACGGCGAGATCATCGAGCGCGTGACCGAGCGCCGCCAGATGGAGCTTCAGATCAACGGCTGGCGCGGCAGCACCAAGGCGCTGGAGATCGAGCGGCTGTCGATGGCCTTTGGCGACGATCTGCTGCTGCTCGACCTCGATCTGTTGGTGCGGCATGGCGAGCGGATCGGGCTGGTCGGGCCGAATGGCGCGGGCAAGTCGGTCCTGTTCCGCCTGATCCTGGGCGAGCTGGCCCCGCTCTCCGGCGAGATCACGATTGGACCGAGCACGCAGATCGGCTACTATGCCCAGCAGCACGAGACGCTCACACCCTGGCTGGATCGGTCGCCGCTGGAGATGGTGCGCGATATTGCGCCCAAGAGCGAGGGTGACGCGGTGGCTTTCCTGCTCAAGTTCCTGTTCACCTACGAGCAGACGCGCCAGCCGATCCGCACCATGAGCGGCGGCGAGCGCAGCCGGTTACAGCTTGCCGGCCTGATGCTGCAGCGCCCCAACCTGCTGCTGCTGGACGAGCCGACCAACAATCTCGACATCCCGTCGATGGAAGTGCTTGAGCAGGCGTTGGACGGCTTCGAAGGCGCGCTGCTGGTCATCTCGCACGACCGCTATTTTCTCGATCAGGTCGTGGACCGCGTGATCGAGCTGGACGGTGGCCTGCTGACCGCGTTCGAGGGCGGCTATACCGACTATCTCGCCGCCGTTGGAGAGCCTGTATAAGATCGGCGCGCACCGGGTGGGGCTGTGCGCGGCCCTGCCCGGCTGCCGCCCGCCAGACGGGACACCGATATCTCGAAAGGAGCTTGACACATGGCTGAATATTGCCCTGAATGTGGCGCGGCCTGGGAAGCGGACCAGACGTGCGAGGACGCCTTCCACCAGATGTTGTTCTGGGAAGCCGAGCGCCCGGAGTTGGGCGAAGTCCATCACCTGATGGTGCTGTGCTACTACCTGCAGCACCCCCACCGCTATTCGCCTGAAGGTCTGCTCTATGCACAGAGGCTGCTCGCAGACTTCGTGGAGCAGGGACTCACGCCCCAACAGGTCCGCCAGCGCAGCAGCGAGGCGCTCGGCTCGGACCGCCGCGACTTCAAAATCACCGCCCGGCCCGACGAACACGGCGCGTACCCTCGCCCGGTGATCTGGACGATGCGCGCCGGCGACGTAGTGGCAGCGGGCATGGCGTCCTATCGGGAGAGCGTTCGACGCTGGGCACTGTCGGTCCATACGGCGCTCAAAGCCCGTGACGGCGGCACCCCGGACTAACGTTTTTCGGCTCCGGCCAGCTATTATGCTCATGACTCGCTGATGTTTTGCCCTGATTCTGGGACCATTTATCACTCATAACTGGTCCCAGAATCATCATAAACTATCTCCTATAAAGGGAACATTCGGTTTTCAAACCCATTCGTTTAACGCATATATCTCACAGGTCTACCTGTTCCTAGATTTACTTTATTAGGAGCCTATGCCACTACATGAACATTGTAAGGTATACTCATACTACCGATTTCTGTCGAATGGCAAATGAGAGGAAACACTAAAAACATGCAAGCTCTGACAAGACCCCAGATTGATTTTGAACAGTTTTATAACGAGATTGAGTATGTTGCTGAGATCGCGGAAACGCCCTGCGACCGCAGCGTTTTTGAGCCGGTCATCAGGGCCTACCGGGAACAGTTCGCGGGTGGAAACGCGTCCTTCCGCACCACGACCAAGCCGGTTGGTAAGCGCGAGCTGGACGTGCGCTACATGAATGTGACGCAGCCGCACGATCCCTACCAGATGGCTTTGGACAACGGCTTCCTGGTCGAGGATGGGCACCCCGTCGAGTCGCTCATGCGCGAGATTCAGCAGTATTGCCCAATCGCCGGGTATGGGGTCGATACCAGCGTCACGCGTGGTTTCACCAAGATATGGTCCATGTTCTCCGAAGGCGTCCCGGCAGCCGAACTGCTCAGCCTGCCGTCGCTGCCGCCTGCCGTGCACCAGTATGCCGACTTTTTTGCGAACTATGGCCTGAAACACTTCGGCCTGGTAGCAATCGACTTTCTGAGCCGCCACTTCAATATGTATGTCATGTTCCGCGATCCGGACACCAACCCGCCCGACTTCGCGGCTAACCTGATCAGCGATCTGGGCTTCAACCTGCCCTCGCCCGAAGAACAGGCCATCTTCTCGCGCTGCGGGGATATCCACTTTACGTTTACCTGGGATGCGCCGACCTGCCAGCGCCTCAGCTTCGTCGTGCTGCACGCACCGGAAGACGAGTTCCCCAAGCATACCCACCCGATCTTCCCGCGCCTGTTCTCGGGATTTCCCACCCTGCGCGATCAACGTTACGGGTCGTTCCAGTCGTCCTACTCCCTGCGGCATGGCGACTATCTGAAAGTCGAGATGGACTATACCGGGATGGGGCTGATGATGCGCGCTGCCATGAACATCGCCGGCATCACCATCTAGCGCCCGCCGCAATCCGGTCTTCCAGAATACCTTCCTGAGTCCCCATCCCTGGCTCGCCATCTCCAAAGGCCGCCAGAGGTGGGGACTATCGCGTCGCAAAGCAGCGCTCAAAGCATGCGTTTACGCGAGTCTGAAAATCGTATGAATTTCCTAACCTGTTAATTGACACTCCGCTTGCAAGTGGATATCATTAAGACGATTAACACTACAGCCCGATTTCTTAATTTTACCTTCCGGGTTGGCAGTGCTAAACACTGACGGTACTTTTTGAGTTCTGGAGATTAAATCAAATGCTTGAGATTAAAGAATTGCCAGGCGAGCCGATTATCGTCTTTCATGTTCGGCTGCCCCATGTCCCACAGGATGACGTTTCAGAAACGCTCAAAACAACGGCCGAATTCAAGCAGAAAATGGGCGGACACATCTATCGCATCGTCGATCTGTCGCTGTTCAATCTGAGCTTCAGCGATGCGATGCTGGGCATGGCCGCCGAGCGCGGAGCCGAGGGCGGCGTGAACGACATGGAAATGTCAACGATCTTTGTCGGCTCCGGCGAAATGGTCAAGTTCGGCGCAAAAGCCTTCCAGGAGCAGAAGCAGTACGGCGAGACCAACGTCGTCTTCGTCTGCTCGACCGTCGAGGAAGGGATCGCTTTTGCCCGCGCCGAGTTGGCGAAGGAAGAATAGCCTCCGTCACCGTCTCATATCCGCATCAAGATCAACAACAGCCAGGCATCTCACCTGGCTGTTTGGATTCTATCCGGCGTGCAGCCTCAGGGCGGCTTATACGTCCAGCCCCAGCCGCTCCGCCATGATCTCGACCACGTCCTTGACCGCCGGACCGCCGTTGATACTCTCGTCGCGGCTGGCATCGTCAAACATCCGCATACAAAACGGGCAGCCGGTCGCCAGCGTATCCGCGCCGGTCGCTTTGGCTTCGGCATAGCGTGTCAGGTTGACACGCGCCGTACCGTGCTCTTCTTCTTTCCAAAACTGCGCACCGCCTGCCCCACAGCAGAACGATCCCTGGCGGCTGCGCGGCATTTCGTTGAGCGCGCCGCCCGTCGCCTGTCGCAGCACGTCGCGCGGGGCGTCGTAGATGCTGTTGTGCCGCCCCAGGTAGCACGGATCGTGGAAGGTGACGTTGACCTGCCGCCCGCTGCCGCCGACCTTCAGTCGCCCGGCATTGATCAGTTCGTTCAGGAAGTCGGTATGATGCACTACCTCATACACGCCGCCGAACTGCGGATATTCCTTGGCGAGGGTGTGATAGCAGTGGGGGCACGTCACCAGGATATGCGGCGGCTTGACTTCGTTCAGCGTCTCGATGTTGGCCTGCGCCATCTCAAAGAACAGGTACTCGTTTCCGGCCCGGCGCGCCGTATCCCCCGTGCAGCGCTCCAGCTCGCCCAGCACGGCAAATTTGACGCCCGCCGCCCGCAGCACGGCCACCAACGAGCGCGCGATCTTCTGGGCACGCGGCTCGTAGCTGCTCGCGCAGCCGACCCAGTAGAGAATCTCGTAATCGTCCGTATCCTCGACCGTCGGCACGTCCAGCCCGGCGGCCCACGCCATGCGGCTCTCGCTCATCTGCCAGGGATTGCCGGAATTCTCCATGCCCCGGAACGCGCCTTGTAGTTCCGCCGGAAACTCGCCCTGCGTCAGCACCATATCGCGCCGGATGTCGATGATGTCGAACATCGGCTCGTTGCCTACAGGGCAGATTTCGACACACGCGCCACAGGCGGTGCAGGCCCACACCGCCGAGGGTGTGATCGCGAAATCGAGCAGCGGGCGCGGCGATTCCGCTCCAGCGGCCAGCACCGGCATAGTCGCCTTGATCTCGAAGCGCTTGTTGATCTCCAGGGCCGAGGGCGACAGTTCCTTGCCGGTCACGTAGGCCGGGCAGGCATCCTGACAGCGATTGCACATGATACACGCGAAGGCATCGAAAATCTGGGTTTGCGTCAGGTGCTCGATCCGCGCCGCGCCGAACTGCTCGCGTTCCTCGTCCTCAAAGTCGAGTGGTTCCAGCGCGCCGAGCGAGGTCCGGTGGGGGCGCGAGAAATAGTTGAGCGGCCCCATGAAGAGGTGCATGTGCTTGCTGTAGGGGAAATAGGGCAGAAACCCCAGGATCGTGCCCAGCGCCAGCCACCACGCCGCGTGCTCGGCGACGGTCAGGGCATCGCTGCTCAGGCCGCCCCACAGATTCGATACCAGGCTGGCGAACGGCTCCGAGTCAGAGGTGCCGTGTGCCGCCAGCCAGAACGACGCGCCGAGGAAGCGGCTGCCGACGTGCACCAGGATGAACGTGCCGACGATCAGCGAATCGCGGCGCAGCCCGGCCTGCACATCGGGATGCAGCGTGACGTTGTCGCGGAACGCCAGCGCGGGCGACTTGGCGACAAAGCGGCGCACCAGAAAATAGATCATCCCGATGATGATCAGCACGCTCAGCACATCGCCGATCAGCCGGTAGCCCTGCCCGATCGGGCCGCTGCCCAGAAAGCGAAAGTCGAAGAAGCCTTCGAGCACGTCGCCTACATTGATCAGGAAGTAGTACAGGAAGCCCCAGACGATCGGCAGGTGCATCAGGCTGCTGGCCGGACGTGTTCGAAAGACGGTGCGCTGCGTCAGCGTGACATCAATCGCGCGCCAGAGACGTGCTGCCAGCTCTTCGAAGTAGAGCCGTCCGTCCCCGCGCCGGATCGTGCGTGCAGCCAGGTTGAAGGTACGGTAGGTCAGATAGAGCGAAGCGACAGTGGCGGCGATAAAGGCGATCTTTTCAAACAGAGTCAGCATCGTCGCGTCCTTTGTTAAAAATTAGTAGCAAAAAGGCACGGTCATTGTACCCGAACCCGCCCCATCAGGGAATACGACCGGGCGCTCGCCTCACCGCCCGTCGGGGCCGTTATCGCTCATCAAGCGCTGGCGCAGCCGGGCCGACATATACGTCTGCATCCAGACCAGAAGCTGCTCGCGGACATCGGTCGGAATGGTCAGCGACAGGAGCTGCACCTGCTCGGCCAGTGTCAGGCACGCGCACAGGCGATCTTCCAGGATCGGCTCTTGCAGCGCCTTCTCGACATACTGTGAGAGCACGCTTTCGGGGAAGGCATCCAGAATCTGGCGGATCGGCTGGCGCTCGTCGTGCACCAGGCTGTGCGTGATCTGGAGCAGCACGGAGACGATCATATCAGAGTTCGTGATCAGGCTGAACGGCACCGGCTGTTCGAACAGCACCTTCATATCGGTCAGCAAATCGAGCAGATCGTCCATATCCATCCCGGTATCCGACAGCAGCCGGATCGGGAGCAGCGCCTCGTCCGCCGCCAGCGTCCAGACCTCGCGCGTGGGCGTGGTAGGCACGATCACATTCACCAGGTCGACAAACTCGTTCGTCCACGTCAGCATTTCGTCGAGATCGGGCAGCAGCGCCTCGATCTCATCGTCCTCGTAGTCGTCGTAATCGTCGCCCCCCACAAACGCATCGTCTTCCAGCAGCCCGGCGTCGTAGCCCGGACGCGGCTCGTCCATCACGATCTGCGGATAGGACCAGGGCGCACGCTGCCGGGCGCGCATCAGCCCTTCGATCATCAGCCGCACGCCGAAGCCGTCGCCGAAGACCGTCAGGCGATAGACCGATTCGGGGTTGAGCCAGGGCCACCAGTTCGCCTCGGCGGGCGGCAGCTTCAGCGTAAGCTCCTGCATCCCGGCCAGATAGGTTCCCAGCCGCTGCATCGCCATGATCTGCCACAGCCAGAAGCCGCGCTCCATCACGTCATCCCATGAGCGCTCCGATGGGACCACGTCGTCCAGCGACAGGATGCCGTGCTGTGGCGAGAGCACGAGAATATGGTTGAAGCGCTGATCCTGGGCATCGATGCACGCCTGCTGAAACGCATCCCCACCGTAGAAGTCGCGCGGGAGCTGAGGCTGCGTCGCGAAAGTTTCGCTGGCGACGATCAGCGCGACCGTTTCCTGTACCTGCCGCTCGTGCAGGGCAAACAGCGGCCCCGCCGCCGGATCGACCGTCAGACGGTAGATATGCCAGCGGTGGCGACCCTTCCCGCGCATGATCGCGCCGTCAGGCTGGCGGAAGCTGGCGGCATAGGTCTGGCGGGTAGGCTGCTGCCAGGCCAGGTCTAGCACGGCATCGGGCGCCAGGCCGATTCGCCCGGCAACGCCGTCCTGCCAGAGAATCTGCCCGTCCTGGTCGAAGCGAAGGCCGCGGAAGCCCTCGCTGTAGAGAATCGCGGCCAGCCACACGCGCTGCGCGATCTGCTGCGTGCTTTCGTGCGTTCGCGTTTTCTCGACCAGCCAGCGGACCTGCTCGCGGTCGGTGGCGCTGGCTGTGCTGGCCGACTGTTTCTGCCAGCCGCGCGCCGCCTGCTGAATCGCGGTCACGGTCGCGGCGCGCTCAGCCTCAGGCAGCTCCGTCTGGACGCTCTCGACCTTCAGCCAGCCCGCCGCCAGCAGCATTCGAGCGCGATCGTCCGGCTGGTCGCGCACAGGCTCCTGCGCCCCGACCACATGCACCAGCTCATCGGGTGCCACCGGCACCGGCTGAGCCTGGGTTTCTACGGCATGCTGCGCCAGGAGATGGTCTAAAACGGTCTGATTCATCCGGTGGTTTCCTTCTGATGCTGGGCTGGAATGAGCAAAGCGCGTCTGGTGCGAGCGGCTGGCCGCCGGTCACGTGCTGCTGGCTGGTGCGCAATCACAGCGGCCCCACAGCCAGCCGGCCCCCCTCAGCTGCCAGCGTATCACATTGGCATGAAGTGTACACAATTTCTGTTTTTATGCTTATACAAGCAGCCTGTCAGAGCGACCAAAACAACTCCAGCCCCGCCAGCAGCGCCAGGAAGCTGATCACGGTCAGGCCCCATCCCAGGCGGAAAAAATCGCCGAAGCGGTAGTTGGCCGGGCTGATCATCAGGATATTGACCGGGTGGGCCATCGGGGTCAGGAACGAGGCCGAGCAGCCGATCGCTGTTGCAACCGCGACGGCCTGCGGATCGCTGTGAAGCTGAATCGCGGCGCTGATCGCGATCGGGCCGGTCACAAGCGCCGTCACCTGGCCGCCCATCACCTGGGTCAGCAGCGCGGTCAGCAGATACGCGCCGGCTGCCAGCCCCAGCGATCCGAACGGCTCGAACAGGTTGATCATCTCCTGTCCGGCCTCAGCCGCCAGCCCGGTTTCGACCATCGCCAGGCTGAGCGAGTACATCCCTGCGATCAGGAAGATCGCCTGCCAGCGCACGGCCCGATACGCTTCTTCCATGGTGAGGATTCCGCTCAGCACGGTCAGGAGCGCGCCGCTCAGCATCGCCAGATAGACCGGCGCGCCGAGGATGGACGCCGTGACCGCCCCTAGGATGATCGCCACCGGGATCAACATGGTGCGAACCGGCACCGGCTGATCGCTGGGGTCGGCTTCGAGCACGATAAAATCCGGGCTGGAAGTCAGCTTGCTCAGGTCGCGCACCGGCCCGATCATCAGAAAGGCGTCGCCCATACGCAGCTTGAAATCCCCGACATCGGTGCGGTGGCTTTCACCTTCGCGCCACAGCGCCACCGCCGTAAACCCGTACTGCTTGCGAAAGTCGATATCCTTGAGCGTCTGGTTTTCAAGCTGTGAATGCGGGGCGGCCATCACTTCGACCAGCGTCACGCCCTGCCCGCTGATGTGCCCATTCTGAGTCGCGCCGTGTGTGTGCTCGATCTCCAGCCCCTGCTCGGCCAGCCGGTGCACGCGATCCTCGTGCCCCACGATCAGCAGCGTGTCGCCGGAGCGGATCAACTGGTGCGGCGAAGGCGCGAAGACGGTCTGGTTGCGGTGCCAGATAGCGACGACGGTCAATCCAAACCGCTCCCCGATCCCGGCCTGGCTGAGTGTCTGACCGATCAGGCTCGACCGCGCGTCAACGCACGCCTGCCACAGCCGCTCCCCGAGGCCGTACACCTGCTCCAGCTCGGACGTGGTATAGCGCACGGGGAACTGCTCGCGCGGCGGGGTGCGATCCGGCAGCAGGCGCTTGCCAAACAGCGCGATATACGCGATCCCGGCCAGCGCGATCAGCCCGCCGGTCGGCGTAAAGTCGAGGATATTCAGCGGCTCCTGGGCCGGATTGGCGGCAGCCAACAGCCCGCTGACGATGATGTTGGCGGTGGTGAAGTAGGTTGCCGCCCCGCCCAGCAGCGTCCCATACGCCAGTGGCATCAGCAGCTTGCTCGGCTTGATCCCGGTGCGGCGGGCGGCTTCGATCGCGCTCGGCAGCAGCAGCGCCCCGACCGCCAGGTTGTTCATCAAGAGCGAGAGCAGCGCGGCAGTCGCGGTGAACAGCGTGATCAGCCGCCGCTCCGACTGCCCGCCGATTGCCAGTAATTTCTGCGCGATCCAGCGTGTCAGGCCGGTTTTATCCAACCCACGCATGATGATGAATAGACTGAGCAGCACCAGCACTTCTGGGCGGCTGAGGCCCAACAGCACATCCTCGGCAGCGCCGGGTGTGTGGGCCGGGCCGAGCACGCCCATCCCTGCAAACTGGGCGACCGCCAGGCTGATCGCAATGATCAATGCCGCGACATCGATGCGCAGCCGGTTCACAATCGCCAGGCCGAGGGGGACGGCCACCAGCACGATGACGAAGAGTTGGGCCACAGTCATTCGGTTAGCGTTCCTGCCACTTTTGAGACAATGGCCCAGTCTACTGACCGCGCCAGGAATATGCAAGCAAAATCTTATAAAATCCACACGGCAGGCGCGATACCGAAACGCGGATATGCCATCAAACAAAATCGGGTGCCCAAAGGCACCCGGTGAGTCTGTGTTGGAAGTTGGACCGCCGGCTTATCCCCGCCGCGTCATGCCCCCAGCACGCCGAAAATCAGCCACGCCACAAGCAAAGCCAGCGCCGTGTTGAAAACGGTGGCGGTCAGATAGACTGAGATCGGCTTCCCGCCCATTTTGCGCAGCTCACCAACCGCCAGCTCCAGCCCGATGCAGATGAAGGCCAGCGCAAAAAACCACTGCGTCGCCAGTTTCAGATTGGTGGTATCCCCCTTGTCGAAGAGGCCGAGCGAGGCCAGCACCGAAGCCAGGACGAAGCCCAGCACGAACTTCGGGAAGCGCTGCCAGATCGTGCTGACACTGGGGCGCTCGTCCGGCTTACGCTCCACGACCAGCGAGAAGTAGAGCGACAGCGCGAACGCCACGAAGCCGATCAGCACGTTTTGCGAGAGCTTCACCACCGTTGCGACCTGCTGCGCTTCCGGGCCGTGCAGCGTTCCAGCCCCCACGACGGCAGCCGTCGTATCGATGTTGCCGCCAAACCACGCGCCCGCCACATCATTCGGCAGCCCCATCGCGTCCGCCAAGATGGGCGCAAGAATCATCAGCGGCAGTGCGGTGATGATCACCAGCGTCGTCACATAAGTGACTTCTTCCTTCTTGGCCAGCACCGCGCCCGCCGCCGCAATTGCCGCCGACACGCCGCAGACCGAGATGGCCGTAGACATCACCGCACGCAGGGTATTAGGCAGCTTCAGCCGCCCGCCCAGCCACCACGTGAATGAGAATACAGCCGTGACCATGATCACCGCCTGGACAAGCCCCCCCGCGCCCTTCTCTACCAGGTCGCCCAATGCGATCTGCGTCCCCAGGATGACCACGCCGATCTTCAGGAATAACTCGGTCCGGATCGCAGGTCGGACGAAATCGTACAGGCGCGTGACTCGCAGCGCGACATTCGCGAGCAGGCCAACCGCGACCGCGATCAGCGGGTATTCAAACGGGTTCTTGGAGAGATGCTTGCCGCCAATTTCAAGGTCCGAAAACCGCTGGCTGACGGCCAGGTCCAGTTCGGCAACTAACACCGTGAGCGCGATCAGCAGGAGTGCGCCGGCAGCAAATCCCAACCCTTGTTTCGCGCGCGGACGTGCGGCTGCGAGCGCCCACGCCTGTGTTTTTGAAGTCATCAGGTTCCCCTCCTGCGCCTGCTATTTGCCCAGCCACTCGAAGAGCGGCCACTTCACGGTGACATCTCCCAGGTGAATCAACAGAATCACGGCCAGCCCAAGGGCAGCGGCCAGCCAGTCTTCCGAGATTCGCCGTGTTGCAACTTGTGAGCCGGTCGTCTTCCGGTCAGTCCTTTCAGTCTTTTCGGGTACCATCCTATCTTCCTCCCCCATGTAGAAACAGCCTGGGTCTACCAAAAGGTACAACCCTGTGCCGCTTAGAACGTTGCACGCAAAACTGCCCGACCGTTGGTTGGCCGGGCAGTGTCGTCATTCTTCAGATCGTGCCGCGCATTACGGCGCAGCTTCCTCAGTCGTCACCGGCGGCAGAGCCTCAGGCAAGACCTCGACCGTTGGCAGCGGTGTCTCCGTCGGCGGGACCGGCGTCTCAGTTGGAGTCGCGGTCGGTGGGATTGGCGTCTCGGTTGCTGTCGGCGTGAAGGTCAGCGTCGGCGGGAGCGGAGTCGCGGTCGGCGGCTCGGTCGGGAGCGGCGTCGGCGTGGGCGGCACGTCCTGCACCAGCAGGTCATCCAGCCACCAGCCGGAGATCACCGACCCGTCCGGCAGCACGGCGGTCGTGTCGAGCCGGAAGCGCAGGTACACCAGCTGCCCGCGATAGGCGCTCAGGTCCACCACCCGCTCACTCCAGCCGAGCACCATCCCGGCCTGGACATCGACCGGCAGCCAGCTCAGCCCGTCGAGACTGACCTCAACGGATGCCACGTCCACGCCCGCCAGCGTCGCCTGCTGCCAGAAGCTCAGCGTGGGATACTGGGCCGCGCGCAAGTCGATCTGCGCGTTGTACGTCAGGGTGCTGACCAGGCCGCGCTGCGTGCTGTCAGCATACCAGCCCGCCCCGCTGCGGCCACCCTGCGGCTCGACACGCCACGCGCCGCTTGCCGTCCAGCCCAGCCCGCTCTCAAAGGCGTCGGCCAGCGGCAGCCCCACCGGCAGCGGGGTCGCGGTCGGCATCAGGGTTGCGGTGGGCAGCGGCACATCGGTCGGCGTGACGGACGGCTCCGGCGTCGGGATGATTTCCTCGGTCGCTTCGGCGGTGGGGATGACTTCTTCCGTCGCTTCGGCGGTGGGTTCTTCCGTCGCCTCAGCCGTCGGGATCACGTCTTCGGTCGGTTCCGCGGTCGGCTCACCCTCGTCGGGCGTCGCTTCCTCAGTCGCTTCTTCGGTCGGCTCAGCGGTGG
>JAAYCM010000056.1 GCA_012729765.1 Chloroflexota bacterium | reverse complement strand
CCGCGCGGCTGGAGGCTTTCGGCGAAAACCTGCTGGACCAAGCCGTGCCGCTTTTCGATGGCGCGGAGATGATCCGGCTGCACGGGGACTGCCAGCACACCAATGTGCTGGAGCGCCCCGACACCGGGCTTTTCCTGATCGATTTTGACGACATGATGAACGGCCCTCCCATACATGACCTCTGGATGCTGTTGCCCGGTCGCGCGGACACGGCGCGGCGGGAGCTGGAGCAGCTTATCGAGGGCTATGAGATGTTCCGGGCGTTCGACCGCCGCACGCTGCGGCTGATTGAGCCGCTGCGGGCGATGCGGATGACCTACTATCTGGCATGGTGCGCGCGCCAGTCACGCGACGCCGCGTTCCTGCAGCACAACCCGGGCTGGGGCTCGCGGGCCTTTTGGGCCCGGGAACTTGCTGAGCTGGAAGCCCAGCTCGCCGTCATCCGCAATGCTTCGGATCAAAAGGCATCCTGTGTGTGACGGGGGTTTGCGACCCGCACTCTTGTTTTGCGAGGGTCTTTCAAATCGCGCTCGATCCGCCTGCTCACTTGAGCTGGTCGGCGTAGGGTATGGCGACGCCGTATTCTTGATTGAGCCGGCGCATGGTCTCCATGGTCTGGGGGGAGGCATCGCGCGAATAAGCGCCGACCAGGTGGTACATCTTCTGGATGGCCCAGCGGTCTTTCACGGCCGCTGTGCCGGCCTGGGCGTGGCGCGCCATGTTCAGCCGGAAGATCGAGTCGTAGCCCTTGTCGACCGCCAGCCCGCGGATCTGGAAGATCAGCTCTTCGGCGCCTGCCGGGCAGACGCCGCAAAGCTCGAGCTGCCGGTCTTTGTAAAGATTCGTGGCGCTCTTGGGATAGACCTCGCTGCGGGAGGCGGTGTCGAAGGTCACCGTGATGTCGCCCATCACCGGATTGCGCAAGCCCTCGTAAACCCTGGCCATCGCTTCCGGGATCTCCCAGCGGCTGCCCTTCAGCACCAAAGAATTACCACGGTTGCAGTATGTCAGCATGTCCAGCAGGTAGACGTTGGCCTTGCTGATGGTGCCGAACATGTAGATCGAGATCATGCCGTTGTTGAGGTTCGAGAACTCGCCGATGATCCGCGCGCTCTCCGTTACTCCGAAGGTGGGCTTGCCGTCTGTCACGAGCATGGCGATCATCGGGCGCTTGGGGTCGCGCGGCAGCTTCAGCAGCGACTGCAGCGAGCCGAACACGTCGGTCTGGCCGAATGAGCGCATGCGTTCGACAAAAGCCGCAGCCTTGCCCAGGCTGTCCGCTTCAACCTTCATCCAGTCCGGCGAGCAAGCCTCGAAATTGTCGCGGAAAGCCACCACGTTGAAACGGTCCGGCGGATTGAGCGTCTGCAGGGCCGCGGCCATGCCGCGGCGGCAGAAGGCCATGCGGTCCTCTGATATCGAGGCCGAGACATCCTGCACCAAGACGATGTCTTTTGGGATGACCGGCACGTCCTTGTCGGCGCGCGGCTGGATGCCGATGCGGAAGTAGACGATATCCGGGCGGGCGGGGTCGCGGTAAGTTTCCAGGCCCACGGCCAGCAGGTCGTCGATCGGCACATATTCGATGTTTTCCCGCATATCGGAGATCGTGGCCTGGGTTTCCAGCGCCTTACGGG
>JAAYCM010000055.1 GCA_012729765.1 Chloroflexota bacterium | reverse complement strand
GTTGTCCCTTCCCATTCCTTGCTACTCTGCTTCACCCACTGGTATAGTTTCTTAGGGTTCATCTGGTGTCTCCTTGTCTGGTTTCACACCCACAAGTATGCCAGATGTTCCCTTCTTTTTTCTACTGCCGCCCCCTCAGCCCACGCTGGCGCGGAGGGAAGGGGAGCATGATGGCGTTTTTCAAGTCCTTCCCACCTTGTGGGGGAAGGATTTAGGATGGAGGGCAAAGCAGGCTTCAGTCAAAACCTCACCACTACCCCGTAGGGGTATATTGCAATACGCCTCTACAAAAACGGGGTGCCCTACCCGTCTTTCTGGCGGGCGAGGGTGGCGCGCAGGACGTCGAGATGGTCGGGCCAGGGCGCGAGGCGCTTCTTCTTCAGATTCTCGCGCAGCACCCACGCCACATCGGGATCATCCCAGGCGGCCCAGGCGTGCATCTGGGCGAATCCGGCTTCGGGCGCAGCCGCCACCACGACGCTGACCGAATAGGCGAGCGCCTGGCGCAGCGTGCGGACCGGATCGGCGCGGCGCGATCCGGCGGGCAGGTGGCGCAGCGCGGCGAGCGCTGCATAGTGCAGATCGAGCGCGTCCAGGGCACGGGCGGGATCGTCCAGCAGGGGCGGCTCGGCCACACCCGCCACCATCGCGCGCCATTCATAAGGGCCGGCGTCCAGGGCACGGCGGCGCAGGCGGTTGATGGTGCCGGTCCAATCGTGCCGGAGCATCCGCTGTAGGCCGAACGCCACGCCTTCGCGCACACGCCAGAGCGGGCTACCGGCGTAATCAAGCAGGGCCGCGACCCCGGCCTCGACGTGGTGGAAGGCGACCGCCCATTCGCCCTGGGCCACCAGTCCGCAGAACTGCGGCATCTGGAGCGGCGAGTCCGGGTCGTCGCCAAATACGGCGGGCGGGTAGCGGGTGAGCAGGTGCGCGATCAGCCAGCCGAGCGCGACGTAGCTGTGATTGAGCGAGAGATCGGGATCGGCACACAGCGCGCCGACCTCGTCGCCAAACGCGGCCACCAATTCCAGGTTGGCGCGTGGGCCGGGCAGGTGGCTGTGATCGAGCAGGTAGTCCTCAAGCGCGGTGATATCGGGATCGAGCAGGTGGGCGTGCAGATCGGCGCTGAGGCGGTAGCGGGCAAGACTCTGGTCGGGCGGCGACAGCAGCCCCGCACTGTGCAGCGCGTTCAGCAGCAGCGGGCGCAGGTCGGCGCGAAGCATTTCTCGTTGGGTGGGCATCTCGGCTAGACTTCTCGTAGGATGCGTGGCAGGCCCTAAGGAGCAGACTGTGTCCCGGCAGTGGGAATATTGTGAGCTGCGCCAGGAGATCGCGCAGGGCGTGATGCACCGCCAGTATATCCTGTTTTATCGCGCCGGTGAAGAGGCCGAGTATGTCGCGGTGACGAATCGCGAGGCGGCCATCGCCCAGCTTGGGCTGGAAGGCTGGGAGATGGTCGGCACGTCCGGATCATTCACGCACGACAGCAGCGGCTTCCGGTTCTTCTTCAAGCGACAGGTAGAAGCATAAACCCTGCCCCCCATCCCCCGACCCCTTCCCCCACGCTGCGCGGAGGGAAGGGGAGGTCAGTTGTATGTTTTAAGTCCCGCCCTCCTGGTGGGGGCGGGATTTAGGGAAGGGGGGATGCCGCGCGGCTCCGAGAGTCTGTAATGCACTGTTGCCCCCCATCCCCCGACCCCTTCCCCCACGCTACGCGGAGGGAAGGGGGGAAATGCCACGCGGCCCCTAGAGATCGTCGGGCGCTTCGTCGGGATGCGCTTCCTGCTGAGCGGCCATGAGATCGGCCAGGACGTCCGCCGAGAGCACCTCGATCTGGCTGGTATACTGCTCCAGGTCTTTGGCTGTGCCGAAGGCGTTGCCGACCTGTGCCCCGGTAAAGGTGGCCGCCGCCGCGCCGAAGGACAGGGCTTCCTCGTAGGACTGGCCGGCCATGCGCGCGCTCAGGAAGCCGGCGATCAGCGCTTCGGCGGTGCCGCCGTGTGTGCCCGGATCGATCTCCGGCAGGTCTACCATCCAGGTCCCTTCGGCAGTCAGCAGCACGATATCGTTGACTTTCTGCATGGCGACGAGGACCTGCACCGCGCCCTGATCGTGGAGCTGTTGGGCGCAGTAGATCACGTCTTCGTGGGTGCGGACCGGGAAGTTGAACAGCCCTTCCAACTGCGTTTGGGTCAGGTAGATCATGCGCGGGTTGGCGCGAAGCGACTGGAGCAGCGACTCGCCGCCGCCGGCATTGATCGCCACGCGCGCCCCGGCGGTCTGCGCGACGGTCGTCAGCCAGGCATAGACATCGGTGCGGACGCCTTCGGGCACGCTGCCAGCAAACACGACCCGGTCGCCCGGCGCGACAAGCTGCTGGATCATGTCGGCCACCATTTCGAGATGGGCCTGTTCGACGCCGGTGCTTTCTTCGAGCACGATCGTCTCGTGATTGTGGCCGGTGTCCTTGATGTCGATGTTGCTGCGCGTGGTCCCTTCGCGGCGCAGGATCGTGATCGGGAACTGCTCTTCGGCCAGCAGGGATTGATAGGAACGCCCGGTCGCATCGCGGCCCAGCAGGATGATGGCATGAGTCGGGACACCGAGCGCATAGAGTGCGCGCGAGACGCTCACGCCGCGCCCGGCAGGATCGAGCCGGGTTGGCCCGGTGGTGCGGTTGTGATACCCTACGGCCAGAAAGTGCGTGACGAGCGTCCGGTCGAGAGAAGGGTTGAGCGTGACCGTGATCACTTTTGCTTCGGTTTTTGCTTCGCTGGGTACTTCGTCCATGATTCCTTTTGCTCCTTGCGGTGAAAAGGCACCGGCCCACGACGGTCAACGGGTGTGATGGAGAATTCTATGCACTGGCAAACGGCAACTGATACGCTGCTCCGGCCCCTGATCGAAAAGCCCCGCGTGGGACTGGTAACGGATGTCGATGGGACGATCAGCCCGATTGTGGCGCGGCCCGACGACGCCCAGGTCACGCCGCGCAGCCGCGACCTGCTGGCCGCCCTGCACGATCATCTCGCGCTGGTGGCGGTGATCTCCGGGCGGGCGGCGCACGATGTCCAGGCGCGGGTGGGACTGGCCGGGCTGGTCTACGCGGGCAATCACGGCCTGGAATGGTGGCAGGACGGTGAGTCCGCGCCGGCTCCCGGCGTGATGGCCTTCCGTCCCGCGCTGGAAGCGGCCCGGCGCGCGCTTGAGCCGCACCTGCTGCCGGGGATGCTGAGCGAAGACAAAGGCGCGACGCTCTCGATCCACTACCGGCAGGCCGCCGATCCGGCTGACGTCGAGGCCCGCTTCGGCCCGCTGATCGAGCGGATCGCCGGGGAGCACCGGCTCCGGGTGTTCCGGGGCCGCATGGTCTACGAGATCCGCCCACCGATCGACATCAACAAGGGCAGCGCCTTTCACGATCTTATCACAACCCACCAACTCGACGCCGCCGTCTACCTGGGCGACGATACGACCGATGTAGACGCGCTGCGCATGGCCCGCCAGATGCGCGACGCGGGCGAATGTTTTGCGCTGGGCCTGGGCGTCGAGTCCGATCATATGCCGCCTGCCGTGCGCGAAAACGCCGATCTGCTCGTGGCCGGGGTTCAGGATGTCGAGGCGTTTCTGGCCTGGTGGTTGAGGGCGCGCATGGCATCCTCGACCTGATGGTGGAACCACGACCGGACCCCCGCGCCGCGCACCTTTTCGCGCAGCGCTTCGGCGCGGCGCTGGCGCTCGGCGGCGGGCATGGTGAGCGCCTGATGCATGGCCTCGGCGGTGCTGTAAACGTCGAAAGGTGAGACGATCAGCGCGTCGTCGCCCAGCTCGTAGAACGCGCCCGCGTGCTCCGAGAGCAGCAGCACCCCGTCATGCTGGTTGACCAGCACGCCTTCTTTTGCCACCAGGTTCATGCCATCCGCGATCGGGTTGACGAGCAGCACGTCGTAAAGCTGCATCGAGGCGATGGCGCGGTGGTAGTTTTCGCCCACCAGAATCCGCACCGGTTCCCAGTAATCGTCACTGTATTCGGCGTTGATCAGCCCGGCCTGGGCCATGATCTCGCGCAGGTAGTCCTGATATTCGCTGACTTCCATCCGCGAGGGGACCAGCAGCGCGACCATCTGCACCCGGCCATGATGCTCCGGGTGGTTGTCGAGCATCTCGCGGAAGGCTTCCAGCCCGCGCAGAATGTTCTTGCTCGGCTCGATGCGGTCCACGCGCAGGATCAGCTTGTTGTCGCCGATGAAGTTGATCATCTGGGCCTTGAGCAGGCGTGTCTGCGGCTCCTCGGCCATCTCCTCAAGTTTCTCGATGTCAATCGAGATCGGGTAGGCTTTGGCGTGGACGGTGCGATCCTGGTAGTAGACCGTGTCGCGGCTGCCGCGTGAATGGGCGTCGGGCACATAGAAGCGCGCGCACTGCACGAAGTTGAAGGCGTCGCGCTGCGTCTGGAAGCCGATCCGGTCGGACGCGAGCAGGCTTTGCAGAATCAGCAGCCGGATTTCTTTGGGCAGCACGCGCCAGGCGTCCGGCCCCGGCCAGGGGATGTGGATGAAGGGCTGAATCTGCACCCCGTCGCCCAGCAGCTCGCGCAGGAAGCGCGGCACCAGATAGAGATGGTAATCCTGCGGGAAGATGATCACGGGGCGGTGCGCGTCTTTGACGCTGTCCGCGATCACCTCGGCGAAGAGCTTATTGACTGCGACATAGCCATTGCGCCACGCTTTCCACGTCTCGGCGGTGATGCTGGGCGTGCGCGGGATGTCCCATAGTTGGTGCTGGATGAACCACAGCAGCGGGTTGGCGATGACGTTGTAATACTGCTCGTAGCGCGCTTTGGGTGCGCGCACCAGGCGCAGCAGCACCCCTTCGACGTTCTGCACCTGGTCCTGGTTTTGCTCGACCCACTGGCGATCGGTTTTGCTGAGCGCCGCGGCGACCCACAGCACCTCGTGGCGCTCGGCCAGCGCGCCCAGCGCCGTGACCAGCCCGCCGCTGCCGCGTTTGACGGTGATCTCGTCGTCCTTCGGCGTGAAGGAAAACGGCCCACGATTGGACGCGATCACGATCAGCGGTTGGGTGCCGTCGCGCGCTGCAAGGTCTGTAAGTCGCTGTTCCTGAGCGGTCATGCAAGCTCCTTTAGGGTAATGGGCAAACAACATTTGTGTGAGATGTGTGAGAAAAATAAGGTGTACGCCTGTGGTTATTATAACAACGCAGGCCAGTGCCCCGGTACAGACAGCGATAAGGCGGGCTTAACGTTGGGTGGAGATGGGGCGGAAAAGAAAACGTCCTGCCCGTGTGCAGCAGGCAGGACGTGGGGTTGGCAGGGCGGCGGGAATCAGGAAGCGGGCTGGAGTGTGTCGCAGTCGGCGCTGCCAGACAGACCGACTTCGAGCGCGACCGAATCGCCCTCGTCGAAAGCGGCCCATTCCTCAGAATCGTCAAAACGGCAGGTGTGCTCTTTGCCTTCGCTGTCGCGGATGACGACCGTATAGGCTTCGCGGCGCTCGCCGGTCCGCTCCCGGCCCAGATTACCCGTTGCCAGCGAGAACTGCGGCCAGATCGGAGCATCGGCCTCGGTGCTGCCGGTGGCGCTCACCGTGCGGGCGTAGGTCCAGCGGTTGACCTTGTAGTCGCACCACGTGTCGTAGACCGGCTCGTCGCGGTAGTCGGTGACGGTTGTGCACTGGCGCTGAAAGCTGCCATCGCCCATATCGACATCGCGGCATTCCTCGTGCGAGCCGGATGGCACCTGGCGCGAGCCGCTCTTCTTGTCGTAACAGCGCTTGTCGTAGGCGTCGCCGGGGACGCTGTTCTGCCAGCTTCCATCCGACACCGGCCCGTAAATCTCGATATCGACCATGCGCTCCCAGCCCATCGCCACGATCTCGCCGCTGACATCCTTACGGTAGGTGAGGGCGTAGATGATACCGGCGACGATGATTCCGATGATGACCAGGACGGCCAGCACGATCAGGTGCGATTTCTTCAGGCCCATAAAGACCGGCTGCGCTTTGGCGACCTGATCGACGCGCTGCATCTCGGCCACGAACTGGTCTTTGACCACGTCGCGGCGGGTGTCGGCTTCGGCGAGGCCGGTGCCGAGATCGCGCGCGGCCTGCGTCTGGACGACCTGGCCGGTGGCGAGATCCGCGCCGCACTCGGTGCAGTAGGTGCTGGCGGCGCTGTTGGGCTGGCTGCAGGCCGGGCAGATTTTGTCGGCCCCGACATACTTGTGATCGGCGACGGCGATCATGTCTTTCTCAGCCGGGAAATAACGCCAGGTCGGGTCCTGAGCCGCGCCGCAACTGGGGCAGTGGCGGTGGGTCACACCGAGCAGTCTCTCGGTGCCACAAAACCGGCAGTCCCAGAGCATCTGGTAGGTGCCGGAGCTTTTGCGCTCGGTTTCTGGCGCGTCATCGTGCAACATGGGCGGAATCCTTCCGTTACAACTGGGCAGGTGATACGCTTGGTACTCACCGTTAGCTTACAACAGCACTGCCGCGCCCGCAACGCTGATTCGGAAAATTTTCAGAGTAACCCCCTATCCCCCAGCCCCACGCTGGCGCGAGGGAATGGGGCGTGTGACGGTGGAGCCGGGGGGCGGATCGGGTATAATGGCAGATGAACGCCGGTGCGCGCCGGGTGTAGGCCAGCCATCAGCGGCGCGATCACGACTTCACCGAGGAGCGATGGATGAGTAAGAAGTCTCGGAAAAACGGTCATAAAGAGCAGGACCACAGCCAGCCGCAGTCCGCGCTGATGCTGGGCATCGACCTGGGCGGGACGAAGATTCTGGCCGCCGTCGTCGATCAGCAGGGGCGGATCATGGGCAGCGCCAAGCGCAAGACGCGGGCCGAGCGCGGGGTCGAGGACGTGATTGCGCGGATCGCCAAGACAGCGCAGGAAGCGGTCGCCAACGCGCACCTGGATATGAGCCTGATCGAGGCAGTCGGGATCGGTGCGCCGGGCGTGGCGGACTACAACACGGGCGTGATCGAGTTTGCGCCCAATCTCGACAACTGGACGAACATCCCGCTGGGACCGATGCTCCAACAGGCGCTCGGTGTGCCGGTGTTTGTCGAGAACGACGTGAACGCGGGCACCTATGGCGAGGCGAGTGTCGGGGCGGCCAAAAGCTATGCATCGGTGGTCGGCGTGTTTCCGGGCACGGGCATCGGCGGCGGGATCATCCTGAACGGGGAGCTGTGGCGCGGCGCGCACAACGCCGCCGGGGAGATCGGGCACGCGGTGATGCTGATCGACGGGCCGCGCTGCGGGTGTGGCCGGCGGGGGTGTATCGAGGCGCTGGCGAGCCGGACGGCGATCGAGCGCGATATTCTGGGCGAGATTCGCGGCGGGCGCACGAGCATCGTCACCCAACTGGTGAATATCGAGACGGAGCAGATCACCAGCGGCACCCTGGCGAAGGCGCTGGAAGAAGGCGACGCGCTGGTGACGGATATCATCGAGCGGGCGTCGTATCACCTGGGCGTCTTCACGGCGGCCATGATCAACTCGCTGGACCCGGCGTGCGTGGTCTACGGCGGCGGGCTGATCGAGGCGTGCGGCCCGGCGATGCTGCCGATCATCCGCGAGACGACCTATCGCTACCTGATCCGCCCGGTCGAGCCGGAACATCTGCCGATTATCGAAGCGGCGCTGGGCGATAACGCGGTGTTGGTCGGCGCGGCGATGCTGGCCAGCGCGAGTCTGCAAGGGGTGCGGCGGTAAGGGCAGGCCCCCCATCCCCCGGCCCCTTCCCCCACGCTGTCGCGGAGGGCAGGGGAGAACATCGGCGGCCCTCTCTTCCCCGGCCTGGAATCGCTTATTGGTAGATTGTGACAAATGTCACAGTTGTTTCAGCGCTTCGGAACTAGTGCCGGGTCGTCCGTTCCAGGTATCCTTAGGGCGTGTGACAGCAGGCTGGTGTGACGATTTTCCGACCCTGTGGCCTCACAGAGCGGAATGGTGTTTCTCTTCTGCCTCCTTCAAAACTTATACTTTTTAACGAGGTATCGCATCTGGCTGGGGAGTACAGATGCGATATTTCGTTATAGGGCCAGGTGGCCTGATTCCGGCGCTGGCAGGTGTGCGAGAAAGTATGACAGGCGTCGCACTATTTCGGGCAGACTGTCACACGCCAGCGGGGGCGAAATCGAGTATAGTTAAAACATCGTATCACTTTGAGGATTGGCCACTTACTACTTTCTTTTAAATTGCTTCTTAAACCGCGCAGCGTTGCGCTAATGTTTTCCTCCTTGTGTCTCGACGCCCGGCAGGCCCAAACCCTGGCGGGCGTTGAGATTCTGGCCCCCGGCTCAGCCCCGCGCCAGACGATCCAGCGCCCAGGCGGCGTGCTCGCGCACCGGGCCGGACTCGTCCTCACGCGCCAGCCGCGCCAACTGCGGGACGAACTCCGGCAGGCCGCTGTTGCCCGCCGCGATACAGGCGTTCCGCACCAGCCGTGCGCGCTTGATGCGCTCGATAGGCGATCCGGCGAAACGGGCGCGGAAGGCGTCATCATCCAGGGTGAGCAGATCGGCCAGGGGCGGGGCGGCGCGGTCGGCCTCGACCGGGTAGAAGGCGGCTTCGGCGCTGGGCCGGACGAAGCGCGTAAAGGGGCAGACCTGCTGGCAGATGTCGCAGCCGTAGACCCAGTTGCCCAGCAGCGGGCGCAGCTCTTCGGGGATCGATTCCTTTAGCTCGATGGTCAGATAGCTGATGCAGCGGCGCGCGTCGAGGACGTGCGGGCGCGGGAAGGCATCGGTTGGGCAGGCGGCGAGACAGCGCGTGCAGGTGCCGCACATCGTCTCGCGGTGGGGCGCGTCGTAGTCGTCAAACGCAAGCGTGGTCAGAATCTCGCCCAGGAACATGAACGATCCGCGCCGGGGGTGGATCAGCAGCGTGTTCTTGCCGATGAAGCCGAGTCCGGCCTGCCGGGCGTGGCTGCGCTCCAGGATCGCGCCGGTATCGACATAAACGCGGCTGCGCACATCGTCCCCGGCGTGATCACGCAGGTAGGCGGCAAGCTGTTCGAGGCGCGGAGTCATGAGGGCGTGATAGTCGTGGCCCCAGGCGTAATTCGAGATGCGTCCGCGCCGGGGATCGGTCAGGATCGAGGCGGGCGGGGCGGGCGCGGCGTAGTCGAGCGCGACGACGACCAGCGAGCGCACGCCGGGCAGGATCACGTTGAGATCGGCGCGGCGCTGCTGGCGGTCGGGCCGGGCGAGATAGTTCATCGTGCCGTGCATCCCGGCGGCGATCCAGCGCTGGTAGGCGTCCAGGCGCGGGGATGGCGCGGCGGGGATGATCCCGGCCTGGGTAAAGCCGAGATCGGCGGCGGCCTGGCGGATGCCGGCGGCGGAAAATGTCGTCATAAACCAGTTATACCCGGTTCGGGAAGCGAATAAAAGGGTATATTCGGGGCGGCCCCTGGTCCCCTGGCCCGGTTTCTGTGTGGCGCGGTGGGAAGGAGAGATGAGCGACCCCCCATCCCCCGACCCCATCTCCCACGCTTTGCGGAGGGACGGGGAGCAAAACGTTTGAGGTAGGGGGTGGGGGAGCAAGTGCATCATTTGTGCCGAAGCGGTGCTGCGAACAAGGAGCGAATCGGATGCGACAAATTTTGATCACCCATGCGGGCGAGCCGGACGTGCTGCGCGTAGTCGAGGGGCCGCTGCCGGAGCCAGGGCCGGGCGAGGTACGCGTGAAGGTGGCGGCGGCGGGCGTGAACTTCGCGGACATCATGGGGCGGCTGGGCATCTACCCGGATGCGCCGCCGATTCCCTATGTGCCGGGGTACGAGGTCGCGGGCACGATCGACGCGGCGGGACTGGAAGTCGATCCGGCGTGCGTCGGGCAGGACGTGGTCGCGCTGCTGCGCTTCGGCGGCTACAGCGAATACGTGTGCGTGCCGCAGGCGCAGACCTTCCCGCGCCCGGCGAACCTGTCGATGGAGCAGGCGGCGGGCTTCGCGCTGGCGTATCTGACGGCCTATGGCGCGCTGGTGGCGCTGGCGGGAATCAAGCCGGGCGAGCACGTGCTGATTCACTCGGCGGCGGGCGGAGTCGGGCTTGCGGCAATCGATATCTGCCGCCGCTATGACGCGACGATCTACGGGGTGGCCTCGGCGGGCAAGCACGAGCTGCTGCGGGCGCGCGGCGTGCAGCATCCCATCGACCGCGAGCAGGACTTCGAGCGCGAGGTCAAGCGGCTGACGCAGGGGCGCGGCGTGCAGATCGTGATGGATTCGATGGGCGGCTGGTCGTGGCGCAAGAGCTACGCGGCGCTCTCGGCAGGCGGGCGGCTGGTGATCTGCGGCGTCTCGAATATGGCCCCCGGCAAGCGGCGCTCGCTGTGGGCGCTGGTCAAGATGGGCGTGTCGATCCCCTGGCTGCGCTTCAACCCGGTGGCGCTGGCGAACGAGAACAAGGGCGTGTTGGGGCTGAACCTGGGGCGGCTGTGGGACGAGATACCGCTGCTGCGGGCGTGGGCCGACGATCTGCTGGCGTGGCAGGCCGGGGGCGATCTGGATGTGCACGTCGATCGCGTGTTCACGTTCGACGAGGCAGCCGAGGCGCACCGTTATATTCAGGAGCGGCGCAGCGTGGGCAAGGTAATCCTGGTGCCGGAGCGGGCGGAGTAGGGGCGGTCCTGTACGGGCGGTCTTCACGGCTCCTTAGCGGCGCGCAGGGTCCAGCGCCAAAGGGCCTGCACGGCGGTTTCACGCGCGGCGAGCGTGAGGCCGATTGCGACGAGAGCCGCTGCCGCCGGGAGCAGCTCCAGATAATTGACGGTCGGGCCGAGCGTGGCGAGCGAGACGAGGCGTACCCCGCTGCGGCCCATCACCGAGCCGGTGATCAGGGCCAGAATCAAGCCGCTGACGGCAATATCGACGGCGGCAGCGGTCAGGGCGGCAGCCGGGGCAAGTGGGCGGGCGGCGTGCCTGGTGCGGGTCGAGGCGCTGACGGCCAGCGCGGCGATCACCATCAGCACGAACTGCTGCGCGCGGTCGGCCAGGAAGAGCAGGCCGAGCAGCGGCGGCAGGATCAGAGCGGCCCCGCACAGAGCGTAATTACCGGGGGCGGATGGATCGACGGCCAGCGGGCGCGAGGGCATGGCGAGGGCGCTGCCCAGCCCGACCCAGAGCGATCCCAGGATCAGGGCCGCGCCGATGATGCCGAGCAGGCGTTGGAGCCACCACAGAGCGCTGGCGGTCTTGCCCAACACCAGCGCTTCGAGGCTGTAGGGCGTGGCGCGCAGGGTTTCCCAGGTGCGCTTCTCGCGCTCCTCGACCACGACCGGGGCAAGCGTCAGGCCGAGCAGCAGACCGAGCACGCCAACCAGCGCCAGCGCGATCAGCAGGATATGGACGTCGAGCAGCAGCAGGGGCGTTGCAGCCCCGGCGGAGAGGCCGAGCAGGAGCAGCAGGTAGGGGTGATTGGACACCCACTGCCCGAACGGCGACGGCGGTCTGCGGCGCAGCATGAAATGCCGGGCGGAGTGCCGCCGGGCCGTGATCAGGGTGCGCAAGAGCTGCCAGGATGTCATGGTCGCCTCGCGAAATCGGCGTGCGATTCGTCATTATTATACGCGGTTTGGGCGGCGAAGGGGTTCCCCCCATCCCCCGGCCCCTTCCCCCACGCTGCGCGGAGGGCAGGGGAGCAAAGCGCGGCCCTTCATCGCCCGGCCAACGCTGTATGGAGGGAGGGGAGGAAAGGCGTAATTCGCATTACAGGATCGATTCCTGGATGAGGCGAGACTGGGGAGGGACTTGGGGGCTGAGGGAGAAACGAGCGGGAGCGGTGCAAATATTGGCCGCCCCCGCCGGTGGCTGCTCTGTTATTTTGGCCGGCCTGCGGCGAGGATCTGCTCGACGACCGGCAGCGGCATGGCGGTCTTCTGGGAAATGGCCGCGGCGTTCATCCCGCCTTCGGCCAGCCGGCGCACCGTCCGGTCTATTGGCTCGGACAGCTCCACGATATGCCCATCGGGATCGCAGGCGCGCAGTGTGCGCTGCGCCCAGGGCTGCTCAATCACCGGGTGTACCAGCCGCACCCCGGCTTCGGTGAGGGTCTGCTGTGCGGCGTCGAGATCATCGACCTCGAAATAGGTTTCGAGATTGCTACGCCCGAGCGGGGCGTCAGTGTCCGGCTCGCGCTGAAAGATGACCTCGCAGGCCGCCCGAACTTCCCAGAGCGACAGACCGCAGGTGTAGCCCACATTGGGGCCAAAATCCATCTCCACCTGCTGGCCGAGAAGCTGTTCGTAAAACCGGCGTGATGCGGCCATATCTTTGACAAAGAGAACCGCAGAACGATACTGGGCGTTCATGGAACTTTCTCCTCAGCGTGAAAGTTGAAGCGCAAAACACTTCATCATATCGAATATATGTTCTAATTTCAAGTATTGGACTGCTACGGTTCACGCTGCGCGGAGAGAAGGGGAAAAGGTGCGGGCCAGTTAGTGGCTGCGGGTGACGCGGAGCGCGACACGCCAGAGGACGAGTACCGCGATCTCGCGGGTGAGCAGCGTCAGGACAACGGCGGCCATAGCGGTCGTCAGGGGCAGGGTGGCCAGATAGACGACGACCGGGCCGAGCGTCAGCAGGGGCACCAGGTAGTCGGGGCTGGTTCCGACGGGCGAGCCTCCCAGCACGAATAGGACCAGCAGGCCGAGGACGGCATCGAGCACCCAGACGATGAAGGTGGCGGTCCCGGCGACGGGCAGGGCGGTGCGCAGGGTGCGGGTGGCGGCGCTGGCGATCAGGGCCGAGACGATCATCAGGACGAACTGCTGGACGCGATCGAAGATATAGAACACGGCGATCAGGAACGGCATGAGCAGCAGCAGACCGCACACGAGGTGAATGCCCAGATCGTTGATGGCGGCGGCGATCGTGGTCGGAGTCAGAATCAGGCTGCTGAGGCTGAGGCTAATTGCGACCAGGCAGACGAGCACGCCGAACAGGCGCACCCAGTCGCGCAGCCACCACAGCGCGCCCGCCGCTTTGCCGATGACGATCTTTTCAAGGCTGAGCGGGGTGATACGCAGGGTGTCCCAGGTGTTATCCTGGCGCTCTTCGACGACGATCGGGGCGAGGGTAAAGCCGAGCATGAGCGACCAGCTCAGCAGCGGCAGCGCCAGCACCAGCAGCAGGCTGCGCGAGTAGAAGATCAACAGCATGTTGAAGAAGCACGCTAATCCGACAAGCGGCAGCAGCAGGGCGGTCGCGCGGGCCAGCGATCCGGCCAGCCGGTACCAGGGCGGCGGATGAGTGAGGGCACGGCGGAAAACCGGGTTGTCGCCGGAGGTCCACAGGTCGGTGATCTGGCGGATCAGTCTCCACGAATTCATAGGCGCGAGCTGCCGCTTGCGAATAGGTGCTGCCTGTTCCATCGGCATCATATCCGTAGATACACGTGCACCGGCCAGAAGGCGCAGAGAACCGTCCTATTCCGGCTGGGCCAGGGTCGGGATCCGCGCTTGAAGCTCGTGCGCGGCGGGATCGTGCAGGATGGTATAGAGCCGGTGGGCCTCGGCATAGTGGCGCGCGGCCTGGTGCTCGTCGCCCTGCGCCTGCGCGATATCCCCCAGCACGGCCAGCGCGTCGGCCTGGCCCTTGCGATAGCCCATGCGGCGCGCGCGCGTCTCGACGCGGGCGGCCAGCTCGCCGGCCTCGACGTCGCGGCCCGTGCGGGCGTAGATTGCGGCCAGCCGGGCCTCGGTGCGCACGATATTCTCCACATCATCCAGCGCGCGGCTTTTTTCCAATGCAGGCAGATACAGGGCTTCGGCCTCGTCCAGGCGATCCTGATGCGCGAGGGTTTCGCCCATGTCGGACTGGAACACGGCCAGCCATTGATCGGCGTCGATGGCGGTGGCGGCGGCGATGGCCTGCTTGTGCAAGCCGCGCGCCGTCTCGAAGTCCTTGAGCTGCAGGTAGGTGCGCGCGAGGTTGTTGGTCTGAACGGCGATCATCAGCGTATCGTCCAGGGCGCGGCTGATCTTCAGCGCCTTTTCCAGGCGATCGATGGCCGACTGGGGGCGGCCTGTGAGCGTGAAGAACCAGCCGAGATTGCCCAGGCGCAGGCTCTCGGCGCGCAGGTCGCCGGTATCGCGTGCGATGGTGATCGACTCCTCATAGAATGCCTGGGCCGTGTCCACCTCACCGAGATCGGTGTAGAGCGTGGCGGCATTGGAGAGGACGAGTCCGCGTGTGGGCGGGTGATTGATGTGGTTGAGCAGCAGCAGCGCCTTCTCATACTCGGTCAGGGCGGCCTTGAAATCGCCGCTGGCCTTGCGTGCACGGGCGATATCGCAGTGAAGCTGCGCGATCTGCACATAGTCGGTCGATTCGAGCAGGTCGAGGGCCTGCTGCCACGCGGCGAGCGCCTGATCGCGGTCGCCTTCGGCGGCGGCCAGATTGCCGGCCAGGTGCAGCACTTCGGCCTGGCGCGTCGAATTGCCCTGATCGCGGGCGATTTGCAGCGCGGCATCGGCTTTCGCGCGTGCCTCGGCCAGGCGGCCCTGGCGCATAAAGGTGGTGCCCAGGGTGAGCAAAATCTGGAACCGGGCGTCGGGCCGGTCCAGCGCCCCGGCTTCGTACTCGGCCAGCGCCTCGCTCAGAAAGCCGAGCGCGCGGTCATAATCGCCGGTCATATAGGCGGTCATGCCGAGGCGGGTGAGGGCGCTGATTTCGTGCTCAGCGTTCTCGGTGCTGCGCGCCTGAGCCAGAGCACGCGTGGCATATTCCTCGGCCTGGGTGCTGCTGCCGCTCATGCGATAGGCGGTGCTGAGGGCCAACGCGCTCTCCATGAAGAACTCGGTTGGCTGGCTGCCCATGCGCAGCGCGAGATTCTCGGCAGCCTGATAGTGCTCGATTGCCAGGGTGTAATTGCCGTTCTCGATCTCCTGGCGGGCGAGCGCCTGAAGCCAGCGCAACTGCTGTTCGGGCTGGCCGGTCTGCTCGGCGAGACGGGCGGCCTGGGCGAGCAGTTTCTCCCCGGCGGGACGGTCGCCGACCGCCAGAGTCGCCTCGGCCAGCAGCCCGATAATGCGCGCGGCGAGGTGAATCTGCTGTCCGACCTGGGTCAGGACGACCGCTTCTTTGAGCAGGTGTTGGGCATAGTTGGGATTATCCTGCTCCAGGTAATCCTTCGCCAGATTTTCGAGCGCCAGGACGATGATCTCGCTGTCGCTGGTGGGGCGGGCGAGATCGAGGGCGCGCTGGTGATAGTTCTGGGCCACGCTCCACTGTTTGCGGCGGGCGTGGAGCGAGCCGAGATTATTCAGGCAGCGGGCCATCGCGCGCTGATCGCCCAGCTTTTCGGCCAGGGCGAGCGCTTCTTCCAGGATGGGATGGGCCGCGTCGAAGTTTTCCTGCTCGACATGGGCCGCGCCGATGCCGCTGAGGAAACGCTCTTCGTAGAGACGGTCGCCCGACGCGCGCGCCTGTTCCAGCCCGCGCTGGTAGGTTTCGAGCGCGGTGGAGACAAAACCCTGTTCCAGTGCGGTCGCCGCCGTTTCGAGCAGCGTTTCGAGCGCCTGCTGCTCAGGGGTGGCAGCGATAGACTGGGGGGTAGAAGGTGGGCCAAACAGCCGGTTGAGCAGGTTTTGCATGGGTGGTCCTCTTGATCCGAAACTCGGTTACTCTCACTATACAGGTAAACGGTCGTGTCGCGCGATTCGGCGGGCTGCTGCGAAATCCCCCCCATCCTAAATCCTTCCCCCACAAGGTGGGAAAGACTTCAAAGCCACCGTTGTTTTCCCCTTCACTCCGCAAAGCGTGGGGGAAGGGGCAGGGGATGGGGGCGCCGCCTCGCTTAGCGTTCCATAATACATCATCCGCGCTACATCGGGCGCAGCAGCAGCGGCACCAGCATCTCCTGATCGCTCAGGCCGCCGTGCCGGCTGATGGCGGCCATCGTCCCGCGCGGACGGTCGCCGATGGTCCAGCCCTGGCGCGCGATCACGGTCAGATCGCCCAGGCGCGGCGCAGTTTCCGCATAGGGCAGCTCCGGGCCGAACAGCCCGCCCGCGAGCGCTTCGGACGGCACAAGGCAGGCGAAACGCTCGCCCAGGCAGGACTGGATATAATCGGCGGCCTGGTCGCGGTAATCGTGGCGCAGGTAGAAATGCGCGAAGCGGCCCTCACCGCCCGGCGCACAGCGCAGCGCCTCGACCAGCGGGCCGTGATCGGCGATGGTGACGTGATCGGGCACGGGCGTATGGCCATGATCGGCGGCCAGGATGAACAGCGTGCGGCCATCGGCCACGCCGTCGGCGGCCAGGGTGTCGCGCAGATCGCCTAACTGGCGGCGGACCTCGGTAATCGACGCCTCGCTGACGGTGCCGTGCAGGTGCGAGATGCTGTCTACGGCGGCCCAGTAGATGCTGACGAAGCAGCGCTCACCGCGCGTCTGGCGCAGCAGGTCGCGCAGCGTAATCCACAGGTCGGTATAGCCGTAGTGGCGCGTGATCGACTGTACGCCGCGATGCATGATCCGCGACAGGCCGCTGCCGAAGAGACTCTTCTCCAGCAGCGCATAGGATGGGATCAGGCGCTCGGTCAGCGCCTCGCCCAGGGTTTGCAGCGGCACGAAGGTGTTGAAATCGAAGCCCCATTCCTCGATCACCTCGGCGCGGTGGCGTCCGGTGGCGGGCTTGTAGTGCAGCAGATCGACCAGCATCCCCAGCTCGCGCAGGAAGACTTTGGAGCCGATCATGCCGGTGGCCGCCGGAGCCGCGCCGGTCCACAGGCAGGGCAGGGCGGCAGCGGTGGTGCTGGGCGCGATCGACGTGATCGGGACGAGCGTGCCGCTGCCGGTCAGGTCGGCGACGATCTGCGCGGCTTCGGGATCGGCGGCGATGATGTCGTTCAGCGTGCGCCAGCCGAGGCCGTCGCTCAGGAAGAGCACGATCCGCTTGGCCTGGCCCCACAGGTGCTCCCACAGGCGGCCATCGAGCGGCGACGAGCCGAGCCACGCCGACGAGGGCTTGCCGTCGAGCAGGCGCATGACCGTATGCGCCAGGTTGCGGATCGACAGGCCGTCGTAGTACGGGAAGATCAATTCCTCGGCCCAGGGAGCGGAGACATCGAAGGGGCGGTGGGCGCGGATGGTTTGTTCGAGAACGGTGGCGAGTGAATCGGGCATGAACGATCCTTACTTTTGGACGAGTGCCGCGCGGCGGCACGGCGAAGGGCTATTATACCGCAGATTGGGGCGACAGCGGAGATCGTGGCGGTGTCTCATTTGGTGTTAATGCTAAGCGGTGAGCGTGCCATTACAGGTAGTGGCGAACAATTGACTGATAGCGGCTGTGCAGCTGCCCCCCATCCCCCGGCCCCTTCCCCCACTGCTGCGCGGAGGGAAGGGGAGAATGGTGGCATTTTTCAAGTCCTT
>JAAYCM010000054.1 GCA_012729765.1 Chloroflexota bacterium | reverse complement strand
GCCAGGGCGAAGCACATAATCTCCAGGCCAGCAAGGGGCCGTTCAAACGCGCGTCCATCCGCGTCTTTCCCATGTTTGGCGACGCCTACGATGTTAACTTTTCGCCCGGTGAAGAGGGCAGTCACGGCGGCGCGGACCCGATCATGCTGGAGCAGTTATTTTCGCCCACCCCGCCCCCCGATCCCTTCAACCGGGCGGCCTCGCATGTGGATGGCGCGGCGTCGATTATGCTGGGCATTGCGGCGAATCGCGCCATGGAGACACGGCAGCCGGTACGGGTGAGCGACCTGTTCTTCCTCCCGGACAAAGCGGAGATGCGGGCTGATCCGGCTCCACGCTAGCCGGTCGCCGCAAGCAGCTTATTCTCCCAGAGAAGGTAATCCGGCAGGGGCACAGCAAGGCGCGTCACCGGCGGGCTTTAGCTGCGCGGCTTGTCAAGTTTGCCCGGCTGGGCCACAATCATCCTGCGGCTTACGGAGCAGCACACTCGATGCTCCGTATTTCTGCTCCGAACAATCCTGGCGAGATTAGACTGCAGCGAGTCTCTATAGATGCATGTTTCGAAACGAGGCTGCCTGGTTAGCCTCTTGCTGGCCCTGCTCACCGGCGCGTATTTGTATCTGTCGCTTGGGCATTATGCCGCGCGCTGGCTGCTGCTCGGCATAGGTTTTGACCCTATCGGCAGGCCAGACGAGGTGTGGGAAGAATATATCGTCGATCCTACAGCGTATGTCGAATACCGGCAGCCCCCCACCGTGATTGTGGACAGGCTGCCCACGCCGTCACCCTCAACACCCGAAGCAGGGCTGACACCCACCGGCCTGAGCTATACGGACTGGTTCCTCACCTCTACGACCGTCTCAGACGTGACCGTCTACAGTATGACTTCGAATGGGCCGATTACCATGACCTCGACGGACGCCCAAAGGGAAGGCTTCGCCGAGGCGTTTCTGATCGGTGAGAGCATTGGGGGCAGCCCGCTCGCCGTCGCAGAATACCGGGAAGACGCGCTGGGCAGTTTGTGCGACTTCTGGATGAGCGGCTGCAAAACGAACCGGTATCGCATCGAGCGGCTCGACTTTCGACCGGGGGGCATGATCGTCTACGGCGATATCAATATCGAAGGCGTGTACTGGTACGAGAATGTTGGCGTCGCCTTGCAGCTCAACGCGGATCGTATCAGCTTCGAGCCGGTCGGGATCGTGTGGGACGACGAGCTGTTTGCCCTGCCGGAATCCGGGCCGTTTGCCGACAGAATTGCCGAACTGGCCGCGCTCGGCAACCGGAGCCTGGCCGCGCTGCGCATGGAAATCGGCGGGACACCCGTCAGGCTGGCGGAACTGCGGCTGACGGATGAGCAATTTTTATTAATTCTTTATTGAGATATTTGGGAGACAACATTAAAATAGATCATTAGACACGTACCCGGTCCCGTGCTATGATGAGACGAGATTGCAGGTTACATCACGAGAGGAACGCTGGTCATGATTTCTACTGTTACGACGGCTACGGTTACGACGGTTACCACGGTTGCCCTGGCGACGACACTCAGCGCGATCGCAATGGTCACGCTGTTGGCTTTGCTGCTGCAAAAGGAAATTGTAACCTTCTCGGACTCTGACCGGGCACAGGCGTTGAACCGGCGGCTGAACGTGGCAATCGTTCCGCTCCTGATGGTGTTCGTGATGCTGGTGCTGGTCAAAGTAATTCAGGTGGTTGGATAAGTCGAGCCGGCCCTGCCGGTAACCCGTTAGCCGCCGGATACAAAGGGCAGCACCAGAAACAGCATGATATTGGTCAGCCCGTGTGCCAACGATACCCCCACCAGATTGCGGGTTTTCAACACGATCCAGCCAAAGAACAGGCCCACGAGAAAAACGAACAAAACGTCTACCACCGACTGGTAGCCGATATGCAGCACGGCAAACACGATCGCAACGTACCACACGCCGAAATGGTTGAGCGTTTCGACCGCGGTGCTCTGCATGATACCTCGAAATAGCAGCTCCTCTAATACCCCTGTGCAAAACAGCAGAATCAACGCCGGGAACCAGATGGCTTCGAGAGTAAGCTCGCTGATCAGCGGCTGCGGGCGGAGAATCCTGTATTCCAGGTAGCCCAGCGCCAGGCCGGTCAGCGCGATCAATGCCTGCGCGAGCCAGCCGCGCACGCTGTAGCCTGACTGCGGCAGCGTGATCTTCAGCATCCGCATGATCATGAAGCCGGTTACAAAGAGCGGGATGCTGGTGATCAAATACCAGTACATCTGGTCGTAGTGCGCGAGCGGCAGCGACAGGCTGATCAGGCGGATGAGCGGCGCGAAGGACAGGGTTACCAGCAGCCGGTGAATCGGAAGCTCCCACGAGATGGCGCTGTGCAGCAAGAGCAGGCCCAGCACCCCGCTGTGCAGGATCGAGCCGACGGTCGGCTCGACAATCGTGGTCAGGATTTCGGCCAGTGTAATCAGGGCAAGATAGGCCATCGCAAGCTGCCAGGGCGCCCACGTGTTGACTTTCCTGATCACTTCACCGACAGGCGAGGCTTCGATCTGGGGGCGGACCTCAGCGACGTAGTGCACCAGCATGGGAATGGTATCTTCCGTGATCACCGTCAGGTAGCGCCGGACGAAGCTCAAACGCGCGTCGGTGGGATAGACCGACACCACCATCAGGCTGTCAGTGGTCGGCGTGACCGCAATCACATAGTTGCGCTGGGCGCATGGCAGCCATGTATGGAGCATCTCGGATTTGGTTGCAGTGGGAATTTCCGACTCGGTGACGGCGGCAACCACCGCCTCGATATCTTCCGGCTCAAGAATCCCCCCAGACCGCACAACCCGGCGGCCTTCCAGCAGGATCGTAGCATGCGCAACAGGTGATAGGTTTTCAGCGCGATAGTGGTACGTCAATTCCCTCTCCCCGGCATCAAATCTGTCCACAGGTACAACTCGCGGTACGGCGTGTCGCTGCCCTCTTTATACACTCTGAACGCGATGCGGGCCGTGGACGCTATTTCCTCTGGCGATAGGATAATCTGTTGTTCCCAGTTTTGCCCGACTTCAAGCACCAGATCATCGATCAGCACGTCCGAGCGTGTGTCAAGCACCCTGGTGAGGGTGTAGCGGGTGGAGTGTTCCTCTAAGTTGGTCAGGCCCAGAGTCAGCGTGACGGCGGATGCTGATGAGTCGAACAAGCGTGAAAACTGATCCGCCGCGATGCTGCCGTCCGCCAGCTCCAGGTAAAACTGTGTCGTAAACGGCTGCGCTTGTTCGGGCGGGAACAGCGCCACGCTGTAGATCACGATGACAAGCATCCCGCCCCCGACCAGGAGCAGCACACCCCACCCGGAAAAACCTGCCGGCGGGTGAAGGGGCGGTTCGTAGCCGAAGACGAACCGGAGCATGCAGACGATGACCAGCACGACCGTGCAGGCAGCCAGCAGGATGATCGTGTAGACCTGGACATCAATTCCCAGCGAGGTTTTGTTCAGCCCCAGCCCCAGCAGCGAAACGAGCGCCGTGCTGGTCGCCACGCTGCCCAGGGCACGTTCCGGCAGGCCCAGGCTGTCAGCGCGCGGATAGAGGGCCGCAAGCGCGGCATAGCCCGGTATAAACAGCAGCACCGGCAGCGCCAGCAGCGCGCGCAGCACGTCCAGCTCGGTCCAGAACATCACCGTGATGTAGGTAAGCTGCACAGCCGTGATGGCCAGGATATCCCAGTAGCGACGCAGCGCGCTCATCGTCTACCGATCCTCACAGCGGTTGACGACGAGCCAGGCATACCCGTCGTCATAGATGCGCGTGAGATGGCGATTTTCCAGCAGATCCGTCAGGTGCAGGGATAACGGCTCGTAGATGCGGTTGCTTCTGCCATGCAGGGGTTTTTCCAACATTCCGGCATCGATCACGACATAGTCATAGCACGGTATATCGTCTGCTGATTGGGGCTGATTGATAAGGGATCCATACAGATCGGAATCGTAGGGAATGAACTGGGGATAGTCGCCGGTGATCAGGCTGCCGTTGACGAGATAGACCCCGGCGGTGTCGAGATCGGAGAGCACTTCCGGGCTTAAGCGGTGCCGGAAGAACCATCCCGCACTGGGCTTTAGCTCGCCATAGGATGTCGGGGGAAGGCGCTGGTAATACTGGAGCGCCAGGGCGAAGCTCACAATCGCCAGGGCCGTCAGTGCGCCGAGGGCAGCGTGCTGCAGCCAGCGGGGAGTCTTCAACTCACGCAGGGCCATCAGCATCAGAAACGGAAAAATCAGCGTCACGTAGCGCAGGTTGAAACCGGAGTGAGTCCCGTAAATGAACCAGTGTGCCAGACCGGTCGGGATTGCGACCAGCAGCATGATCTTGACGTTGGAGTCGGTTACTGCAAGGGACCGGCCCCGCAGGTAGTTGAGTGCGATATGGGCCAGCAGGACGCCGACCGGCAGCAGAATGATCAGATACTCCAGCACGCGGACAAGGCCCAGGTCCTCGCTCCAGGGATTGAGATAGAGAAACGGCTCCGGGGCTTCCGCGCTGAACCCCAGATAGGTACCAAGCTTGGCCGTGAACAACTCGAACGGCGTCGAACCTTTGGCGGCCAGTTGGGCAGCGCTGGGCAGCCACACCCGGTAGAACAACTGGTTGAAGGTCAGGAAGGCGATCAGAAAAGCGCCGGGCATCGCCAGCGATCCTCTGCGGCTCAATCCCTGCCCGATCCAGCGCTGCAAGCGCCCGCTGCCAAACAAGAGCAGTAGATTGAGGCTGAACGTGCCGACCACCATCCACATCGTGGCCGCATAGTGCATGAACAGCGACCCGGCGAAGAGCAGAAACAGCATCAGGATATCGGCCCCCTGCCGATACCTGGCGGCGCGCAGCAGAAAGACCAGGAAGCCGATATACAGGAGATTCGACCAGGTGTAGGCGAACATATTGTAGTGGCTTGCCTGGCCAATATCGAACACGCCGTACAGCGCGAACAGCCCGGCGATCACGGTCGATTGGAACAGCCCGCGCGCGAGCACGAAATAGGACAGTGGCAGAAACACGGCAGCGATCGGCACAAAATGAACCTGAGGGGCCGCCATGCCGGTCATGCGGGCGTACAGCGAGAGAGTCATCGGGTAGCCGGGAAGGAACTCGACAAAGCCGAAGCTGTAATTTCCCCGCGTGAAGATCTCCAGGTGATCGTGCGGTGAGGAAAGCTGCACGTAGGCGATGATCTGGTATAGAAAGCCGTCGGTCACGTACAGCCGCGAAAACAGGTAGCCGGGCAGCAGGCACAGAAGCGCGATCAGAAGTATGAACAACGACTGGCTGACATGCTGCTTCATTTACGGCGCGTCCATCGCGGCTAGGGGCTGGAGCACGCTGCTCCCGTCCATATCTGGTGGGAGCGCAACCTGCAACACGTCGAGCACGGTCGGCGCGATATCCATCAGGGAGCGCGGGCTGCGAACGATACGCGCCTGGGCCGGGCCGGACAGCATAAAGACAGCGGTCGAACCGAGGTGGCTGCCGGGATACAGGTTGTGGGAGTGGCTGACGTCGAACAACGGACCGGCGGCATCCCACCCGGCGCCGTAACCGGAATCAAGCTCGAACACCAGGTCGGGGTAGCGCTCCAGGTGCGGGCCGGAATAGAGTTCCTCGCGGTGCTTGATCCACCTGACGATCCGGCTGCCGCCGTTCTCCGGATCGTCCACACCGGTCAGCAAATCCTTGATCTGCTGGACTACCGCTTCATACGAGCGCCCATTGAGGTTCTGCCGGGCGATACGGATGCCGCCGTAAGCATAGGCCTTGATGCCCGACATATCCGTCGTGCAGGCGATGGTGCGGTCCAGGTCCAGGTTCGTGCTGCCGATGTACAGCTTTTTGGTCCAGGGGGCTGCGCGCAGCACGCGGGCCGCCACATTCCCCAGGTGATAGCGTGTGACGGTGTTCATCGCGCGCTTCTTGAGCACTTTGAGCAGATCGGCAGACCGGCTCGCGGAACCCTCTTTGAGCGTCAGCAGGCCATGCTCGCGCAGCAGGCGGTTGATATTGAACAGCTTGACCGGGCGCATCCCGTGACCGTGATCGCTCATCACGATCACTGTTGTATCGTCGTCCACCTGTTCGAGCAGGCGGCCCACCACCTGATCGTGCAGGATGTAGAAGTCGCGGATGGCGTGACGGTAGGGCGTCTCGCCCGGATAGGTCGGGTCCTGCGGGTCGCAGTAGGCCCAAAACTGGTGCTGGACCAGGTCCAGCGCGGACCAGTACGTAAAGAAGAGGTCCCAGGGCTGGCGACGCATCACGTCGAGATTGAGCGCAAGCTGGCGCTCGACCAGGGCGCGATTGGCATCCAGAAAATCCTGCGGCGCGCGCCCAACCAGCCCTTTGACGCCCTGGAAATCCTGCACGCGCAGATCGTCCCGCAGGTGCGCCGGTGTGACCGACACCTCATCCCCGACATTGGCGCGCGTGATCATGACACCGTTCACCGGCCAGGAGGGATAGCCAACATGCGGAAACAGCACCGCAACCTGGCGCTGGTGCGCGCCGGCGATATCCCAGAAAGTCGCCCCGCGAAAAACCTCGTTGTCGCGCTCGCGCATCATGTAGGTGGCGGACTTTTGCAGCGGATCGACAAACTCGACGATCCCATGCCGCGCCGGATTCCAGCCGGTGTAGATCGTGGCCCAGGCCGTTTCGGAATCGGGCGGCCAGACGGATTCCATCCGGGCATAAAAGCCCTCGGCCCGCAGGCGCGACAGGTGCGGCAGATCAGCCGCAAAGCGGTCGAGCTGGATGGCGTCCAGGGCGTCGATACCGATGAAGAGCAGCTTACTCATGATTGATCGTTTCCTTCAGGTGCAGGACCGCAGCCTGAAATACAGCGTCTGGTGATTGTGCCGCGTCCAGAACCTTGAGCGGGTAGACGGCGGCCAAAGCCTGGTACATCGTCCGGCGCTGTTCCAGAAAGCCGACCGAGGCGGTGTCCGTTTTGCGCTGATACGCGATCTCCGGCGGCAGGTCCAGCAGAAAACAGGCGTCGGGCTGGCGGATCCAGTTTTTGTCCATGATATGCCGCGCCTGTGCCTGCGAACAGCCGAATGCCTGCTGAAGATCGACAATCGTATCGTAAGAATAGCGGTCGGCAATAATCACGATCCGCTCGCGCGCCAGTCGCCGCGCCACGCTGCGAAGCCGGACGAAGTGAAACAGCAGCAGCGCCCGGCAGTAGACACGCGCGGCCAGGGTTTGCTGTGCCGCGTGCGTGGGAGTTGGCTGAGAGTCGCGCCGGACCCTGCCGGATAAGCCGAACCGGGACAGCGGGTGGATGCCAAATTTGCACCAGACCGGCTCGCTGCGCAGGCCATGCTCGGCCAGCAGATAGGCTTGCAGCCGGGCTGCCAGGGAAGATTTGCCGGCCCCATCACATCCCGACAAAGTAATGAGCAGCCCTCTTTCACGGTTCAAGATTGATTGCCACCCTCTACTTTGCCGATAATGAGCGAACGGCCCAAATCCTTTAACAAAATCGTCACCCGGTAGATGAAGGGGATCTCGACCTTGGCATGGTCGGAAACGACGATGTTTGTGCCCGTGCCCCGGACGTACGACTCGATTTCGGCGGGCGTCAGGAACGATACGATCACGTTTTTGTTCAGGCCAAGTGACGGCACACCCACCCCGACTTTGGCAAACAGCATCGTAATCCAAAAGGCGATATCCGCGAACAAACGGTGCCGGTGATGCTGTTCGACAATAATCAGGTGCCCGCCCGGTCGAAGCACGCGGGCCAGCTCATTCACAGCCTGCAAAGCCAGACCCTTCGACTGCTTGCGCGTGCCACCAACCAGGTGATGCAGCACGTTCTTGATGATGACGAAATCGCAGAATCCGCTCCTAAACGGCAGTTGCAGGCAGTCTCCACCGACAAGTGTGATCGCCGGATTGACCTGGACCCGGTAGGTGCCGGGCACGATCTCGCAGTTGTACAGCCTGTTCGGGCCGACATGCAGATTCACCAGATCGAGCATGTATCCGCTGCCGCCGCCAACTTCCAACACTATCGAGGATGCATCAGCATGCTGGGCCATAAATTCGAGGATAACGGGATCCTGCTCGGCATGAACCATCCCCTTGCGATCACGGTAGTTATCCTGTTCCTCAAAGAACGTTTTCACTTTTCCTGATGTAAACTGATTCATTGTCCTCGCTCCGTCGCCTGATAAAGCTCCAACAGCCGGTCCGCGATACGCTCCCAGTCCAGCGCCCGCGCTTTTTCGCAGGTCGCAACGGGGGGGCGATGGTCGCGGATCGACTGCACAGTATGGACGATCTCGTCATCCAAATCGACAAAATACAGCCCATCACCAGGGCTGAAGGTACGCGGCAGCGCGCCGAAGCGCCGGGTGATGACAGGCAGATTGGTCGCCATCGCTTCGATCACAGACAGCGGGTGCTCGATCGCGCCTACGCCCTGCGCCAGCGGGAAAACGTAACAGTCGGCCAGCGCGTAGACTTCCTCGACTGCCTCGATATAGTGATTCCAGATCCGGCAGCCGGCCTGCGTAAGACGGTCGTCCATCTCGCCATCACCCCGAATAGTGGTACTGCTGACCACAATCACCTCACACCCGGCCTGCCGCAGACGGGGCAGCACGTCCAACTGGCGGACGGTGCGCGTATTCCCGACATGCAGCACGATGAACGCATCGGGCGAAAGCTCATATTTCTGACGCAGGGCGCGCTTTTCATCCGGTGTGGCCGGTTTGAAGCGGGCCGTATCCACGCCGTTCGGCACGAATTGCAGATTCCGGCAGCCCGCCGCTTTGAAAAGCTGCTCCCAGTGGGCAGACTGCGTCAGCACCAGATCGGGCTGCAAAAAGCGACAGGCAAGGCGGCGCGGCATGGCCGGATCGGGATGGGTGAGCGACAGCACGGTATAAGCCGCCGTGCGGCGTTTGACGGCGGCCAGCAGCAGAAAGCTCTTCAGCGAGGGGCCAGGAACGTAATGCACGATGTCCGGGCCAAAGCGCCGAAGTTGCCGCCAGAAATCGAGCGTCGCGGCGCGCAGGGGATTCAGGGTCAGCACCTCGGTGCGGGCGGAGAGGGCTGTCGCCAGCGACCAGGTCACTTTTTTCATGCCCTCGTCGTGCGGCGGCGATGCGTCGCCCAGAATACACACTCTCATGACATCACCTGCTCGTACACGTCGAACATGCGCGCGCCCAGCGTGTCCCAACTGTAGCGCTCGACGACCGCCTGCCGGCCATTTTCCCCCAGCCGGAGCCGCAGCGCCTCATCATTCACCAGCGCTTCGATCAGCGCCGGGAACTGATCGGGCGGGCCGCACAGCACATCCCGATCGGGAACCAGCTCCAGCCCGCGCATCCCGACGCCAGTCGTTATCGTCGGCAGGCCGCAGGCCAGATACTCGACGATCTTCAGGCTCGTGCCGCTGCCGCTGAGCAGCGGATTCAGCGCGATATCCGCCGCGCCCAGATAGTCCTTAACATCTGCCACGTACCCTTCGACGCGCATCCAACCGGTCGATTTCACGCCCTGGCCCACGCCCCCCACTACCAGAAATTGAACGCCGAGCTTCGGCCCCAGATCGGCCTGCCACTGCCGGATCAGCGCCAGAGCCTCTTTGTTCGGGAAATGATCGCTGCCCATGAACAACAGCACGGGCCGGGTGTCCAGCCCCAGCCGGGCGCGCAGCAGCTTTTTCTGTTCGGCGCTCACCGGCTGGCAGGCGGTAGTGTCTACGCCATTGGGGATAATGTGCACGCGGCTCCGGCTGAGTCCATACCACTCGTCGAGGAGCTGCACGTCTGCCTCGGACATCGCCACGACGGCGGCGGCGTGGTGGACGGCGTGCTGTTCGCACTCGTGCACATCCAGGAGCTTCCTGCTCAGCCCGTTCCTGCCTGCGCGCTGCCACAGCACTGCCTCGACATTATGGGCAACGTAGATGATCGGGCGGCCATTGGCGCGGGCGTGGGCCAGCTTCGCCAGCCAGGGATGCTCGACCTGGATGATATCAGCGCCATCGAGGGCACGGTCCAGATAGTGGGGCGACAGCCGGCGCAGCAGCGACGACAGCCAGAGATCGGTGTGCTGCCCGGCTCTATACAGCGCATAGCCCGCGCCGAGCAGCAGCGGATGGAAGTATTGGAACTCGATGTATCGATCCGACAGGCGTCGGGTGCGCGAGCCGATCCAGCTTGCCCGCCCACCCGACTGATGCCCGAAGGTTGGCCGCGCCGAAAACTGCTGCACGTTCAGGCGGCGCGCGACAACGCTGTTCATGCGGTTGACGCGGATCGGGCCGCCCCCCGTTGGCGGCGCTGTCCAGTAGGGGCATAAATCCGCGATGGTCAGCGGGCGCGTCCGGCTCATGAAGTTCTGTGTGCCAAAATATTGATGCCGGCGATCAGGGTGATGCCCAGATTGGTGACCAGCCAACTGATGCCGGTGGCGGTAATGCCCATATCCGGCATGAACACGGCGGAACCGGCAATCGCTGCCGCGGCCAGCAGTCCACTGCACAGCACCAGCCGGATGACTTGTTTCTGGACGCGGAGATAGGCGAAATAGATGTTGGCGATCAGCATCAGCGGCGAGGCCAGCACCAGCCAGCGCAGCAGGCCGGTTGCTTCCAGGCGGTACCCGGCCCCAAACACGCTCAGAATCCAGGGCGCGCCGATCAGCAGCACGAACGCCGCCGGCAGCGTGAGCATCTGGCCCAGCAGCACCGATTTCCCCATGATCGGGCGCAGCCGGGCGGGATCGTGCGAGGCTTCGGCAAAGGCCGAATCGGAGAGCGCGATGCCAGGAACGGCCAGCACCTTGGCGATCATCCACGTGATGTAGGCATAGCCGCTCGCTTCCGATCCTAGAATCTCCAGGATCAGCAGCGGCATGAGCAGATGTGGAAGCTGCGTCATGACGTTGGAAACGTAGTTGCCCATCGAATAAGCGACAATGGGCCTGAGCTTCGTCCCGCTCAGCGAAGGAGAGAAGCGATAGCCCGGAAACAGCCGGGGAATCAGGATGATGAAGCTGACCAGGACCGAGGCCAGCACCGACAGCGCGACAGCTCCCACCAACCCGATCGCGCCGGCCTGCATAAACAGCACGGCCAGGATCAGCCGGCTTCCGTTCGTCAGGACGGTTTGAAGCAGCACATAACTGGCCTGCCCCCTGGATAGAAACACCATTTCGGTCGCCGTAAACAGGGAGCTGGCCGTGACAAAACCGAGAAATGTGCTGAGATAGACTCCGTCTTGGCGCAGCAGTCGCAGCTCAGGCGACCACCAGGGCAGGCCCAGGAGAAAAACGCCGGACACGATCAGGGCGGAGATCGTCAGGAAGGCGAAAGCCGCATTGATCAGGCGGACCGGGCTGGCGGCTTCCGGCAAGAAGCGCACGATGCTGAAGGCGATACCCAGCCCCGACAGCATGGAAACCAGCATCCCGGTCGAGACGATCGCCGACGCCATGCCGACCGCCTCGGCCTGGTAAAGCTGAGCGGCCCCACTCCAGAAGATGAATCCCGTCGCGGGGGCAATCAGCCGGGCCAGGATCAGGTAGCTGGAGCTGCTCAGATGTGGCTTGGCAGTCAGCCTCAGAAGACGCCTGGCCATTGCAGCCTGTCGAGTTGCCATGTGATCCGACCCGCTACCAACGTATGATGAACAACAGCAATCGTTGGTAGAGGTAGAAGAAGGGATCAAACACGAAATGGGCCAGGCGCGTGATCAGGCTCGAGCCGGTTTGCTCGAACTCCAGCTCATACTGGCAGGAAGCGAGCAGCTCGCGATCGCGCAGCCTGCGCGAAGCCTGCGTGCTCTGGCGGCCCGTCATGATTTCCTTCCAATGCTCGACAATCCACCAGTAGGCGCGCAGTTTGTTGCTGCGGTTATGCTTCTGGCGCACGAGCACAAAACCCCACGTGATCATCTCGGCGAGCAGCAGCGCCGGCAGCAGCAAAAACAGCGTGCGCCAGTGCAGGCTTTTGAGCAGCATCACATAGCGGTTACGCTCCTGATAAAATGTCTTCAGTGGGCCGAAGTGGAGCCGGTAGTCATGATAGACGACTGAAGCCGGGGCAAACAGGCAGCGATAACCGGCCAGCCGTGCCCGCCATGACAGATCGGTATCGTCCATGTACATGAAGAGCATATCGTCGAAGCCTTGAATTTCTTCAAAGACCCGGCGCCGCATCGCAAAGGCCGCACCGGATACAGCTCCCACCTCTTCCGTCTGTACGAAGTCGTTCGAGGTTTGCCCGACTCCCCGGCACAGCGTGATACCCGTGAGATGAATCTTATTGCCGCAGGTGTTGACTTTCTGTGGCTCATCGAGCATCAGGATTTTGGCCGTGACCAGTCCGTTAGCCGAATCGGCCTCTAATTCATGCAGCATCGCTTCGACCCAGCCAGGCGCAACGATGGTATCCGGGTTCAGGAAAATGAGATACTCCCCAGTGGAATAGCTAACCCCGATGTTGTTGCCAGAGCCGAAGCCCTTGTTATCGTGATTCGAGATCAGGTGAACGGCGGGGAACTCATGCTCGATCAGCTCGGCGCTGCCGTCGGTGGAGCAGTTGTCTACGACGATCACTTCACTGTTTTCGGGAAGACTTTCCAATACAGAGGGAAGGCATCTTTTCAGGTCTGCCCAGCCATTATAGTTCACAATAATGACCGAAATCTGCGGCAGAATACCAACACTCAACGCCTGAAAGGTAGTCGTTTCCGCCTGTTTGTCCATGACGGCTAATCCCCCCTGAAATGACGAATATCCTACCAGGTCACTGCCCGTGGTAGGGCATGTGGACTTGTGGCTTCATTGTAGTATAAATAAGCTTCTTTGAAACATGTTTCTATTAGACATTCGCTCTATATTCGAAGATATTACTATATTTAAAGAGGGGTTAGAATAGGGGGGTTAATTTTTCGTCACGTTTTTAATTATAATCGAAACTTGATTGGTGGGAAGCTTTGTAAGGAATTCCATACGTGGAGCACATGCTCTGCGGCACGTGGTAAGGGATAAATGGGGGTCTAACGGCTGCAAACGGGCCAGGCGCAGTGCATTAAAAGCGGAAAATGCCCTACCGTCAGTATGCCAGATTCAAATGCAAAAGGCTGGCCGGGGGCATCCCAGCCAACCTTTTTTGCTTGTAATGTTCGGGATGGCGCGTCAGGCGGGCTGACGGTAGGCTGCTTCCAGTCCGGCGATATCGATCTTCTTCATCTTGAGCATGGCTTCCATCACGCGCCCGGCCTTTTCGGCGTCGGGATCGTCCAGCAGCTCGCCCAACTGCCGGGGAACGATTTGCCACGAGACGCCGTATTTGTCCTTCAGCCAGCCGCACTGCTCCGACTCAGGCACAGCAGAGAGCGCTGCCCACAGGCGGTCTACTTCGGCCTGGTTTTCACATTCGACATGGAACGAGACGGCCTCGTTGAACGCGAAGCCGTGTGGATACCCGCTGTCCATCGCGGCGAACGACTGGCCCGCCAGCCGGAAATCGGCATAGGCCACCATATCTTCCCGGTCGTGCTCGTGGCCCGGACCATAGCGCGAGATGTCGCCGACCGCCGCATCATCAAAGACGCGGGCATAGAAATTGATCGCTTCTTCAGCTTTGCCGGCCTGGTCGCCGGTGAACATCAGCGAGGGGACGATTTTCTGCTGGACCGGCCCCTCGGCCAGGATGATCTGCCACGAGACGCCGAATTTGTCCTGCGTCCAGCCGTATTTCGGGCTGAAAGGGTACGTGTCCAGCGGCATGAGCACCACGCCGCCTTCGGACAGCGCGGCCCAGTACCGCTCGACTTCGTCTGGCGTGCTGCACATTACGAAAAATGAGGCGGCGGGGGTGAACTGGAAGAGCGGGCCGCCGTCCAGAACCATGAAGCGGTGACCGGCGATCTCGAAGATGCCCGTCAGGACTTTGCCTTCCATCCCCTTCATGAACTCTTCGGGGACTTCGTCGGGATAGCGCTTGAGGCTGACGATCTGTGAGGTGCCGGGGGCGGGCTGCGCGGAGAAAACCGAGACATAGAAGTTCATGGCCGCTTCAGCGTCTTTATCGAACCATAGACAGGGCATGATTTTCTGCTGCATTGGGGTGTCTCCTGGTTGGTAAGGCTGCGAGCGATAGTCGGCGTTCAGAGGCAAGAGTAGCACATTTGTTCTGTTGAGTCAACTTCCACAGCCGCCCGCCGCCGAGAATTTTTGACAAAGAAAAGCGAGCGCGTTATGTTTAGCGCGCTTAGCTACTTATGCCGTTTGATGTGCCATTTTGTTAACGATTTTTGGGTGACTCCCCCACTCCTGGGTCGGGGAGTCTTTTTTTGCCTCGTGCCGGTGCTCGATGGTGCAGGCGTAACAGGGCGGCGGCAAGAGCAGCGACTCCACAAAAGCAGTTATCCTGTTGACGAATAGGGATCAAGCCTGGAATTGATCCCAGCTCTCCTGAGGGGGAAACATGGCAACAACAACCAAAGAGCAGGCGCAAGCCACTTCCACCGAGGAACGCGGACTGAACAAGCGCGATGCCTTCGCGACCGGGCTGGGCGTCCTGGTTGCGACAATCGGCTCAGCCGTCGGCCTGGGCAATATCTGGAAGTTTCCCAGCCTGACCGGGCAAAACGGCGGGGCGGCTTTCATCATCGTATATGTGCTCTGTACGGTGCTGGTCGGGCTGCCGGTCATGATCTCCGAGCACATGATCGGGCGCACCGCGCGCAAGGATGCGGTCAATTCGCTGCGCGAGGTGGCCCCTAAGGGCCAGCCTTGGTGGCTGATCGGGGCGGCGGGCGGGCTGTCGGCTTTTCTGATCATGGCCTTCTACAGTTCGGTCGCCGGGTGGGTGTTCGCCTATGCGTTCAAAGGCATCACCGGCTCGATTCTATCCACCGATCCCGCCGTCACATCCCAGAATTTTGGTTCCCTGACCACCTCTTCGTGGGAAGTCCTTTTCTGGCAGTGGCTGGTGCTGGTCTGGGTGGGTGTGATCATCGTTATGGGTGTGGCGAAGGGCATCGAACGCACCACCAAGCGGCTGATGCCGCTGTTGTTCGTGCTGCTGCTGATCGTCTGCATCCGCAGCCTGACGCTGGATGGCGCGGGGGATGGCATCGAATTTCTGCTCAAGCCCGATTTCAGCAAGCTGACCGGCTCGGTCGTGCTGGCCGCGATGGGGCTGGCGTTCTTCAAGCTGTCGGTGGGAATGGGCACGATGATCACCTATGGCAGCTATTTTAAGGACGAGCAGAATATCCCGATGACGGCCACCAAGGTTATGCTGGCCGACCTGTCGATTTCGCTGCTGGCCGGGCTGGCGATCTTCCCGGCAGTTTTCGCGTTCGGATTCAACGTCGATGCCGGGCCGTCGCTGCTGTTCATCACGATCCCGGCGGTGTTTGCCTCGATGCCGGGCGGCAGCGTGTTTGTGGTCCTCTTCTTCGTGCTGACCGCCATCGCCGCGACCGGCGCGATGCTCTCGATCGTCGAAGTTCCGGTGGCCTATCTGACCGGGCAGTTTAATATGCAGCGCCGCAACGCAACCATACTCACGCTGGTGCTGCTGGCGATCATGGGGGCGCCCGCCGCGCTGTCGTTCGGCGAGCTGTCCGACTTCACGATCGCAGGAAAAACGGTTTTCGATCTCTACGACTACGCGACTTCGAATGTGCTGCTGCCGATTGGCGGGCTGTTCCTGTGCATCTTCGTGGGCTGGGTGTGGGGCTTCGGCGCGGTAGAGCGGGCGTTGACCAATCGCGGCACGCTGAGCAACGCGCGCACGATCCGATTCTTCTTCATGGTGGTGAAGTACATCACCCCGCCGCTGGTGCTGCTCGTGCTGCTGGACGGGCTGAACGTCATCTAGCGGGAATACTTCCAGAGTCAGAACACCCTCTGGCACAACCATTCCAGCCGTGCCAGGGGGTGTATCTGAATCCAGCGGGGGCAACCCGAAACGTGTCACCCTCGCGCAGTTTTTAGAGCGTGTTATGTACTTCGGAACGCTAAACGAGGCGAACGACCCTGCCCCCCATCCTAAATCCTTCCCCCAAAATGAGGGAAGGACTTGAAAAGCGCCACCGTGCTCCCCTTCCCTCCGTGAAACGTGGGGGAAGGGGCTGGGGGATGGGGGGTAGCAGTACATAACAGCCTCTAGGGGATCGCGATCTCATAGACCCAGGGGCCTATCACAACATCCAGCGGCGAGCCATCGAGCGCGACCGCTTGCAGTTGGTCCACGAGCAAGGTCCACACGGCGGAGTCGCCACGATAGGGGACCAGGAAATCGACGGTAGCGCACGATTCCGTGCCGCGCAGGCTAACCTGCGACGGGATCCCGATAAAGCCGATGTCGGAGAACACCTCGTCGCCCGTGTCGAGTTGCGCTTCCGGGAGCCAGTAGCGATCCTGACCGGCCACGCACAGCGTCAGCATAGTTGAGGACGGTGTAACGGAAACCTGCTCCAGCGTCAGCGTGAGATCGTTCGCGGCCTGGCTGATTGCCGGCTCGAAGACGACCGCCGGGATGAGCGGCACGACAAAATCGAGGCTGAACGGCCCAAGCTCAACCTGTTCCGGCGCTCCCCCGGTCAGGGGCACTCCATCCAGACTCATACGCAAGTCCAGATGTAGGTCCAGCTCGGGAAGCGTGTCGGGAACCGCCGCGCTGTCAAAATTCATGCTGCCCGAAAATGACCAGATGGTATAGGGTGCCGGTGTCACGATGCTGCCTTCGCCGCCATCGCCGCCGCCGCCACCGCCACCGCCGCCACCGCCGCCGCCGAAGATGGGCGGCAGGACGGTGCCATCCGAGGTCCGTAACTGGATGTCGAGCGCTGTAGTGTGAACCATCGCGTAGGGTGATTGGGGCTGTGTCAGGGTGTAGAACACAACGACACGGTGCGCATCCGCGTAAGCCCAGTCAAGCTGTAAGGTCACGCCGTCGATGGTCTGGCTTTGTTCCAGCGTCGTGCCCAGCTCACCATCGTGCACCTGCTGCAAGCCCGGATCGTTCTCCGGCACGAACAACTGCCGGTGCTGGATCGCGGCGTAGGCGGCGGCGCTCAGCGACAGTAGCAGGACGATGACCAGTCCGGCCCCCAGCGGAGAAGCCAGCCGCAACCGCAGCGCGGTTGAACGGCGAGCGGGCCGAATCTGGCGCTCGATACGGGGCCACAAATCCGCGTGGTGGCGGGTGCGACTGCGTGCGATCTGATGCAGCGCTGCTCTGATCGGTTTCTCGTTCATACCACTCCTCCTACCGTAGCTGCGCCGGTGACAGGTGATACAGCCACTGGCGCAGCTGCTTGCGCGCCGCGTGCAGACGCCAACGTACCGTGCTGGTCGTGCAGCTAAGTTGTTCCGAAATATCGTCATCCCCCAGGTCGAGGTAGTAGCGCAGCACAACCGCCGCGCGCTGCTCCGGGGAGAGGCGGAGCAAAGCGGCTTCGAGCGCGGCTTGCAGCTCGGCCTGCTCCACGATTCGATCGGGGCCGGGCGCGGGATCGAGCAGCAGATCACCCAGCGTGATCTCGTCACCCGCGACCGGCGTGTCGAGCGCCATCGTGCGCGTGGCCTGTTCCGCCGCTTTGACGGCAGCGTGAACCACACTCCGCATGAACCAGGGCCGGAACGGGCGCGACATATCGTAGCTCGCACAGTAGCGGTATACCTGCAAGAAAGCATCCTGCACCACATCTTCGGCGAGCGTCAGATCGTGCGTCACCAGGTAGGCCGTTTCGATGGCCTCCGTCTGGTAGTGTTGGACAAGGGCGGCCAGACCTCCGATGTCGCCCTCTTTCAGCCGTTTCACGGCTCGCTGCTCATCCAAATTCGCCTCCGATAGTGACTGCGGCAAGATACTCCCCTCTCAGGATTGGCCTGGAGAGGGGAAGCGGACCTGTCGATCCAGACTGTTCTAGGGTGCCGTCTCGCAGACCGGGCAGCCGTACTGATTCAGCGTGCAGGTTTTCTGGGTACATTCCTTCGGCCAGCACTTGAAGGCCGCGTAGCACGCGTCGCAACTGGCGTAGGTGCAGCCGGTCGCTTTGGTCGAATCCGAGGTGGTGGTCAGGCTGGGGAGAGCACTGTTCCTGCCCTGGCAGTCTTTGGCACAGCTCGATACCGTCTCGCCATACTCGCAGACGGTGTTCCCGCACGTCGCGGGACAATCGGACGTGCCAAGATCGGAGCGCACCCAGACATCGTTCGTGCCCTTCCACCAGACGAACCCGTCCGCGCCGGCCTGCTGACCGACCACCTCGAAGGTATCACCGGCACGCAGAAACCCTGCCCGTGCATAGCGCGTGCCGGGGCCTTCACGCAGATTGACCACCGGGTACTTGGGCCGGAAGGTGCAGTCCAGGGCGGACGACGTTTGGGCCGCCACGGGAGACACGATCAGCAGGGCGAACAGCCCGGCCAGGATGGTAAGCAGCACCGGCTTTCGCAGCGAATTCATCAACCAGTCTCCTTCCTACAAGACGCGCCGAGCCTGCCACAGGCTCATACTATCTATAGTGCGTCGGGGAAGATTCTGTTTGAACTTCGTCGTAAACGCGGCGAGGGAGCAGCGAAATCACGGGCCGGTAATATTCAGAACGATCCTGTCATCTGGCAGGTACTGCTCGTTCACGGGACGCACCGCCAGCCGGGAGAAGTCCTGCAACGTGTAGAGGCCGAGCGCGATCCGGGCATCGGCGGGCAAATCGGGCGCGTCCAGCGCGACGCACTGCGCGACCACCTCGCCGCGCGCCCAGGCGCCGCTCGGATAGTCGTTCCCGGCAGGGCCATCGAACTGCGTAAGGGGCGAGCCGGATGCATCCAGCACGTGCACGAACAGCAGATAGTCGGTGGATGTGATGCGTCCGGCACGCCACTGCATACAGACCTCCAGCCCGGCTCCAGTGCGCGTGATTTGCGGCTGGCTCAGGCTGAACAGATCGCCTGCGCCGTCGGCAAACGTGTAGGCGGGATCGATGGCATCCGGCGCGCGGTTGATGGCGACGCGTCCAATGATCGGTGTACTGGCGGTGCCGTCCGGCCCCTGGGCTTCGAGCGCGCGCCCGGTGGCGGGATCGTACAGGCCCGCGACCAGGGGAAAAACATGGCCCGGCACGGCATCGGCGGGCACGTCGATGACATACTGCTCGGCCCAGGTTTCGCCGGCGCGCCAATCGGGGGCGAGCAGATTGCCGGTGGCCGGATAGCTGTCGCGGCGCACCACATCCGACTCGACGCTGTGCAGGTAAACCCGCAGGTCGCGGTCGGCGGGGCGCAGCGCGGACCAGGTGAGGGTCAGCGTCAGGCGGTCGCCGGGATAGGCACGCAGCGTGGCCGGATCGCTGCCCGTCAGCGCGGCATAGCCCTCGAAGGTGTAGGCCAGTGTGCCGGAGGCAGAACCGGATGCCGGGACGGGCCGGTAGGCGGGCAGGAAGCAGCCGAACAGGCAGACGACCGCGACCGCACCCAGGATCGCGCCCAGGCCCAGCGCCACCGGCCAGCGCAGACGCATCGTTCGCCGGGGTGTGAAGGCATCCAGGCCCCAGGCGAAGATCGCCGCCCAGGCCGCGATCCCCGGCAGCAGGTAGCGCCCCTGGTTGCCGGACCACGCCGAGCTGGCGACGTAGAGCAGCGCCGCGACCCAGACTCCCGCGAAAACGGTCACGATGATCGCCTGCCGCACGGCTGACGGCGGCAGGTTCCCGGCACGTCTGGCGGCCAGCACACCGAGACGGATCAGCACACCGCCGAGCGCCATGACCAGGAACAGGTCGAAGGCGGTATACAACCCGGCGGGAACTGCGACCGCGCCCTGCCCAAAGCGCGCCCAGACGCTCTCGTAGGCATACGGCAGGCGCTCCAGGCCCACATCCAGCGCCAGGGTGCCGGGCCGGATGACTTCGGCGGCCCAGGTCCGCAGCATAGTATAGGTCCCGGTCGGGTCGCCATATTCGATCCAGTTGCGCGCGTACCACCACCCCGCGACCAGTACGATCAGCAGCGCCATGAGCGGCAGGTGCCGCCACGCGCGGCGGTCGGGCAGTACGGCCAGCGCGACCGGCAGGGCGATAAAGGTCGCACTGACTTTGGTCAGCAGCAGCGCGCCCAGCGCCAGCCCTAACAGGGCCATACTGCGCCGGGTGGGACCGCTCCGAAGCTGGCGGAGCAGCAGCCACAGCACCAGCGTCGCCAGCAGGTTGAGCAGCCCATCATTGGAGATCACGCTGCCGATGAACAATAACTGCGGCCAGAAGGCGACCAGTGCCAGCGCGAGCACCCGGCGATCAGGACGGTCCGGCCACAGCAGGCGGAAGACTGCCGCGCTGATCAGCACGGTCAGGTCGCTGAACACCACCGACAGCAGGCGCAGGACGTGGACGGCGCGCGCGGTTTCGCTGCCGGAATAGGGGAAGCGCTCGGCGCGGGCGTGCAGATACAGGTTCTTGTTGTCGCTGCCGGTCTGATCAATCGGTCCGGGATAGAACGGGTTGCGCCGCGCTTCGATCTGGGTGAAGTCGTCATCGTCGAACGGCGCGAGCACGGGCGCGGCCAGCAGGTAATAGAGCGGAGCATGGTGCATCTCGCCGCGCATCTGGCCATCGAGCGGGGGCAAGGCGCGCTCGCGCACCAGGTAGCGCACATAGCGGTAGTGCTCGATCTCGTCCGGGCCTTCGAAGATCGGCCCCAGGCTGAAGATCGCAGCCAGCACGAGATGCGCCAGGACCAGGCCAACGGTAATTATTTGTTCGAAGCGGCTCATGCGTCAACACGTTTCCAGTCGAGGTATCAAGGGGATCGGGCCGGCAGGCCAGAGGCGATTGTAGAATCGGAGCCACCGAAGCGCAAGCCACATAACAGAGCGGGTCGCACAGCAGCAACCCGGAAATCGCATGTCGATTGCAGGGCGTGCCTGTACTCGATAGAATAAGTTAACGTTTCGCCATAAAAACCCAGATCCCCTGGGCCTTTTTGTACATGAGGCCAGCACGTGCACGCCGCCTTGTCGCAACGTCTCAACGACGCCTTACAGTCGCGCTTCTTCCAGCGGTTCTGGTCGGTGGCGGGCGCGGTCAGCGTTCGCACCAAGGTGCTGGGCATCGTGCTGGGCACGGTGCTGCTGCTCGGCACCTTCGTCACCGTCCAGGTCCGCCAGTCGCTGAGCGCGATCCTGCAAGCCGAGCTTGAAAACCAGGCGCTCTCGATTACGGCGCACGTCGCCGAAAGCGCTGCCAACCTGATCGCGGGCGGCAGCAGCACCGATCTCGATTTTCTGCTGCTCGAAACGCAGAGCCACTACTCGGACGAGCGCCACAACACCGAAATCGTGTACCTGTTCATCCTGGACGACGCCGGTCGGGTATTGGGCCACACCTTCGATGACGCGCCGCCCGCTGCGATCCAGCGTGCGAACGAGCTGAGCGCCGGGGAAGCGCAGGCATTGGCCTGGCGCGACACTGACCAGGGACGCGTGCTGGATGTGGCCGAGCGCTTCGCGCTGGGCGATGGTCAGACCGGCGTGGTGCGAGTTGGGCTGGGAGATCGTGAGATCCGCACGGCGGTTGGTGGCGTCACACAGCAGTTGGTCATTACCAGCGCCGCGATGTCGCTCCTCAGTATCGCCGCTGCCGTCTTTCTGACCTGGCTGATCACGCGTCCGATTCGGAATCTGGTGCATGCCACGCAGGCCGTCGCCCAGGGGGACCTTACCCAGCGCGTCACACCCTGGGCCAACGACGAGATCGGGCGGCTGGCGGAAGCGTTCAACACGATGACCGGCGCGCTGGCGCAGGCCGCGCAGGAACAGGCCGAGCGCCAGGCCCTGCGCGCGCAGTTCGTCAGCGGCGTGATCGCGGCCCAGGAAGAGGAGCGGCGGCGGATCGCACGCGAGCTGCACGACAGCACCGGCCAATCGCTCACGTCACTGCTGGTCGGCTTGCAGGCACTGGAACAGACTCATGACGCGACCCAGCGCCAACCGATCGGAGACCTGCGCCGGATCGTGGGCGAGACACTCAACGAGGTGCACAGCCTGGCGCGGCAGCTCCGGCCCAGCGTTCTGGATGATCTTGGCCTGGCGGCGGCGCTGGAGCGATATATTGCCGACTACCGCGAACGCTACGCGCTGCCGGTCGATCTGGTCATTCGCGGGCTGAACGAGCGCCGCCTGTCGCCGGAAGTCGAGACGACGATCTATCGCATTATCCAGGAAGCGCTGACGAACGTCGCGCGTCATGCCCAGGCCGATCAGGTCAGCGTGATGATCGAGCGCCGTGACGCCAAAACGCTGGTGATCGTCGAGGACAACGGCATCGGGCTGGACCTCACCGCCGCGACCAGGGGCAGCCGCGAGCGCCTGGGGTTGTACGGCATCCGCGAGCGCGCCGAGCTGCTGGGCGGCAAAGTCATCATCGAGTCGGAGCCGGGCCACGGCACGAGCCTGTTTGTCGAGCTTCCAGACGACGGATCAACCGAAAGCGAGCGCAAGCAACCCCATGCACACGAGCAGCCCTAAAACGCGGATTCTCCTGGCCGACGATCACGCCATCCTGCGCGCCGGACTCAAGCTGCTACTGGACGCCCAACCCGATTTGACGGTCGTCGGTGAGGCCTCCAACGGCGCGCGCGCCCTGGCGCTGGCCGAGGATTTGCAGCCTGACCTGATCCTGTTGGACCTGACCATGCCGGGCCTGGGCGGGCTGGAAGTCCTGCGCACGCTGCAAGAGGTCGCGCCGTCGAGCCGTGTGCTGGTGCTGACCATGCACGACGATGAGAGTTATCTGCGCCAGGCACTCGCCCTGGGCGCGGCAGGCTACGTGGTCAAGAAGGCGGTGGACAGCGAGCTGCTGAACGCGATCCGGGCGATCATGCGCGGCGAGCGCTACGTGCACTCGGCCATGATGGACAAGTTGCTCAACCTGGAAGCCGCCGGCACCACCGACAGCCATATCGTGAACGGCAGCAAGCCCGATCCCTGGGACATCCTCTCCAGGCGCGAAGTAGACGTGCTGCGGCTGGTGGCGCTGGGGCACACCAACAGCGAGATCGCCGAGCAGCTCGCGATCAGCGTGAAGACGGTCGAAACATACCGGGCACGCGGCATGGAAAAGCTCGGTCTGACCACGCGCGCGCAGCTCGTCCGCGATGCCCTGGCGCGCGGCCTGCTCGACGAAACCTAGTCACGTCAGGAATTCCCCGACAGCCCGGCTCGAAATACCGGATTCAGCCTGACACCCCCTGGCACAACCGGGGGTTTTCCCCGCTACAAGCGCCCTACCCGATTGCCTATACTGTAAACATCAATTACGGATATTCACTGTGCTTGAGCGCACGGCCTACTTTATAAGGGAGAAAACTACGATGGCAACTGTGACTGTGTCGCGACGGGATATCATTCAAGGACCATCCCTGTTTCAGCGCTTGTTCACCGACGTACGGGCCGCGTGGCTGTGGCTCCCGATCCGCCTGTGGCTGGGCTACCAGTGGATCGAGGCCGGGTCGCATAAGGTGACAAATCCGGCCTGGACCGAAACTGGACTCGCGCTCAAGGGCTTCTGGACCAACGCGGTCGCCATGCCCGAAGGTGGGCGCGCGCCGATCGCGTTCGACTGGTACCGCTCGTTCATCCAGGGGCTGCTCGATGCCGAGGCGTATACCTGGTTTGCCAAACTGGTCGCGTACGGCGAGCTGTTGATCGGAATCGGGTTGATCGTCGGCGCAGTCGTCGGTGTGACCGCCTTCTTCGCTGCATTTCTGAACTGGAACTTCATGATGGCCGGGTCGGCCAGCACGAACCCGCTGCTGTTCGTCATCGCGCTGAGCCTGCTGCTGGCGTGGCGGGTGTCTGGCCAGATTGGGGTTGACTACGTCCTGTTCAACCGCGAGCGGGTGCTGAGCCGGCTCGGTAAGCTCCGGCCCCAAACATCTCAATAACCTCTAGCTGAATATACTTCTGCCCGATTTATCGCTAGTTTGCTCGTCCAAAGAAAGCCCTGTCGTTCCCTAAGACCCCTGGGAGCGACAGGGTTTTTGCGTGCACCGTTCGCGGCGGTGCTCCGCCTGCCTTCTGACACGGAATGATTTGCTCCCCGGCCCCGACCCAAAATAGTTTGAATCTTAAATGCGACAGGGGAGTACCCGGCAGCCCCCCGATTTTGTACAATCTTGGTCTAGTGGGGGGCTGGCACAGACTGCCCTGTTTCGCCTCAAGACCATTTGGCACAACTGCTCAACCGGAGTGCACACAGTATCCCGCCTGCAACGAGGCACGGCCCATATGCGCCGCTCTCGATCCGCCTGACCTCAGCGCAGGCGCCGAGTCAGCCGGTCGATCAAGGCAGGCATGCATCAACGTCCGCTCTGGCAAACGAAACAGGAGAACGCACGCGATGCACCATCCCAGGCTTGACGCATCTATGGGGCATTTGCCGCCTCAGCCAACCGTGTTTGTCGGTCGAGAAGATGAAATCGCCGGGGCGATGGAGATGTTGACCGACTCGCACTGCCGCCTGCTGACGCTGGCGGGCCAGGGCGGGATCGGCAAAACGCGGCTGGCGCTGGAAATCGCCGCGCGGCTGCTCGACTACTATCCTGATGGCGTCCATTTCGTAGACTTGCAGGCAGTTTACACGGCGGATGCGCTCATTCAGGTAATCGCCGATACGCTCAGCTGCGCCCTGTCGGGGCACCAGCCGGCCTTCGATCAAGTGCTCCATTTCCTGCGGGAAAGAGACATCCTGCTGTTGCTCGACAACTTCGAGCAGCTTCTGCCTGAACAGGCCGAAGTGCTGGTCGGTGACCTGCTCAACGGCTGTCCCAAGCTCACCGTCCTGGTGACTTCGCGCGAGGTCCTGAACGTGCGGCAGGAATGGGTGTGGCGCGTCAATGGGCTGGCCTATCCCCAGGAGCAGCCAGGCGACGCGGTCGAGGACTATGACGCGATCCAGTTATTCGTCGAGCGTGCCCGCCATATCCGGCATGACTTCCAGCTTGAAGCCGATCTGCCGCACATCCTGGAGATATGCCGGCTGGTCGAGGGGATGCCACTGGCCTTGGAGCTGGCCGCCGGTTGGCTGAAAGTGCTTTCGTGCCAGGCTATCGCCGAGGAAATCCGCCACAACCTCGACTTCCTCAACAGCCACCAGCGCGACCTGCCGGAACGTCACCGCAGTATGCGGGCCGTGTTTGAACAGGGCTGGAAGCTGCTGTCACCTGCCGAGCGCGAGACGATGAACCGCCTCTCGATTTTCAAAGGCGGCTTTCGCCGTGAGGCCGCCGAGCAGGCTGCCGGTGCAAACCTGGCGACTCTGCTGCTGTTGGCCGACAAATCCCTCTTGCGGGTGGATGCCGGCGGGCGCTTTCACATTCACGAGCTGGTGCGCCAGTATGCCGCCGAGCAGTTGGGCGACGCCGCAGCCCTGCTCGACGCGCACTGCGCTCACTATGCAGAATTTCTGCACCAACGCGAAAGGGATCTGTCTGGAGGCCGTCAGAGCGAAGCGTGCAGCGAGATCGCGGAAGAACTCGACAACATCCGGGCCGCCTGGAACCACGCGCTGAATCGGGATAAATTCCAAACCCTGCTGCGCATGACGACTCCTTATTCCCTGTTCTGCCAGTTTCGCGGGCGCTATCAGGAAGCGCACAAGACCTATCACAGCGCGACCACCTACCTCGCCCGGTTGGAAGGTATCCCCGATGTCGATCGGGCACTGGGTACGCTGCTCGCAGGGCTGGGCTGGATGAAGATCCGGCTCGGCCAGTTGAGCAGCGCCGAAATCGTTTTTCAGCAGTCTGAAGCGGCATTCCGCCGGCTGGGCCTAGCGCCAACGGGCGGCTATGCGATGGACCCCCTGATCGGGCAGGCGGTGGTAGCGCTGGTGCGCGGGGAACACGGCGCGGCCCAACATCTGGCGGAACAGGCCAGCCAGCAGGCCGACCAGTCGAACAGCTCGGCCAGCCTGCGTATCGCCTGCCGCACCCTGGCCGAGGCGCATCTGCGCCAGGGAAACCACGAGCGCGCGCACCAGTATGCACTGCGGGCATACCAGCTCTGTGAGCAGGCCGATGATCGCTGGTTCATGGCCTACTGCCTGACGACACTGGGCGAAATCAGCATCGAAGTGCGCGAATATGCGACGGCCAGGCAGCATTTCGAGCGCGCCTATATCCTGCGGCAGGAGATTCACGACCCGGAAGGTATGGCGCTGATCCTGGCGTATCTGGGCGACTTGGCGCTGCTGCAACAGGCGTATGGCGAGGCGCTGCGCTGCTACCATGAAAGCCGGGCGCTGTATGAACAGCAGGTGAGCGATCCGGGCGGGCTGGCGAAGGCTCTCGCCGGGCTAAGCCGCGCCTATCTGTCACTGGGCGACTATCAGGCGGCCAGCGAAACCTGCCGCCGGGGGTTGCAGCTTGCGGTGTCCATCGAGTATATCCCTGTCCTGCTTCAGCTTTTCAATGTGGCAGGTGAGCTGTGTTATGGCGCGCAGAGGCACGAGGCCGGGCTGGAGATTCTGGCGCTGGTCGCGCATCATGCCATGACGAATCACGCCAGCCGATCGGCAGTGCAGCATTTTCTGGCGCAGCGCCGGATAGCCGAGCCGCCACCCCCTGCCGGTCATAACCTGGAGCACGCCAGCGCGCTGCTGCAGATGGCGGCCAGCGCCGAGCGGTACCTGCTTGAGATCGAGCAGACGCAGTGGCTCAAAATTGAGGGCGACGGGGCGACGGGGCGCGATACAAACCAGGCGCTGCCCGATCCCCTGAGCCAGCGCGAGCTTGAGGTCCTGGGATATATCGCTGCCGGACTGCAGAACCGCGAGATAGCCGACCGGCTCTTCGTCTCGCTGAACACGGTCAAGACGCATATCAACAACATCTATTCCAAGCTGGATGTGTCCAATCGTGTCCAGGCCGTTGCGCGGGCCCAGGAGCTTGAACTGCTGTGATCGGAGTGGCGATCCGGCGGGCCAATCACCCGGCCTGATCACCCTTTTGGGTGATGACGCTCCACCCTGTTTCCCCCTATGCTGGTGTTCGTTATTCGAACGCACACAATGTGCGCAAGGGAGGAAACGACATGAACGCGAAACGTCTGAAGCGGGCGGCGGCAGCACTGTTTCTGGCAATCAGCCTGTTTGTGCTGAGCAGCGCACCGGTCGCCGGGCACGGCGGCGAGGGCGGCATCGCGCCCAACGGCCTGTTCTTCGTCGATTACCGCAACCTGAACGGCGGGGCCAACGGCGTGGCGCTCGTCAACCTCGATCCCGAATCGGAAGGTTTCGGGGAAGTCCTGCAGCAGTTTGAGTTGGGCGAAGACGTGCTCCCGCACCACCTGTACTACAATCGCGATCAGTCGCGGCTGTACAACACGACGCTCAGCGGCGAGTACCTGTACGAGCTGATCCTGGAGCGCGACGCCGACGGAGTCCCGACTATCGTCGAGGCGATTGCCATCGACACCGGCGACAGCCAGGTTGGCGAGGATATCTACTTCACCGAAGATGGCTCGCAGTTCTGGATCACGTTCATTGGCGGCTTCGGCGGCGAGCGAGATGGATCGATCGGGGTGTTTGACGCCAAGACCAACGAGCTGCTGAACACCATCTCCGCGCCGGAACCGGAAGACCCCACCAATGGCCAGCCGTACATCCTCTACCCACACGGCATCTCGGCCAGAGAAGATTCCGGCTATATGGTGGTGACCTCGACCATTCACCCCGACCTCACGACCGGCATGGGCAACACTGTGACGGTGCTCGACATGGAAACCGGCGAGCCGGTGCAGACCGTCCTCGTATCCGAGGCGTGGGATGTCATCACCCAGCCGGTGGAAGTGCTGATGCTGCGCGATGGCTACCCGTCCTATGTGCTGGTCACGACGATCAATGATGGCAGTGTGTGGATCGCGCCGTTCGATGAAGAAGCAGGCCGCCTGGGCGAGTTCACGAAAGCCGTGGACGGCACTGCCGAGGGGCTGATGGTCGCGCTGGAGTTCTACATCGGTCCGGGCGATGATCCAGAGAGTGACGAAGACCAGCTGCTCTATGTCAGCTACGCCGTGCCTGGTGTGGTGAACGCCTACAGCCTGGACAACCTGCCGGAGCTGGAGCTGGTGAAGACCTATCAGGCCGAGCCGGGCGCGCATCACTTCGGCTTCTTCACGACCGAGTCCGGGCGCGAGGCGATGGTGGTTCAGAACAACCTGCTCAACGCCGATGGGATCAACGCAGGCAGCCTGACGATTGTTGACCTTCAGACGGGCGAGCAGTTGGGCCGGGTTGACCTGCCGACCGATCTCGGTATCATGCCGGAATCGATCGAGTCGGCAATGGGCAACGCCCACTTCGTCCACCACTAGCGCCGGTTCAACCTGCCAACGCTGAAGCAGCACCAGATAAGCCCCCGGTTGGTACTCCCCGCCAACCGGGGGCTTTGCTTGATCATGGATTATTGGGGCGGCTGCTCGCCACCCACGCTTAGAGCGTAATCAGCACGATCGCCAGCACCGCCGTGCCGATGCCGATCCGCTGGGGGAGCGTCAGGTGCTCCTTGATGATCAGCATCGCCAGGATGGCGGTCACAGCGGGATAGAGCGAGGCCAGGACCGATGTCACATCCAGGCGACCGTTTTGAACCGCCATGAGGAAGAACAGGTTGCCGGCCACGTCCAGCAATCCGGCCAGCGTCAACAGCCTCAGCGGAGACTGGCGCAGCGTAACCGGGCGGCGCGTGATCAGCAGGAAGCCCGCCATGAAGGTACAGGCCGCCACACGCCCGGCGACCAGCGGCCAGAATACGGCATCTTCCCCAACCTGATCGAGCGCGATGAAGAAGCCGCCAAACCCCAGCCCGGCCAGGATCGCCATCCCCAGCCCGCCGGGGCGCGTGTTTTGCGCTTCCGGGCGCGAGAGCAGCCAGATACCCACCAGGGCGATCCCGAAGCCTGCAAACTGGAGATTGGTCGGCAGCCCTTCGGTGAACATATTGAAGACGACCGGCAGCGAAGCCGTCAGCACCGCCGAAACCGGCGCGACAATCCCCATGCGCCCGGTTGCGAAGCCGCGAAACAGGAAGGCAATGCCGATCATACCCAACAGGCCGGCCAGCGCACCCCATCCCAGCACGGCAGCGGATGGGAGCCGTTCGCCGGTGACGATGACCACGACCACCAGCGCGATCAGACCCACACTGTAGATGATCAGGACCGAACTCAGGGCGTTGAACCGGCGTGTCGCCAGCCCGCCGGTGAAATCACCCGCGCCCCAAAACGTCGCGGCGAGCAAGGCCAGCACAGCAGCAAGCAAAGGTGTACTCATCGGGGTAAACCATCCTCGCAAGACTGAGTTGATAGTGAACCGATTGGTGTGTCTGGACGCAGCGTCAAAGCCGAAAACAGGGTAAGCAGGCTGTATGCCCGATGCGGACTTTGCTTTCTGTTATTCAAGGCGCTATATACCAAAAATATATTATAACGAACATAATAAACAATCTAAAAACAAGTTGAGCAAAATAACCTACATTGGCCGTGACAGGCGAAATCTTGCTTGACTTAGTATCCAGACTATGATATGTTGTTAGACAACGTTAGCGACATCCTTGTCTACTACTGCTGCCTCTTTTGATGAACTAGAAGTTGCTGGTGATTTTAGACTTTATGCCAACGATTAAAGATGTCGCTGCAAAAGCGGGCGTTTCGATCAAAACCGTGTCCCGCGTCATCAATAACGAGTCCGGAGTATCGGACGAAACGCGGCAGCATGTTAATAACATCGTGCGCGAGTTGGGCTATGTCCCCAATCTCTCCGCGCAGCGGCTCAAGCGTGGGAAATCCAGACTGCTCGCCTTGATTCTACCGCGCATCGAATCCCCCTACGCCATGACGCTGTTCACACATATCCTGGCCGAAGCGCGCCAACGAAATTACTCGGTGCTCGTGCTGGAAAATCTTCCCGAAAGGTCGCTGCCAGATACGGACTATATGGGGCAGGTGCTCAAAAATCACCGCGTCGATGGTCTGATCACGGCTCCGCCTGGGACTGACAACCCGGAGTTATTCGATTTTCTTAAGAACAATCACATTCCCTATGTGATCATCAGCCCGAACTTTTTGAACAAGCACCGCTTTTCACTCGAATCGACCGACCGCATTGGCGCGAACGAGGCGACCCGGTACCTGATCAGCCTGGGTCACAGACGGATCGCGCATATCACCTGTATGATGTCGGAGCGGTTCAGCCAGGAAAGACGGCTGGGCTATATCCAGGCCATGCAAGACGCCGGCCTGCCAGTCGATAACGCGCTGATCTACGAAGGCGACAACAGCATCAAATGTGGCTATGAGGCGGCCTGCCACCTGCTCCGGGTGTCGCCTCCCCCGACGGCTATTTTTGCCGGGAATGACGAGATGGCGGTCGGAGTCATGCTCGCGGTGCTGCATCTGGGGGCCAGGATTCCAGAGGATCTGTCGATCATCGGGTTCGACGACGCGCCGATCAGCGAACAGGTCTTTCCACCGCTGACCACCGTTGCCCAATCGCTGCCGGAAATCGCGCGGGTGAGCGTTGAAAAACTGCTTGAGCTGATCGACCAGAACAGCCTGAAGCCCAATCACGTTCAAATCTCGACACGGCTGGTGATCCGGGAGTCATGCGGGGTGCCTCCAAAAATTAGCTATTACGAGAACGACGTCCCAAGCTAGACCGTTTAGATTAATCAGTAACACCACGCTCTTTTTCTGGGAGGACACATGTCTGAAGTGGCTCGTAAAATTAGTCCCAGCCGTCGCGGGATATCGCTGGCGGGCTTTCGTGAACTCAATGTGCTGCTGGCGTTTCTGCTGCTGTGCGGCTACTTTTACTATCAGCATCCTGATGTGTTCGCCAAACCGGCCAACCTGGCAATTATTATGCGCTTTGTGGCAACCTTCGGCATGCTGGCGATCGGTGAGGTGTTCATCATCATCACCACCGGCATCGACCTCAGCGTCGGCTCGCTGACAGCCCTAACCGGCATTATTTGCGCCTGGGTGATGTTGAAAGGGATCGGGATGCTGGGAATGGGGCCGATTCCCCTCGTCCCGGCGCTCATCATCACCCTGATCATCGGGATGCTGGTGGGAGTCTGGCACGGCCTGTTTGTCACCAAATTAGGCATACCGGCCTTTATCATCACGCTGGGCACGTGGCTGATCGCGCGCGGCCTGGCGGCGTACATCACCAAAGGCTATCCGGTCGTCTTCCCCTACCGGGGCGGGCATGAGACGTTTCTGTCGCTGGGCCAGGGCAGCTTCCGCTCGATCCCCTACTCGTTCATCATCCTGATCGGGATCGCAATCGTTGCGACGATCATTCTGAATTACAGCAAACTGGGCTACCGGGTGTACGCGGTAGGGGGCAACCTGGAAGCGGCCCGCCTGTCGGGGATCAATGTAGACCGGGTGCGCATCTTCTGCTATGCCACGAGCGGCTTCCTGGCCGCCGTCACCGGCATTCTGATGGCGTCTCGCCTGGGCCAGGGCACCCCGACGGTCGGCGCGTCGTATGAGCTGTGGGCCATCGCCGCGAGCGTGATCGGCGGAACCAGCCTGTTCGGCGGCGAAGGCACAATCCTGGGCGCCCTGCTTGGCGCGGGGATCGTGGGCGTCATGCAGAACGGTATGGTGCTCGGCAACACTTCGTCGTACCTGCAAGAAGTGATCCTGGGGATGGTCCTGGTGATCGCCGTTGTCTATGACACACTCCGGCGTCGGATCACCGGCGCTCAAATCCGCACGTTTTTCGGATCGTTTTCCCGCAAGCCGCGTGATGCCTGACCGGATATCGGGCGAAAGGAGCGTCAGATACACGATCAATCAGTGAATCACCCAGTTTTTGTACCATTGAACGCCTTGAACCCTAAGAAGCTATTCAGGAGGAAGTTCATGAAGCGCTATTTGGTTGTCCTGATTACGATCGCAATGCTGATCAGCATGGTCCCGGTTCTGGGGCTGGCTGGCGCGCAGGACGACATGACGATCGTGGTGATCGGCAAGTCGGTGCACCCCTACTGGTCGAACGTTGAGTTGGGCGTGAAGGCCGCGGGCGAAGCCCTGGGGCTGCCCGAAGATCAGGTTATCTTCTTTGTCCCGCCGCGTGAAGACGTTGCGGCCCAGATTCAGGCGATGGAAACCTATATCGCCGCGGGTGTGACGGGCATCGCCATCGCTCCGTCTGACCCCGCCGCGCTCGAGCCGGTCATGGCGCGCGCCGCTGAGGCCGGTATCTGGGTAACGACGCTCGACACCCCGCCGGTGGAAGACAGCGTCTCCACCGTCTACATCGGCACCGATAACTTCACCGCCGGCACGATCGCGGGTGAGGCTATGCTCCAACTGCTGCCCGACGGCGGTAAGGTGGGCATCGGTCGCGGCTCGGACACGGCTCTGAACGCGCTGCAGCGCACCGACGGCTTCCTGGCCGCTATCGAAGGCTCGAACATCGAAGCCCTGGAACCGGTCAATGACCGCGAGGACTTCGGCACGGCGCTTCAGCTCGCCAACTCCGTGATCTCGGCTAACCCCGATCTCGCGGGTGCGTTCGGCGTGTATGCGTACAACGGCCCGGCCTGGGCGACCGCCGTCACCGAAGCCGACATGGTGGGTGACATCAAGGTCGTCGCCTTCGACGCCACCACCGACCACATCAACTTCATCATGAGCGGCGCGATCCAGGCGACTGTTGCCCAGCGCGAGTATGACATGGGCTACCAGTCGGTGATGGTGATTGCCGCCCTGGCCCAGAATGAGGACACAGAAGCGGTCCTCGCGGAATTCGGCGCGGTCGAGGGTGTGATCGACACCGGCGTTGATGTCCTGACTCCGGCCAACGTGAAGGACTACGAAGCGGGGCTGGACGAGAAGGGTGTGCCGCACGAGTGGACCACCGCGGACTGGGAGCCGGCGGAAGACGCCTTCGAGTTCGTAATGCCTGAGGAAGAAGAAGCTGCCGAGATGGAAGAGGCTGTGGCGACGGAAGAAGCCGCCGAGTAAGCCGCTGCTCAATCGGTTTGCGGTAAACCTGGGGCCGGCCTGCGGGCTGGCCCCACTGCCATACAGTTTTTGGAAAGGTACAGAAAGATAGAGGTTCGAGTTGGCAGCAACAGTTGATCAAACCCCTGTGTTGGAAGTGCGCAATATATCAAAGGCGTTTCCAGGCGTGCAGGCGCTCAGCAACGTAGACTTCAAGGTGTATCCGAACGAAGTCGTCGCGCTGATCGGCGAGAACGGGGCCGGAAAATCTACCCTGATGAAGATTCTGTCCGGCGCGTACAAGATGGACAGCGGTTCGGTGTATATTGCAGGCGAGCCCATCGAGCCACAGAATCCGCATCACGCCCAGTCGTTGGGAATCTCGATCATTTACCAGGAATTCAATCTGACTCCCAACCAGACCGTTGCTACCAACATCTTTTTGGGTCGCGAACCCTCGTTCGATAACGTGTTAGGCAGGGCCGCGCTGGTCAACCGGCGGCAGATGCGCCACGAGGCGGCCCGGCTGCTGGAGCGGGTCGGGGCGCGTTTTTCGCCGGACGCCCTCGTCCGCAACCTGTCGGTCGCCGAGCGGCAAATGGTCGAAATCGCCAAGGCACTCTCCTTCGAGTCCAGGATCATTATCATGGATGAGCCGACTTCGGCGCTGGGCGAGGGCGAGGTCAAGGTTCTGTTTGACATCGTGCGCGGGCTGAAAGAACAGGGGTTGGGCGTCATTTTCATCACGCACCGGCTCGATGAAATCTTCGAAATTGCCGACCGGGTGGTTGTGCTGCGCGACGGGCGGCAGGTCGGCGAACTGCCGATCGCCGAGGCCACGCCGCCGAAACTGATCGCGATGATGGTGGGCCGCCCCCTCGTCGAGATGTACCAGAAACAGGATACCAGTAAGGGCGATGTCGTCCTGGAAGTGCGCGATCTGTCTCGCACAGGCGTGATCGACGATGTCAGCTTTTCGCTGCGCAAAGGCGAAATCCTGGGAATCGCCGGGCTGGTGGGATCGGGCCGGACAGAGATGGTGCGGGCGATTTTCGGGGCCGATCCGCGAACGTCGGGCGAAATTTTTATTGACGGCCAGCCGGTAGACATTCATTCGCCCAACGCGGCGATTCGGGCGGGCATGGCGCTCGTGCCCGAAAATCGCCAGCTTCACGGGCTGGTGCTGGAGCAAAGCGTCGAGCGGAATATCGTGCTGCCCAATCTCGACTGGCTTTCCACCGGCCTGACCGGGCTGCTGAAGCGCGGCCAGGCGCGCGAGGTGGCCGAGCGCTATGTTCGCCAGTTGAACGTGCGCACGCCCAGCCTGGCGCAACGGGTCAAGCTGCTGTCGGGCGGCAACCAGCAGAAGGTCGTGCTCGCCAAGTGGCTGGCGTCGTCGCCCAAGGTCCTGATCCTTGACGAGCCGACGCGCGGGATCGATGTGGGGGCCAAGGCCGAAGTCCACGCCCTGATGAGCCAGCTCGCGGCCCAGGGAATCGGCATCGTGATGATCTCGTCCGAGATGCCCGAAGTGCTGCAAATGAGCGACCGCATCCTGATTATGCACGAGGGGCGCGTGGCCGGGATTCTGGATCGGACGCGGGCCACCCAGGAAGTCATTATGGCGTATGCCAGCGGCGAGACAGACGCCGTCAAGGTCTGATCGAAACGTATACCCCAACACACGAAAAACGACCGGAGCGCGGCGCTGAGTTACGCTCCGGTCGCTTTTTGGGGCTAGAGGCTATTACACGCTCTAGAGTGCCGTGTGTGGCTGCCAGGCGCATGTGCCCGGCTGTGCCGCATCAGGGATTAACCGGCTCGGTCGACTCGTCAATCGAGATCAGGAACTTGACCAGCTTGCGGCGGTCTTCGGGATTGGTCAGGCCATCGATGCCGCCGGTGCCCGCCGAGCGGTGCGCGATGAACTGATCGCCAAGCACGTCATCCAGCGAGGGAGCCGACCCGTTATGGAAGTAGGGCGGGAAAGCAAACACGCCCAGCAGCGACGGCGGCACGAAGCCCGCTTCGCCCAGCGGCGGCTGCCCATTCGCCCGGACTTCGTTCACGGCGGCGGGGTCGAACGTGCCGACGTTCCGCAGTTGGTCCACGATCTGCCCGCCCGTGATCAGGCTCAGATCGGTGACGGGCGGCGTCAGGGTGCTGATCGACCAGTTCGGCCCACCGTGACACACCTGGCAGTTGTTGTTGATGAAGATCTGCCGGCCTTCCGCGATCTCCGGATCATCACTGCCCGTGAGCGGCGAGATCGGTCCACGGATCGTCTTGATATAGGCGACCAGCGCGTCCCAGGCGGGAACCAGCCCGCCCGACGGGGTGCGGGCCTGAAGCTGCGGGCGCTGCGAGTTGGGAACGGCCAGCGCCGGTGGATTGCCGATCACCAGGCCGCCGATGTTCGCGGCTTCTTCCAGCGCCGATCCGTCCTGGTTGAGCAGCAGGCCCGCGCCACCGGACACCCCGCGAATATTCAGCTCGAAGTCCTGTTCTTCATCGAAGATGGCCGACCAGTTAAGCGCGCGCTGTGTATCGCCAACGAAATCGGTGTGCTGCGAGATCGTGCGGCGCGGCCCGGCGGCGAAGATCCACACCACGTTGTCGGACAGCCCGAACGGGTGGCACGACGCGCACGCCTGCCAACCATTGTTGGACATGTTGCCGATGCTGTCGGTGAACTCACCTACCGAGGTGTTATACAGCTCTTTGCCGACCAGGATCAGTTCTTCTTCGGAGCCAGGAGCCGGGAGTGCCGTCGAGCGCAAGGTTGCGATCACCTGCTCCGGGAAGCGCGTGATGTCGATCACCGTTACATCGCGCGAGATATAGTTCATCACATAGGCGCGGGTATCACTGTTGTTGATCACGATACCGCGCGGGTTGCGTCCCACCGGAATCTGGAGCACGGTATTATCGATCGGGCTGTTCTGGACCGTCAGCGCGCCCGTCGCCGGATCGACCGCCACCTTGACGATGACATTGCTCGCGGCGCTCACGACATAGCCCACATCCTCATTGGTCTTGAACGCGATCGACCAGGGAATCGCCAGAAAGAGCTTACGCGTGCCTTCGGGTTGGGCTGCGACGGCCTGATGCAGGTTGACGGTCAGGCCGGTGTCCTGGTTGGTCCGCGTGTCGAGGATATGCACCAACGCCTGCGTGGTGACATTGAACGCGACCGGGCCGTTGGGCGACGCACCGACATTGGGCAGATAGGCATAGTCGCCCTTAATGGCGACAGCCTGCATTTGGTTGGGATATGCGCCGGTCACGAAGTTGGGCTGCTGGCCGGGCGCGATCCGGTTGATCGCGTCACCGGTGGCCTTGAAGCCGGTGTCGGCCATGTTGGTAAGCACAATCTGCCCGATGACCGAATCGCTCTCGGTCGCGATCTTGGTCACGAGGCCGGTTTTGCTATCGTCTTCCCCGTCGAGCTTGCCCTGGTTCGCGAACGAATAGAAGTGCGTGATATAGACCGTTTCGTCACTATCGACTTCGTTACCGTTGTTGGTGATGGCGATGCCGCGCGGCTCTGCCCCGACCGATGGCCCGATGTTGGTGATGGTCGTGGCGACGATATTGGTCGCGGTATCAATTACGCTGACCGAATTGGAGCGCGCATTGGTGACATAGGCTTTCTCCCCGTTGGGAGTCAGCGCGATACCATATGGCTCGGTGCCGACTTCGAGGGTTGCCACCACCTCAGCCACGATCTCCTGGGCCAGATCGACCTCCAGGACCGACACGGTGCCATCCACACTGTTGACGACATAGACAAAGCCGCCGTCCGGCGAGATCGCGACACCATTCGGCTCACGCCCAACCGCGAACTCGCCCAGCGGGACATTGCGGTCGGCACCCACATCAAACAGAGACACAGTATTGGCATCAGGATTGGCAACTGCCAACAGCGAATCATCGGCGCTTAACGCCAGAGGGCTAGACTTGGTCGGCCCAGCAAAACGGGCTGCCCCCTGCGCCGCGGCCTTGCCAGAGGAAAGCAGGTTTGCCGCGAACAGCGAGGCGATAATCAGAATGGTTCCGAGAGCAAAGAGAAATGGAATAGATACAGGATACCTGGGATGAGGGGCGTTCACAGTGGCCTCCTATGGGGTTCCGACGTTGAGACGATGTTTAGGGTCTGGTAAGCTAACCGCTTCCAAAACCCTTGCGAGGTGGCTTCCTTATTTTATACGAATATTGTAAAAATGCAATCAGGAAAATAAGTCATGGAGTAACTTCACTGATGATAATCACGCGTAAAATTACGCCTGGGAAATATTCTCATGCCACGCGTCTGTGTAACAAGTTTCATTTTTCCCAGGCTTAGGCCCTGCACCAGCCGCAAAAATGCGCGGTTGCAGCACCATTCATCCCCGTAAGGGGATTGATGTATTTTGGGCGCGCCAGAGAAAATAATAAAGGGCGATGCAAGCACCGCCCGTGTGAGGAAAAGCCAAATCTTGTGACGCGCGGCTAGGTCGCCTCTGGCATAGGTGCGTCGAGGAACGCGTTGATCATCGGCACCACCAGCTCGACACGATCGGCGAGTGACACATGCGAGGTGCCGGGCAGGATGGCAAGCTGCGACGCAGGCAGGCCAGCGGGCGTATCTCCGAAAACGCCGCCGCCGAGCAGCCGGAACATCTCGACCGCGTGTTCCGGACGAATCAGGTCGGAATCGCCGATGATCAGCAGTACAGGCGACTTGATGGCGCGGATCGTCGCGTCGGGGATGTCAGTGTAGCCCCGATCCATTTCCGTTTTCTTGGCGAACAGCGTCTCAAAATCCTCTGGCCGGGGCGCGATCTGCATGTATTCGTCGTGCCAGGGGGATCCGTACATCATATCGGGCGTCATCTCGCCCAGCCCTTCCATCAGGCCGGGATGAATCCCGTCCAGCCGATAGCTGGCGGAAGCAAGCACCAGCTTACGCACAACTTTGGGGTGGCGGATGACCGTGTGCAGCGCGACATTGGACCCCATGCTGTAGCCAAACACGTCAGCCTGATCGAGGCCCAGATAGCGGATCGCCGCTGCGACGTCGTCGGCCATCTGCTCGATGGTCAGGGGGCGGTCGATATCGGCGGTGCGCCCGTGCGCCTGCAGCTCCAGGCCGATCACCTGGCGGCGTTGGGCCAGCCCCGGCAGCAGCCTGCCAAATGACGTGCCGATACCCGAAAATGCGCCATGCACCAGCACAAGCGGCTGGCCTGCGCCGTGAGTCTCGTAGTACATCTGGAGTCCGTTCACCGGGGCATAGCCGGTCTGGACAGGTGCGCTCGACATCTCAGCTCCTTTTAGCGGCTTCAGGATCAACGGTGGATACGGTGCCTGCAATCCGCCATAATTTCACTAATAAATATGATAATAAATAACCGCGGATCGTGCGAGCAGGGTTAAAAAAGGGCGCTGAACGTTGTTCGCGCCAGCACCCTGGGGACTACGCGAAGCAGGCTGCGCGCCGCTTCACGCCTTGCGGGATTTGTTCGCAGACTTCTTGAGGTTCTCATCGACCCGAAACGCGACGATGCGGTGGATCAACTCCAGCGGCAGCGGCGCTCCCAGCGGGAACTGTACCGCCCCTTTCGAAGATTTATACGCCGCCAGCTCTGGCTGAAAAGCCTGAATGCCGCTGGGGGTGGGATAGAACCCAATATGGTCTTTGTGGGCCGCGAAATGAACAAGGTTGCCCTTTAGCGCGAAGGTCGGCATCTGGTAGCTGATTTTTTCCTGCGCGTCGGGGGCGGCAGCCTTGATCGTGACGCGCAACTCTTGCAAGATGGCCTGGATATCTTCCGGGAACGAGGCGATGTACTCGTCGATTGACGCGAATCCGGTCTTTTTGCTCTCCATCGGTATCCCTCGCTGGTGTCTGGATTGCGTGTGCGATGTTACCCCGGCGGGTTGAGCCGTGCTGGATGCAGATTATCGTTGCGTCTGCGTGTCTCCGCTGTTAAGGTTGCTTTTCGTCGTAGACGTAGACGCGGGTGTCCTTGATCACCCAGTTGTCCCACAGCCATTTCGCGTCGCTGACGGTGAGATTCACGCAGCCGTGTGACCAGTAGTAGACAAAGTTATCATGCCAGTAGACGCCGTGCAGCGCCTCGCGCCAGTTGAAGTACATATGGTAGGGCACCTGATCGAGCGCGTAGAAGTCCTCGCTGCCGGCAGCACCTTCCATCGGCCCGACTTCCCAGAACAATTCGACCTTCCACACGCCGGGATCGGTGCGCCACTTCTCCTCGTCCATGTCGCCGGTCGAGACCAGCGTCGCCATGACGGGACGCGCGCCCTCGTAGGCGACGAGGTTCTGCTCGTAGGTGCTCACGCCGATCCAGCGCCAGTTGTAAACGACCGGGGGCGCCGGCTGCACGATGCTAAGATTGGTCTGCACGGTCCACTGATCCGGCCCGACGAGATGCCAGTCCCACTCGCCGACGCGCACGGTAGCGTAGATATTCATCAGGTCATAGCGGTCGAACCCGCCGGACTCGCGGCAGTTGCGGCGGCCACCCGGCGTGAGCGACGTGCAGTGATCGTAGATCGCCCAGGCGAAGGGCATATCCATCCGGTTGATGATCACGCCGGTGAAGGTCGAAGGCTCGGCGAAGTTCGCATTATCGAGCGACGCCCACCGCCCAGGGCGGATCTCGGCCCAGTCACCGGAAGTCTGGAGCACGTTAACATAGCTGCTGCGGCCCGCCGGGAAGATTTCGATCACTTCGCCGTCAGGCGCATTATAGAGCGGGACCTCGTCGGCGTCGAAGTAGATGAAGTCCTTCCCCGCGATCACACCCAGATCGTAGGGGACGGGTATCACGTCGGGATAGGGCTGGGCCGCCATGACCGCATCGCATTCTGGCGTCTGCGGCGTCGCAGCGGTGATGCCCGCGCAGCCCGGATGTCCCTGGGCGACCGCCGGGAACTCGACCGGGGACTCCGGAGCGGCAAGCACCGGCACAGGGCCGACCGCCGCCGCGAGCAGGATCATGAGCAGGACGAGTGTACGAGCGTTCAACAACATATCATCTCCGTCATCGTTCGGACGTCGAGAGGAGCCATCATACCGCAAACCGGGCGGCACGGGCCAGAAATAGAAACATTGGCGGTGTGAGCCAGTGACAGCCCCCTACCGCCAATGTGTCGTAGAATAACACTGAATGTCGGGCCGTACACCGGCCCAGGATAATGCCTGTACGTGACCGCCCGCTTAGCGGGTCGCCGTATAGTAGATCGCCGCCGCCGCGATCAGCAGCACCAGGGCGATCATCAACGCCTGAGTCGAACCGGCGATCACGCCCATTCCCGCCATCCAACCGCCAACACCGCCCGCCAGCGTGACCGGCAAATTCCGCTTCTGTTTTTCCATCTGCATTCCATAGCTCCTGATGTAGTCGTCATCGCATACACGCTAAGCCACATGGCTCCAATACATCTCATCCCGCTGCTTCACTACAGCTTATAAACTATAGAGGCTTTGGCCTGGTGATCATGATAGGGATACGTGGGGTCGTTCGTTGGGGAATAAACTCATGCTGCCTTCCAACTGATAAGTCGAGCGGTCGGCAACACTGTAAATGCAAAATAGATTTGAGTCAAGAAACCATAAATTTTGGAGCCAGACAAGCGGACCGGCGAGGCTCAAAGGCGGCAGGGGACAAGGAGCGGGATAAGCGACTTGGCTAGCCACAGTAAACATAATTTTTCGGATAAATTCAGAAGTTAAAATCTCAAGTTTCTGACTCACCTACCGAGCGGGCGCAGCGGAAGCCGCAGTAGTTGAGCCGGTAGTATGGATACTTAACGCTGCGTCCAGTTACCTGGAAGAGAGTGCGATCAGGATCCTTCCATGAGCCACCGCACAATAAGCGTTCGCGCTTGCCCTCAAGTGCCGCTCTGCCTAAATCATCCGTTAAACACCATTCCCATGCATTGCCTGCCATATCTACCACTTCGAATGCGCTGTTACCACCTCTCTCTTGGTATTCTCGCACAGGGGTTGTTTTCCAGTTCTTAAATGGCCTCACCGAGTTATTGCAGCGGTGCCCGTCCCATCTATTTCCCCAAGGATAGTTCCGTCCGTCATCACCCTGTGCCGCACGCTGCCACTGTTGCTCGGTCGGCAGCATTACAAATTCATCACTAGCTTCGCTAAGCCATTGACAAAACGCTACTGCTTCGTACCACGACACTCCTACAACTGGCTGATTGGCCCTATTCCACTGGCTGCCTTTCCAGAAGCGTGGCTCGGTCCAAGGTTTACCGGTCGGCTCCCACTGACTTTTGCTGACACTCCAGGCCCATCCCTGCTGGCATGCGTTCCATCCCGCCGCAGTCCACCATGCTTTCTCGCTGTAACTGCCCGCCTCAACAAATTTAGCATACTGTGCATTAGTTATCGGATACTTTGCAAGCATAAATGTGGGTAGAGCCAAAGCTCTGCCACTTGTCACTTCAACCCAACCTGACGGTATTTCAATCCATTCAAACGGTGGGGGTAGAGGGGCTGGCGCAGGGTCGTAAAGAGGAGGCGTGTCGATGTCGGGTGCATCGGCAGGCCGTATTTTTTCCTTCCCTACGACAGGTTTCGGAGTTGCAGGCTCCCATAGTGGAGGTTTAGGAACTGCCTTGGACAGTTGAATGCGTACTGCAGCCGCTAGATCTGTCAGTGCGTCGGGGTCGTCCACTCCGGCTTTCATATCGACCCAATGGATATCACTCAGTTCCTTTGTCAGTTCCGTTCGGTCACGCACTTGAACGGTGATCACACACTTCTGTAACCGCCGCGCTTCGGTAAATTCAGCGTAGCAGTAAGGTGACTGGACGGATTCATTTGAGAGCAAGTAGATGAACACATCGCACGCCGCGGTCTGGTTGAGAATTTCGATCCACCAGATGTCGCCCCCAAGCAGATTAGAATCCAACCACACATCCACATCAGGAAACATTTTGCGCAACCGTGCCGAGAAACGTTCCGCAAAAGGCTTGTCAACCCGGCTATAGGAAATGAAAATACGCGCCATTGGATATCCAAGAAGAGGAGCCGTTAAGTTGCGGTTAGTATACGCTGGTTCTTCACTTGGGCCAAACGGTGTCATCTTCTCAAATCCAAATATCGGCACATAAAGCAGATGGACTGGCAAAACTAGAACGTATGTGCTAGAATAGTGGTGATTCAGTTGCGGAAAAGGAGCGCCGCGAACGCCCATGTCAACTGCTATCACCCCATTCTGGATCGAACGGCTGGCCGCACGCGGTCTGTCGGAGGGTACGATCGCGCATTTCGGACTCACGCCGCGCGGCGAAGGCTGGCAGTATCCGGTTCACCCCGCGATCGAGGCGATGCGCTGGAAGGCGTTCGACAGCCGCGCCACGCCCAAATACCTCTGGCTGCCGAACAAGCCCGACGCGGTCCGCTTCTACGACTGCGACGGATGGCTGCACGACTCGGTGACGGGCGCGGGCGGCGTGCTGTGGTTGGCATCCGGCGAGGCGGACGTGTGGGCGCTGTGGGAAGGCGGCATTCCGAACGCGACCAGCCTGTTCGACGGCGAGGCGCGCAAGATTCCGGCGTGGTTTGTGCCGCGCCTGGAAGCGCTCGACGTGCAGACGCTCCACATGGCCCCCGACCGCGACCCGACCGGACGGCAGTTCGTGCTCAACGTGGCGCGGTCCCTGGCCAACACCGGCATCCGCGTGCTGATGCACCGGCTCCCCTTCCCGCCGCGCAGCAAGGGCGACATCGGGCGGCTGCTGGTCGAGATGGGCGCGGCCAACCTGCAAACGGCGCTGAACGAGCTGCGCACCTACGAAGTGGTGTTTGAGCCGTTCCGCGAGCGGGTGCGCCAGCTTCCCCTGCCGAATCTGTTCTCGAACCACCGCGAGCTGTACGAGCAATGGAGCGTCGAGGTGGTCGAGGCGGCGGCCCAGATGACCTGGGACTTTTCCGGCCCGGATCGCAAGGGGTTCAGCAAGAATTTCCGCTGCCCGTTCCACGACGACCGGCATCCCTCAGCCGGGTGGAGCTACCGCTCACACGGCGTGCACTGCTTCGCGTGCGGCTATCACGGCACGAAAGAGATCGCGGAGATGCTGGCCGTCCTGCCCTGGGAGCAGTTCAAGGCCGAGCGGGCAGCGCCCTAGCCCGCTCCATCCCCCCAATCTCCACCCTTATCCCGGCATCAGGTCGCTGCCGATCGGTGTGGCTTTGCGGCCTGATAGTCATAAAAAAACGAAAAAAATTCAGGCTGCTGTAGCAGCAAAAGTAAAACAAGTATTAAAAACCCATTTCCCAGCCCTTCCCCCTATCGGAATACACTCGAATTCGTGGCAAACTATGCTAAGATGTCCAGACAACTCATGGCATTTGCCGATCCGGGGGGATCCGTCAATTGACGCCTGCGCATGTTCTCAAACTGCCTGAGGCCCTGACACCTTCGAAAACTCTAGTCACCGCACACGCTCGCCGCGGCGTTGTGCGGAACCAGTGTATGCGTGCGGCGGGCCGGTAACCGGAACCGCACTCGCGCTTGACAATAGAGCACCCCGCTTCCGGTGCCGGTGGCGTCGTGCTGGATCATGAAACCTCCGATCTGAACACGCCTCTCTGAGACGGTTGGCATGGTAATTAGCACAAGGGAGATTCACATTGACGCCGATCACGATTCTTCACGTAACCAGCCCCGCGCCGCGCCCGATCTGGGAAGAACTGTACAAAGCCGATCCAGAAGCTGTCCCATACCAATCGCCCGCCTGGCTGGACTGTGCCTGCCTCACCAGCAACCTGGAAGACGCCAGCCGCTATTATGAGCTTTCGAACGGTCACCGCTTTGTCATGCCCATCGTCCGCAGCCGCAAGCTGCCGCCCGCGCTGGCCCTGGCCGGCTCGATGCCGCATGGCTGGGGCATGGGCGGCCTGATCAGCGAGACGCCCCCCAGCCGCGAAGAAGTCCGCGTGCTCCTGGCCGACCTGAGCCGGCTCCCCTATCTGCATCTCAACATCCGCCCCAACCCGCGCCTGGGTCCCGCCTGGCAAGATGCCATCCCGCCGCGCATCCAACGGGTGCCGCGCCAGGCGCATGTCATCGATCTCGAAGGCGGCTTCGACAAGGTATGGACCGAGCGTTTTTCCAAAAAGACGCGGAAGAACGTGCGCAAGGCGGAGCGGCTGGTTCAGGCCGAGTGCGATACGACCGGGCGGCTGGTCCCGGTGTTCTACGATCTGCTGTCGCGCTCGTTCGATCAGTGGGCCGAGCAGCAGAACGAGCCAAAAATGCTGGCGCGCTGGCGGGGGCAGCGCCGCGATCCGCTGGAGAAGTTCGAGACGATCGCGCGCCTGATGAAAGACTCCTGCCGGGTGTGGGTGGCGTGGCTGGATGGGCAGCCGGTCGCGGCCAGCATGGTGCTGCAAGACCACAACGTCAACGACTCGCGCGGTGCAATCGACCGGGCGCTGATCGGCGGCACGAATGCCAATGACCTGATCCAGATGCTCTCGATCCAGGATGCCTGCAACGCAGGCTGCCGCTATTACCACCTGGGCGAGTCGGGGAATGCTGCCGGGCTGCACCACTTCAAGGGGCGCTTCGGGGCGGAAGTCTACCCCTATGATGAATATTACCTGGAGAAGCTGCCGATCACGCGCGTGGACCGCCTGGCGCGCACGGCGGTGAAGAAGGCGATCGGCTTCAAGGATTAGCCGGCTGGCAGCCTGAGCAGGCCCGGCAGAGACAGGAGAGCGTAGTCCTTATGCTGCGTGAAAATCTGGATAATTTTTCAATCAACCGCCTCATCGAGCACCTGCGTAACCCGCTCTATCGCAACGGCTACGCGCTGATCCTGAACTCTGCGATCACATCCGGGCTGGGGATGGTGTACTGGATCCTGGCCGCGCATTTCTATTCCGCCGAAACGATCGGGCTGAATTCCGCCATCCTGTCCATGATCTCGTTCCTGGCCAGCATCGGCCAGTTCAACCTGACCAATACGCTCAACCGCTTCGTGCCCGGCGCAGGCAAAGACACGCGCCGGCTGGTGCTGACGGCCTATGGCATCACGTTCGCGCTGGGCGTGGTACTCAGCACGATCTTTCTGTTCGGTGTCGATTTTTGGGCACCCGCGCTTGGCTTCCTGCGCGAAACGCCGATCCTTGCGCTGAGCTTTGTCGCCAGCGTGCTGATCTGGAGCCTTTTCGCGCTGCAGGACAGCGCACTGGTCGGCCTGCGGCAGTCGGTATGGGTATTGGGCGAAAATTCGGTGTTTGCCGTCGCCAAGCTGGTGCTGATGCTGTGGCTGGCCTCGGTCCTCAACGATTATGGGATGTGGGCCTCGTGGATGATCCCGATCTTTGGCGCGGTGCTGGTCATCAACGGGGCGCTGTTCTCGCGCCTGATCCCGAACCACGTCCGCGCGACGCCGGGGCGGTCACTGCAAATTGGGCGTAAGGAACTGGCGAAGTATGTCAGCGGAGACTATCTCGGCTCGATCCTCTGGATCACAACGGTCGATCTGCTGCCGCTGATCGTGGTCGAGCGGGTCAGCACCACCGCCAACGCCTACTTCTACCTCTCGTGGACGATCAGCTACTCGCTCTATCTGGTCAGCCGCAACATGGGCATGTCGCTGACGACCGAAGCCGCGCTGGACGAGAAGAAGCTCAATCTCTACAGCTATCAGACGCTGGTGCAGACCTTCCGGCTGCTGATCCCGCTGGTGCTGGTGATGATCGTCGGGACGCCCTACCTGCTGCGGCTGCTCGGCAAGGATTATGCCGCCGAAGCAACGCTGCTGCTGCGCCTGCTCTCGCTGGCGGCGCTCCCCTCGGTGATCACGGCGCTCTACATCAGCATCGCCCGTGTGCAGCGCCGCGCGCTCCCGATCGTGCTGACGCAGGGCGTCCTGTGTATTGCGGTGCTGGGGCTGAGCTTTATCCTGCTCGACATTTACGGGATCGTGGGCGTCGGCTATGCCTGGCTCGGCAGCCAGACCGCGCTGGCGGTGGTGCTGCTCTTTACCGCGATGCGCCCGGTCTGGTTGTCGCAGATCAACCTGCAGCCGATGCAAAAGATGGCGGGCCGGCTGCGCTATGTGCTGTGGCGGGCCAAGCGCCGCAGCCCGATCCAGCAGGCTTTCGACCTGATCCCGCAGGTCCTGCCCATGATCAGCAGCCCGAACGGCACGCCGACCACGACGTGGGAGCAGCACAGGCTGCTGCGCACGCTGAACGACGTGATCGTCGTCGCGCTGGGGCCGCGCGAGCAGCCGCCCGCGGCCCTGCTCAAGCTGGCTGCGTCCGACAAGGCGATCGCGGGCCTGACGCGGCAGCGCGAGATGGTCGCGGCGCTGCGGCAGGATACGCGGCTGGACGGCTGGCGCGATCTGCTGCCGCAGACACTCCACAGCGGCGAGGCGGCGGGGTATGCCTACGTGGTGGAACAAGCCCTGCCGGGAATCGAGGCGCGGACGCTGTTCGCCGACGAAGCAACCCGCCAGCGTATCCAAAGCGCAGCGGCCAGCACGATCACGACCCTGCACACGGCCACCGCCACTATCACGCGCGTCGATAACGAGATACTGAGCCGCCGGGTGGATCGCCCGCTCCAACTGATCCGCAGCGTGACGGCCACCCATCGCGAAGCCGACCGCTGGAGCGCGATCCTGGACCGGCTGTCGGACGAGCTGCACAGCGCGCTCGAAAACCGCTCACTGGCGCTCGGCTGGATTCACGGCGATTTCTGGCCGGGGAACATCCTGGTATCGCCCGACGGCGCGACCGTGACGGGCACCCTGGACTGGGAGAGCGCGGCTCAGGCCGAGCCGCCGTTCCTGGACATCCTGCAACTGCTGATTTCGTCGCGCACGCTGACATCGGGGCAGGATTTGAATATCGTCCTGCACGCGCTGCTGGAAGGTGACGGCTGGACCGAGCACGAGGCCGCCCTGCTTGCGGCGCTGCAAGCTCATGGCGGAGACGCGCTGGAGATGCGCACGATGATCATCCTGACCTGGCTGCACCACGCCAGCGCGAATCTCGGCAAAGCGGACGTGTATCAGAAGCACTGGCTGTGGATCAACAAGAATATCTACGGCGTGCTGCAATTCCTGTAAGGGTAGTAAACACATCTCGTAGGGGTCCCGGTGGGCGATGCAAGCATCGCCCCTACAAGAAATATCGGGGTCGGCACCTCTGATTACCCGGCACAAATAAAAGGCAGCCCGGTGCACAGGCATCGGGCTGCCTGGTGTTTAATCCAGCAGACCCTACTCTGCTGCTTCTTCTTCGGGCCGGGCAGCGAAACAGCCGAACGAGGCATCCCAATACTGGTGGATGCTGACCAGCCAGTTACGCGCATTGGAGTCGAGCGGGACGACGCGCGTGCAGCGCAGATCGACCCAGCGCAGGTACTTCCACGTCGCCGACCAGTCGGGAATCTGGCCGTAGATCAGGGTATAGGCCAGGTCGAGGTCCCACAGCGTGCTCATTTTTTCGATCAGGGCAATATCGCCTTCGACCTGGGTTTCGCGCAGGTTCAGCGAGGTCAGGGCCGGGAAATTAAGTGTCTCGAGCCGGCCCGTGACGCCGGTCACGCTCAGGTCGAGACCGGTCATCAGAGGCGCATCGATGCTGCCGATGTCGCCGGTTACGCCCGTCGAGCGCAGGTCGAGATCGGTCATCAGTGCGGTTTGGAGCGTGGCAATATCGCCCGTTACGCGTGTGCCGCGCAGGTCGAGCGCGGTCAGCAAGGGCGTTTTAAGCGTTGCGATGTCGCCCATGACCTGCGACTCGCGCAGCGCGAGATCGGTCAGGAAAGGCGCGTTGAGGTTGCGGATGTCGCCGCTAATCGCGGTGTTGCTGAGATCGAGCCGGGTGAGATAGGGCGCCTTCAGGTTGCCGATATCGCCGGTTACGCCGGTCAGCCCCAGGTTCAGCTCGAGCAGGCCGGGCGCGTTCAGGCTGGCGATATCGCCCACGATCGCCGCACCCTGCAAGTCGAGCCGTTCCAGCAGCGGCGTGTTCAGGTTCTCCAGGTTGCCGCTGGCGCGCGTGCTCCGCAGGCGCAGCTCGCGGAGAAGGGGCATTCCCAGGCCGCCGATATTCCCGACGATCAGGGTGTGGTCCAGGCTCAGGCGGGTCAGCAGCGGGGTTTCGAGGTTGGCGATACTGCCGCCGACCGCGGTACTGGTCAGGAACAGCGAGGTGAGGTAAGGCGTGTCCAGGCTGTCGATCTCGCCGCCGATGCGGGTATTGCGCAGATCGAGGCTTTGCAGCTTGGGCGTTTTGAGCTGGCCCAGCTCGCCGGTGAGCGGCAGATCGGCGGCCCCGAACGATACCAGGTTGGGCGCATTGAGATCGGCGAGATTGCCGGTGATCAGGGAATCCTGGATATCGAGCGACTCCAGATAGGGCAGATTGATCGAGGCGAGATCGCCACCAACCGGCGTATCGGTCAGGTCGAGCGCGGTCAGGAACGGCGTTTTCAAGTCGCCCACGTTTCCGGTCACGGCGGTATCGGCCAGTTCCAGCGTGGTGAGAAATGGTGTGTCCAGTTCGCCGATATTGCCGGTCACGCGGGTATTGCCGAGCGCGAGTGACCGCAGGTGAGGCGTTTTCAGCCGGCCCAGCTCGCCGACCGCCTGGGTATCCGTCAGCTCCAGCTCCCACAGCAGGGGCATATCGAGAAACGCGATATCGCCGTTGACCTGGGTATCGCTCAGCGACAGCATCTTCATCAACGGGGAGTCAATGCGCGCGATGTTGCCGGTCGCGCGCGTGTCGCGCAGATCGAGAGAGGACAGCCGCGCGGCGTTGATCTCACCCACATCCAGCGTGAGATGGGTGTTCCCATTAAGAGTGAGAATCGAGAGGAAAGGCAGCCCGGACAGGTCGGGCAGAGTCCCGGTCAGGTTGTTGAACGCGAGCGAAATCTCGGCGATATTGCCCTCTGGCGTGCAGTAGACGCCGCTCCACTGGTCGATACAGGGATCGCCGAGCAGCCAGTTGAGCCTGACCTTCCAGTTTTCGCCGCCCGTCGCGTGATAAAGCTGCGTCAGCAGCGCGATCTCTTCGGGGGCGGCAGCCCCGACCCGGCGGTCCGGTTTGGCAAACAACCCGGCGACAGACAGCGTCACGATACACAACACGAGCAGGAGACGAACAGGCACAGCATGTAACATCCCACGTTTTCTGAACATCGAAATTCCCCCTGGAACTTGAAATCCCCACAAGATAGATCATTTCGTTCAGTATGGTAAGGTTATAACTTAGTAAAGAATTGGTATACCCGATTTAGGTTCAATCAAGCATTCGCGAGTAGCCCGTGAGACTCCAGACCTTTACGTTCTTGGTATATCAGAGAGGTATAAAAAACTTGTTCATTACCGAGTCTGGTACGAAAACTCCCACGCTTGATCACACCCTGAGCTTCCAATCCCGGCGATATGCAGCCCCAGATATGGCCTAACCGTGCAATGAGTCACGAGAAAGACCCATAAAAGCGGGTACTGTCTGCCCTGCTTCATTATAGAAGAAAAAGGGCCAAGCGCGCGCTTAGTACCTCAGTCCTGCGGGAATTTTTATAGCATTTTTATTGCTTAACCCCTTTGATGGATAATTTTTATCGTCTTTTTTATCGACTTAGGTAAGAGACTTAGAGTAAAATAATCTTTAACTGACTTCTTCTCGGATGGTTGAAATAGGAAGATGTGCAGTTGGTAAGAAACAAATCTTTCAATTTATGAATCGCTCGAGGTTCAACATCAAGTTGCTCGTCCGGGGAAATATCTACCAGTTCTATAAGTGGCTTCCTGATTGACCCAGGGAAGGCCGGTCGCCAGCAAAAGGCGGGTTTACCCATCTCAAGCTCCCGACCGGCGAACAGTCCACCGTCAGCCTGAAAGACAGGTTATACCGTTTCGGGATGCAGGTTTGTTCCTGAGGATGCTGTCTTGCTGGTTGACACCCACACCATCAGTCTCTTGCGCTGCACTCAGCTAACAAGGTCAGGCACGCCCGATACGGGTACAGCAATAAAGACTCGACTGGAACTGACATCGTACAAGGCAATTCCTATACAGGGGAGGGAATATGCTCCAGTCACGCGAACTAAATGCACCGGCTCGTACCAGTCTTAATGGTGGTTCACATCGAGTAAAGGTTTATCCCGTTCCGCGCAAAACCAGAGCCACAGTGAGTGTTATTGTTCCCACGCTCAACGAAGCCAAAAACCTGCCGTATGTGCTGCCCCATATCCCGGCCTGGGTCGATGAAGTGATCCTGGTCGATGGGCGCTCGACCGACGACACAATCGCCGTCGCGCGCTCGCTGCGCCCCGACGTCCGCGTCGTGATGCAGCAGGGGCGGGGCAAGGGTAACGCCCTGCGCGAAGGCTTTGCCGCCGCCACCGGCGATATTATCGTCATGATCGACGCGGACGGCTCGACCGATCCCCAGGAGATTCCGGCCTTTGTGGGCGCGCTGGAAGCCGGCGCCGACTTCGCCAAGGGGTCCCGGTTTGTCCAGGGGGGCGGCACCGCCGATATGGAGTTCCACCGCAAGCTGGGCAACTGGGGATTCGTCTTCGTCTCCCGGCTGCTGTTCGGCGGCAAATACACCGATCTGTGCTATGGCTATAATGCCTTCTGGCGGTATACCCTGCCCTGCCTCGCGCTGGACGCCGATGGGTTTGAGATCGAAACTCAGATGAATCTGCGCGCGCTGGAAGCCAAGCTGAAGATTGTGGAAGTCGGCAGCTTTGAGCATCCGCGCCGCTTTGGGACGAGCAATCTGCACGCGCTCAAGGATGGCTGGCGCGTGTTAAAAACGATCTTCCGTGAATTTGTCCAATACCGGCGTGGCCATGCAGTCATCCCGGCGCTGGCCAAGACCGAGATCGTCGAAGTAGGCCCGGAGCCGGTCCAACTCCTGCTCAGCGAGGCGCTGCACTTCCTGCTGCAAGGCAGTCAGAATTTCTCGCCGGCGCACAGCCATGATGTGCTGGTCGCCTTCCAGAAGAGCTTTTCGGCTCTCACCGAGAACGGTACCGAGCCGCAGGCCGCCGGGCCGGTCACCGGCCAGAACGGAATCGTGATCGACCAGCAGTTCCTCGTGAAGCTTGAGTATGTCGATGGCAAGCGCGAGCATGACGAGGCAGCGATCGGGCGGGCGGCGAGCCAGGCGTGATCATGAGTGCGGCACTCGGCGTTTCAGTCATCGTCTGCGCCTATACTGAGGATCGGTGGGATGAACTGGGGGCTGCGATCGCATCACTCCAGCGCCAGAGCATCCCACCCGACGAAATCCTGATTGTGATCGACCACAATCCGGCGCTCTACACCCGCGCTGAGGCGCACTTCTCTGGGGTGAAGGTGCTGGAGAACGTGCGCCAGCGCGGACTGTCGGGGGCGCGCAACAGCGGGATCGCTGCCGCCCAGAGTGCGATCATCGCCTTCATGGACGAAGACGCGATCGCCGCCCCAGACTGGATCGAGCGGCTTAAAGCCGGTTATGAGAATCCGCAGGTGGTGGGCGTCGGGGGTGCAATCGAGCCGCTGTGGGCCGCAGGGCGGCCCGGCTGGTTCCCGCAGGAATTCGACTGGGTGGTCGGCTGCACCTATCTCGGTATGCCGACGACGGTCAAGCCGATCCGCAATCTGATCGGCTGCAACATGTCGTTCCGGCGCGAGATGTTCGACGCCATCGGCGGCTTCCGCGATGGGATCGGGCGGATCGGCACGCGCCCGGTCGGATGCGAGGAAACGGAACTGTGCATCCGGGCCAGGCAGTATGCGCCCAACAGCCTACTGACCTACGATCCACAGGCGCGCGTGCAGCATCGCGTCCCGCCGCAGCGCAGCACGTGGCACTACTTCCGCTCGCGCTGCTATTCCGAAGGGCTGTCGAAGGCGCTGGTCGCACGCTATGTGGGAGCCAACAGCGCGCTCGCTTCGGAGCGGGCCTATACCTTCGTGACGCTGCCGCAGGGCTTCAAACGCGGGCTGGTCGATGCCCTCACCCGGCGCGACCTCGACGGGCTGCGCCGTGCGAGCGCGATCGGGCTGGGGCTGGCGATCACGACCACCGGCTATCTGGTCGGCGTGGTGATGGAGCGCCTCGCGGCAAGACGCAAGCCCGCTGCCGCGCCGCAGTCGAGCGAACGGCCCGCGATCTGAGGCCGGCCAATGAGTGAGCAGCGATGACAGCAGCCGAGTTTGAAAAGGTCATGGTGTTAGAGGTGGAACTGGCCGGGGCGATCCCGGCAGTTTCTGGCTTGCATCCCGCATCCGGCGAGCGCTACCGGCGCGGGCTGGCGCTCGTGCGGCTCCATACGCAGCCCCTGGGCGTGGTCGAAGTGCAGATCGGTGACAGCGGCCTGAGTGCCGATGGCTGCGCGGCGCAAATTTGGGACGCACTGCGCATGGAGATCAGCGCACATCTGGCGCAGGACGGCCTGCCGCCGGTCGCCGGGCTGACGGCTGCCGGGCTGCCGGTCCAGGGGATGCCGCGCTGTGTCGAGCCGCGCGAGGCGCTGCGAGCCGACGCACCGCTGATCAGTGTGGTCGTCGCCACGCGCAACCGCACACAGTCGCTGGCGGCCACGCTCCGATCGCTGCTGGCACAGGACTATCCGAGCTTCGAGATCGTGGTGGTCGATAACGCGCCGGACACGGACGAAACCGCCGAATATATCGAGCGGCTGGCGGCGGAAGCACCCCAGGTGCGCTACGTGCGCGAGGATATGCCCGGCCTGGCAGTGGCGCACAACCGGGGGATGCACGAGGTTCGGGGGACGTATGTCGCGTTCACCGACGATGACGTAATCGTGGACCGGCACTGGCTGGCCGAAATCGCGCGTGGGTTCCGGGCGATGGAAAATGTCGCGTGTGTGACCGGCCTGATCTTTCCAGGCGAGCTGGAAACGCCCGCCCAGCTTCTCGCCGAGCAGTACGGCGGTTTCGCCAAGGGCTTTGCCACGCAGATTTTCGATCTGGGTGAGTACCGGCTGAAAAGCCCGCTCTACCCCTACGCGATTGGCGCGGTCGGCTCCGGCGCAAATATGGCGTTTCGCACCTCGGCGCTGCGCGAGATGGGCGGGTTCGATCCGGCCCTGGGCGCGGGGAGTCGCGGCGTGGGCGGGGACGATCTGGCCGCGTTCTACCAGGTCATCACGCGCGGCTGGCGGCTGGTCTACCAACCGGCGGCGATCGTCCACCACTGGGACCCACGCGAGTTCGCCGCGCTGCGGCGGCGCGCCTACGGTTACGGGGTGGGCCTGACCGCCTACCTGACGAAGTGTCTGGTGGACCGGCCCTGGCTGGCGCTGGACATCGCGATCCGCGTGCCGTATGGCCTGCTCTATTTGCTGCGACCCGGATCGCAAAAGAATAAGAAAAAGCGGGCTGACTATCCGAAAGAGCTGAACTGGATCGAGCGGAAGGGTATGCTCGCCGGCCCGCTGGCCTACCTGCGAAGCCGCTGGCACGTGCGCAAGCTGGCACACGCCGCCCCACGCGAATCCAGCCCGGCGCTGCCGGGGACAGGCTCGACCGGCGAGCGCAACGTGGTTCTCTAAAGGCTGCCTATGAGCGCGATTCGTTTTCCCGTCCCGATCCTGATGTATCACAGCATCTCAGAGCACAGTTCCGAGCATTTTCGGACCTGGACCGTGCCCCCACAGTTGTTTGACGAGCATCTCCAGGTCCTGCGCGACCACCACTACACGCCCCTGACCGTCACCCAGTTCGTCACCGCCATCGACCAGGACCGGCTGCGCCTGGAGCAGCGCCCGGTTGTGATCACCTTCGACGACGGCTTCGAGGATTTTTATACCCACGCCTGCCCGATCCTGGGCCGCTATGACTGCCCGGCCACGATCTATATCGTATCCGGCGCGGTCGGGGGCACGAGCCGCTGGCTGGCGCGTGAGGGCGAAGGCCACCGGCGGATGATGTCGTGGCCGCAGGTGGCCGCGATTCACGCGCAGGGGATCGAGTGTGGCGCGCACACGCACACCCACCCCCAGCTCGATCTGCTGCCGCTGGCCGAGGCCAGAGACGAGATCACGCGCTCGAAGGCCGAACTGGAACAGCATCTCGGCCAGCCGGTGACGAGCTTCGCCTATCCGCACGGTTATCATGGGCGGGCGGTGCGCGATCTGGTCGTGCAGGCCGGATTCGAGTCGGCGTGCGGCGTCAAGCACGCGATGAGCGCGACTGGCGACGATCGGTTTGCACTGGCGCGCATCATCGTCACGCGCGATACGACCGCTGTCGATCTGCAAGCGCTGCTGCGGGGTGAGGGGTTGCGCATCGCCCCGCGAGGCGAGCGGCCACAAACGGCTCTCTGGCGCGTGGTCCGCCGATCCAGGCGGCGCATGGAACAGGTAATCGATCTGGCACGGAGCAAATGATTTTTGCACCGAATCGAGCAGATATTATGATGCGTGCTCCGATTGCGAAGGTGGTGTCTCCGGCACCGCGTGACATCTGGGAAAACCTGATCGAGCAGGATTCCAGCGTGTTGGTTTCCCAAACACCGGGTTGGATCGATGCCATGCGCGCGATGGGCTACCGCGACGCCAGCCGGCTGTATGAGATGGCCAACGGGCGGCAGATGGTGCTGCCGCTGGTCCGCCGGGCGGGACTCCCGGCTGGGCTGGCACGCTATATGTCATTTCCGAATGGGTGGGGCATCGGGGGACTGGTCACATCCGACGGCGAACAGCGCTGCGAGGATATGGCCGCGGTGCTCGACGATCTGGCGGAGCATACCGGCGTCGGAGTCAGCATCCGGCCCAACCCGCTGCACTGTCGGGAGTGGGCTGCTTCGGACCGGCCAGGGATCGTTACGGTGCCGCGCTATGCCCATGTGCTGGACCTGGAAGGCGGGTTCGCGAAAGTCTGGATGCAGCGTTTCAAAAGCAGCAAGCGAACGGCGGTGCGCAAGGCGAAACAGTCTGGCATCCAGGTGGAATGCGACTCGTCGGGCAGCCTGGTGACGGTCTTTTACGAACTGTGGGAACGATCGCTCACCCGGTGGGCCAGCCAGCAGCACGAGCCAGTCTGGCTGACACGGCTGCGCGGCTTGCAGCGCGACCCGATCCTTAAGTTCGATCTGATGGCGAAACACCTGAAGGGTGCGTGTCATATCTGGGTGGCGCGGCGAAAAGGTGAGCCGATCGCGGCGATCGTGGTGCTGCAAGGCGCGAACGCCCACGCCACCCGCGCCGTGATGAACGAGGAACTGGCCGGGCCGGTGCGCGCCAGCGATCTGCTCCACTGCTGCGCGATCGAGGCGGCCTGCAAAGCTGGCTGCCGGCACTATCACTTTGGTGAGAGCGGGCAGTCGAAGGCTCTGGCGCAGTTCAAAGGCAGCTTCGGCGCAGAAGGTTATGCCTATGCCGAGTATCGCCTGGAGCGGCTGCCCATTACGCCCGTCGATCAGTGGGCACGCTGCCTGGTGAAGCGGGCGATCGGTTTCAAGGATGTGCCGGAGACCTAGCTCCAGGCCCGATCAGTCCGGATTATATTCTCTATAGTGTGAAATGAAGCGTGGACGATGGCATCGTGAGGCCAGCGCAAGGAGTGGAATATGGTTTTCAGCGAGTTCTCGCAGCTCGATTGGAGTGCCGTTGGGACCGTCACCCGCGAAAGGTTGAAAAAAACCGTGAACACACGGGCACAAAGTCGCGTTGAATACGCGATCTTCTTTGTGGCGGGGATGGTGGTGCTGGGCGCGATCGGCCTGGTAATCTACAGCATCCTGACGGCAAAATCCGAGCGACAGCCCCCTACTCCTATGCCGGTCGGGCAAACCGGGGCATGGGAGCTGGTCTTTAGCGACGAGTTCGACGGCGAGGAGCTGGACACGGCTAACTGGGTGACGTGCTATTGGTGGGACTGGGAAGGCTGCACCAACAGCGGCAACGAAGAGCTGCAGTGGTATCTGCCCGATAACATCATCGTGAGCGACGGCACGCTGAAGCTTGAAGCCAGAGAAGAAGTCGTCGAGGCGACCGACGGCAAAATCTACGAATACACATCGGGCCTGATCTCGACCGGCAACGATGATGATGACAGCCCGCTGCCGCCGCGCTTCGCGATGCACTACGGCTATCTTGAGATCCGCGCGAAGGTTCCCTATGGCCAGGGCCTATGGCCGGCAATCTGGATGCTGCCGACCGATTTCACGTCCAAGCCGGAATTCGACATCCTGGAGATCAAGGGACACGAGCCAAACGTCATCTATATGTCGGTCCACTATCTCGATGACGAGGGCGAATATGCCCGCGAGCGCACCGTCGGGGAAGGGCCGGACTATTCGACGGACTGGCACATCTTCGCGCTGGACTGGCAGCCCGACCAGATTACATGGTATATCGACGGCGAGCGGCAGTGGGTGTACCCCAACGCCGAGTTTGTCTCGCAGAAGCCGATGTATCTGCTGCTCAATCTGGCGGTCGGCGGGGAGTGGGTTGGGCCGCCAGATGAGACAACCCTGTTCCCCAGCGCGTTCGAGATCGATTATGTGCGCGTCTGGCAGCAGAATGAGAAGTTCCCAACCCCACAGGGCATAGTGGGTTAGGTAGGCTGGCAACCTGTCGCCCAGGCGCGGCTTTACAGTCTGGCGTGCGGAAGAGGTCTGGATCGGGTTTGAGCGCCCGATCCTGGCGATCTCTTGCGCACGCCACCCTGTCGTTATATTGCCCGGTGCGGCTGAGACACCCGCCGCAGCGGAATTCCAACCGATTTGCAACTTGCGCTACGGGAAAATCTGGTATAATGTAGTAGGATTGGAAATGGAAGAATATAAATACTGGTAAATAACCCGTAACTACTTGTATGGTTGTAAAATTGTCGTAAAAAAAGAGGGCAGATAGTGCCGTTCGTATACGGCAAACGTAGGAAAACGGTTTGAAACATCCGCCCGGCGCGTTAGGATAGGCTGTGGGCCACCAGGCCGGGTGACGTCAGGAAAAGGGCGGACAGACTCATGTCGGAGATCACCAGGCAGGCCAGCTCTATACCCCTCTTCAGAGAGCGGGTGCTCAATCACTGGCTGAATCAGCTTGGTCAGGCGATGCACAGCGCCACCGGCACGGCCCTGCTGGTCTGGGCGGGGGCGGCGCTGCTGTGGCTGTTTTCGCTGCAGAACGCCGATCCGGACCAGATGGGCAATTTCGGCCTGCTGTCGGTCCTGCCCCTGCCCTATTTTGTGGCGCTGGGCCTGCTGATCATCAACACGACGATCATCCTGAACCAGCAAAAAGTGCCGGAATACGTGTTCCTGCTGCATGTCGTGCTGCTGATCTTCATCATTCACGGCACGCCCCAGATTCTCTACGGCACGCTGCGCTATTCGTGGGCCTGGAAGCATATCGGCATCATCGAGTATATCCAGCGGCACGGAACGGTTGACCCGACCATCAGCAGCCTGCCAGCCTACCACAACTGGCCGGGATTCTTCACGCTCAACGCCTTCATCGTCCAGGTGGCCGGGCTGAAAAACGCGCTCAGTTTTGCCGGCTGGTCCCCGGTGTTCTTCAACCTGATCGACCTGGGCGCGCTGCTGCTGATCTACCGCTCGTGCACGCGCGACCGGCGGCTGGTCGGACTGGGCATCTGGTTCTTCTTCATCACCAACTGGGTCGGCCAGGATTATTTCTCGCCGCAGGCGACCGGTTACTTTCTGCACCTCGTCATTCTTGGCATCTGCCTGACGTGGTTCAAAACAACCCCGCTGCCCCGCCGGCACGCGATTCGGCATTGGCTGCGCTCGGAGCGTCTGACGGCGCGCGCCTACAAACTGCTATATCTCTCGCGCCGGGCGGAGATGCCGGTGTTCCAGGCGACACCTGCCCAGCGGATCGGGCTGGTCGGCATTCTGACGCTGTTCTTCATGACGATAGCCTCCAGCCACCAGCTTACGCCGGTCATGACGATCGCATCGCTCGGCGGGCTGGTGCTCGTCTTCCGGCTCAGCATTCGCAGCCTGCCGGCTATCTACGGGATCATGGCGGTGCTGTGGATCGTGTACATGGCAGTCCCGTTCCTCACCCCGACGGTCGAGAGCTTCATCGAGGCGCTGGGAAATCCCGCCGAGAACGCCCAACTGATCGATCTCTCGCTGGCGAGCGTGGATCAGCAGATCGTGGCGATGATCGGGCGCAGCCTGACCCTGTGCGTGATGGCGCTGGCGGGACTGGGGATGCTGCGGTACCTGGTGCGCGGCTATCTGAACCTGTCGTTCATCGTCCTGATCGGCGCGCCGGTTTCGACGATGGCGATGAACACCTATGGCGGCGAGATCATCTTCCGCGTCTACCTGTTCGCGTTGCCGTTCCTGGCATTTTTCATCGCGACGCTGTTCTATCCAAGCCTGAAGGTTGGGCGCTCGCTGTGGACGGTGGTGCTGCCGGCGGTGCTGAGCGTGCTGCTGCTGACCGGTTTGCTGTTCGCCTACTACGGCAAAGATCGCCAGTACTACTTTGCCGAAGATGAGGTGGCGGCGTCGGAATATCTCTACAGTATCGCCCCGCCCAATTCGCTGATTATCGAGGGCAGCCGCAGCTACGCCTCGCAGCATCAAAACTATGAGCTGTACACGTATGTCGCCATCGATCGCGAGCCGTGGGAATCGCAGCAGGAGATCATCAACGATCCGGTCAATGTGATGACGCGCTGGATGAGCAACCGGGCATATGCCGGCAGCTTCCTGATCATCACCCGCAGCCAGAAGGCCGCGATCGAGATGGTCGGCTCGATGCCCGACAACCAGGCGATCTATGACCTTGAGGACGCACTGCTAGCGTCGGGCCGGTTCAAAGCCATCTTCCGCAGCCCGAACGCGGTCGTGCTCGTCCTCGACCAGGACCCGCATCTCCGGCCATGAAATACGCACTGTTCTGGCCGGTGGTGATCGTGCTGTCGATGCTCGCGCTGGCGATCATGGTTGTTGGCGATTTTCAGACGCCGATCCGCACCGCGCTGACGCTGTGGTTCCTGCTGTTCTGCTCCGGCATGGCCTATGCGCGTCTGCTGAGCTTTCCCAGCCGCATCGCGCAGATCGTGCTGGCGGTCGCGCTGGGGATCACGATCAACGTGGCCATCTCTGAGATTCTGGTTGTGGGGAAGGTGTGGTCGTCAGATGTGGCGCTCGGCCTCGTGATGGGCACCACCACCATCGGCGTTGTGCTGCAACTGCTCGACGCGCGCCGCCAGCACGCGCGGGCACAGATTCCGCTCGAATCCGAAGCACAGCCGGAACAGTGAGGCAGGCAGCATGTCGTCCACCGTCAACCAGGACATCATCACGCTCGTAACCCAGACCGACTACGGTTTCTTTTCCAGCAGCGTCGGGATCATCGTCCTGATCCTGCTGCTGGCGCTGCTCATCGTCAAGGACATGCTGCGCACGGCCAGCGATTCGAAGCCGGTCAAAAGCTGGCACGCTTTCAACGTGGCCGTCTTCCCGCTGTTTGTGGCGTGCGGCGTGATCATCATCATGCGCGTCCTGTACCTGATCATCCACTAACCGGAGAAACGCGCGTGCAGCACGAGAGCAAGCCATTGGCGCAGACGAATATCCCGGAAGACACGCGGTCCGTGTCATCGGCTGCCGGCTCGGTCCTAATTCTGATCGGATATGGGCTGGCAATCGCAGCGGCTGAATTGATCGTGGCCCATCTGCATATGGTGACGGGCACGGTGCTGCACGCGCTGCTGCTGTTTACGCTGCTGTGCCACTATGGCATGGCGCGGCACGCCGCCTACCGCTCGATTCTGGTGCCGCTGGCGCTGCTGCCGCTGCTGCGCATCCTCAGCCTGACGATGGCGCTGAAGGATATACCACCGCTGTACTGGTACATTCTGGTCGGGTCGCCGCTGCTGCTAGGGATCCTCTATGCGATCAATGTGCTGGACTGGCAGCGAACGGCCCTGAGCTGGGGCCGACTCTCGTGGTGGAAAGAGCCGCTGGTTGCATTGAGCGGGCTGCCGCTGGGCTACGCGGCCTATATGCTGGCACAGCCGGAGCCGTTGATCGCCAACGCCACCGGGCCGGAGCTGGCATTGGTCGCGCTGATGCTGGTTGTCTTCGTGGCGCTGCCGGAAGAAATCCTGTTTCGCGGGCTGCTGCTGCGGGCGAGCAGCGAGCGGCTTGGTCCCTATGCGATCCTGTACAGCAGCCTGTTATTTGCCGTGACCTATATCGGCACGCTGGACTGGCAGGTGGTGCTGTTCATGGGGCTGGTGGGGCTGGTATTTGGGACGTGTGTCTATAAAACCAACGCGCTGTGGGGCGTCATCGCTGCACACAGCGTGCTGGTCATCGAGTTGCTGGTGCTGCTGCCGGTGATGCTGGCCTAAGCGGGCGGCCTGAAACGTGATCATCGCCGCGACGTAAATCCGTTCTACCACAAAAACACTACTCCGCGTATCCACTGAGCCACATGATAGCCCCAACGGCTTCCATATTCCACATCTATTACGCGTATAGATCCGACAAATTTCGCCGCGCCGAATTTTTTTATTTGACATTTTTAAAAATATAAGGGAATATAATATCATGTTTACTGGACTCAAATCCTGATCATGAGGCAAGGCTAATGACCCGACAATTCAGCCGCCGAAAATTCATTTTCGGCACGGTTGGCACCGCCGCCGCAGCTGCCGCCGCCCGCCTCGCGGCGAAAGTAAGCGGCGAGTCACTGCTGCAAGGAAACGCCCCGCGCCCGCACGGGCCGCACAGCGACGCCGTCGCCGGGCCGGTGGGCACCGTCGATCACGCTCGCAACGGCTTTCACCCGGTCGAGCTGCTTACCGATTTCGACTATGGCGACCGCGTCTATGAGGAAAACGGGCGCACGGTGCGCGAGTATGATCTCGTGGCGTTTGACAAGGAGATCGAACTGGTGCCGGGCGTGTTCTTCCCGGCGTGGACCTTCAACGGGCGCGTCCCTGGCCCGACGATCCGCTGCACCGAGGGCGACCTGCTGCGTATCAATTTCACCAACGCCGGGACGCACCCCCACACGATCCATTTTCACGGCATCCACCCCGCCGCAATGGACGGCGTGCCGATCAGCCCGAACATGGTCAATATGCCGCGCGACCTGACCGGACCGGGGATGCTCCAGCCGGGAGAGAGCTTCACCTACGAGTTCGACGCCGAGCCATTCGGCTGCCATCTCTACCACTGCCACGCCATCCCGCTCAAGCGCCACATTCACAAGGGGCTGTATGGCATGTTCATCATCGATCCGAAGGAAGGCCGCCCGCCGGCCAACGAGCTGGTGATGGTGATGAACGCCTTCGACACCAACTTCGATAACGCAAATGAAGTCTACGCCGCCAACACCATCGGTTTCGCCTACATGGATGATCCGATCCCGGTCCGAGTCGGGGAGCTGGTGCGCGTCTACCTGATGAACATCGTGGAGTTCGACCTGATCAACTCGTTCCACCTGCACGCGACTTTCTTCGATTACTACGATCACGGGACCACCCTGGAACCGACGCTGCGCACGGTCGATACGATCATCCAGGCGCAGGGCCAGCGCGGGATTCTGGAATTCCGCTACAAGCATCCGGGGATGTATATGTTCCACGCCCACATCAGCGAGTTTACCGAGCTGGGCTGGATGGGGATGTTCCACGTGACCGAAGGGGATGAGACGGTAAGCCATGACAACCACCGAAACCACGGATCTTAAACGAGACAAACTGCGGCTGCCGCTGTGGCTGCTGGCGCTGCTGCCGCTCGCCGCGCTCGCCATCACGCTGATCATCTTTCTGACCACCAACCCGGTGTCGATCTTCACCGCCGAAGCGCCGCCGATTGAAGATCTCCAGGTGCAGCGCGTGGAGCTTGACGACGCGGGCATCCTGGTGAGTGTGATCAACAACGGACCCGATCCGGTCACGATCGCACAGGTGTTGGTCGATGACGCCTACTGGAACTTCTCAGTCGCGGGCGGCAGCACGCTGGACCGGCTCGATACGGCGGGCATCCGCATCGCCTACCCCTGGGTCGAAGGCGAGGCGCACGAAATCCTGCTGCTGTCCTCGACCGGCGTAACCTTCCCGGTCGAGATTCCGGTCGCAATCGCAACACCGACGGCAGACGGCAGGCAGTTGTTGTCCTATGCGCTGCTCGGCGTTTATATCGGCATCGTGCCGGTTACGCTGGGGCTGCTGTGGTACCCGGTCATCCGGCAGACCGACCGGCGCTGGATGAACTTCTTCCTGGCGCTGACGGTGGGGCTGCTGGTGTTCCTCGCGGTCGATACGCTGTTCGAGGCGCTGGAGATCGCGGCCACCGTGCCAGGGGCGTTCCAGGGGCAACCACTGGTGATCCTGGTGACACTGCTTACGTTTCTGGGCATCGTGGCGGTGGGGTCCAACCGCCGCCAGCGGGACTCAATGCTGTTCCTGGCCTACCTGATCGCGCTCGGCATCGGGTTTCACAATCTTGGTGAGGGGCTGGCGGTGGGAGCCGCGTTCGCCCTGGGCGAGGTGTCGCTGGGGACGTTCCTGGTGGTCGGATTCACGCTGCACAACATCACCGAGGGCATCGGGATCGCCGCGCCGGTCGCCAGACAGCGCCCCGCGTTGTATCACTTCGTGCTGCTGGCGCTGCTGGCAGGCGGCCCGGCCATCGTGGGGACGTGGATCGGCGGCTTCGCGTTCGATCCACTGCTGGCCGCGATCTTCCTGTCGATTGGCGCGGGCGCGATTTTACAGGTTGTGTACGAAGTAGCGCGGCTGGTCGTGCGCAGCAGCCAGCGCGACGGCGTCCCGGCGCTGAGCTGGACGAATATCGCCGGGCTGGTGGCCGGGATCGCGATTATGTACCTGACGGCGCTGCTGGTCGCCTAGCGCAGCTCGATCACCGTATCGAACGGATCGCGCGCTTCTTCGGGGATGGTGACGCGAAAGGCCCCGTTGTGACGCTCCAGCGCGAGGGGTGTACCGTCCCGCAGCAGGCACGCCTGCTGCACCGTTTGCGGCACGCCGATCAACTCCACGCAGTCGCTTGTATGCGCGAGGGTGTGCACATAATGCACGTCCTCGCGCCGCGTGCTGACCGTGCTGGCGGTGGGCGGGATCGCCCCGGCGCGCGTGCCGTAGACCGCGCCGCCGTTCAGCTTGAGCCACATCCCGACGTTGCGCAGGCGGCACGCCTGGACCGCCGGAATCTCACCGTCGGCGGTCGGCCCCACGTTGAGCAGGAAATTCGCGCCGACGCTGGCGCTGCGAACCAGCAGATGCACCAGGTAGCGGCTTGATTTGTAGTTGCGGTCGTCGTGGCGATAGCCCCAACTGTCGTTGATCGTCATGCACACTTCGAGCGGCAGCGCCGAGATCGACCCGGTGTTGAAGCCGGATGTGTTCTCGCCGGGTAGATCCAGCTCGAAGCCTTGCAGGTCCTCACCCGACAGGGGATCGGCGTGGCGGTTGTTGATCACGACCGCGTCCGGCTGGAGCGTGTGGATCATGTCGTACAGCTTCTCGTACTCGAACGGGCCGCCCGGCGCGAAGTAGGCATTACTGGCGTCGAACGGCTGGCGCGGCCAGTCGCCATCAAACCAGGTGCACGCGATCTCGCCATAACGGGTGCACAACTCGCGCACCTGCCCATGCAGAAATTCGAGATAGTCAGACCACGCCAGGCCGCTCTCGGCCCGAAAACGATAGGCGGGGTGCTGCCAGTCGAGCAGCGAGATATAGAAGCCCAACTTGACTCCGCCGTGCCGCGCGCAGGCGTTCGCCAGCTCGTCGATTGGATCGCGCCCGAACGGGGAATTGGTCACTTTATACTCGCTCAGGGCGGTGTCATACATACTGAAGCCATCGTGGTGGCGGCTGGTGATGACCATATACTTCTGCCCGGCGTCGGCGGCGAGGCGCACCCACGCTTCGGCGTCGAAGTGCACGGGGTTGAACTGCTGCATCAGCGGGCGATAGTCCTCAGGCGGAATCCGTTCCAGGTGCATAACCCACTCGCCCCGCCCCAGGATCGAATACAGCCCCCAGTGAATGAACATGCCGAACCGGGCATCCAGAAACCACGCTAATCCCTGCGGCGAAACTGATTTCGACATCGCGCGCTCTCACTGTGTGAAGTCCTACCGGACAGGCCGCGTGCTGCCCCGGATCACCAGCCTGGGCGACAGCACACGCTGGTAGATGGGCGTATCCCGATTTTCGATCAGGTTGAGCAGATATTCAACTGCAAGCTGCCCCAAAAGCTGGAAGTCCTGGCGGACGGTGGTCAGGCCCGGCACGAGATGCGCCGATTCCGGGATGTCGTCGAAGCCGACGATTGAGATGTCGCCGGGCACGTGCAGGCCGCGCTCGCGCAGGGCGGTTTGGATGCCGAACGCCATCGAGTCGTTGCCCGCAAACACCGCCGTGAACGCCGCGCCGCTGTCGAGCAAGTCGTTCATCGCCTGATAGCCGCCCTCGATGGTGAAGTCGCCCTCGATGCACGGCTGGGGCGGGATGCCGTTGTCCTTCAGGGTTGCCTGCCAGCCCTCGTGACGCGCCGCCGCGTCGTAATTCAGCAACGGGCCGCTGATCTCGGCGATGGCGCGATGGCCCAGGTCGATCAGGTGTTGGGTCGCCAGCCGCGCGCCCTGGGCGTGATCGTAGATCACCGAGGGGAAATGCGCGCCCAGCTTCGCGCCGATCTGCACAAAGGGGATGCCGTGCGTCAGGCGCACCAGCTCATCGTAATCGTCGATGAAGGGGAACAGCGGCGTGAGGATCAGCCCGTCGATGAAGCGCGCCTCGGCGCTTTCGAGCGCCTGGGGAAATTCGTCCGAATCGATGGCGGCGATGACGAGATTATAGCCGCGCTGGTGGGCGGTGCGCGCCATGTCGTAGAGCACACGGTTGAAGCCGAAGTAAGGCATCACCACTTCGAGGGTCAGCGAGCGCTCGGTCTGGAGAATCTGGGCCATGCGGTTCGGGCGATAGCCCAGCTTCTCGACGGCTTTCCACACCCGGCCCCGCGTGTGCGGCGAGACGTGATCGCTGTCGTTGATCACGCGCGAAACGGTCTGGTAGGAGACGCCGGCTTCGCGGGCGACATCGCGGATGGTGGGACGCTGTTTGCTCTTCATGGGGCCGGGTGCCTTGCTGCTGATCGCAACGAATATGCGCTAGCACAATTGTACGTGAACTGTCACAAAACCTCAAGCGGCGGTATGGCCCCGACAGGGCCGGGTAGAAACGGTTAATCTTCGCTTGCTGAAGGCAATTCCAGCCCCAATCTCTCGAAGCACTTGAGTCCGCACCAAAAACTGTGATACAGTAGGGGTGACAATTTTTGTGACTGTTCACATTCCGACGTCTCGCCTGATAGAAAAGGCCGCGCCTATCGATAAACTGTGCCAAGCGAACACCCGTCCCGGATTGCCCGCAAGCGTGCCCACAAAATATTAGGAGGTCAGCAGCATGAAGCTCCGTATGATGCTTTTAGTGGTCCTGATTGCCGTGCTCGCCCTGCCCATCAGCCCGATCACGGCGCAGGAAGGCATGACCTACAGCGAGTCCCCGATGCTGGCGGAACGGGTCGCCGCCGGTGAGCTTCCCCCGATTGAAGAACGTCTGCCCGAAAACCCGCGCGTGATCGAGATGCCCTGGGCCGAGATCGGCACCTATGGCGGTGAGCTGCGGGTTCCGTTCGGCGGCGACAGCCCATTCTGGGGCGGCCAGATGGTCTTCTGGTCGGCGTGGCGCGGCCTGGTCAACTGGAATCAGGAATATACCGACTGGGTGCCCAACCTCGCCGAGAGCGTGGACGTGAATGAGGATGCCAGCGAGTACGTCTTCCACCTGCGCCAGGGCGTGAAGTGGTCGGACGGCGTGCCCTTCACCGCCGACGACATCGTCTTCTATATCGAAGACATTATGAAGAACGACGCGATCAACGGCGGGAACTTCCCCGAAGGCTGGCTGCTGCCCGGCGAAGTGCCCCCGGTGGCCGAGAAGATCGACGACTACACAGTCAAGATCACCTTCGACGTGCCCTATGGCATGTTCCTGCTGAATATGGCCGGGTGGGATGGCTGGCAAATGACCGCCGCGCCCAAGCATTATCTTGAGCAGTTCCACATCGACTATAACCCGGACGGCATCGACGAGCTGATCGCACAGAACACAGCGGCGAGCGACTGGGTTTCGCTGTTCCAGCTCAAGACGGCGGTTGGCCCTGGCAGCGATCAGTCGGTGGTGATGCGCGATGTCGAGTATCCCACCCTCTTCCCCTGGATCGTCGTCCAGCCGCTCGGCAGCGGCACGCAGTTCATCGCCGAGCGCAACCCGTACTATTACTGGGTAGACGCGGCAGGCAACCAGCTTCCCTACATCGACCGCATTGTCGAGACGGCTTACCAGGACGAAGAAACACTGCTGCTGGACGTGCTGGCGGGCAAGTTCGACACGATGCCCAACCCGGCCAACGAAAACCGCCCCCTGTTCTTCCAGAATGCAGAAACGTCGGGCCTGGAAGTCTACATCCTGCCGCGCGAAGGCGGCGGTGTGGTGTCGATCATGTTCAACCTGACGCACCCAGAGATGGGCGAGCTTTTCAGCCAGAAGGACTTCCGGATCGGCATGTCGCACGCTATCGACCGCCAGGAGATCGTGGACATCGTGTACTTCGGCGAGGGCAATCTGCGCCAGGTGTCGCCGAACGAGGATTCGCCGCTCTATAACGAGCAGCTCAGCACGCAGTATCTTGAATACAGCGTCGATCTGGCGAACGAGTATCTGGACAAGGTGCTGCCCGATAAGGACGCCGACGGCTGGCGGTTGCTGCCCAACGGCGAGAAGCTGTCAATCGTCTTCACCGTTCAGACCGGCGACTATGGCCTGAACTTCCTGGGTGTGGCCGAGCTGCTCAAGGAATACTACGCTGCCGTCGGCGTTGACATCATTCTGGATGTCGTTGACAATGACATCTGGAGCAACCGCCGCGACGACAACACGATGGAAGCCACGATCTACACCGGCGAGGGCGGCGTGGGCATCACCTCGATCTTCGACAGCCGCTACTTCGTACCGAACAGTGGCTCGCAGATCAGGGGCAACGCCTGGGCGATCTGGTACCTGGAGAAGGACAATCCTGCCGGGGTCGAGCCGCCGCAGCACATCAAGGATCAACTGGCCCTGATGGAGCGCGTGCGCCAGGCCCCGACCTCGGAAGAGCGAATCGAGCTGATGCAGCAGGTGCTTCAGGTGGCCGCCGACGAGTTCTGGGTGATCGGAATTGCCAGCCCGCCGACGACGTTCCGCCCGCTCAACGCCAAGATCGCCAACGTGCCCGAGAGCTGGATTGACGGCTGGCCGGTGGGCGGCGTGGCGATTGCCGTACCAGAGCAGTGGTACTTTACCGAATAGCTGCCGCTGCAAGCAGACTTCTCTCGCCTGAAAGCTGCGCGACACACCGGGGCGGGCCACCAACCCGCCCCAACACTTACACCTTAGGTCTGGCGGAGAAATTGTCGTATGGCGAAATACATTTTGAAGCGCCTGCTGTACATGATCCCGATGATGTTTATCATCTCGCTGCTCGTGTTCGTCACCATCCAGCTTCCCCCCGGTGACTACGTCTCGACCATGATCGAGGAAATGCGCAACCTGCAGGGCGTCAACTGGACGCCCCAGTTTGAAGAGGCCATGCGCGAGCGCTATGGCCTGAACGAACCGATCCTGGTGCAGTATGGGAAGTGGATCGGGAACATTATGCTACATGGCGACTTCGGCTATTCCTTCCAGAACAACGCCCCGTCGCAGGAGATCATCTGGGACCGGCTCGGCATGACCGTCCTGATCGCGCTGGCGAGCTTCATCTTCTCGTGGATGGTCGCCCTGCCCATCGGGATCTATTCAGCAGTCAGGCAGTACAGCATCGGGGACTACATCTTCAGTATCATCGGCTTCATCGGCATGGCGACGCCCGGCTTTCTGATCGCGCTGGCGCTGCTGTATCTGGCATTCAGCCAGTGGGGGATCAGCATCAGCGGGCTGTTCTCGACCGAATATGCCGACGCGCCCTGGAGCTTCGCCAAATTCATCGACCTGCTCAAGCACATCTGGCTCCCGATGGTGATCGTGGGCACCGCCGGCACCGCCGGGCTGATCCGCATCATGCGCGCCAATCTGCTCGACGAGCTGGACAAGCCCTATGTCGATACGGCGCGCGCCAAAGGGATGCCAGAATGGCGGCTGCTGCTGAAGTATCCGGTGCGCCACGCGCTCAACCCGTTTATCAGCACGCTGGGCTGGACCCTCCCCTCGCTGGTCGCCGGTGAAGCGATCGTGTCGATTGTGCTCAACCTGCCGACCACCGGCCCGGTCTATCTGCAAGCGCTGCGCGTGCAGGATATGTATGTGGCCGCCGGATTCCTGATGCTGCTGAGCTTCCTGACGATGATGGGAACGCTGCTGTCGGATATTCTGCTGGCGTGGCTCGACCCGCGCATCCGGTATCAATAGACGGTGGGATAGCACACCATGGCGAATGACATCATGAAGCAGCCCGCCCAGCCGATTCCCTGGCCGCACGCCGCGCAGTCCGGCAGCCAGGACGAGCCGCAGCTCGCGATCGCGTCGCAGTGGCGTCTGATGTGGTGGAAGTTCCGCAAGCACCGGCTGGCGATGATCAGCCTGGTGATCGTCGTGACGCTGTATACCGTCGCGCTCTTCGCCGGCTTCTTCGCGCCCCATGCCAAGACCACCTATCACCGGGGCTATACCCAGGCTCCCCCGCAAAAAATACACTGGCTCGACAACGGCAAGCTTGCCCCCTACGTCTACGGCTATCAGCAGGAAACCGATCCGCGCACCTTCGAGCGGCGCTATGCGGTGGACGAGGACGTCAAAATCCCGCTGGGATTCTTCGTCAAGGGCGATCCTTACACCATTGGGCTGAAAGGGATTCCGGTCGATTGGCTCAACTGGCTCCATATCACGACCGACCGCCACTTCTTCGGCCCGAAGCATCACGGCGATCCGTTCTATCTGGCCGGGGCGGACGACCTGGGCCGCGACGTGTGGAGCCGGCTGATCTTCGCCTCACAGATCTCGCTCTCGGTCGGGCTGGTGGGCGTGGCGCTGAGCCTGGGCCTGGGGATCATCCTCGGCGGGCTGTCGGGGCTGATCGGCGGACGGGTCGATAACGCGATCCAGCGCCTGATCGAGCTGCTGCGCTCGATCCCCGACATCCCGCTGTGGATGGCGCTGGCGACGGCAGTTCCGGCGCGCTGGGACCCGACGCTGGTCTACTTCGGGATCACGGTCGTGCTGTCGCTGCTGGGCTGGACGCACATGGCGCGCGTGGTGCGGGGCCGGTTCTTGTCGTTGCGTGAGGAAGATTTCATCCTGGCGGCGGAGCTGGACGGCGTGTCGCGCTTCCGGATCATCACGCGGCACATGGTCCCGTCCTTTCTCAGCCACATCATCGCCTCGGTGACGCTGGCGATTCCCGGCATGATCCTGGGCGAGACGGCGCTGAGCTTCCTGGGCCTGGGGCTGCAAGCGCCGGTCGTCAGCTGGGGCGTGATGCTCAAAGACGCGCAGAGCATCCGCGTGATCGCCAACATGCCCTGGATGCTGCTGCCGGGCGTGGCGGTGACGTTGACCGTCCTGGTGTTCAACTTCCTGGGCGACGGCCTGCGCGACGCCGCCGATCCCTATCGCTAAGCAAGTGGGCCAGTTTTGGAAGGAAAGACAAGAGCGCAATGCCTGATCAGTCGTCCGATGTATTGTTAGAGCTGCGCGATCTGCACCTGCATTTTTTCACCAATGAGGGCGTCGTCCGGGCGGTGAACGGGGCCAGCTACACCGTCTGGCGCGGCAAGACATTGTGCGTGGTGGGTGAAAGTGGCTGCGGCAAAAGCGTCACCGCGCGCGCGATTCTGAAGATCATCCACCGCCCGGGCCGGATCGTGGGCGGCCAGATTCTCTATCACCGGCCCCTACCGGGCGGCGGCACCGAAACGGTTGATATAGCAGGGCTGCGCCCGCGTGGGGCGGCGGTTCGCCAGATTCGCGGTAACGAGATCGCCATGATCTTCCAGGAGCCGATGACCTCACTGAGCGCGCTGCACACTGTCGGCAACCAGATCATCGAGGCGATCCGGCTGCACAGCCGGGTTACGGAAGCCGAGGCGCGCGAGCGTGCGATCGACCTGCTCGCCAAAGTCGGCATCCCCCAGCCGGAAGATCGCATCGACGAATACCCGTTTCGGCTGAGCGGCGGGATGCGTCAGCGGTGTATGATCGCGATGGCGCTGTCGTGCAACCCGCAGCTTTTGATCGCGGACGAGCCGACAACCGCGCTGGACGTGACCACGCAGGCGCAGATTCTCGACCTGATGCTGGAGCTGCAAGCCGAGTATGGAATGTCGATCCTGTTCATCACGCACGATCTGGGCGTGGTGGCCGAGATCGCGGATGATGTGGCGGTGATGTATATGGGCACGGTCGTCGAGAAAACCGATGCCGATACGCTGTTCAACGCGCCGCGCCACCCCTACACCGTCTCGCTGCTGCGCTCGATCCCCAAGATCGGCCCGACGCGCTCCCGGCTCGATCCAATTCAGGGCATGGTGCCGTCACCCTTCCAGCGCCTGAGCGGGTGCCCGTTCCACCCGCGCTGCGACCGGATGATGCCGGGGGTGTGCGACCGCGTGGTCCCGCCGCCGATTGCGCTGGCGGAAAATCACATGGTCCGCTGCCTGCTCTACGATGAACAATATCAGCCCGCCGCGACAGAAGAGGCCAGTTCATGAGTGATATACCCGCCCGACCACCCCAGGACGGCGAACGCCTGCTTGACGTGCGCAACCTGCATATGTGGTTTACGCGGCAGAAGGGGCCATTTGGCCGCGAGACACGCTATGTGAAGGCGGTCGATAACGTCAGCTTCACCATCCGGCCCGGTGAGACGCTGGGCCTGGTGGGCGAAAGCGGCTGCGGTAAGACGACCGTCGGGCGGTGCATCGTGCGCGCCTACCGCCCCACCAGTGGGCAGATTCTCTACAATGCCGGGGCAGACGATCCAGCCACGACCGGCGGCCCGGTCGATCTGGCGCAGTTGGAGCGCCCGCAGTTACGCCCCTATCGCCAGCAGATTCGCATGATCTTCCAGGACCCATACTCGTCGCTCAACCCGCGTATGACGGTCTTCGAGATCGTGGCCGAGGTGCTGAAGGTCAACCGGCTGGCGGCGGGAAGCGAGCTTGAGGCGCGTGTCGCGCACCTGCTCCAGCGCGTGGGGCTGCGGCCCGAATACATGCGCCGCTATCCGCATGCCTTCAGCGGCGGTGAACGCCAGCGGATCGTGATCGCGCGGGCGCTGGCGACCAACCCGCGCCTGATTGTGGCCGACGAAGCGATCTCGGCGCTGGACGTATCGATCCGGGCGCAGGTGTTGAACCTGCTGGAAGACTTGCAGGCCGAGATGGGCCTGACCTATCTGTTTATCGCCCACGATCTGAGCGTGATCCGGCACATCTGCGACCGGGTCAGCGTGATGTACGTGGGTAAGCTGGTCGAGTCGGCTGAGGCGACGGCGCTCTATACCCATCCCCGCCATCCCTATACCGAGGCGCTGCTCTCCGCCGTCCCGATCCACAACCCGCGCCAGCGCGACCGCTCGCGCCGGATCCGGCTGGAAGGGGACGTGGCCGACCCGGCCAACCCGCCGACCGGGTGCTACTTTCACCCGCGCTGCCGCTATGCGCAGACGCGCTGCGCGTTGGAAGAGCCGCCGCTGCGCCCAATCGAGACGCGCGGCCCGGATGGCAGCGCCTCGCCGCATTATGTGGCGTGCCATTTCGCCGAAGGACTGTCGCTGCGCGGCGTGATCGCGGAAGATCGGATCTCGCCCACCGGGGACTGAAGCACCCTGCTAACATTGAAAGCATGCCGGTTTGCCCACGCCGCAGGGCTGGGGTGGCCGGTGATCAACATCGTTTGCCGCGTTCCGAGTGCACAGCAGCAAGGAGTAAACCCTGTATGGCCGCAGAGACGCAGGCCGTAGAAGCCCAGATTGACTGCCTGCTGGCGCAGATGACCCTGGCCGAAAAGGTCGGGCAGATGTGCCAGCTTCAGATCACGCTCGACGACCTGGAAGACCGCATCCGCGCCGGGCACGCCGGGTCGATCATCCTGTCCGGTGCGCCGGTGCCGGGCGCGTCGCCCCAGGAGCCGGTCGTCGGCCCGCACCTGAATCACTTGCAGCGGATCGCCGTCGAAGAGACGCGCCTGGGCATCCCGATTCTGTTCGGGCGCGACGTGCTGCACGGCTATAAGACGGTCGCCCCGATCCCGCTGGGGATGGCGGCCAGTTGGTCGCCGGACGTGGTCGAGGCGGCCTGCCGGGTGGCGGCGCGCGAGGCGTCGGCGGATGGCATCCGCTGGGTGTTCGCGCCCATGCTCGATATCGCGCGCGACCCGCGCTGGGGGCGCATCGCGGAAGGCTTCGGCGAGGACCCGTTCCTGTGCTCGGCGCTGGCACGGGCAGCGGTGCGCGGCTTTCAGGGCGATGATCTGACCGATCCCGAAGCGGTGCTGGCCTGCGCCAAACATTACGCGGGCTATGGCGCGGCGGAAGGCGGGCGCGACTACAACGGCACCGAGATCACGCCATCCACGCTGCACAACGTCTATCTGCCCTCGTTTCACGCGGCGGTGCAGGCCGGAGTCGGCTCGATCATGACCGGCTTCCCGGAGAACGGCGGGGTGCCGATCACAGCCAACCGCCACCTCGTCACCGAGATTCTGAAGGATGAATGGGGCTTCGATGGGCTGGTGATCAGCGATTGGGCCGCGATCGACGAGCTGCGCTATCACGGCGTGGCTGCCGACCGCGCCGGGGCCGCGCGGCTGGCGGCACTGGCCGGAATCGATATGGACCTGGCGGCTGAAGTATACGTCGAGGAACTGGCCGGGCTGGTCGAGTCCGGCGCGCTGCCCGAAGCGGTGATCGATGAGGCGGTGCGGCGGATTCTGCGCGCCAAGCTGCGGCTGGGGCTGTTCGCGCAGCCCTACACCGAGACGGAACGCGCCGCCGTGCACCTGCACGCCGATCACAGGCAGATCGTGCGCGACGCGGCGGCCCGCTCGCTGGTGCTGCTGAAGAACGACGGCATCCTGCCCCTGGCGAAAGCGGGCCAGACCATCGGCGTGTTTGGGCCGCTGGCCGAGGCGCGCGCTACCCTGTTCGGCTCATGGACGCTGGACGGGCACGAGGACAGCGTCGTCTCGATTCTGGACCGCGTCCGCGAGACGGTGGACAGCGCAGCCCAGATTCGGACTTCAGAACTGGCGGATGATGCGCTCTGGCAGGCGCGACACTGCGACGTGGTGATCGCGGTGGTGGGCGAGGCCGTGTCGCGCTCCGGCGAGGATAACTGCATTACCACCCTCGATCTGCCGCCCGGACAGACGGCGTTCCTTGAGGCGCTGTTCGCGCTGCAGGTGCCGGTGATCGTCGTGGTGCTGGCCGGGCGACCGCTGGCCCTGGAGTCGATCCACCGGCAGGCCGCTGCCGTGCTGATGGCGTGGCATCCGGGGACCGAAGGCGGGCGCGCGGTCGCGGATGTGCTGTTTGGCGACGCAAACCCCAGCGGCAAGCTGCCGGTGACGTTCCCGCGCACAGTGGGCCAGGTGCCGCTCTACTACAACCACCGCCCAACCGGGCGCCCGCTGCCGCCCCGCGACCGGCGGCACTCGCGCTACGTCGATCAGCTTGACAGCCCGCTCTACCCCTTCGGCTATGGGCTGAGCTACACCGAATTTGCCTATAACAATCTGCGCATCGTCCCGGCTGGCCCTCAGGCGGTGATGGTCAGCGCGGAGATCACCAACACCGGCACGCGCGCGGGCGAGGAGATCGTCCAGCTCTATGTGCGCGATCGGGTCGCCAGCCTCAGCCGCCCGGTCAAGGAGCTGAAAGGCTTCGCCCGGCTGGCGCTGGCCCCCGGCGAGACGCAGACGGTAACGTTCGAGCTGACCGAACAAGAGCTGTCGTTCTATGATACCGAGGGATGCCGCGTGTTCGAGCCGGGCGAGTTCGATGTCTGGGTCGGGCCGGATTCGACCGGCGGGCTGGCCGGACAATTTGTGATCGCACCGGCCTGACGCCGGTCTTGTGTTTCGCCACCTCAGGAGATTGCGCGCGCTGTGACCCAATTCCCGCCTATCAACCCGAAACTGCCGCGTCTGTGGCATGGCGCGGATTATAACGCCGAACAGTGGCCGCCCGATATCTGGCCGGAAGACATGCGGCTGATGACGCTCGCCAACTTCAACGTGGTATCGGTGGGCATCTTCGCGTGGACTGCGCTGGAGCCGGAAGAGGGCTGCTACCGCTTCGAGTGGCTCGACGACCTGCTCGATCTGCTGGCGGCCAACGGCAAGTACGCGATCGTGGCGACGCCGAGCGGAGCCAAGCCCGCCTGGATGGCCGCTCAATATCCGGAGATTCGGCGCGTGCGGCCCGACGGCATCCGTGAGTCGCAGGGCGGACGGCACAACCACTGCTTCACGTCACCGGTCTATCGCACCAAAACACAAGCGATCAACGCGCGGCTGGCCGAGCGCTACCGGGATCACCCCGCGCTGGTGCTGTGGCACATTTCCAACGAGTACAGCGGCGAGTGCCACTGCGCGCTGTGCCAGGAAGCGTTCCGCGCGTGGCTGGCGCGCAAGTATGGCACGCTCGACGCGCTCAATCACGCCTGGTGGACCGCCTTCTGGAGCCACACCTATACCGACTGGTCGCAGATCGAGCCGCCCAGCCCGATCGGCGAAACGTCGGTGCACGGCCTGACGCTGGACTGGAAGCGCTTCGTCACCGATCAGACGCTCGACTTCATGCTAAACGAGATCGCGCCCCTGCGCGCCATCTCGCCTGATGTGCCAATCACAACCAATTTCATGGGCACATTTCCGGGGTTGAACTACTGGAAGCTGGCTCCGGCGCTGGACGTGATCGCGTGGGACAGCTACCCGCTGTGGCACCAGAACATACCGGACGCCGAGCACGCCGTCACGGTGGCCTTTGTGCACGACATCAACCGGAGCATGAAGGGCGGCCAGCCGTTCATGCTGATGGAGAGCACGCCGAGCGTCACCAACTGGCATCCCCACGCCAAGCTCAAGCGGCCAGGGATGCACCGGCTGTCATCGATCCAGGCGGTGGCGCACGGGTCCGAGACGGTGCAGTATTTCCAGTGGCGCAAGAGCCGGGGCAGCAGCGAGAAGTTTCACGGCGCGGTGGTCGATCATGCCGGGCACGAGCACACGCGCGTTTTCCGGGATGTGGCCGAAGTCGGGCAGGCGCTCGAAAAGCTCACGCCGGTGCTGGGCACGACCGTCCCGGCGCGCGTGGCGATCATCTACGATTGGGAAAACCGTTGGGCGCTGGAAGCCGCGCAGGGTCCGCTCCACGACGGCGACAAGGGCTATCTGGCGGCGTGCCTCGATCACTACCGCGCCCTGTGGAAGCGCGGCATCCCGGTGGATGTGATCGACATGGAGCAGGACCTCAGCCGCTACGATCTGGTGATCGCGCCGATGCTGTACATGGTGCGGCCCGGCGTGGCGGAACGGATCGGCGCGTGGGTGAACGCGGGCGGGACCTTCGTCACGACGTACTGGTCGGGCATCGTGGACGAGAACGACCTGTGCTTCCTGGGCGGATTCCCCGGCCCGCTGCGCGCGCTGCTCGGCGTCTGGGCGGAAGAGATCGACGCGCTGACTCCCAACGACACGAACCGGATCGCGGTTGAGCCAGGCGGCGCGCCGGGGCTGGCGGGCGAATACACGGCGCGCGACCTGTGCGAGCTGATCCATGCCGAGGGCGCGGACGTGCTGGCGACCTATGCGACCGACTTCTATGCCGGGCGCCCGGCGCTGACGGTCAACCGTTTCGGCCAGGGGTGGGCCTACCTGGTCGTCTCGCGCAACGAGCAGCGCTTCACCGACGACTTCCTGGGCGGGTTGTGTGCGGAACTGGGCATCCGCCCCGTGATCGAGGCCGATCTGCCGGCGGGGGTTAGCGTGCAGATGCGCGGTGATGGCGAGCGGGCCTTCGTATTCGTGATGAACTTCAATCCGCAGCCGGTCGAGGTGGCGCTCGATCGGCGCGGCTATGTCGATCTGATCAGCGGCCAGGACGTGGCATCTTCGCTGGCGCTGGAGCCATACGGCGTCCGGGTGTTGGAACAGACCGACCCGGCCTGACACGTGCCAGGCCAGACCGCTTGACAGGGCGGCTGAATTGTGACAAGATGCAATTGAAACGTTTCGACTAAACGTTTCGATGCAGCAACCAGGCTGTCTGACAGGGGTTGTCATGCCGACGATTATTGATGTTGCCAGGCGGGCGGGTGTGGCGGCCAGCACGGTGTCGTATGCGATCAACGGCACTCGCCCGATCTCGGAAGAAACGCGCCGGCGTATCTTCGCCGCCATGGACGAGCTTGGCTACCAGCCCAACGCCCTGGCGCGCGGGCTTGCCAGCAAACGCAGCCGCATCATCGCCCTTCACTTCCCCATCCCCGAACGCGGGGTCGGCCTGACCGAGATCGAGTTCATCGCCAGCGCCGCCAACGCCACGCGCGAGAACGGGTACGAGATGGTGTTGTGGACGTCCGAGATGCACAACCTGGAAGAACTACGGCAGTCCACCCAGCAGGGCCTCGTCGATGGCGTGGTAGCGATGGAAGTGTATTTGCACGACGAGCGCATTCCATTGTGGCGCGAGGCCGGGCTGCCCTTCAGCCTGATCGGGCGCAGCGCCGACACCGCCGGGATCAGCTACGTCGATGCCGATTTCGAGCTGGCCGGATCGGATGTCGTGCGCTACCTGCGCGGCCTGGGCCACACCCATATCGGCTTCCTCAACCAGTCGCAGCCCGTCACGGAAGCCGGGTATGGGCCAGCCGTGCGCACGCAGCACAGCTACGAGCAGGCGATGGACACCGCCGGGCTGATCCGCGTGGTTCGCACCTGCCCCACGAACGCCGCCGCCGGCTATGACAGCTTCGAGCAATTACTGGCCGAAGACCCCGACCTGACCGCCCTGGTAACCGTCAACGATCGCGCGGTGCCGGGTGTGGTGCAGGCCATCACCGGGCGCGGCTGGCGCATCCCGGACGATTTCTCGCTGGTAGTGGTCGGCTCGTCGGGCAGCGTCGCGGAGCTGATGACGCCGCCGGTTACAACCGTCGAGCCGCAGAACGCCGAGATGGGCCGCCAGGGTGTCAGGCTCCTGCTCGAGCAGCTTGAGGCCCGCGAGCCGGAAATCACACAAATCCTGCTGCCGTGTCGCCTGGTTGTGCGCGGCAGTTCCGGGCCTTGTCCGGTCGAGCGACGCGGGACGATCTCCTGACGACACAGCGCCGCAGTTCCGGCGGAAGGGGGTGAGCGCGAACAGGGACTCCTCAAAATACCTCTACTATTTCGAATCGTTTCGAAGGTTCTGTCAGGAGGATTGAAATGCACACCAGAATGTTACGAGTATGGCCCGTTGTGCTGACGTTCGTGCTGATCCTCGTGATCGGCGGGGCTGCCGCGTCGCCGCTCGCCCAGGCCCAGGACGGGCGCACACTGAAAATCTGGCACTACGAGCCGGCTGATTCCGCAATGGGCATCTCGTGGGCCTACGCGATGGAGCAGTTCCAGGAGCTGCACCCGGACGTTACCGTCGAGTTCGAGGAGAAGGTGTTCGAGCAGATTCAGGAAACGGGCATGATGCTCCTCAACTCCAATGAAGTGCCCGACGTGATGGAGATCAACAAGGGCAATGCGACCGCCGGGCTGTATGCCAGCTCCGGACTGCTGACCGACCTGAGCCAGGCAGCCGAGGAGCAGGGCTGGCTCGACATCCTCAGCCCCAGCATCCTGACCACCTGCCGCTATGACGAAAACGGCATCATGGGGTCGGGCAATCTCTACGGCGTGACCACCTACGGCGAGTTCGTGATGGTCTACTACAACAAAGATATGTTCGCCGAGTATGGGGTCGAAGTGCCCACCACCCTCGAAGAATTCGAGGCTGTCGCCGATACGTTTGTCGAGGCGGGGATCGTGCCGCTGACCCTCGGCGCGAGCGACCTCTGGCCGGCAACCCACAACTTCTATGAGCTGGTGCTCTACCAGGCCGACCGCGACCTGATCTCCAACTTCCAGTTCCTCACCGGCGACGTCGATTTTCACGGCGAGGCGTTCGCGTTTGGCGCTGAGACATTCGCCGCGCACGTCGAGAAGGGCTACTATGGCGATAACGCGACCGGCGTGATCTACGATGATGCCAACGCCGCCTTCGTGCAGGGCATCACGCCGATGAACCTGACCGGAAGCTGGGCATTCGGCGGCTTCCAGACTCAGATCACTAACTTCGAGTGGGGCATCTTCCTGATGCCCGGCAAGCAGTTCAACACCGGCTCCGGCGGCAACCTGTGGGTCGTGCCCGAGAACGCCGCCAACAAGGACCTCGCTTACGAATTCATCTCGCTGACTCTAAGTCCCGAAGCGCAGACCTTGATGGCGAACGCCGGCGGTATTCCGGTCAACGCCGATCTCAGCCAGATCGAGGACCCCAAAGTGTCGGAGCTGAACGCGGCCTTTGCCTCGATCGTCGAGAATGACGGCATCGCCTTCTATCCCGACTGGCCGGTGCCCGGCTTCATGGACGTGCTGGGGGCCGGACTCCAGGAGTTGGTCAACCAGAGCATCTCGCCCGACGAATTCCTCGACTCGTTGAGCGACGCGTACAACGACTATAAGTCTTCGATGTAACGGCCCGGTCTAGACTCGCTGGCAGTGCTCCGGGAACGCTCCGGGGCACTGCCACTGACGAGGAACACGCCATGTCATACCAACGATCACGGGGCTACGTGCCGTTTCTGATACCGGGGGTCGTGGCCTTCCTGGCAATCGTCGTCGGCCCCTTTGTGGCCAATATCGCGATCAGCTTCACGCGCTGGCGCGGTGTGGGCACACCGGAATGGATCGGGCTGGAGAATTACCAGCGCGCCTTCGACGATACGGCTTTTTGGGCGTCGTTCGAGAACAACCTGCGCCTCGTCCTCGCCATGACCATCATCCCAACGATTCTCGGTCTGCTGCTGGCGGTCTTCCTGTTCGACAACATCCACCGCCACTTCGGGCCGCGCACTACCAGCTTCTTCCGCGCGGGGTTCTATCTGCCGCAGATCATGCCGCTGATCGTCGCGGCGATTGTGTGGCGCTGGATCTACCAGCCCAACTGGGGCATTCTGAACTGGACGCTGAACTCAGTCGGCCTCGATCAATTTGCACGAAACTGGCTGGGAAACCGGGAAACGGCGCTCTATTCGATCATGGGGATGATGGTCTGGTTCCAGTTGGGCTATCCGCTGGTGATCTTCATGGCCGCGCTCCAGCGTGTCGATCCGCAGTTGAACGAGGCTGCCGCCATCGACGGGGCAACCTGGCTGCAGCGCGTGTGGCATATCACGGTGCCGCTGATCCGACCCGAAATCTATGTTGTGATCCTGACAACGGCGATCCACGCGCTGAAGGTGTTCGCGCCGGTTTATGCCATGACGCGCGGCGGGCCGGGCACAGCGACGATTGTTGCGTCGTACTTCTCGTATAAGAACTTCTTCGAACGGCCAAACGTGGGCTATGGGGCGACGATCGCAACCCTGCTCACCGCGATCATCATGCTCCTGACCGTTGCGTTTATCACCGTTCAGGTGCGGCAGGAACGGCGGGAGAGTGTGTGAGATGGCAAGCGAAGCAATCGCGCTCGAGAAGCACGCGCCGCGCAAACAGATGGTTCCCCGGCACATCCTCGCCACCCGCTATCTCTCGCTCCTGCTGCTGGCGGTGCTGCTGGCCGGCGTTCTCTTCCCGCTGGTGGTGATCACGCTCAACTCGTTCAAGACCGAGGACGAATACTTCCGCAGCGGGCCGCTAAGCATCCCCGAACGATTTTCGCTCGACAACGTGCGGGCCGTGTGGGAGCGGCTGGACTACACCGTCAAGCTGCGCAACAGCTTCATCATCAGCATCACGACCGCCGTCGCCGGGGTGACGATCTCGCTGCTCAACGCGTTTGCGCTCGGCATCGGCAAGATCAAGGGGCGGGCCTTCTTCCTGATCTTTTTCGTGATGGCGATCACCCTGCCCCAGGAATCGCTGGCCTACCCGCTCTACTATATGTTCAAAGAGGTAGGATTGTACGACTCGCGCTGGTCAATCGTGATCATCTTCGCGGTGCTGCACAGCGCGTTTGGTACCTATCTGCTGACCTCGGTGTTCGCCGCCTTCCCCGATGAAATTCTGGACGCGGCAGTGATCGACGGCTGCAACAAGGTACAGCTTTTGCTGCGGATCGTGGTGCCGATCAACTGGCCGTCGCTTTCCGTCCTGTTCGTATTCTTTTTCATCTGGACCTGGAACGAGTTTTTCCTGCCGCTCATTTTCCTGATCTCGAACGCGAACCAGACGGTGCCGCTGGCGGTGGCGATGTTCCAGGGCCAGCGTGGGGCAGCCGCTACCTTTCAGAGCACGGCGGCGCTGCTGGGGGTGTTACCCTGCATCCTGTTCTTTATCCTGTTCCAGCGGACGCTGTCTAAGGGCATCGTGGCCGGCAGCATCAAATAGCGGTGTATTGCAGCCAACCAGGAGAGAAAATTACATCATGGGATATTTCTACTATGAAGATGGGGCGCTGGGCTGGCAGGAAGAGCAGCACAAAGTCTGGATTCAGCCCTGGGGACCCAACGGCCTGCGTGTGCGGGCCAACCTTGCCGGGCAGCCGCTGGACCTGCCACACGCGCTGCTGGAGCCGCCGCCCGCGCCGACTGAGGGGCGGATCGACGTGGAAGAGCAGGAAGCCAGCATCCCCAACGGGCTGATCCGGGCGACGATCACGCGCAGCGGCTGGCTGCGCTTCACCAACACGGCGACGGGTGAGACGCTGCTTGAGGAGCGCCCGATCACGTCCTACCACATGCCGCCCAGCCGCCACTTCAAGCCCCGCGACGGTCGCCTGTTCCAGATCGAAGCGTGGTTCAGCGCGCAGGACGGCGAGCGCTTCTATGGGCTGGGGCAGCACCAGCACGGGCGGCTCGATCAAAAGGGGTGCGTAATCGAGCTGCACCAACGCAACACGGAAGTCTCGATCCCCTTCCTGGTGTCCAACCGGCGCTACGGCTTCCTGTGGAATAACCCCGGCGTCGGGCGCGTCGAGCTGGGTTATAACGACACGCGCTGGGTGGCGGATGGCGCGCAGCAGCTTGATTACTACGTGGTGTGCGGTGAAAGTTATGCCGATATCCTGGCGCGGTATGCCGATGTGACCGGGCACACGCCGCTGATGCCCGACTGGGCGATGGGCTTCTGGCAGTGCAAGCTGCGCTACGAAACCCAGGACGAGCTGCTGGCCGTCGCGCGCGAGTACAAAAAGCGCGGCCTGCCCCTGTCGGTGATCGTCAGCGACTTCTTCAACTGGTCGCACATGGGCGACTGGCGCTTCGATCCGCAGTGCTGGCCCGACCCGGCAGCGATGGTGCGCGAGCTGGAAGCAATGGGCGTCAAACTGATGGTGTCGATCTGGCCGACCGTCAGCCCGCTCAGCGAAAACTACCGGGAGCTGCGCGAGCGCGGCCTGCTGATCAGCAACGAATACGGCGTAGACGCGCAGCATGTGTTCATCGATCACGACGTGAACGGCCCGGCCTACTTTGCCTACTATGACGCGACAAACCCCGAAGCACGGCAGTTCATCTGGGAGACGATCAAAAAGAACTACTACGCCCAGGGCGTGCGGCTGTGGTGGCTGGATAACGACGAGCCGGATGTCAACCCCTGGTACCCGCAAAACCTGCGCTTCTACCTGGGCAATGGGGTCGAGGTGGCGAATATCTACCCGCTGCTGCACCAGATGGCCTTCTATGACGGCATGCGGGAAGCGGGCGAAACAGAAATTGTGACGCTCTCGCGGTCGGGCTGGGCTGGCAGTCAGCGCTACGCCTCGGTGATCTGGTCCGGCGATATCGCGTCCACCTTCGAGGCGCTGCAAGCCCAGGTGCGGGCCGGGCTGAACGTTGCCATGAGCGGCATCCCCTGGTGGACGACCGACATCGGCGGGTTCCACAGCGGCGATATCCGCACCGGCTACTTCCGCGAATTGATCGTGCGCTGGTTCCAGTACGGTGTGTTCTGCCCGATCTTCCGCCTGCACGGCTACCGGATGCCGGTCGAAGAGCCGCTGCCGGCCAGCGGAGCCGCGAACGAGGTCTGGTCGTTTGGCGAGGACGTTTACGCGATCCTGCGCGAGCTGCTGTTTTTGCGCGAGCGGCTGCGGCCTTACATCCAGCAGCAGATGGAAACCGCCGCGCAGCAGGGCTTCCCGCCGATGCGCCCGCTCTTCTTCGACTTCCCCGACGATCCGGCCTGTGAGGGCGTCGAGGATGCGTTCATGTTCGGGCCGGAGCTTCTGGTCGCGCCGGTGCTGCACCAGGGCGCGCGCGAGCGCCGCGTCTATCTGCCGGCGGGCACAGACTGGGTCGCGGCGAGCAGCGGGACGGAATACCCCGGCGGGCAGTGGATCACGGTTCCGGCCCCGCTGGACACGATCCCGGTATTTCTGCGCGCCGGCTCCGCCCTGAAGGACGTGTTCTAGCGCGGTTTGCCGCCAGCGCCAGCACGTGCGCAGGCAAATACAGCGGGTAGGGCACGAACTCTACCCGCTTTTGTTGGCCGGATAAGCGAACAAATTGAGCGTCTGCCGCCGGTCCAGCTTGACTGCATACGAATTTCTATCCAAGTATTGACAAAGAAATAACCTTATGTTATAAATTCATTTTAGGTTGTGATTCTCTAAAAGAAGGATTTAGGATGTCAACGATCACTGTTTTAGATAATGCCCACCTCACCCTGATGTACCACCCCGACAAGAAAATAGTCCACCACATCTACAAGCCCCCGATTGGCGGCAAGTATCTCAAAGAAGGTCTGAATGTTGGGCTGGACTTATTGAGAGAGCACGGCGCGTGCAAGTGGCTTTCGGACAACCGCGCGATTGACGGGCACACCGAAGAGGAAACGCACTGGATCAACACAGACTGGCTGCCCCGCGTCATCGAAGTTGGCTGGAAATGCTGGGCGCTGGTTGTGCCGCACAGTATAAAAGCCAGAATGAACATGAGCGAGTTCGTGCAGGCCTTCTACGATATGGGCGTGCGCGTGATGGTGTTTACCGATCCCGACGAAGCGATGGAGTGGCTTGATCGCATAGACGCCTGAGTCTCCATTTGGCCCTGTCGGTCCTGATGCCTTCCACCCCATTCGAAACGAATGCGGTCGAGGGGATCAGGACCGGCACGTATTTACAGCCTATCCGGTACCCCAGACGGTTACAAGCCAGAATTGAAATTCGGCAAATAGCTGCCGTGTGCCGCGATCAACTCATCGACCATCGCCCAGATTTCGTCCAGAGTCAGCTCGGCGGCGGTATGCGGATCGAGCATCGCGGCGTGATAAACGTGCTCGCGCCTGCCGGTCAGTGCGGCCTCGACCGCCAGGGATTGGACATTGACATTGGTCTGGATCAGCGCGGCGAGATGGGGCGGCAGCGCGCCGATGTGCGTCGGCTGGATGCCGTTCGCGTCCACCAGGCACGGCACCTCGACACAGCACTCCGCCGGCAGGTTGGTGATCAGCCCGGCGTTGGGCACGTTGCCATAGATCACGCGCGGCGTGCCGGTTTCCATGCTGTGGATGATGCCGGAGCCGTATTCGACGCTGCGCTCCAGCCGATCGAAGTTCAGCATCCCCTGGATGATGCCCTCGCGGATCGTTGGCATGGGATTGGTGTCTTGCAGCGCGGCGCGAATCTCATCCTCAGTCAGGGCGCGCCCGGCGTCCTGGCGCTGCTCCATCAGCTCCCAGCCGATGATCTGCGCCTCGCAGCGCTCGATGTACTCGTCGAGCGGGATGTTGTAGCGCTCGATCAGCTCCGGGTGATCGCGTTTGATAAACCAGGGCGTGTATTCGCTGAAGTGCTCGCTGCTCTCGGTCACGAAGTAGCCCAGCCGGGTGAACATATCGTAGCGCACGCGGTTTGTCGCGGGCACGCGCCCTTCTTCGACCACCTGCCGAATTTTCGGATACAGGTCCTCGCCGGTGCGCCGGTCCTCGAACCTGAGGTAAAACGCCATGTGGTTGATCCCGGCGACCAGGTAGTTGATCTGCTCGGCCGGGACGCCGATGTCGTGGGCCAGCTCATGCGCCGTATGGGGCACGCTGTGGCACAGCCCGACAGTCTTGATTTTTGAGCCGCGGCTGAGCGCCCACTGGATCATCGCCATCGGGTTGACGTAGTTGATGAACAGCGCATCCGGGCACAGCGCTTCCATATCGTGCGCGATGTCGAGCAGCACCGGGATCGTGCGCAGCGCGCGCATAATCCCACCGATGCCGAGCGTATCGGCGATCGTCTGGCGCAGGCCGTACTTCTTGGGAATCTCGAAATCGATCACGGTCGCGGGCTCGTAGCCACCAACCTGGATCATGCAGATGGCGTAGTCGGCCCCGTCGAGCGCGGCGCACCGGTCGGTCGTCGTTTCGATGGTAGCGTGCGCGCCGAGCGCCTCGTTGATCTTGTGCGCGACAGCTTCCGAGGTTTGCAGCCGGTGCGGGTCGATATCCATCAGGCTGATCGTGCTGCCCGCCAGCTCCGGATAGCTCAGGATATCGCCCATCAGGTTCTTGGCGAAAACTGTGCTGCCCGCCCCAATAAACGCTACTTTTGGCATATAACCTGTCCTTTCGAAGATGAAAGCAAATGTATGCAGCCGGCCCTGCCCGGCTACGGGTAGAAGTCAGAGCCGCTACAGTGCATATTCAGCCGCCGCGACCGCGTGAATCTGCGCGGTATCGAACAGCGGAACCGTGCAGTCCTCAGGCCGGACCAGCAGCCCGATCTCGGTGCACCCCAAGATGATCCCCTTGGCTCCCGCCGTGACCAGCCGCGCCATGATGTCACGGTAGCTGGCCCGCGCCTCGTCTCGAAACACACCGGCGCACAACTCATCATAAATTACATCGTTCACCACTATACGCTCAGGCTCGGACGGGACGAGCACATCCAGCCCATGCCTACCCGTCAGGCGGCCCCGAATATAGTCCTCTTCCATCGTGAAACGCGTGCCCAACAGCCCGACCCGTGCCAACCCTGCGGCCCGAACCGCGTCCGCTGTGGCGTCGGCGATATGCAGCAGCGGGATATCGATCGCGGCCTGGATATGATCGGCCAGCTTGTGCGTCGTGTTGGTGCAGATGACCAGAAAATCAGCCCCCGCCCGCTCCACGCTTTGCGCCGCCGCGACCACGATCGGCACGACATCATCCCAACGATCGTCGCGTTCCAGCCCGTCGAGCTCCCCGAACTCGACCGAGTACAACACGCAGCGAGCCGAATGAACACCGCCCAGCCGCGCCTGGATTGTCTCATTGATTATGCGGTAGTAGGCCAGCGACGAATGCCAGCTCATACCCCCCAACAACCCGATCGTCTTCATGCTGCCCCCTGTTGATCGATGCCCACCAGCGTGCATCTCTCGGCGCGCCGTCTGCGTGGAATAGTGGCGTTCAGTATAGCGCAGAACAACTCAAACGCCGGACGGATCAGCGCGACTGCCGGGCAGATGATAGCCCGCGCGGCCTAAATAATGCTATACTTAGAAAAATTGCAAGCGCTTGCAAAATGTCGAGCCAGATTGAACTGCCGTTTTTCCCAAAAGGGGGTGCGCCTGCATCACGAGTATCTAAGCCCTATGCCTCTCGCCGAGCACAAGAGAAGATTTATTGACCCAAAGGAGCGAATGTTAATGATTATCAAAGCCGCGAAACTGCTGATCATCCCACTCCTCATCCTCTCCCTGCTACCCACGCTGACCCCGGCCCGCGCCCAGGACACCAGCTTTTCGCTGCGCGAGCTGGCTGAGCAAAACGATCTCTACGTTGGGGCGGCGGCCTGGACGCACCATCTCAACAACGCCTCGCACCACGAAATTCTGGCGCGCGAATTCAACATGTTCACGCCGGAGCACGAAGCCAAGTTTTGTATGCTTTCCACCGCGCGCGGCGAATACGACTTCACCCAGTTCGATCAACTGGTCGAATTCGCGGAAGAAAACGACATGGTGATTCACGGCCACACCCTGATCTGGCACTCGTGCTCGCCGGACTGGGTTGAGTCGGGCGACTTCAGCCGCGACGAAGCCATCGAAATTCTGCGCGAACATATCACGACCGTTGTCGGGCGCTACAAGGGCCGGATCGCGTATTGGGACGTGGTGAATGAGGCGTTCGATGGGGCCAGGCTGCGCGATACCGCCTGGCTGCGCTTCATCGGCGAAGATTACATCGAGATGGCCTTCCAGTTCGCGCACGAAGCCGACCCGGATGCCATCCTGCTGTATAACGACTTTGGCGCAGAAGGCATGAACGCCAAGTCGGATGCCGTTTACGCGATGGCGCAGGACTTCCTTGAGCGCGATATCCCGCTGCACGGGATCGGGATGCAGGCGCATTTCGACGTGGGCGCGATCAATTTCGGCTCGGTCGCGGACAATATGGCGCGCCTGGGCGAGCTGGGGCTGGAAGTACAGTTCACCGAAGTCGATATCAAGTACCTGGGTGAGGCCGACGATGAGCTGTTCCGGCGGCAGGCGCAGGACTACTATCACCTGATGGAAACCTGCCTGGACGCCGACAACTGCACCGCGTTCGTCATCTGGGGCGTGTCGGACAAATTCTCGTGGCTGCGCACGGTCTCGTTTTTCGATAACCCGACGGTCAAGCCGCTGCTATTCGACGAGGATTACCAGCCCAAACCGGCCTACTACGCGCTGGCGGACCTGCTCGCGCGGCGGGCCGGAGTAGAATCGCCGCTGACCGATGATGAGATCGCGGCGATACTTGCCGGGCCGGAAGCCGCCGCAGCTGACGTGGGCGCCCCGACTAAAACCGATCCGGCGCAGTTGGCCCCCGACCCGGTTCCCGGCCTGATCTATTACGCGCCGTTTGACGTGCCGATCACGCTCGACGGCGATCTGGGCGACTGGGAAAACGTGCCGCGCGTGACGGTTGACAGCGGCACGACGGTCCCCGACGGAAATGACACCTCGTTCGAGTTTGCGCTGGCCGCCGACGGCACGCACCTCTACTATATGGCGAATGTCACCGACAGCAATCTCGTCTACGGCCTGTATGAGCCTGGCGAATGGTATCGCGAGGACTCGATCGAGTTCTATCTCAACACGACCGGCGACCTGGGCGCGTCATCGTATGGATCGGGCATCGTCCAGATCGGGATCATGGCGGCCAATATCGCGCAGCCCGACGCGCCGCTGGTTGGCGGTAACAGCAGCGCTGATGCGCAGCTAGAGTTTGTCGCGGTGGAGACTGACACGGGCTACGTGATCGAAGCCGCCGTGCCCCTGACGACCGGTGTGTGGGAGATCGTGCCGGAACATCTTGGCGTGCTGGGATTTCAAACACACCTGAACGGGACATCGGGCACGGATCGTGATACCAAGCTGATCTGGTCGGCGGCGGATACGCAGGACCAGTCGTGGAACAACCCCAGCCTGTTCGGCCAGCTTATTTTCTGGGACAAAGCGCAGTAGCACGTCATCCCTGCCGGGCAGGATATGTGTGCAAAAACAGGGTAGGTGACATACCTACCCTGTTGCTTGCGTTCCAGGGACCTATCTGTCTAAGCGTTAGCCAGCCGGGGCCTCGGTCGCGGCGGGAGCACCTGATCAGCCGCCATGCTCGCCGCGCTCGTGATAGAACGCGACGATCTGCTGAGCGTAATCGATCACGCTCAGGCGCAGCGCTTCCGGTGCCAGGACCTCGATTGCCCGCCCAAACCCCAGGATGCGATCCCGCGCCGGCTCCAGGCGATCAAACGGCAGGGTGAGGATCAGCCATCCGCCGGCGTCAGGCGGCCCGGCCTGCACGATCTGTGCGCGCACTGCCTCACCAAAGTAGAGCGGCAGCAAGGCGATCAGGTCCGGCGCGGCACGCACAGTCACCGGGTAGTTGGCGCGATTCTCTTCAAACTCGGCGCTCCACGCCTGCCAGAACGCCGCCAGGTCAAAATCGGGACACCGCTCAAACGATTCCGGCACAAGCTCTGCACCGAGCAGGCGAGTAACGCGGTAGGCGCGGAACCGCGCCTGATTCAGCGCGACAAGATACCACACGCCCGCCTTCGCCACCAGCCCATACGGTTCAACCAGCAGCTCGACCTGATCCTGTATCGGATAGGGGCGGCAGTAGGTCAGGCGCAGCTTGTGATCCTGCCACACAGCGCGCTGAATCACGTCCAGGTGGGGCACCGGCTCGTGCGCCTGAAACCACCAGCTTGAATCCAGATGTATGCGCTGGCGCACCCGATCTTCATCCTGGCGGCGCGCAGCGGGCAGTGCCGCGCTCAGCTTGAGCATGGCCGATTTAAGCTCCTCCGCGACGCCGAGCGTGGCGAGTGGCCCCGGAATACTGAGCATAAACAGCGCGCGAACCTCATTCTCGGTCAGGCCGGTTAGATTCGTCTGGAAGCTGTCAAGCAGGGCACAGCCGCCGCCGCGCCCACGCTCCGCATAGATCGGGATACCGGCGGCGCTCAACGCGTCGATATCGCGGTAAACGGTCCGCACCGAGGTTTCCAGCTCATCCGCCAGCGCCTGAGCCGTCATTTGCCCGCGCCGCTGCAGCAGCATCAACAAGGCTATCAACCGATCCGCACGCATGCTCGCCTCTCCTGATCAATTTGATTCTACCTGAAAAACCTGACACAGGATGTCAGGTTTTGCGGCGTAAGATCAGAATAGAAACCTGGCTACGAAAGGGAACGGATCAATGAGTGAGATCGATGTACGAATCGTGCGCCTGGAGCCGATGCGCGTGGCTATGGCACATGGTTTCGGCCCCAGCCCGGAAGTGATCGCCTGGGAGAAGCTGCTGGCCTGGATGCAGGCGACCGGCCTCCGGCCTGAGGAACACCGCTTTTTCGGCTTCAACAACCCGGATCCATCGCCGGGCAGCCCGAATTACGGCTACGAACAGTGGGTTACCGTCGGGCCGGAGGTCCAGCCGGGCGGCGACATCACGATCAAGGAGTTCGGCGGCGGGCTGTATGCCGTGACGCGCTGCAAACTGCCTCAGATCACCGAAACGTGGCGGCGGTTGGCCGCGTGGCGCGAGGACAGCCCGTATCGCTGCGCCAGCCATCAATGGCTGGAAGAAGCCCTCTCACCGGCGGTCGAACCCTTCGATGAGGTTGTGCTGGACATATATATACCGATTGCCCCGTAACGATCGTATTGGAGAGCATCATTCGCGCCCCGCAGAATTTTGCCGCTGTGGGGCGCAGCCTGCCTATTCCCCGGCAAGGTGCAGGAACCGGCTGTAGGCACGGTCCCAGTCATCCGAGGGACACGGCTCGTAGCGCTTGAGCGGGAACGAGCGCCGCACCAGCGCGCGACCGGCGGCGATCGACGGCAGGTGCCCGGTCGCCACGGCCTGCACGAGGATATTGCCGATGGTGGTTGCCTCGTCCGGCCCGGCAATCACGGGGCGGTTGGTGGCGTCGGCGGCCATCTGGCACAGCAGCGTGTTGCGCGAGCCACCGCCCACGATATGAATCACCTCGATCGGATAGCCCACGATTTCCTCAAGCTGCTGGAGCGTCTGGCGATATTTGAGCGCCAGGCTCTCGAAGATGCAGCGCAGGATGCCGGGCCGGTCGGTGAGAGCAGGCTGGCCCGTCGCGCGCAGAAACGCGTTGATCCGGGCTGGCATATCGCCCGGCGTGCGGAAGTAGGGGCTGTTGGGGTAAGGATCGATCAGTGGGCCGAACGCAGGGGCCTGCGCCGCCAGCTCGACCAGCTCTGCCGGGGTGTAACGCGCGCCTTCCAGCGCCCAGACATCCTGGCACGCCTGCACCAACCACATCCCCAGAATGTTCTTGAGCAGCCGGAACGTGCCACCTGCCCCGCCCTCGTTGGTAAAATTGTACGTGAGGCCCGCTGGCGTGATCACCGGCGCGTGCACTTCCGCGCCCATCAGCGACCAGGTACCGGAGCTGATGTAGGCGAAGCGCTCCCCTTCGGCGGGCACGGCGGCCACCGCCGAGCCGGTGTCGTGCGTGGCGACGGCAACGACCGGCGTCTCGCCCACGTTCGGGAAGAGGACTTTCGGCGGGCGCAGCGGCCCCAGGACACTCCCCGGCGGCACAACCGGGGGAAAGATGTGGCTGGGGATGTGCAAACGGTCGAGAAGATCGGTCGCCCACGACTGCGCATGCGGATCGTAACACTGGGTGCAGGTCGCGCTGGTCCACTCGACCACCGGCTGCCCGGTGAGCCAGTAGTTCAGCAGATCGGCGACCGAGAGGAAGGTCGCGGCGCGCTGTAGAGACGACGACTCCGCCAGCACCAGGGCATAGAGCTGGTAGAGGGTGTTGATCTGCATGAACTGAATCCCGGTCCGGCGATAGATTTCGTCGCGGGACACGATCTCAAAGACCTGCTCCATCACACCATCGGTGCGCGCGTCGCGGTTGTGGACCGGGTTGTCCATCAACCGGCCTGCTTCGTCCAGCAGGGCAAAATCGACCGACCAGGTATCCAGCGCGAGGCTTTCCGGATGACAGCCCGCCGCCCCGAAACAACGCTGCAATCCCGCTAGCACGCCATCCCACAGATACAGAATGTCCCAGTACAGCGAATCTTGCACCGGAACAGCCTTATTCGGAAAGCGGTGCAGGAATTGAATATTCAGGCGGTCACCGGCCAGTGTGCCGATGCTGACGCGCCCTTCTGAGCTGCCAATGTCGAACGCCAGAAAATCGGGCATGACCACTACGGCTCCATGTGCTGCACGCCGTGCCAGGTGGGGATGCCTTCATTATACTGAGACCGCGCCGCAGGAAAAATCGGGGCGTGGGGTGAGCAGCCAGCAGCACCATGGCCTGCTGCCGCTGCTCACCCCTTGCAGGAGGAACCCGTGTGATTAACGGGTGATCAGCGTGAGAAACTCGGTGCGCGCGCTGTCACGGGTCAGGAAGGTGCCCAGCATCGCACTGGTGGTCATGCTCGAATCGTGCTTCTCGACGCCGCGAATGGTCGAGCACATATGCTTCCCATCCAGCACGACCGCGACGCCCTGCGGATCGAGCACTTCCTGGATGAAATTGGCGATCTGCCGCGTCAGGCGCTCTTGCAGTTGCAGCCGGTGCGCGAACATATCCACGATGCGCGGAATTTTGGAGAGGCCGATCACCTTGCCGCGCGGGATATACGCGACATGCGCATGTCCGATGAACGGCAGCAGGTGGTGCTCGCACAGGCTGGAAAACTCGATATCGCGCACGATGACCATATCGTCGTGCTCGACCGGGAAGATCGCCTCGTTGATCAGGGCCAACGGATCGGTGCGATAGCCGCTCAGTAGTTCCTCGTACATCCGCGCCACGCGCCGGGGCGTCTCTTCCAGCCCTGGGCGCTGCACGTCCTCGCCGACCGCCTGCAGGAGATCGGTCACCACCATTTCGATCCGGGGACGATCCACCGGCGCGAAATCCAGCTCGAAGCTGCTCAGGAAGGCGGGGGAGCGCAGTTTTTCATGGTATCCGTTGTGACTGTGGCCATTATGCTGAGACATGATGCTCTCCATCAACTGCGTGCATAAGTGATCAGGTCGAAGGCGGGATCGCGCATCTGATCGGGCGACAGCGGCAGCGCATCGCGCAGGATGAACTCGACTGCATCCAGCTCACGATCATAACCGCAGCCCGCCGCCGCTTGCAGCTCGCCATCCTGCACATAGAAGGCGATGAACTTACGCCCGGCAGGAGTGCCGCCCCAGAAAATCACATCGTCCCAGGACGCGGCGTGGCCGACATAGTTCAGCCGCAGACCCCACTGGCGCGACCAGAAAAACGGCACGCGCCGCTCGATGGTCTCGCGCTGGTCGAGCATATTGCGCGCCGCGACGATACCCTGCTGCTGGGCCACGCGCCAGTGCTCGATCCGCACGCCGCCATTACCGTTGTCCCAGCGGGCGATGTCACCGGCGGCATAGATATCGGGGTGGCTGGTTTGCAGGTGGCGGTTGACCTGCACCGACCGATCGCGCTCGTTGAGCGCAAGGCCCGCCCCTTCCAGATAGTCGGTCACCGGCACCACCCCGATCCCCACGACCACGAAATCGGCGGGCAGGCTCTCGCCGCTCTTCAGCGTCACGCCGGTCACCTGCCCATCCTGCCCGTTGAAGCCGGTCACGTTGTCGTTGAGGCAGAACCGGACGCCGTTCTCTTCGTGAAGCTGCTGGAGCATCCGCCCGATCTCAGCCCCCAATGTGCGGTCGAAGGGGACCGCTTCGGGCGCGACGACCGTTACCCGCACACCGCGACCCTCGGCCAGCGCCGCCGCGACCTCCATCCCGATGAAGCTCGCGCCGATCACGACCACGCGTGTGCCGCTTTCGGCAGCGCGGATGATCCGGTCGGCGTCGTCGAGCGTGCGCAGCGTATAAATCCCACGCAGGTCCGCGCCAGGCACGTCGCGCAGATGGCGCGGGGCACCGCCGGTCGCCAGGAGCAGCCGGTCATACGAGATCGGCGCGCCGCCGTCGATAAAAAGCTGGTGGGCGTCGGGATCGATGTGATTCACGCGGGTATTGAGCCGCAGATCGATATCACGCTCGGCATACCATTCCGGGCTGCGCAGCGGAATCCAGGCGGGCTTGGCGTGTCCATCGAGATAGTCTTTGGAAAGGTTGGGCCGGTCAATTGGGACATTGCCCACGCCGCTGATCACCGTGATCCGGCCTTCGAATCCCGCCCGGCGCAGTTCCTCAGCCGCCGCACTGCCGGCAGCCCCGCCCCCGACGATCACGAAATGGCGCGTATCGGCAGGGGTAGCGCGGCCTTGCGGCTCGGTCGGGTTGGCGTGCGGCAGGCTGACGGTAACGTCACCGGCGCTGATCGAGACGGAATAATGCGGGAGATCGTTCAGGGCGGGCGGCTCCAGGCGCGCCCCGCTGCGGATGTCAAAGCAGGCGTGGTGCCAGGGGCAGATCACGGCGTGGTCCTTGAGCACCCCCTGCTCCAGCGGCGCACCGTAATGCGTGCACTTGCCGCCAAAAGCATAATACTCCCCGGCCACGCGCGCCAGGATGACAGGCTTTCCATCAAGCTCGAAGCGCTGCATCTCGCCATCTTGCAACAGGCTTTCGGCTGGTCCAATCCGGTGTTCGCTCATGCTCTATCGCTCCTGTGCTTAACGTAGTTGCTATAGCAACTACTACTCAAATATCGGACAGAACGCGCTGGATGTCAAATGAGAATCGCATTAATTAATTTTCGAGCAGATCGCGGATCGTATCGAGCCAGCTCGTGCCCTGGCCGATGCTGTTCAGCAGCGCGCGCGTCTCTGGCTGAAGCTGTTCTTCCAACTCCGTGCCCAGATCGGTCAGGACGGCGGCCAGCGCCAGGCTGTGCCGGATATATGAGGCAGCAACGTCGATCAGGCCGGGCTGTTGGGTCCGGATGGCGATGGCCTGCTGCCCGGTTGTTGCGGCGAGCATATCGGCGCCATCGGCGATCACGAACAGGCGGTGGTCGTTCTCGCCGGGCGTGACGTGATAGCGGTAGAGCTGGCCCCGACAGCTCCCGCACTCCTGCGCGCACGCCTGGAAGCACAGAATATCGATCCGGACTCCGCGCGCGTCGGCGGCGGCCAGCGCATCGGCCAGGGCCAGGGCTTCAGGCTGCCACAAGGCGATCAGCAGGTTATCCCCGGCAGACTGGATCAGGTCGTGGGCGTGCTCCAACAGCGGGGCATAGCCCTGGATGTTCTGAACATAGGTTTGTTCGACCGGCTGCGCTACCTGCACCAGCGATTCGTGGGCGGCCTGCAGCACGCCTTCGATATGCGTGCTCAGACGGTGCACCAGCACATCGGGCGGGACAGGTGTATAGGTGGTGCCGGAGCCGGTTTCAATCGCGAAAACGGCCCCCCGCTCCTCAAGTTTTTGCAGCACACTGTAGATATTGGCGCGCGGAATCCCTGACTCTTTCGCCAGGGTATAGCCGTTGACCGGGTTGCGCTGGAGCAGCGCGGTATAGGCGCGGGCTTCGTACTCGCTGAAGTTCAACTGCTGGAGCAGTTGGATAGCATCGGCCATGTGATCCTCACGTAGTTGTAGTTACAGCTACGTGAGGTTATAGTCTGTTTGACGACCATTGTCAACCAGGTTGAGTCAATTGGGGGTGCCACACAATGAAGGTTCAAACCAAGCGAATCTATGAGGAGCCGGGCGAGGCCGACGGATTCCGCGTGCTGGTGGACCGTCTCTGGCCGCGCGGAGTCAGCAAAGAAAAGGCGCGGCTCGACCTGTGGCTGAAGGACATCGCGCCCTCGCCGGAGCTGCGCCAATGGTTCGCGCATGATCCTGCTAAATGGGACGAGTTCAGAAGCCGCTATGAAGCCGAGCTGCGCGCCAACGAGCCGGCCCTCGCCGTGCTGCGGGAGCATCTGGCCCAGGGCACCGTGACCCTGCTCTATGCCACCAGCGACACCGTACACAACAGCGCCGCCGTGCTGCGCGATTTCCTGACGCGCGAGGGGTGATTTGTGCCACCCGCCGTTATTCCTTCGGCAGCGCGGGCACAATGTCGCGAGCGAAGGGCACCAACAGGATGCAGGTCAGCCCGGCGCACAGCGCAAACACCGCCGGTATCCCGAACACCTCGGCGGTGAGCCCGGCCAGGACCGACCCCAAGGGCAGCGCGCCAAAACCGAACAATCGGAACACGCCGCTGGTCCGGCCCTGTAACTCGTCGGGGACTGCCTGCTGCCGGATCGACGAGACGACGATACTCCAGATCGCGCCGCCGAGGCCACCGATCACGGCTACCGCGCCGATTGCCCACGCGTTCGCCGTGAGGGCGGGCGTAATCAGCATGATGAACGTGCCAAGAATGTCCGCTCCAATCGCCCAGCGCCGCCCAAAACGTCTAACGAACGCGACCGCTGTTAGCGTCCCGGCCAGCCCGCCGATGCCGATGCTCGTCAGCATCACACCATAGCCGAATTCCGAGAGTCCGCCCGGCCCCGGTGACACCACGTACAGCACCATGATCGACATCCAGGCACTCCAGCCCAGGTTCATCACGGCGACGATTATCACCAGCGCGCGCAGCAGCCGGTCGTTCCAGACATAGCACAGCCCGGACGCCATGTCGTGCAGCAGCAGCAGCCGCTGGCCGTTGGACGACAGCAGCACACGGTACGAGCCGCCGATCAGGACGACCGCCAGCGCAGCAGCGAGATAGAGGGCGGAACTGGTCGCAAATGCGAGCGCTATTCCGGCAGCGGCGAGCACGCCCCCCAGAGGCGGGCCGATGAACTCGTTGGTCACGGTCGTAACACCGACCAGCCGCGCGTTGGCACGCTCCAACCCGTCAGTCCCCACAATCGAAGGCAGGATCGACGCCCCGGCGGTATCGGCCAGCGTCTCCGCGATTCCGAGCACCAGCGCGATCAGGTACAGCAGTGCCAGCGACAGCCCGTCCAGCAGACTCAGCGTTACCAACAGCAGCAAAACGAGGGAGCGGCCCAGATTCGCACCGAGCATCATGCGGCGGCGATCGAAGCGATCGGCCAGCACACCGGCCAGCAGCGCGAACAGCAGCCAGGGCAGCCGCACCGCGAAGGCCACGCCTGCCACCTGCGCGGGCGAATCCGTGAAGCGGGTCGCCAGCAGCGGCAGCGCCAGCTTGAAGATGCCATCGGCGAGGTTGGCGGCGGCAGTGGAAGCCCACAGCGCCCAGAAGTAAGTTGCCCGCGAGGCTTGACCGAGCGTGAGTGTTCGGTTTCTAAACGACTGGGTGCGCATATCATCCTCTTGATTCTGTGAGCATTGATGTAAGCATCTAAAACAGCTATAATCATTACTATAGCAGTATCGCCTGTAAGGAGTCAAGTTGAAGTGAGTAATTACGCAGAATATCAGGCCCGGCTGGTCGAGGATTTGATCAACACCTACGATCTCTACCTGGACGAACCAGAACGCCTGCGCGCACCGGACGATCTCCAGCGCTTTTTGGCGGCACACGGATTCGATCCTGGCGAGCACATCACGGGGGAAACGCTCGAAGCGGTGCGCGAGCTGCGCGCCGGGCTGCGCGCGTGCTGGAACGCGGAAACGTTTGAGGCGCTGGCCCGGCGGCTGAACCCGCTCCTGGGGCGGGAGCCAGTGGCGCTCCGGGTCGAGCCGGACGGCGACCGGCTGGCGCTGTGGATCGAAGCGCCGCCCGATGCAGCGCTGATCGAGCGGCTGGCGGTCGCGTGCGCCGCCGGTCTGATCGCCCTGGCCCAGCAGCACGGGCCGGAGCGTTTGCGAAGCTGCGCCGCCGAGCCGTGCCGCGACGTGTTCGTGGACACCTCGCGCAACAAATCGCGCCGGTTTTGCAGCGATCGGTGTGCCAACCGCTACAATGTCGCGGCGTTCCGCGAGCGCCAGAAGGGGTCCGGCACGGGCGAGGATGCCTGAGGCCGGCCAACCATCGAACCGGGGAATGTGTCTATGTTTTCAGCAGTACCTCATGGTGCGTGACGGTAGTGTCATAGGCGCGCAGCACAGCCTGGGCAGCCGGGGCGACCACTGCCACCTCGACCGCATCCCCGGCAAATCGCCGGATGGCATCCATCGACTCCCACAAGGTGATCACCGTCAGCTCACTGTCTCCGTCGCGATCCCGCCGCAGCACGGTTGCACCCTGGAAGCCGTCGAGCCGGCTCAGCTCCGGCAGGACCGCCTGCTCGAAATGCTCCAGATAGGCGCCGACATTCGCCCCGCTCGCATAGCCCTTCCACATCCGCGCGATCATGGCTGTTCCCCCGCCTCAGCAGGCTGGAGCAGCTCGAACACCAGCTCGACCAGCGACGATTTGCCGGTCAGATGCGCGCCGTTTTCCTCGCCGCACAGCCGGAAGCCGGACTTCTCGTACAGGTGGCGCGCGCTCTCCAGCCCGGCGAAGGTGGTCAGGTAGACGCGCCGAAACTGCTTTTCGCGGCAGAACGACAGCGCGGCCTGCATCAGGCGGTTGCCCAGGCCGCGCCCCTGATAGGCCGGATCGATGATGAACCAGCGCAGGCGCGCGCCCTCACCATCAGCATCGCGCCCGTCGATGAAGATGCCGCCGGCAATGCTCCCATCCACCCACGCGAACCACGCTCCATCGCGCGCCGGATCAAAGCGGCTCAGAAACTCGGCCATCTCACTCGCAACCTTCGCCTCAAAATAGAGGCCCAGGTCCCAGTGTTCGGCGTAGTAGGTACCGTGCAGTTCGGTGATGCGCCCCAGCGCGCCGGGCACATAGCCCGTCAGTTCAACTCTGTCAGTCGTCATCATCACGTTTTGTCCCTGCCCTCGTTTCGATTCGCTTCTGTGTTATTCTAAAATGAGGCCGTCGCCGCGTCATTGACTCTGGAGTCGAATCGCCAAACAATGATGAATGCCTCTCCCACTTCTGGCGGAAATCGCCTGCGCAACCTGCGCACCTTCTATGGCCGGACACAGCTCGATATCGAGCTGGAAGCTAGCCTGGGGATCGGCTACTTGCAGCGGGTCGAGGCGGGCAAGGTCCGGCAGCCGGAGCGCAACACGCTGGAGCGCATCCTGGCCGCGCTGGGCGCACCTTACGCCGAGCGGCGCGACGTGCTGGAGTTGTTCGGGTATGTGGTCGAGACGCCGCTGCCCACCGAGGACGAAATCGCGTGGGCGATTACCGTCTACCAGACCGAGATCGACAGTGCCGTGTTTCCAGCCTATCTGCTGGACTGCGCCCACCGTCTGCTAAGCTGGAACGCACTCGTCCCCCGGCTATTCGACCTCGGCGTATCCACGACTCAGCCCGCGATTGTCGAACGGGTGTCGATGCTCCGGGTGGTCTTCGATCCGGCCTATGGCATCGTGCCGCTGATCGCCAACCCGGATGAATTCTTCCCGGCGCAGGTGCGCGCGATGCGCTATGAAATGCAGTGGTTCCACGATGAAGCCTGGCACCGCGCGCTGCTGGACGATATGCGGCAGTGTCCCCTCTTCGAATATTACTGGCGCGAAGCCGAAAATGGGCCGGTCTACCATGTGGCAGGGCGTCCGCTGGCCCTGTGCCAACTCGACCTGCCGCAGGTCGGGCGGCTCGAATTCCGGCTGATCTCCGAGCCGTTCGCGCAGGACCGGCGCTTTCGCGTGCTCTATTATCTGCCCGCCGAGCCGAAGACCATGCAGCAGTGTCTCGCGTGGCTGCACAGCGGATGAGCAGGGCCATTGTTTGCACAAGCGCCGGTCTGGAACTATTGTTGATATGCCTGTGCGCCGTGTTGAGCGCCCGGAGGGATGCCGGGCGGTAGTATTCAAAAGGATCGATTTGCGATGAACAGAATTGGAATTTATTACGCCTACTGGACGCACGATTGGGACGCCGACTTTCACCCCTTTATCGATAAGGTAGCCGATATTGGCTTTGACGTGCTCGAGGTGAACGGTGGCACGATCGGCAACATGACGCCCGAAGAACGCCGGGCGTTCAAGCAGCACGCCGATGATCGCAATATCGGGCTGTCGTACTGCATCGGCCTGCCCCACCCCTACGATCTCGCTTCTGCCGACAAGTCGGTCCGCGACAACGGGATCGCGTTCCTGCAAAAGATGGCGCGGGCGATCGGGGAGATAGGCGGCGGCAACCTGGGCGGCATCATCTACAGCTCGTGGCCGACGACCCTGCCCGCCGGCGAAAGCGACAAGCGGCCCTACTGGGAGCGCAGCGTCGCCAGCATGCGCGAGGCGATCAAGGCGGCTGAGGACAACAACGTCTATTTCAATATGGAAGTCGTCAACCGCTTCGAGCAGTATCTACTCAACACCTGCGCCGAAGCGGTGCGCTATGTGCAGGATGTAGGCAGCCCCAACGCCAAAGTGATGCTCGACACCTTCCACATCAATATTGAGGAAGACTTCTTCTCCAGCGCGATCCTGGCCGCCGGGGAGCACCTGGGGCACTTCCACATCGGGGAGAATAACCGGATGCCGCCCGGCTACGGGCATATCCCCTGGACCGAAGTCGGCGCGGCGCTGCGCCAGATCGGGTATCGAGGCGATGTCGTGATGGAGCCGTTTCTGATGCCCGGCGGCGAAGTGGGCCGCGATATCAAGGTCTTTCGCGATCTGAGCGTTGGCCTCGACCTGGACACAGAAGCGGCCAAAGCGCTCCAGTTTACGCGCGGCTTCCTGAAGTAAGCCGGGCACTTTCCCTCACATTCTCTCGCTAACGCCCGCTCCCGGTCCGTACCTCTGCGGGCCGGGATGTTTGCAGTAGAATAGGGGGTGTGGTTGGTCTTCACCTCAAAAGGAAAGTTTTCTGATGAATGAAAGAATTACGGAACTACTTGCACAACTGACCCTGCACGAGAAGGCCGCGCTGTGCACCGGCGCAACGTCCTGGACGACGGTGGCGGTTGAGCGGGCCGGCCTCAAGCCGATCACGATGGCGGATGGGCCGCACGGGCTGCGCCGCTCAGTAGATCTGACGAGCATGATCACCGGGAGCATCCCGGCGACGTGCTTCCCGGTGGCGGCAGCGCTGGCGGCTTCGTGGGACACCGACCTGCTGCACGAGATGGGTCAGGCCTTGGCCGACGAGTGTATCGCGCTGGATGTCGATATCGTGTTGGGGCCGGGCATGAACATCAAGCGCTCGCCGCTGTGCGGGCGCAACTTCGAGTATTTCTCCGAAGACCCGGTGCTGGCGGGCGAAATGGCCGCCGCTCTGATCAATGGCGTGCAGAGCAAAGGCGTCGGAACATCGCTCAAGCACTTCGCCGTCAACAACCAGGAGACGCGCCGCTTCACGGTAGATGCGGTGGTAGACGAGCGCACGCTGCACGAGATCTACCTGGCCGGGTTTGAGATCGCGGTCAAGAAGGCCCAACCCTGGACAGTGATGTGTGCCTATAACAGTCTCAACGGCACGTTCGGCGCTCAAAACAGCTTCCTGCTCACCCACATCCTGCGCGAGCAGTGGGGTTTCGAGGGGTTCGTCGTCTCCGACTGGGGCGCAGTGCATGATCGCGTCGCGGGGCTGCGCGCCGGGCTGGAACTGGAGATGCCAGGGCCGACGCCCTACCGCGTGCAGGCCGTGATCGACGCGGTCGAGGCGGGCGAGCTGGACGAAGCCATCCTGGATCGCGCGGTCGAGCGGCTGCTGGTGATTATCCTGCGCGCGCAGGAGACGCCCAAAGG
>JAAYCM010000053.1 GCA_012729765.1 Chloroflexota bacterium | reverse complement strand
CTGCGAGACGGCGCACGCGGCCCGCTGACTACGGGCCGGTGTGGTTGACTTCGGTACGCTGCTCCTCCACCGGTGGTCTCAGCGCCCTGGAGAACGGCGGGCGCTCCATGCGCCACAGCCCGTACAGTCCGGTCAGCGCAACCAGGCCGCCGACGATGTACCCTTCGAGCACCGAGGCCTGGGTCACAAAGATGGCCGCGATGCCCAGGATGAACGCGACCACGTACAGCGTCAGCACGGCCTCGCGGCGGGTCATGCCCGCCGCCGCCAGCCGATGCGACACGTGGTCGCGGCCCGGCGTGGTGGCTGGGTTCAGTCGACGGCGCAGGCGCGAGACGGTAACCAGCGCCGTATCGAAGATGGGCAGCCCCAGCACCAACACGGGCACCATCCACGTCACGAACGTGACGTTATCCGGGAAGCGCAGCTTGATGCCAATGGCGGCCAGCACGAACCCCAGGAACAACGCGCCCGAATCGCCCATGAAGATGCTGGCGGGGTTGAGGTTGTAGAACAGGAAGCCGAGACAGGCCCCGAAAACGGCAATCGCCAGCGTCCCGACCAGGTACTGCCCGCTGAAGAAGCACATGAGCGCGAAGTACAGCGCCGCGATTCCCGATACGCCCCCGGCCAACCCGTCCATGTTGTCGAGCAGGTTGACGGCATTGGTGATGTAGCAGACCCACAGCACGGTGGTCAGCAGGTTCAGCGCCCAGTGTCCGAAGAGGGCCACGTACACCCCGCTGGCATATAGCAGCAGCGCCATCAGCGCTTGACCGATCAGTTTCACCAGCGGGCGCAGCGTCCAGCGGTCGTCGATCAGGCCCATGAACGACATGCCCGTCGCGCCGATCAGGATCGTGCCGAACTGCGCGAAGTTGTACTGATCCCCCAGCACGAGCGCCGCCACCAGCACGCCCAGGTAGATCGCCACGCCGCCGATGCGCGGGACGGGTTGTGTGTGGATTTTGCGCGCAGAGGGCGCGTCCATCAAGCCCATGCGGGGCGCCAACCAGCGCGCCAGAGGCGTGATGGCAATCACCAGCACCAGCGTGCCCGCGAAGACGAGCAGGTACCCGCTCACGGCTCAGACCCTTCCGGCGCCAGCGACTGGATCTGATCGATCAACGTCTGCAGCGCCGCTTGCTGGTCCTCGGGCGCCAGCGATATGGCCTGTCTGGCCGCCTCCAGCGCCAACGGCGGCTGCCCGATCTTCACGTATAGCTGCGCCAGCACCTGATAGAGGCTCCACAGGTCTTCGGCAGCGGGTTCTTGCCGGACGACCTCCTGCAAGGCGCTGATGGCCGGTTCCCACTGTTCTTGGGCGATGTAGGTATCGGCCAGCGCCCGCCAGACCTGCGGCTGCTGCGCGTTGAGCGCGAGCGCCTCCTGATAGTACGAGACGGACTGCTCCGGCTGGTTGTCCTGGCGGTACATCTCGCCCAGCGCCACCCATACCTCGGTGGCGTCCGGCTTGAGCTGGAGGGCTTCTGTGAAGCAGCGGGTTGCCTCCTCGACCTGGCCCTGGGCGCGGTTCGTGTCGCCGCAGATGAGCCAGGTCTGATCGAACTCCGGATCGAGCGCCAGCG
>JAAYCM010000052.1 GCA_012729765.1 Chloroflexota bacterium | reverse complement strand
GCGCGCGACGGGCGTGGCGATCTCGCGTTCTCCGCTTGCCTGGGGACGTTCCTCGGCAGGTTCTGCTGCTTCTTTGGGCTCCTCCATCTGTGCCGCCTGGCCGGCGGCAGCGGGCGAAGGCTCACCGTCTTCTGCGCCGGATTCCTCGATCACGCCCAGCACGTCACCCACCTCGACGTCTTCGCCCTTGGCGCGGACGATCTTGGCCAGCACGCCCCGCTTCTCGGCGCCGACGTCCAGATCGACCTTTTCCGTCTCCAGCACGACGATCGCTTCGCCCACCTCAACGGGGTCCCCTTCTTGCTTGAGCCATTCGGCGACGGTTGCCTCCACGATGGATTCGCCCAGGTTTGGCACAATGATGTCGGTTGGCATGGAATTCCCCTAACTGATGATGAAATCGTCGGTAATGGTGTCCGGCCCGCGATCGTAGGCCTGGCGCAGCAGCGTGGCCTGGTTGGCGGCGTGCCACGCGGCAGAGCCTTCCGCCGGGCTGGAGCTCGGCGCGCGGCCCACGTAGCGCAACGGCCAGCGTCCATCGATCAACGTGGCGAGGCGCGGCTGTACGAACGTCCAGGCGCCCATGTTCTCCGGCTCTTCCTGCACCCAGACCACTTCCTCGAGGTTGGGATACCCGCTCAGCACGCTGCGTACGTCATCCTCCGGGAACGGGTACAGTTGCTCGACGCGCGCAACTGCCACATCCTGGTGCTGCGCGTGGTGGTCGCTGGACAGCAAATCTACGTAAATCTTGCCGCTGCACAGAAACAGCCGCTGGATGGCTTCCGGATGTTCACGGGCTTCCCCGTCATCGATAACGGGCTGCCAGTGCCCGTCGGCCAGCTCGCGCAGTGACGACGCGACCATCGGGTGCCGCAGCAGGCTTTTGGGCGTCATGACGATCAGCGGCAGCGGGTCCGTCTTCAGCAGGGCTGCCTGGCGGCGCAGCAGGTGGAAGTACTGCGCGGCCGTCGTGCAGTTGGCGATGCGCATGTTGGTCTCGCCGGTGAGCTGCAAGAAGCGCTCCAGCCGCCCGCTGGAGTGATCCGGCCCGGCGCCCTCGTAGCCGTGCGGCAGCAGCAGCACGAGCGATGGCGTCTGGCCCCATTTAGCGCGGGCGCTGCTCAGGAACTCGTCGATGATCACCTGGGCGCTGTTAATGAAATCGCCGTACTGCGCCTCCCAAATGACCAGCCGTTCAGGCGCCTGGACGTTGTAGCCGAACTCGAAGCCGAGCACGGCGTTTTCGGTCAGCGGACTGTTGAGGATCTCGAAGGCGGCTCTCGCCTGCGGGATGGCTTGCAGCGGCGTGAACGTCTGCCCGCTGTCTGTATCGTGCAGCACGGCGTGGCGCTGGTTGAAGGTGCCGCGCTGGGCATCCTGGCCAGTGAAGCGAACGGCGATGCCATCTTCGAGGATGGTTGCCAGGGCCAGTTCCTCCGCGGTGGCCCAGTCCACCGCCCGCGCCGCCGGATCGGCCAGGCTCTCGCGCCGGCGATCCCGCGCCCGCCGGAGCTTGGGATGGAGGTTGAAGCCGTCCGGCAGGCTCAGCAGCGCTTCGTTCAACTGCTGCAGGCGTTCCAGGCCCACCGCGGTCTTGACGCGCCGTGCCATGCCGGAGGGCGGCGGCTCGGGCTTGCTTTCGGCCAGGGCTTCCGCCGGGTTCAGGGATTCCAGCGTGGCCTGGAGCGCGTCCATCCGGTGGCGGACCATCGCGGTTGACTCGTCGGCGGAGAGCTCGCCGCGCTCGATCAGGGTTGCGGCCCACCGCTCGCGCACGGTGGGATGGCTCCGAATCGCGCCGTACAGGACCGGCTGGGTGAAGGCAGGCTCGTCGCCTTCGTTGTGACCGTGGCGCCGGTAGCCGATCAGGTCGATCACGAAATCCTTGCGAAAGGCCGCGTGATAGGCGAACGCCAGCCGCGCCGCTTCCAGGCACGCTTCGGGATCGTCCGCGTTGACGTGCACGATCGGGATCTTGAAGCCTTTCGCCAGCGTGCTCGCATACCACGTGCTGCGCGCATCGCCGGGCAAGGTCGTGTAGCCCAACTGGTTGTTGGCGATGATGTGCACCGTCCCGCCGATCCAGTAGCCGGGCAGATGCGAGAGGTTGAGCGTCTCGGCGACGATTCCCTGGCCGGGAAATGCCGCGTCGCCGTGGATCAATATCGCCAGCTTCGCGCTTGTGTCAAGCTGCGGCGCGCCGCCCTGCGCGACGATCGAGGCGGCGGCACGGACCATCCCGGCGATGACCGGATTCACCGCCTCCAGGTGGCTGGGGTTGGGCGCGAGCGTGATCGCCATGTCGCACGGCTCGCCGCTGACGGCGGGGCGATAGGCACCCTTGTGATATTTCACGTCGCCGGTCCAGCCCAGCCCATCGCGGAAGACGCCCCCTTCGACCGGGTCCTTGAACTCGGCCAGGATCTGGGCGTAGGGCTTGTTGAGCACGTGCGCCAGCACGTTCAGACGCCCGCGGTGCGCCATGCCGATCAGGACGTTCCGGATGCCCGCGCCGCCCCCGGCGCAGATGATCTCGTCGAGCATGGGCACCAGCATGTCCAGCCCTTCGATGGAGAAGCGGTGCTTGCCGGGGAACATCCGGTGCAGGAACTGCTCGAAGGTCTCGACCTGGGTCAGGCGGTCCAACAGCGCCGGGCCGTTGACCGGCATGGCAGCCGTGCAGAAGCGCCGCGTCTCGGCGGCATCGCGCAACCAGGCGCGCTCCTCGGGGATGGTGATGTGATCGTAGTCGTAGCCGATCGTGCCGCAGTAGATCTCGCGCAGCGCCCCAATCGCCTCTTCCGCGTTGGCGGCGTTGGCGCTCGCCGGCCCGCCGACCAGGCTGGCGGGCAGCCGCCGCAAGATCTCGGCGCTGATGCCGTGCGTGCCCGGCTCCAACTCCGGATCGCCGGGCGGCGGGCTGTCCAGCGGATCGAGGCGGGCGCCCAGGTGCCCGT
>JAAYCM010000001.1 GCA_012729765.1 Chloroflexota bacterium | reverse complement strand
CGACATCGGGGACATGCGACGTTCCGTTCCAGTCGAACGATGTCCGCGTGCGGGAGGCGACGAACTTGGGGAGCGCGTTCAGCGGGCCGGCAACCGGGTCGCTGGGATCGGTCACTTTCGGCCAGTATGACGCGAAAATGTCGTAGGTGTTCCGCCCCAACAGGAAGGCGTCTGCCCTGGAGAAAATCTCATCGATCGTCTTCCCCATGTCCTCATCCGCATGAGGGACCATCCAGCCGCCATACGCGAATCCCCCGCTCGAGTCCTCGCCATCGCCGCCGGGCGCTTGCATCACGCCGTCAAGTGAAAGAAAGGTGGTAATCGTCAGTTCAGCCATGTTATCCTCCTGGATGCGAACGGATGTTCGATCTGAGTATACCATGCTTCCTTACACGCGTCCAGACCGATTCTGCCCGCGCCGGATGGCGCAGATGACATCTCAGGCGGTCCACAGTACACTCGTGATACGTAACTTGCGAAGATATTTTCAGAGAAGAAAGGGCGCGAAGGTGAGCGAATTGATTGACTCTCTGCTGGCCCAGATGACCCTTGACGAAAAGGTGTCACTGATGGCCGGCGCCTCGGTATGGTACACCGTTCCGGTGGAGCGCCTGGGAATCCCCGCGATCAAGATGACCGACGGCCCGAACGGCGCTCGCGGCGAGACGAGCGTCGGCGGGCCAGTCGGGCACACATCGGCCTGCTTCCCGGTCGGCATCGCGCTGGGGGCCACCTGGGACCCCGCGCTGGTCGAGCGGGTGGGGCGGGCGCTGGCCGAAGAAGTCCGCTTCAAAGGAGCGCACATCTTGCTGGCTCCCACGGTGAATATTCACCGCTCGCCGCTGGCCGGGCGCAACTTCGAGTGCTATTCCGAGGATCCGTACCTGACGGCGCGGCTGGCCGTGGCGTATATCACAGGGGTGCAGAGCAAGGGGGTCGGCGCGACGATCAAGCACTTCATCTGCAACGACTCCGAGTTCGAGCGCCACTCGATGAGCTCCGAGGTGGCCGAGCGCCCCCTGCGCGAGATCTACCTGCCGCCCTTCAGGGCCGCGGTTCAGGAGGCGGGCGTGTGGGCGGTCATGTCATCCTACAACCGCGTCAATGGGGCATATGCCAGCGACAGCCGCTGGTTGCTCACTGACCTGCTGAAGGACGAATGGGGCTTCGATGGCATCGTCATGTCGGACTGGGGCGGGACCTACAGCACCGTCCCGGCGGCCAACGCCGGCCTGGATATCGAGATGCCCGGCCCGGCGCGCCAGCGCGGCGACAGGCTGAAACAGGCCGTCGCGGCGGGCGAGGTCGATACCGCGATGATCGATGATTCCGTCCGGCGCATTCTGCGCACCATCGAACGGGTGGGCGCGTTCGAGAACCCGGTCATCCCGCGGGAGCAGGCGGTCGATAAGCCGGAGCATTGCGCCCTGGCACGCGAGGCAGCCGCCGAGTCCATCGTCCTGCTGAAGAACGATCGCCAGGTGCTGCCGCTGGATCTGGGCGCGATCAAGACGATCGCCATCATCGGGCCGAATGCGAAGACCGCGCGCATCATGGGCGGCGGCAGTTCTCGGGTCAATCCGCACTACACCGTCTCGCCGTTCGAGGGCGTGGTGCGCCGCGCCGGGGAGGCAGTGGACATCCTGTACGAGATGGGCTGCAGCAACCAGCGGTGGATTCCGCCGGTGAGGCTGGAGCGGCTGACGTCCTCGCCCCACGGCGGCGCCCACGGTCTGACGGCGGAGTACTGGGACAACGCCAGCTTCGAAGGCGAGCCGGTTCGCGTCCAGTTGGTGACGTCCACGCTGCAGTCGTGGTACGGTGAGAACCCGCTGCGCGCTGAGCAGATGTCGGCCCGGTTCAGCGCCACCTTCACCGCGGCTGCAGCCGGGACGTACGGGTTCAGCCTGGTGAGCGTGGGCCGCTGCCGGCTGCTCGTCGATGGCGCGCTGGCGATCGACCAGTGGGACAAGCGGGGCACCGATCCGGAGTTGTTTCACACCGCCGATACCGTGATCGGCTTCGAAAAAAAGCTGGCGGCCAGCCAAACCATAGCCCTCACCATCGAGTACGCGTATCCCGAGGGGGGCGAGATGGGCGCTTTCCGGCTGAGCTGCCGCGAGCCGGGCGAGATTCCCTCGGCGGAGCGGGCGGTCGAGCTGGCCGCGCGG
>JAAYCM010000051.1 GCA_012729765.1 Chloroflexota bacterium | reverse complement strand
CGCCGCGGCGGCCACGGCCATCTTCACCGGGACCTGTCCTGACGCCAGTGGACGGTTGCGCTTGCGCGGGTGCTGGCGGTCGCGTTCGATATCCACCAGATCGTTGATAATATAGATGGTGCTCGCGGCCATGCACAACAGCACGAATGCTGCGATGACACGCCCCAGCGGCTCGGGCTCGAGCAGTTGCTGGTCAAACATGATGCCAGCGAACACGAACCCGTTCTTGGTCCACTGAGTGGGGCGCATCGTCCGGATCAGGCCGCGCAGGGATTGGGGAAGCGAATTCCACATCGGAGCGAGAGGTGCTGCCAGAGATTTCATCGTCAGGTTGCCCGGTTTACAGTGTGCATTCATCACGCGATCCCGCACAGCCGCGAGAACGCATAGAGCATCATTATACCGGGGAAACGGGCTGGTGAATACTCGAAGTCCTGGCTAGAGAAAACAGGATACCATGGCGGAGAAGATCAGACTGGACGTCCTGCTGGCGGATCGCGGATTGGCGCCCAGCCGCGAGGCCGCTCGCCGCATGATCATGGCGGGCGAAGTGCGCGTCGCGGGCGAGGTTCGCGATAAGCCGGGGATGCACGTGCCGCGGGACACCGTTGTCGAGGTGCGCCAGCCGCCGCGCTTCGTCAGCCGGGGAGGCGAGAAATTGCAGGGTGCGCTGGAGGCGTTCCCCGTGATCGTGGAGGGCCGGGTTTGCGCGGACGTCGGGGCGAGCACGGGCGGTTTCACGGACTGCCTGCTGCAGCACGGCGCGGCGCGCGTCTATGCGATCGATGTGGGCTACGGCCAGCTTGATTATCGCCTGCGTACGGACGCGCGTGTTGTGGTGATGGAGCGAACGAATGCCCGCTACCTTGAGGCGCTGCCGGAGCCGGTCAGCCTGGTGGTGATCGATGCGTCGTTCATCTCACTACAACTGCTGCTCCCGGTTGTTCGGGGCTGGCTGGAAGCCCAGGCTGACGTCATCGCGTTGATCAAGCCGCAGTTCGAAGCGGGGAAGGGACAGGTGGGCAAAGGGGGCGTGGTGCGCGATCCGCAGATCCACCGCCGCGTGCTGCTGGATGTGCTGTCCGGCGCCGAGGCGGCAGGCTATGGCGTGCGGGGATTGGCGCCGTCGCCGTTGAAAGGTCCCGCAGGCAACATCGAGTTTCTGGTGTGGCTCTCCGCCCAACGCGACAGTCCGGCTGCGGCGCTCGAGGAACTGGTCGCGGCGGCGATCAGCCAGACGATCGATGACGGGTAGCGCTTTCGGGAAATATACCCGATGGCACTTTGTGCATTAACAATTGCGCAAAGTATGTGTATAATAGCCTGACAGCGCTTGCAGGTCTCCGGGCTGTGGGGGAAGTCGGGATGCAAATTTGTCCTCACTGCAGTAAAGAAAACTCCGATGCAGAGGCGTACTGCTATGCCTGCGGGCATATCCTACCAGCGGCCCTGTCCGGCCTGACAAGCTCAACGATGGAACTTTCGGATGTGTACGGCAAGCTCGAGCCGCAGCGGCGCTGGGGAACCGCTTATTTCGACCGGAAGAGCCGGCTGCAGCTCACCTTTCGGGACAGCGGCGAGGTGCTGACCCTGGAGGTTGGGCATCGCCTGGTACTCGGGCGAGCTCACGAGGAACCGGGCATCGAACAGCCCGATGTGGACTTGTCTCCCTATGACGCGCTCGAGAAGGGGGTGTCGCGCCGTCATATGATGGTGAGCCGGGAGCATGATACGGTGGCGGTAATGGATTTGGGCAGCGCCAACAGCACCTATCTGAATGGCCAGCGG
>JAAYCM010000050.1 GCA_012729765.1 Chloroflexota bacterium | reverse complement strand
GACGCAGGGGAATCTCGTGCTGGACCGCTTCTGGCTCGATACCGCGCGCAATACCAGCCTAGCCTACCAGTCGGCGGTGGGGGACGAAGCCGCTGCGTTTATTGCCGAAAAGCAGCCGGATGTGGTGATCGCGACCGACGACGAAGCGATCCGGTTGGTCGTGCGCCCATCCGACAGCGAGGGTATCCCCTTCGTATTCACCGGGCTGAACAGCGATCCGGATAACTTCCTGCTGGCCGGCAAGCGCAACGTGACAGGCGTGCTGGAACGCCCGCATGTGGCCGAGACGCTGGAGTGGGTCAAGCGCGTACAGCCCGACGCCCAGAGCGTGACCTATCTGTTCGACTCGTCGCCGACCACGTTCATGTCCTGGCCGCACATTATGCTCAGCCTGCGCGGCAGCGATATCGCAGCCCGGTATCTGCATGTCGCGTACAGCTACGAAGAGTGGCAGGAACGCGTGCTCGAGGCTTCCGAGCGGGGCGGTGTGCTGATCGTGGGCCGCTATAACACGTTGAAAGATCACAGCGGGAATTTGATTGCGCCCGAAGAAGTGATGCGCTGGACGGTCGAGAACTCGGCGGTGCCAGTGGTGGCGCTGTGGAGCCACACCGTCGAGGAAGGCGCGCTGGGCGGGGCCGTGATCACCGGGGAGATGCAGGGCTATGAGGCCGGGGCGCTGGCCGTGCGCGTGCTGCAAGGCGAGGCGCCGCTCGAAATCGGTTTTGTCACGCCGCGCCGCGCGCAGCTGGTGCTAAACTCGACCGCCGCCGAACACTGGAACGTGTCCTTCCCGCTGGACTTGCTTGAGGTGTCTACCGTCTATGGTTCACAGAACCAGGCAGGATAACTGATGCTGCAGAAATTCAGCCTTCAAACTCAGCTCATCGTATTGATGGTTACGGCGCTAATCCTGCTCTCGGCAGGATTAACCGCTGTTCAGACGGTACGGGTGCAGCGAGTCCAGATCAATTCAGAGCGCGAGCGCAGCCTGGCGCTGATCAGCAGCGTCAACTCGACCATTCAGGCTGTCGCGCCGCTGATCGCGACCCTGAACGACATGACCGAGCTGAGCGGTCGCCTGTCCGCACTGGTCCAACAGAGTAAGGACGTCGATTTTATCGCCGTCGCCTGGCGCGATGGCGAGGTGATCTTCCACTCCGATCCGGCCTACAAAGATCAGGTCATTTCGACGCTGGCCGATCTGCCGACCAGGGAAACCGAGCGCGCCGATGTGGGCAGCTTTGGGCCGGTTTACCTGACAACGCAGGTGATGCCGAACCCGGTTGAAGAAGGTCCGGGCCAGTATCAGATCGTGGTGGCGATGGCCGCCGAACCGATCGACTCGGCCCTGCGTACCACGCTGGCAACGACCGTCGCTATCGCGCTGGTAGCGGTGCTCATCGTGGCTGGCCTGCTGGCGCTGCAACTGCGCACGGGTGTCAGCAATCCGGTCGAGCGGCTCACCGAGGGCGCGCGCATCTTCAGTAAGGGCCGGCTCGATCACCGCATCCATGCCGGCGGCAGCCGCGAGCTGATTATGCTGGCGGACACGCTCAACCAGATGGCCAACGAGCTGCAGCAGTCGCGCGTGCAGGTTGAGAACATGAACCGCGTGCTGGAGCAGCGTGTGAGCGAGCGTATGCAGGAAATCGCGACAGTGGCCGAGGTATCCTCGCAGGTCGCGAGCATTCTGGAGACGGACGAGCTGCTCCAGACGCTGGTTGACGTGACCAAAGCGGACTTCGGGCTGTATCACGCGCATATCTATCTGCTCGACGCCACCGGGCAAACCCTGGTGCTGGCCGCCGGAGCAGGCGAGGTCGGGCAGCAGCTTGTCGCGCAGGGACACCGCATCCCGATCGACCTGGAAAACAGCCTGGTGGCCCGCGCCGCCCGAATCCGGCAGTCGGTAGCCTATCAGGATGTCTCCAACGCGCCGCACTTCCTGCCCAATCCGCTGCTGCCCAGCACGGCATCCGAAATGGCGGTGTGCCTGATGGCGCGGACTCAACTGCTGGGCGTGCTGGACGTGCAGAGCGATGAGGTCGGGCGCTTCGGCCCCGAAATGCAGACGGTTATGGAGACGCTGGGCCGGCAGATCGCGATCGCGCTGAGCAATGCGCGGCTGTTCGGCGAGGTGGAGCGGACCAGCCGCCGTGAGCAGACGCTCTCGATGATCAGCCAGCAGATGCAGGCGGCGCTGAACCTGGACGAAGTGCTCCAGACGGCCACGCGCGAACTGGGCCGCGTGCTGCGTGTTCCGCACACGGCGATCGCGCTGCGCGTGCCCGCCGGGACAGAACAGGCCGAAACGCCGGCCTCAGAGCAGGAAGCAGCCCGGTAATTCCGATGGACAACACAGGCTGGATGCCGCTGCTCAACTCCGAAGCCAGCCCGCCGGGCATGATGACGGTGCAGGACTGGCAGGCAGCCCAGGGGATTCTGCTGGACCTGGGCTTTCTGAGCCAACCGATTGATCTGAGCCAGCTTGACACGCTGGACTTTCTCAACGAAATCTATCAACAGCCGGGCCTATACCGAGTCTTAGCTCTCAAAGGTCGTCACGAATGACTATTCCAGACCGCCCCAATTCCCATACTCCCGGCGCTTCGCTTCCCTTCTGGCGCCGGTTGCAGTGGAGACTCGTCCTCTACTTCATTGTGCTGACCCTGCTCCCGCTCGCAGTCGTGATGACGTATACCATGTCCGCGACGCGCAGCCAGGCGCGGCAGCAGGCGATGGCTCAGCTCCAATCCGTAGCCGAGCTAAAAAGCCAGCAGATCAGCGCCTTGCTGGAAAACGACCTGGCGTCACTCAACCTTCTGATCGCCGGTGACTCGCGCCGTGACCAGTTCATACGTCTGGCGATGCCGAACGTCGGTGACCGCGAAGCCGATCTGCAGGCCGTCAACAACGCGCTGACCGACGCGGTCGCCAGAGAATCTAGCGTCCACGAGTTCTTCTTCTATGACGCGCTCGGCAGAGTCCTCGCGTCGTCGGACGCGGCGAAGATCGGGGAAGTTGTCGCGTACCAGCCCTATTTCAAACCCGCCCTCGAGGCTCCCCACATCCAGCCACCGTTCTATGAGCTTGGAAGTGATGAGTTGACGATGGTCGTGACGGTGCCGGTCTATGGGCCGGGTAATACCCTGCTGGGCATTCTGGCAGCGCGGGTAGACACGGCTGAGCTGGCAAACATCATGCAGATCAGGACCGGCCTGGGCGATCTGGGCGAAACCTTCCTGGTCAGAAGCGAGAACAACTACCTGCTGACGCCCAGTCGCTTCGAAGGCTACCCGCTCGAGCACGCCTACCACAGCACCGGCATCGACCGGGGGCTGGCCGGTGGCAGCGGCGCCAGCACTTACGAGAGCTATCACGGGCGCGACGTACTCGGCGCGTACCTTTGGCTGCCAGAGCTGGAATCGGCACTGGTCGCCGAGATGGACACCGACGAAGCGTTGGAATACTTTAACGACGCGCGTGCTGCCGCCCTGATTGTTGGTACGGTTGCAGCCGTGGCCGCGGTGGTCTTCGGTCTGCTGCTGGCGTCCCGCATCTCACACCCGATTACGCTGCTCACGCAGGCTGCCGCGCAGATCACCGGCGGCAACCTGTCAGAGCGCGTCGAAGTCCGCGGGCGGCACGAGATCGGGGTACTGGCCGCGGCGTTCAACCAGATGGCGGACCAGTTTCAGGAGTTGGTTGGCTCGCTGGAAACGCGCGTGGCCGACCGTACCCGTGACCTGTTCCTGACGCTCGAAGTCGGCTTTCTCGCATCCCAGCTGGAAGACCGGAGCACGCTGCTGCCCGAACTGGTCGAGTTCATCCGCGACCGGTTCAATCTGTATTACACGCAGGTCTATCTGCTGGACGACGCGAAGCGCTATGCGGTGCTGGAAGCCGGTACCGGCGAGGTCGGCCAGCAGTTGATGGCGCTCGGCCACCGGCTCGATGTCGATGGCCGGTCGATTGTGGCGAACAGCGTCCGCTTGCTGCGGCCTATCCTGGTAGCCGACACGGTTGCAAGTGAGATCCACCTGCCGAACCCGCTGCTGCCCGATACACAATCCGAAGTCGCCATCCCGCTGATCGTCGGTGGGCAGGTGCTCGGCGTGCTGGACATGCAGGCTGTCGAAGCCGGTACGTTTAATGAGGATAACCTGCCGGTCTTCCAGGCGATGGCAAACCAGATCGCGGCGACAATCCAGAGCGCGCAAGCCTACACCGAGATCCGTGAAGCGGTTGAACGTGCCGACGTTCTCAACCGCCGGCTGACGCGCGAAAGCTGGCAAAGGTACCTGAGTGAGGCGGCGACCGGCGAGGGCATAGGCTATCATTACGATCTGCACGCGCTTGAGCCGCTGGAACAGACGGTTCCCTTGGCGACCGAAACGGCATCGTCCGGCGGCAACGGCCATCACCAGCAGGTTGTCGAGCCGATCGTGCTGCGCGGGCAGGCGATTGGCGCGATCGAGCTGGGCGGCGACGGGGTGGAGAGCCTGACCGATGAAGATCGCGAGCTGGTCCAGCAGGTCGCCGACCGCATTGCCGTGACCGTCGAGCAGTTCCGCGCCTTTGACGCAACGCAGGCTGCGCTGGCCCAGACAGAAATGCTTTATCGCGCAAGCGAGCGGTTGAACGAGGCCACCTCGGCCCAGGAGCTGCTGGCGGCGGTCCTTGAAACGGTCAACATCTCGGATGCCAACCGCGCCGGGGTGAACGTTTTCGAGCGGG
>JAAYCM010000049.1 GCA_012729765.1 Chloroflexota bacterium | reverse complement strand
GGTACGTGCCCTGGAGCTTGCTGCGGATGTAGTTCGCGTTGAGTACGGCGTGATCGGTGACGGCGCGCAGCCCTTCGGCCCCGTGGATCGAGATATAGGCGAACGCGCGCACCAGCATGCCGAAGTTGCCCCAGAACGCTTTGATCGACCCGATGCTCTGCTCTGGCATAGTCAGACCGTACAGCGGCGGCTCGCCTTCGTCACCCTCATCCACGATGCTCACGATCGGCCCTGGCAGGAACGGCAGCAGTTTGTCGCCCACGGCCACCGGCCCGCTGCCCGGCCCGCCGCCGCCGTGCGGCGTGCTGAAGGTCTTGTGCAGGTTGTAGTGCATCACATCGAAGCCCAGATCGCCCGGTTTGGCGATGCCGAGCATGGCGTTCATGTTCGCGCCGTCCATATACATCAGGCCGCCACAGCCATGAATGATGTCCACGATATCCTGGATATGGCGCTCGAACACGCCCAGCGTGTTGGGCACCGTGATCATCATGCCGGCCACGTCCTCGCCGCACACCTCGCGCAGCTTGTCGAGGTCCACATCGCCGTTGTCGTCGGACGTCACCTCCACGACCTGCAGCCCGGCCATCGCCGTCGTGGCGGGATTGGTGCCGTGAGCGCTGTCGGGCACGATGATCTTGGTACGGTGCGGCTCGCCGTTCGCATGGTGATAGGCGCGGATCATCAGGATCCCCGCGAATTCGCCCTGCGCCCCGGCGGCGGGCTGCAGGCTGGCGCCTTTCATCCCGCTGATCGCGGCCAGCCATTCCTGAAGCTGGTACATCAGCGCCAGCGCACCTTGCACGGTCGACGGATCCTGCAGCGGGTGGACCAGCGCGAAACCGGGCAGCCGGGCCATGTCCTCGTTGAGCTTGGGATTGTACTTCATGGTGCACGAGCCGAGCGGGTAGAAACCTTTGTCGATAGCGTAATTGAACTGGCTCAGGCGCAGGAAATGCCGGACCACATCCATCTCGCTGACTTCCGGCAGATCGAGATCGTCGCGCAGCAGGTCGCCCGGCAGCTCGGCTTCGGGCACGTCTGGCTTGGGCAGGATCGCGCCGGTGCGCCCGGGCGCGCCCAGGTCGTAAATCAGCGGCTCCAACGCGGGAGGCGCGCCGTTCTTTTTAACCTTGAGTTCGTCGGTCATCGCATTAATCCTATTTCGCAGCCCTACGAATGGTGGTGATGGTGCGCGTGGTTCTGGATATCGTCCGGGGCCGAGCGCAGGGCTTCGACCAGGGTATCGATCTCGTCCTTGGTGTTCATCTCGGTCACGGCCAGCAGCATCTGGTTCTCGCGCGCGGAATAGTCCCTAGACAGGTCGTAGCCGCCGATGATGCCCCAGTGCTCCAGCAGCACATCGTTGATCGCGGCGACCGGCTCCGGGCAGGTCACGACGAATTCCTTGAAGAACGGCTTGCTCATGTCCACGCTGTAGCCTTCCAGCGCATCGATCTGCCGGGCCGCATAATGTGCCTTGTGATAGCACAACTCCGCGGCGCGGCGCAGGCCGTGCTTGCCCATCACGCTCATGTAGACGCACGCCGCCAGCGCCATCAGGCCCTGGTTGGTGCAGATGTTGCTGGTCGCCTTCTCGCGGCGGATGTCCTGCTCGCGCGGGCGGAGCGTCATCACATATGCCCGGCGGCCATCTGCATCGACCGTCTCGCCCACGATGCGCCCCGCGATCTTGCGGACGAGCTTCTCGCGCGTGGCGAAAAAGCCCAGGTATGGCCCGCCGAAGCTCATTGGAATGCCCAAAGGCTGACCCTCGCCGACCACGATATCGGCGCCAAGCTGGCCCGGCGACTTGAACAGACCCAGTGCGATCGGATCGACCACCATGCACAGCAGCGCGCCCGCGTCGTGGACGGACTTGGCCAGTTCTCCCAGATCGTCGATCTGGCCGAAGAAGTTGGGATAGCTGACGACCAGCAGCGCCGTGTCGTCGTCGAGCATATCCACCAGGTCGGGCACGGTGGCGCTGCCCTTGTCGCCGACGAATTTCAGCTCGTTGCCCTGGTGATAGGTCCGGACCACGGCGCGATACTGCGGGTTGATGCCAGGGCTGAGGATGATCTTGGTGCGCTTGCCGCGGAAGTGCGCGTTGGCGACGATCACCGCTTCGGCCAGCGAAGTCGCGCCATCGTAGTGGCTCGCGTTGGCGGCTTCCATGCCGGTGAGAGCGCACATCATGCTCTGGTATTCGAAGATCGCCTGCAGCGTGCCCTGGCTTAGCTCCGGCTGGTAGGGCGTGTAGGCGGTGTAGAACTCGCCGCGCAGCAAAATATGGTTGACAACACTCGGAATGAAATGATTATAGGCTCCGGCGCCCAGGAAGATCGCGAAATCGTTCGCGGCAGCATTAGCGCTCGCCAGGCCCCCCAGCTCCCAGGCCGTCTCCATCTCGCTGAGTCCCGCCGGCAGATCCAACGTGGGGAAGCGCAGGTCGGCGGGCACGGCGTCGAACAGATCGTCGAGTGAGGCCACGCCAATCGCCTTGAGCATGGCTTCCCGGTCTGCGTCCGTGTGGGGAATGTAGGTCATGTGGCAAAAAACTCCTCAAGAAATGATGACGATGAGGGGACCGGCAT
>JAAYCM010000048.1 GCA_012729765.1 Chloroflexota bacterium | reverse complement strand
CCCACAAGGTGGGAAGGACTTGAAAAACGCTCCCATTCCCCCCTTCCCTCCGCGCCAGCGTGGGGGAAGGGGCCGGGGGATGGGGGGCAGTTGAACGGCTGCTATCAGTCAATTGTTCGCCACTACCATCCTTGTTACTGCGTCATGACGGCTTGAGCCTGAGAGGAAAATGGGCCGCTAGCGCTACTCCGCCGGGCCGGAAACCGGGCGCTCGTCCGGCGGGACCCACACCCCGACGCGGAAGGGGATCGAGTTGGTGGTGAGGATGTTGCCATCGTCCAGGTGCACGACGGCATAGACTTCGTGCTCGCCCGGCTGAAGCGTCCACCAGTGATCGAAGGGGGCGGTATCGGTCGTGGCGAGCGGTGCGCCATCCAGGTAATACTCGACGCGCTGCGTATGGGTCGGCGTGGTGAGCGTCAGATGGATGCGCTGCTGATCGTCGGGCAGCAGTGGCGTCAGGCGGAAGATGGTGTACGGATCGGGTGAGAGCAGGCGGGCAGGCACCGTTTCACCCCCGACCAGGCGTGCCCCGACCGGCGGCTGGGGGATGCCCTGGCGTGCGCCCCACTCGCGCGCTTCGGGCGGCAGGATCAGGTAGACGCGATCCTCGCGATCTTCGAGTGGCGTCGAGTCGTCGGCCAACAGGCCGGTGCGGCGGTCGAGTGTAAAGCGCTGGTAAAAATTATCCTCTTCGGTCGGCACCGTGCCTTCGATGAACCACTCTCCGCGCGTTTTGGGGCAGTCTTCGGTGGGCAGCAGACCCGACGTGGCGCACACTTCGGCCCGCACCAGCCCATCGGGAACGGCAAATTCCAGCTCCGGCTGGCCGAGCAGCACGCGCCGCATGAACTCGTGCCAGATCGGGCCGGCCCCGCTCACGCCGGTGACATTGACCATCCGCGTATTGTCCGCGTTGCCGACCCACACGCCTACGACCAGATTAGGTGTGTAGCCGACCGTCCAGTTATCGCGGAAGTCGGTGGTGGTGCCGGTCTTGGCGGCAGCAGGCCGCCCGATATTCAGCGCGCTGGCCGGGCCAAAGGACGGGATGCGCGCGGCGTTGTCGCTCAGAATGTCGGTGATCAGATAGGCGACGCGCGGATCGAGCACCGGGCTGGTGTCGCGCCGTGGCGTCCATTCATAGAGCGTATTCCCGTCACGATCGCGCACTTCGAGGATATACGCCGGTTCGACGTGGTAGCCGCCGTTGGCGAGTGCCCCATAGGCGGCGGTCAATTCCAACAGGCGCACTTCGCCGCCGCCGAGCGTGAGCGAGAGGTCGAAGCGGCTGGTATCGGTCAGGGTGCTGATGCCGAGCCGCGTCACCAGCCGGACCAGCGCGTCCAGCCCGATATGATCGAGCGCGACCACTGCCGGGATATTGTAGGACGAGGCCAGCGCCTCGCGCACCAGGACCGGGCCGTGTTCGACCAGCCCATAGTTGGCCGGGGTGTAGCTTTCCAACCGGCGCGTGACAAACGGTGTGCCAATGTCGAGCACCATCGTTGCGGGCGTCCAGGGGTCCTCGCGCGTGGGATCGAAGGCGGCGGCGTAGGTGAACGGCTTGAGCGCCGAGCCGGGCTGGCGCGGGGCCAGTGCCGCGTTGACCGCGCCGTCGATGCTCTCATTGAAATAGTCAGGGCTGCCGAGCATGGCGAGAATCTGCCCGGTGTGCGGATCGATGGCGACCAGCGCCGCGTTGCGGGCGTTGTGGGCCGGCTCACCGGCCATCGGCTCGTTGAGCCATGCCAGGTGGCGCTGCGCGGCAGCCTGGGCGGCGTTCTGCCAATCCAGATCGAGCGTGGTGATCACTTCCAGCCCACCGGCATACAACTCCTCGCCAAAATTGCGCTCAAGCTGCGTCCAGACGGCGGTGACGAAGTGCGGCGCGTCGATGGGGAAGGGTGACGCCGCGAACTGTAGTTCCTGTTCATACGCCTGATCCGCCTCGGCCTGAGCGAGATAGCCGTGCCGGACCATCAGATCGAGCACGATCCGCTGGCGGTCTTTGGCCGTTTCGGGATCGCTCAGCGGATCGTAGCGACCGGGGGCCTGGGGCAGACCGGCCAGCAGCGCGCATTCGGCCAGGGTGAGATCGGTCGCACTCTTGCCGAAGTAGGCATGTGCGGCGGCTTCGATGCCGTAGGACAGGTTGCCGTAGTAGGTCTGGTTGAGGTAGAAAGCGAGAATCTCATCACGCGAGTAGCGCTGGTTGAGCTGGAGCGCCAGCAGCCCCTCGCGCAGCTTGCGGCGCAGAGTGCGTTCGGCGCGTTGGCTGGGATCGAGCAGCAGATTGCGCGCGACCTGCTGCGTGATTGTGCTGCCGCCCGCGACCACCTCGCCGCCCTTGACGTTGATCCACAGGGCGCGCGTCACACCCTCGATGTCGATGCCGGGGTGACGGTAGAAGTTCGCGTCCTCGGTGGCGATAGTCGCTTCGATGATGCAGTCGGGCAGGGCGTCGAGCGGCACGACCTGGTTGATCCCCGTGTCGGGGTCGGCGATCTGGTAGAGCAGGCGGCCCTGGCGGTCGTAGATACGCGTGCTCGGCAGGGCCATCCCGGCCTCGATCCGGTCAATCGAGGGCAGCCCGGCCAGCAGCCAAGCATACAGGAATCCGAATATGATGATGCAGACCAGCAGCCCAATCAGCGCGACCTGCTGCCAGCGGCGGCGCTGCCGCCAGATTCGCCATAGTCGAGACATCACACACCCTGCTTCGAGACGCGAAAGGAACCCGTGTGCTCTTATTCTAAACCGGACTCCGCCCACCGGACCGGCCCGGTTCCCCACGCTTGATCAACGCCCGGCTGGCGCGCTAGATCGGCTCTGTATCGTCTTCGTCGGGCGTGATCAGCTCCAGATCGCCGCTGTCCGGGTCGTACTCGACCGCCCAGCCGACCAGGGCCTCGGCGCGGGCGATGCCGGTATCGGCCATGATCTCGCTCCACAGGTCGGTGTCAAGCTCCACGCCGCGCAGCCCGATTTCTGTCTCCACAATCAGGGTCACGCCATCGCCTCTGTGCTGGACACGTGTAATTTTGCCTGCATACTTCATGTGCATCTCTCCTGAACCGTGAACGGATGTTAGCGCCAATGATCGTGCCTGCCAAACGAGCGCCGGCAGGGGAGAACGGGCGAATTCTCTGCTATAATTGCGGGGCATCGGGCGAATTTATGCCCGATCAGGCCCGGACCTCGTGCTGCGCGGCTGTGCCGGCGCCGGGTTGCAAGCTGTAGTCAGGCGACTGTCCGAAGCGCCACCGGCCCGCCGGAGAAGCGATGAAGCCCGCATGAACGTTGACCAACTGGTTCGAGCCAGCCGCGAGCTGTTGAACACGGAGCTAACGCCAGAGATGCAGCGCGCCTTCAGCATCTATGCCGACGAGCTGCTGGCCTGGAACGAGCATACCAACCTCACGGCGATCACTGCGCCGGAAGACGTCGAGATGCGGCATTTCCTCGATTCGCTGTCGGTGCTGCTGGCGGTCCCGCTCACGCCCGGCCTGCGCGTGATCGACGTGGGGACCGGGGCGGGCTTCCCCGGCCTGCCGCTGCGGCTGCTGTGCCCGTTCATCGAGCTGACCCTGCTCGAAGCGACGGCCAAAAAGACTGCCTTTCTGGAGCATATCGTAAGCCGGCTCAAGCTGAACAACGTGCGGATTCTGACTGCCCGTGCCGAAGAAGCAGGTCAGGACGCTGCCACGCGTGAGAAGTTCGATCTGGTGCTGGCGCGCGCGGTGGCGCAGATGCCGGTTTTGGCAGAATATCTGCTGCCGTTGTGCCGGGTGGGGGGACGCTGTATTGCCATGAAGGGCGAGACGGCGGTCGTCGAAGCACAGCAGGCCGAGAACGCGCTGCGGATCCTGGGCGGGCACGTCGAGAAGATCATCCCGGTCGAGCTGCCCCAGGTGCCCGATACCCATTATCTCGTCGTGATCCAGAAAGTCGCCGCCACGCCGGAGCCGTACCCGCGCCGCCCCGGTATTCCGGCCAAACGCCCGCTCTAAGCTGTTTACCCGGTCGCGCCGTCGATAGTGATGATCTGGCCCTGGTGGATGTGCCAGCGGGCCGCTCTGTCGAGGAAGTCGGGGGTGAAAATTTCCGGCTCAGTGGTAGTCAGCAGCACCTGCGACGCGCCCTGAATCCGGTTGAGCAGGTAAGCGCGGCGGTGCGCGTCCAGTTCGGCGATCACCTCGTCCAGCAGCAGGATCGGCCATTCCCCAATCGCCAGACGCATCCATTCCAGCTCGGCCAGCTTGAGCGCCATAACCGCTGTGCGCGCCTGCCCGCGCGAGCCGTACAGTCCCAGGTCGTGCCCGTTGACCATCAGGCGCAGCTCGTCGCGCTGGGGGCCAATCAGCGTCATGCCGCGCGCGATCTCCTCGCCCTGCGTCTCGCCCAGCCGCTCGCGGAACTGGGCCGCGATCGTCTTGGGATCAAGCTGGCGGTTGAGGTCCAGCCCCAGGACGTTGAATGAAAGCTGTCCGCTGTTTTCGGCGGTGGGCAGAAAGCCGGGCTGGTATTGCAGTTCCAGGTCTTCTTCGCCGCCGGAGAGATCGCGGTGCACCTGGCGCGCTTTGACCTCAAGCTCGCGCAGCAAACGCTGGCGGCCCGCGATCAGGACCGCGCCGGACGTGGTAAGCTGTTCGTCCCAGTAATCCAGCTCGCCGGGGCGGGCTTCGCCATCCGCGATGCGCTTGAGCAGGGCGTTGCGCTGGACCAGCATCTTCTCGAAGGTGACGAGCGCCTGGCAGTAGTCGGAGTCGGTCTGGCAGAGGGTGACATTCATATAGCGCCGCCGCTCGGCGGGCGGGCCTTCGACCAGAATGAGATCCTGCGGCAGGAACATCACAACGTTGATCTGCCCGATCAGGTCCATCATGCGGCGCGACACGCCGTTGATGCGTATCTCCTTGCGGAAGCGCTCGCCGTTGAGCGTATTCGAGTCGGGCGCGATCGTGATCTCGACCCGGTTCAGGATGTGGCGATCACTCAACACTTCGGCCCCGATTTTGGTGAAGGGCAGAATGTCCTGTTCGGCGTTCCAGTTGATCAACTGCCGGTCGGACGTGGTGTAGGGGGAGCGGGCTGTCGCCAGGTAGTAGATCGCTTCGAGCAGGCTGGTTTTGCCCTGCGCGTTGGCCCCATGCAGCAGAATCGGGCCGGTCGGCATCGACATCTCCAGCCGGGCGTAGTTGCGAAAGTTGTGCAGCGACAGGTGTTCGAGATGCATGAGAGAAACATCGTGAGAAATAGGCGGCGGTGCAGCCGGATCGGACCCGGATTATACCCCGTCTGAGCGGCGAATCCCACCCGAATCACACGTCCAGCAGCACGGGCACGGCCAGCCGGTAGCCGATGTGCAGCGCGTGCAGGAACTCCTTGATCGCGACGGTCGATTCGTCGTCGGTGGGGCGGGGTCCGACCAGGAGCGGCGTATGCTCGTCGATCCACTCCTGCGAGGGGGGCACGGCAAGCTGCATGATCGTGTCGGCTTCCAGATCGCGCGGGATGCCGCCGAAGAACTGGAGCAGCAGCGTGGCGTGGGCGGGGCGGATCGGGCCGGAGAGGAATAGCAGCTCGAAGACCTGATCGCCGGAGACGGTGAAGCCGCCGAAGTCGCGCACGAGCGTATGGGGGCCTTCGAAGAACACCCCGGTCTGCTGGCGCAGCGAGGCCGCCGTCGTGCCGGTATAGCCCATCTCCTGAAGCGCCTTCTGGAGCAGCATATAAGGCAGCGGCTCGTCGTTGTCGGGAAGCTGTTCCAGCAGCCAGCGCTCGGCGCGCGCCGAGATCGGATAGTTGATCGTGCCGATGCAGCCGAAAGGGCGTCCGGCCCGGTTAGCCGGGCAGCCGGCACAATACGGCTCCCAGGGTTCCAGTTCTCCGGCAGCGTCGAGCAGATCCTGCACCACGACGATCTGCGTTTCCTCGGCACCATCCGGCAGGCGGCGCACCATCTCGAAGCCCATTCGCGCCGGGGGACGGTCATCGCCGCGCTGGCGATATAGCTCGATGATTTTCAGCGCGCGATCCCGCCCCTTCAGTCGCTCCAGAATGCCCTCGGTCGTCAGGGCGCGCTTCGGCTCGCAGCCATAATGAATGATATAGTCGATTCCCATCGCCTGTCCCAAACGGGTTAAAAAACACCGCCCCACGTCCAGAACCGGCGCGGGGCGGTGGCCTGACTCGAACCTATTCTGATGCGGGCTTAGCGGATTTGCAAGTCCTGCACGGTGCCTTCGACCAGGCGCACAAAGGGCGAGCTGACCCAGCCCTGCTGGCCGTTGTACGTGACCAGATACCACGCGCCGTTGGTGTTGCGGCCTTCGATCACCAGCTCGGTATCCTGCGGGATCGTCCCCAGGTCGGTACCGCGCACGCTGGCCGCGTCGCGCAGCTTGACGTCGGTATAGGTGACGCCGCGCACCGTGACCGCCGGGCGTCCGGCTTCATCTTCGGGGACGAAGACCTGCCCCGGCGGGGGCGCGGGCACGACCTCGGTGCTGACCACCAGATCGCTCACCCGGCCCTCGGTCAGGATGACGAAGGGGGCGCTCACCCAGCCGCGCATGCCCTGGTAGGTGACGAGATACCACGCGCCGTTGCGGTTGCGGGCCTCGACCAGTACGACCGCGCCTTCGGGCAGGCCGCCGATGTCTTTGGCCCGGACGCTCGCACCATCACGCAGGTTGAGTGTCGCGGTGGTGCGCCCGCGCACGGTGACCGGACCGGGCGGTACCACACCCGACTCGCCGGGCAGCACGTCCGCCTCAACGCGCGGAATCTTGCTGACGAAATCCGGTTCGTCGCTCCACAGCCAGACCCAATCGTTGTGGACCCAGCCCAAGGTGCCGTTCTTCAGTTCGATCATGATCCAGGTCATGTCGCCCAGCGCGCCCTTGACCAGGTAGTTGTCAGGATAGTTGATCTGGGCGATCACTTCGTAGCCGCGACCAGGGCCGCGCCGCACGTTGAGCGAGTCGGCGGTGACGGCGGCCCAGATCGGCTTGACGGGCGGCTGAGTCGGAGCGGCGGTCGCGCCAGGAGCCGCGCCGGGCGTCGTGCCCTGCCACCACTGGACCTGAACACCGGCATTTCCGGTCGTCTCAAAATACTCGACGCGAATGTCATGATCGCCGGCGGTCAGCCCCGGCACATCAACCTCGTAGTTGCTGAAACCTGCCGTGCTACCGTGCCACTCGTCGATGATCAAGGTCTGGTCGATCCACACGCGAACGCCGTCATCGGCTCCGGCTTTGAAGCGCCAGGGGCCAGGCGTCGGGAAGTTGATCTTGGCGAGCCAGCGGGCGCTGAAGTTATCGGCGGGAATGGCCGGATCGGGCGAGCCGCCCGCCCAGTTGAAGTCGATCCGCGCGTCGGTGCGGGTGATAGTCGGGTTGCCGGAGAGCGTCGCATTGTTCCAGTAGAACGCGCTCCAACTGGCGGCGCCACCGCTGGTCGCCGGAGCGCCAGGGCCGGTACCGACGCCGGGCTGGCCGCCTTCGGGCCACCACAGGAACTGCACACCGGCGAAGCTGCCCGCCTCATAGTATTCGACGCGCAGATCGTGATTGCCGGCAGTAAGCTGGTCGAGCGTGACGGAATAGGTGGTGAAGCCGCCGGGCGCGTCGTGCCACTGGTCGATCAGCAGCGTGGCGTCAATCCACACGCGGATACCGTCGTCCGCCCCGGCCTTAAAGTGCCAGCGGCCCGACGTGGGGAAATTGACCGTCTTGGTCCAGCGCGCGCTGAAATTGTCGGCAGGGATGGCCGGATCGGGGGAGCCGCCCGCCCAGTTGAAGTCGATCACGTTATCAACGCGGGTGATAACCGGGCTGCCGGAGAGGCTGCGGTTGTTCCAGTAGGACGCGTTCCAGTTCGTGCCGGGGTTGGCCGAGGCCTCCGGCGCAGGCGAAAGCGCCCACGCGCCCAGCAGCGAAACCAGCGTTACGGCTGCGACCAGGCTGTAGACAATCCATTTTCGCATGACGTTTTTCCCAGTTTCTTAGCCAAGTGAGATTAAGAATGGTTCGTCCGAATTATAAGAAACGCCTACCTATCTCGCAAACTCTGTTTGCCTGACGCTTCTATGACGATAAACGGGCTGCCGTTTCGAGCGTCTGGACGGCCTGCTCGGCGGCGCGCTGCCAGGTGAATTTCCCGGCCTGTCGGTAACCCTTGTCGATCAGGTCGGCGCGCAAGGCGTCGTCTGTCACAATGCGCTGAATAGCAGCGGTGATCGCGGTTACGTCGCGCGGGTTGACCAACAGGGCCGCGTCGCCGGCGACCTCGGGCAGAGACGAGGTCGCGCTTGTGATCACGGGTGTGCCACAGCGCATCGCTTCGAGGACAGGGAAACCGAAGCCTTCGTGTAGTGATGGAAAGACCAGCGCCAGTGCACCGCTGTAGAGGGCCGCAACGTCGGCATCGGCGATATAGCCCGGCAGGATCACATTCCTGGCTCCGACGGTCCAGGCCGGGTCGTAGAGCCAGCCCTGCGATCCGGCCAGCACCAGCGCGACATCCTGATCCGGCTGGCGCGACTGCCACTGCGAAAAAGCTTGCACGATGCGTGCGATATTCTTGCGCGGTTGGAGTGTGCCGAAGAACAGCAGGTAGCGCTCCGGCAGTTTGTAGCGGGCGCGCACGGCGGCCAGTCTGGCCGGATCGGTGACGCGCGTGATCGCTTCATCGACGCCGGGATAGACCAGCGCGATCCGGTTCTCGGAGACGCCGTAATGCGCGGCGAGATCGTGCGCGGTCGCCAGCGAATCGACCATAAGCCGTGTCGCGCGCTGGACGCCGTGCCGCGTGGACCAGGCCAGATAGCGCCGGGCCAGGCCGGGATGCGCGTCGGGAAAGTAGATGTAGCCGAGATCGTGCACCGTCACGACCGCCGGGCCGGGGAACCACAGCGGCAGGACGTGCGACGGGACAAACGTAATATCCGGACGATCGCGCCACAGCGCCGCCGCGAAGCGCTGGTGTGTCCAGACACGCGGCCAGGGAATGACCTGCCAGGTTGCGCGCGGGTGCGCCGGAAAGAGATCGGGGCGCGGCGCGTCGCGGAAGTACAGCCGGTAGTGGTGCGGCGTATCGAGCGCCAGAATAGCCCGGATTAACTGCAGAGCATAGTTCTCGGTGCCGGTGCGCTGAGCGGTCGTGGTCCGGCTGGCGTCAATCGCAATGGTGAGCGCGCGCATAGCGATTCCTTATCGGGTGGGGCGCTGAAAGGCGAGCGGCAGCAAGCCGAGGCCGAGCAGCGCCAGCAGCAGCGGCCAGTAATCGGCGGCACGATCGAGCAGATCGGTATCGGCCCGGCCATGCGTGATCCAGAAGGCCGCCGCCGCCGCGACCAGCGCGATCACGCCGAGCAGCACCAGCCGGGTGTCGTGCAGGCGCTCGACCAGGTAGGTGACGACGAACGCCAGCCCCAGCGCGACGAGCAGCAGCGGCCACCATTCGCCGGCTTCGGGGCGGTCGTCGATACCAACGATGACAACCGCGATCACGCCGGCTGTCAGCCAGACCCACAGGCCAAAAAAGAGCAGCCCGCGTTCGCGGCGTCCGAAGACCAGCGCATGAAAGATGGCCGTAAAGGCCACCGCCAGCACGACCACGCCCCACAGCGCCGGAGTCGAGAGATCGGGCAGGCCGCCTACGTTCTGCGCGCGGGCGCTCAGGTACGCGCCGAGCGCGATCAGGAACACGGCCAGCGGCAGCATACTGATCTGCATCCGCAGGCGGCGGCGGAAGTTCTGCGCGCGCGGCTGGCGCAGCCGGTCCTCTTCGCCGACCGCCAGATGATCGCCGGAGTCGGGGTATGCCGCCGCGTGCGCCGCTGCGGTGTCGGCGTAGGCGGTGTACTCGTCCGGCGCGTCCTCGTCGCCCGCTTCGTCCGGCTCTGAGAAGTCGACCTCGTCAGCCGGGGGCAGCGGCTCATAGCGATCTGGCTCGTCGTCGTAGTCGTCGGCGAGGGGGAGCTCGTGCTGATCATCAGTCATAGACAGATCCTCCACCCCTAATTGTAACAATGCCAAAGGCTGAGGCAACTTGCGGCGAGTCGGTTTGCCGCGCCGCCCGACTATACTAGGCCAAATGGCGGCCCCAGTGTAAAATGCCAGCAGAACAGCAGTCAGCAGCAGGCGCGAGGGGCGGATGGAGTCAGGTACAGCCGAGCGAATCACGATTCTGGGCGTCCCGGTGGATGTCACGACCTTCGCCGGGATGCTGGCGGCGATCGCCAGGTGGATTGCGCGCGGCGACCGAGTATATCAGATTTGCACCGTCAGCCCGGAATTCGTGATGATCGCGCAGGACGACGCCGAATTTCTGCGCGTGCTGCAGGACGCCGATCTGTGTGTGGCGGACGGGGCCGGGCTGCTGCTCGCGGCGCGCTACCTGGGCCGGGCGCTGCCAGAGCGCGTGACCGGCTCGGACGGCGTGCCGCTGATCGCCCAGCGCGCGGCGCACGAGGGCTGGAAGCTGTTTCTGCTGGGGGCCGCGCCGGGAGTCGCGGAACAGGCCTCCGCAAAGCTCCAGGCGCAGAATCCGGGGCTGCACATCGCCGGGACGTATGCGGGCAGCCCCGCGCCGGAAGAAGCTGACGCGATCATCGAGCGGGTGAACCGCAGTGGGGCCGATATTCTGCTGGTGGCCTATGGCGCGCCGCACCAGGATGTCTGGATCGCGCGGTACCGGGCGCGGCTCAGCGTGCGGGTGGCGATGGGCGTCGGCGGCACATTTGATTTTATCGCGGGCGTGATCCCGCGCGCGCCGGAGTGGATGCGGCGCAGTGGGCTGGAGTGGCTGTACCGGCTCTACCGGCAGCCCTGGCGCTGGCGGCGGATGCTGCGGCTGCCCCGGTTCGTATGGGCGGTGCTGCGCCACCGCGATCGCCCGCTGCGACGGGATAGCGAGGGGGCCTAGCTTGACAATTTATCTGGATGTTTCGGCAGCGGTCAACAACCGGGCCGGTTTGGGGCGTTATGCCTATTCCCTGACTCAGGCGTTAATCCGAGAGATGGAGCAGCCCCCGGCCCTGTTTTACAACCGGACGGCCCAGGCGCGCATTCCGCCGGAATGGAACGGGATTCCACAGCGATCGGTCCGGCTGGGATACAAGCCCTGGCGCATGATGGTCTGGCAGGGGCAGGTGATGCGGTTCTCGTTCCGGCGGCTGGTGCCGGGGGCGCGGCTGTTCCACGCGACGGAGCACCTGCTGCTGCCACTGCCCGGCGTGCCAAGCGTGCTGACGGTGCACGACCTGATCTACAAGCTTTTTCCACAGCACCACCGCCGCCTGAACTACTGGTATCTCAACTGGGCGATGCCGCTGTTCGTCAAGCGCGCCGACGCGATCATCGCCGTCTCGCAGGCTACCAAGAACGACCTGATGCGCCACTATGGCACGCCCGACAAAAAGATCACGGTGGTGCACGAGGCCGCCGCGCCGCATTTTCGAGTCGTGGCGCAGTCGGAAGTCGCGCGGGTGCGGACGAAGTACCAGCTTCCGGAGCGCTTCCTGCTCTCGGTGGGGACCATCGAGCCGCGCAAGAATCTGGCCCGGCTGGCCGAGGTGCTGGCCCGACTGCGGCGCAGCGATCCCAACCTGTGCCTGGTCGTGGTGGGGGCGAAGGGCTGGCTGACCGGCGAGTTTTTCCAGCGGATCGAGGAATTGGACCTGGGCGACGCCGTGCTGCTGCCGGGCTATGTGCCGGACACTGATCTGCCGGCGGTGTTCCGCGCCGCGACCGTGTATGTTATGGCGTCGGTGTACGAGGGAGTCGGGCTGCCGGTGCTCGAAGCGATGGCGTGCGGTGTGCCGGTGGTCAGCAGCCGCGAGTCGAGTATGCCGGAGCTGGGAGCGGACGTGCCGCGCTATTTCAACCCCTACGACGTGGACAATATGGTCGATGTGCTGGCGACGGTTCTGGACGACAGCCGGCTGCGGGCTGAGATGGCGGCGGCGGGGCCGGAGCGGGCGGCGCGTTTCTCGTGGGAGCGGGCCGCGCGCGAGACGCTTGACGTATATCAGCGCGTCATGCGCTGAGCGTGGAGCGATTTGTGCGGGAGATAAAGATGCGCGTACAAGATGTGATGACAGCCGATCCCAGTACCGTCCTGCCGACGGACAGCCTGCGCACGGCGCGTGACCGCATGACGACGGCAGGCTGTCGCCGGCTGCCGGTGGTCGATGAGGCCGGGATCATTGTCGGGATCATTACCGATCGCGATGTGCGGCTGGCGCTCAATTCGCCGCTGGTGATGCGCGAGCGCTGGCAGGACGACCTGCTGCTCGATCATACCGAAGTGGACGCCTGCATGACGGTCGATCCGATCTGTATCGCGCCGGACGCCCCGCTCGAAGACGCGATCGATCTGCTGCTGGCGCGCAAGATCAGCGGCCTGCCGGTAGTCGAAGAGGGGCGGCTGGTCGGGATCGTGACCGTGACCGATCTGCTGCGGGCGCTGCTCCAACTCTTACGGGCGGCGGGCGGCTAACCCTCGTCGTCAGCGGTTGCGCCCATCTGCATGACGGGCAGCGTAAAGGCGAAGATCGCGCCGCCGGCAGGGTTGTCCTCGATCCAGATCGTGCCGCCGTGCGCCTGGATCGTCAGCTTGCAGAAGGTCAGGCCCAGCCCGGTCCCACGACGGCGGGCGGGCTGCCCGTTCAACTGCGCGAAGCGGTCGAACAGGCGCTCCTTGAACTCGTCGGCGATGCCCGGCCCGTTGTCCTGCACTTCGACGCGCAGCAGCCCTTCCCCGGCATTCCGCGAGCCTGGCGGGTAGGCCCGGATGATGACCTGCCCCTCGCCCGGCGTGAACTTGATCGCGTTGTCCACCAGGTTGAACAGCACGCGCTCGATTTTCTGCACGTCGATATTCAGCGGCGGCAGATCGGGCGGCAGCTCGACCTCGATTGCAACCTCAAGCTCGTAGGCCAGGGGATTCAGCTCGTCGAGCACGGTCCGCACCACCGGCATCAACTCGGCTGGCTCGCGCTCCAGCAGTGTGACTCCGCCTTCCATCTTCGAAACGTCGAGCAGTGAATCGACCATGTTTAGCAGCTTGCGCACGGCCCGCGACGAGGTTTCGGTTGTCTGCACCACGATTTTCCCGAACGAGTCTTCGGGAGATGCCAGTTCGTTCAGCAGCTTGAGACTGGTCGTGATCGCGGTCAGCGGGCCGCGCAGATCGTGCACGATCATGCTGCCCAGGTCCTCGCGCGCCTGAGCAAGCTGGTGCTCCTCAGTGACATCGGCAAACACCATCAACAGCCCGATGACGCGTCCCTTGTCATCCCGGACGGGCGCGTCAGTTCGGTCGATGAAGCGCTCCTGCGACGCGGGGATCTGGAAGGTGACGCGCTGCCCATCGCGCGAGGTTTCGTCCCACACGTTCGCATCCAGGCTGCGCAGAATCTCGAACAGGGCTTCGACGCTGAAGCCCAGCCGCGCCGCGAGATCGGGCAGGGGGCCTTCGATCAGCGCGTGAACCGATTCCCCGATCAACTGCTCCGGATTAAGCCCCAGCAGCCGTTTGACGCGCGGATTCGCCAGCGTGATCTCGCTCTGCGCGCCGATCAGGATCACGCCTTCTTTCATGCTGTCGAGGATGACCTGGAGCCGGTCGCGCTCGACTTCCACCCGGCGGAACAGCTGGGCGTTGTCAATTGCGATGCGTGCCTGTACGGCAAGCTGTGACACGAAACTGAGATCGTCCATCCCATAGGCGTTGATCTGATCGCTGCCCAGGGCGATCACGCCCAGCACGTCCTCGCCATGCAGAATGGGCACGTTAAGCTGGGCGCGGGTGCGGGGATCGAGCGGCACATAGTCTTCCGCCAGCGAAACGTCGGCCAGTAGGGTCGGGTAGCCGGTCTGGAAGGTGTATTCGATGGGGCCAACGAGCGGGCTGGCGCTCGCGAAGATGTCGGGCGGGAAGCCGTGCTGCGCGACGACTGACGGCCGAGTTTCGCCGCCGTTCGTGCGCACGACCAGCGCCCCGGTCTGCGACTGGGTGGCCTCGATGGCGCGGTCGAGCACCATCTGGAACAGGCCCGGCAGGCTGAGGATCGACGTGATCTCCTGCCCGATGTCGCCCAGTGCCGAAAGTTGTTCCAGGCGGCGGGTCAGGGCCTGATCGGTCTGCGTGTAGAGCCGGGCATTGCTGATCGCCAGCGCCGCCTGGCTGGTGAAGTTGCGCAGCAGCTCGATCTCTTCGGGGCGGAAGCTGCGCGGCTCGTCATAAAACAGGATCAGGATGCCGAGCAGCTCGTCGCCTTTGCGCAGCAGCAGCTCGATCCAGGCGCGCTTGTGCTCCCGCTCCATGCTCGCGCGCAGCGCCGGCGTGCGGTGATCGGTCTGCACGTCGGCCACGATTAACGGCTGGCGGCGGCGCTCCAGATCGTGCAGCTCGGCCAGCAGCGGGCGGAACTCGTCGCCGGAGAATGTGTCGCTGAGGCCGCTGCACCGCGCGAGCCGGGGAAGCTGGTAGCCGTTTTCTTGCCACATATAGAGCGTTGCGGCGTCGCTGCCAGCGACGGCCAGCGCCGACGAAAGGGTCAGGTCCAACACCTGCTCGACATCGAGCGTGCCGCTCAGCGTGGCGGCGACGTTGTTGAGCGTGGCAAGCTGGACCGACCGATCGTGGGCCTCTTTGTAAAGCTGGGTGTTGTCGAGCGCGATGGCCGTCTGCGCCGCGATAATGGTCAGCAGGTGCAGATCGTCGGTCGTGAAACGCTGGCCGGGCGTGTGCGACTCGACCGCCAGGCAGCCCAGCACCCGGTCGGGGGCCAGCAGCGGCACGCCCAGCCACGAATGAACCTCGATTGGCGGCGGCTCGATCCTCAAATCGCCGGCGCGGCGCTGGACCTGATCGGGCAGCAGCAGCGCGCGCTTTTCCTGAATCACGGTTTCGTACAGCCCCTTGTGCAGCTCGCGCGGTGGGGTAACGACCGGCTGCTTATAGCGCATATGGAGCGGGAACTGGAGCATATTGCGGTTGAGATCGAGCAGAGCCACGATGAAGTCAGCCGGCTTGAGTTGGCGATGAATCTCCTGGTAGACCAGGGTGAGCAGCGCGTCCTGGCCGATGTTGGTCCGCATGGCGTGGGTGATGGCTGAGAGCAGCGAAAGCTGCGCCACCTGCTGCTGGTTGCGCGCCCGGATGCGGATGCCGAGACGGACTCCCGCTGCTGCCATGATCAGGCCGAAGACCAGCAGCCCAAAGACCAGATCGGACAGGCGGTGGTACGCAACGGCAGCCGCGATCATCAGCGGGAGCGCCAGCAGCAGCGCGCCCAGCGCGATCACCCGGTTCTGAGTCAGGATGCGCAGGGTGGGGCGGCCCTGCCAGCGTGCTTCGAGCACGAAAACGACGACATACACGGCCAGATCGGCCGCGAGCAGGATCAGTACGCGCAGCAGATCGCTGGTCGTGAACCGATCCAGGGGCAGGCGCGAATCAAGCTGTTCGTACACCCACGCTCCGGCAAACAGGCCGAGCAGCAGTTGGGCGGATCGATTGGCGATCTGCTCGATCAGCACCCGGTGGGGGAGGCGCAGCCCGCGCGCCGGACGCAGCCGCCAGAACCACCACAGATTCCCGACCACAGCCCCGGCAGCGGTGGCCCACAGCGCGCCCGCCCGGTCGCCGAAAGTCAGATAACTGAGCAGGCTGCCGGTCAGGGCCAGCGAGAGCCGCAGCTCCCCCAGCGACGCGCCCAGGCCGATCAGCAGCGCCACCAGCGCCGCGCTGCCAAGCCAGGTGGTGAGGTCCATGCCGCCGTCGGGCAGATGAGTCAGCAGAATCAGAAGTGTCAGACCAGCCAGGCCCGACGACAAAAGCGGGCGGTTTGAACGGTGCACGGTGCTTAACCTATTGTCTATGGAATCGACATACTTTCTTTACACTTTAGCACGTCCGGCTGTATAAAGAAATAACCAGCCTATAATTTTTCAATAAATGTTAAGCAAGCTGTGTCTGCCCTCGCTGGAAAGTGCGCTTCTCAGGTGGACGGACGGTCCCGGCGTGGGTAAGCTCTACTAATTGGAATCGCGCTGCCCTGTGCACAGGGCAAGGATAGAACGGGTGACAGACCGCATGAACGATACCCCCCACTTCTACGATCCGGCCCGGATTGGGACGCTTTATCTGCCACAGACCGCCGCCGCAATCGATGCCGGACTGGCTGCCGGGCTGAGTCCGGCGCAGGATGACCGGCAGCGGATCGCGCTGCTGTTGGTCGATCCCCAGGTCGATTTCATCCATGTCGATGGGGCGCTGAGTGTGCCCGGCGCGGTGGACGATACGCGGCGCACCATCGAATGGCTGCTGGCCCACACGGGAGAAATCAGCCTGATCGCGGCCTCACTGGACAGCCATATCCCGGTGCAGATTTTCTATCCGACGTGGTGGACCGACACTGAGGGCCGGCACCCCGATCCGTACACGCTTATCACCAGCGCCGATGTCGAGCAGGGCCGCTGGCAGCCAGTCTATGAGCCGGAATGGTCGCGCGAGTACGTGCACCAGCTTGAGACGCAGGCCCGCAAGGCGCTGATGATCTGGCCCTATCACACCATGATCGGCACGCCTGGCCACGCCGTCACCCCGGCGCTGTATGAGGCCATCGCTTACCACGCGGCGGCCAGGGCGGTCCAGCCGCGTTTTGTCAGCAAAGGCTCGATTGCCAAAACAGAACACTACTCGCTGTTGGAGCCGGAAGTCAAGGTGCCGGAACATCCGCAGGGCAGCCTGAATACGGCGCTGCTGGATGAACTGGCGACTTACGAGCGCGTCTATGTGGCGGGGCAGGCCAAGAGTCACTGCGTGCTGGAGACGCTCGGCTCGGTGATGAACTATTTTGACGGTCAGCCAGAGCAGATCGCAAAGTGGCACCTGTTGACCGACTGCACCTCGTCGGTGGCACATCCGGAGATCGACTTCGACGCGCTGGCCGATGCGCGGCTGGACGACTACACGGCGCGCGGGCTTCAGCGCGTGCGCTCAACCGATCCGCTGCGCTAGCTGCGGGCTACGGTTCTGGGCGACGGCTGATCTGTGCGGTGTGGGTGGGCATAACTTTCTCCACGATCAGCAGGTGCGAGAGGGCGAAGAAGCGAAGCGGCGTGCGCTCCAAGGCATAGAGGATGTGCCGCAGCAGGCGACCGGCGCGCGGGAAGCGGTGGACGATATTGTCGTAGCCGCCAAAGATGCGCGTGTGGTGGATGATGTGGACCGGCTGCCCCTCGAAGAGGCGTTTCAGGCCGGAAGCACTGTAGGTGCGCACGTGCGGCACCAGCCGGTTACGCCAGCGGTCGGGCAGGTAGTTGACCAGCGGGGTATTGCCGAAATGGTATTGGCCGCGCCAGTAGTGGCCGTGCTGCTCGACCGGGTACCAGCGGTTGGGGCAAAACAGCACCAGCCGCCCGCCCGGCTTGAGGGTGCGCACCATCTCGGCGACGGCCAGCCGGTCGTCGCTGACGTGCTCGATCACCTCGTTCGACAGGATCGTATCGAACAGATTCGCGCGGTAGGGCAGGGCTTCGGCGGCGGCAACCAGGGCGTGCGGCGTCCCCTGCTGCGCTACGGCCACGCGCTCCGGCTCCAGATCGAAGGCTTCGACATGGGGTGAATAGTGGCGGCGAAACTGCCCGCTGTACGCGCCCAGACCGCAGCCCGCTTCCAGGATGGTCGCCCCGTCCAGGCGCGCCCAGCGCGCGATCAGCTTGAGGCGGCGCTCCTGCCCAAAGCGCCAGACATAACTCGGCTCGCCGCGCTGCGCGGCCAGGCTGGAGGGGTGATGCGCCGGTGTCATGCCTGCTCCTCTGACCGGATGCGCGCCATGATGTACGAATCGACATACTCCCCGTCGCGGAAGGCATATTCGCGCACCGTGCCTTCGATCTCGAAACCGAACTTGCGATAGAGCGCCAGCGCGGGCTGGTTATCGACGAATACTTCCAGCTCGATCCGGTGCAGGTCGAACCACTTCTCGGCCAGCTCGATCGCGGCTTCCATCAAGGCCGAGCCGACGCCCTGCCCGTGGAAGTCGTCGCGCACCATCATGCCCAGGCGGGCGAGGTGCGCCTGCCGCCCGCTGCCGATGTGCAGCCCCAGCATTCCGACCACCTGATCGCCAACGACGGCCACCAATATCTGCCGGTTCGGGGCGCTGTTCTCGGTCCGCTCGCGGATCACATCGCGCGAAACAAAGGGCATTTGCAGCGTGTGGTAGACCACCTGCGGGCTGCCGGACAGGGCCGCGATGTCTTCCCAGTCGTCGGCTTCCTGCCCGCGAATCAAAATCGTGGGATGGCTGCTTTTCTTGCTCATGCGCTTTCGTCCTGAGAGGATGGCGCGCCGGGCCGGTGCAGCCGGGCCAGCAGCCACGCGTCGGCCCAGGCACCCTGCCGGAAGGCGTAGCGGCGCAGGGTGGCCTCGTGCTCGAAGCCGCCGCGCTGGTAAAGCGCGCTCGCGGCGGTATCGTCGGCAAACACGGTGGTTTCCAGCCGGCGCAGCCCCAGCCAAGTGTCGCTCAGATCGAGCACGGCTTCCAGCAGCGGGGCGGCGGCATCCGAGTCGGCATAGTCGGGATAGATGATGACGCCGACGCGGCCCACATGGCGGCGGCGTGGCCGGGCGATGGTGTTGAGCCACGCCATACCGACGATCCGCCTGCGCCCGCTGGCCAGCCCGGCCTCGGCGATCAGCGTATGCATGTCGGCGGGTGGGTTGGCGAAATGATCGCGGAACAAGTCGTCGGACATATAGGGCAGCTCCAGCGAATTGAGCAGGATCGCCGGGTTGGACCACAGCGCCAAAAGCTGCTCCAGATCGTCGCTGCGCTGGCCGCGAATCGTCAGGGTGGTGAAGTCGGTCATAGGCTGTCACGTCTCTGCCAATGAGCGGGTGAATCCGGCTTGTGTGGCTGCCGGCGGGATACCGCCCTAGCTTAGCGCGCCCGGCTGCTTCCGCCAAACTCCGGCATGGGCCGGTGCCTGTTTTGCTACGCACGCGCTCTCAGGCTAAAACTTACAGGACGCTTATGCACCAGCGTCAGGACGCCGCCGTTTGCCGGTTGAGGCGGGAGTGGCTATAATTCCGCCGCTTTCCCGACCGTAGTCCCGCTGTTTAGAGGATGCCATATTGAGCCTGAAACTCTCGGTTATCATTCCCTGCTATAACGAGAAGAACACCATCGCGGAGATTGTCCGCCGGGTGCGTGCGGTGGAGCTAGCCAGCGAGATCATTGTCGTGGACGATGGCTCTACCGATGGGACGCGCGAGGTCCTGGCCGAGATCGAGCCGGGCGACGACCTGAAGATCTTCTGCCACGATCACAACCAGGGCAAGGGCGCGGCGGTGCGCACGGGTTTTCAGGCGGCCAGCGGTGATGTGCTGCTGATTCAGGATGCCGACCTGGAATATGATCCGCGCGATTACCCGGTGCTGCTGCGCCCGATCGAGGAAGGCATCTCGCCGGTGGTATACGGCTCGCGCTTTTTGGGCGGGCCGCGCAAGGCGATGTTCTTCTGGAATATGGTCGCCAACCGCACGCTGACGTTCGTTACCAATATCCTCTACAACTCGATCCTGAGCGACATGGAAACGTGCTACAAGGTCTTCCGCGCGGAAGTCGTGCGCGGTATCCCGCTGCGCTCGCGGCGCTTCGACTTCGAGCCGGAAGTTACTGCCAAGGTGCTCAAGCGCGGCTACCGTATCTACGAGGTCCCGATCTCGTATAACGGGCGCGAGTGGTCCGAGGGAAAGAAAATCTCGTGGCGGGACGGTGTGATCGCGCTGTGGACGTTGTTCCGCTACCGCTTCACCGAGTGATCCGGCACGCGCCGGGCCACCATGCGACGGGATGGGCGCCGGTCTGGGCACCGGCGCTTGTGATTCTGGCCGGGGCGCTGCTGCGGATCGGGCTGCTGGGGCTGGATATGCGCTTCCATCCCGACGAGGCGCTGTTCGCGGCGCAGGCCCGGCAGGTGGCGCAGGGCGGCGACTGGCTGCTGCGCGGGACCGATCTCGACAAGCCGCCGCTCACATTTTACGTTACGGCGCTGGCGTTCCGGGCGCTGGGGGTGAGCGAGTTTGCGGCGCGGCTGCCTAATGTGCTGTTCAGCGTGCTCAGCCTGGCAGCGCTCTACGCGCTGGCGCTGGCGCTCTATCGTGATCGCGTGGTGGGGTGGGTCGCGGTGCTGCTGTGGGCGCTCTCGCCCTATGCGCTGGCCTTCAGCGCGACGGTTTTTACCGACGTGCAGGCCACTTTCTGGACGCTGGCGGCGGGCGCGCTGGCGGCCCGCGATCGCTGGCGCGGGGCCGGGCTGGCGGCGGGATTGGCCTTTGCCAGCAAGTCGAACGCGGCGCTGTTCGTCCCGCTGATTGTGGCGCTGGGCATGGTGCGGCACGTGCAGCCCGGTTGGCAATGGCGCGACGGGCTGCGGCGGCTGGGCACCTTTGGGTTGGCGCTGGGCACGCTTGCGGGGCTGCTGACGCTCTGGGACCTGGCACGCGCCCCGCAGAGCTTCTGGGCGCTGGGGGTGGCGCACAACAATCCGGGGCGGCTGATCCGCGCGGCGGAAGTGGGACCGCGCCTGGAGCAGTGGGGGCACTGGCTTGGCTGGGCAACCGGCTCGCACGGGCTGAACACGGCGCTGCTGGCGATGATCGGGGCCTGGCTGGCGCGCGGCCTGGGGCGCGGGCGCTCGCGGGCGGCGGCGCTCGACTGGCTGATCGCGGGCTTCGGCGCGGCGTTCCTGGGCTGGCACTGGCTGGTCGCGTTCAATACCTACGACCGCTACCTGCACACGCTGATCCCGTTCGGGCTGCTGCTGGCGGCGCGCGCGCTGATCGGAGTCTGGCGAGGGCTGGGCAGCCGTCCGGCGCTGGCGATCCTCATCGTGGCGTTGGTGATCACGCTGCTGCCGGGCAGCGTGGATGTGCTGGCCGGGCGGGCGGCAGTCGGCGGCGACCAGGGGCAGCACACCGGGATCGACCGGCTGGCGGCTGAACTCAATACGCGTTTGGGTGGGGAAGTCGTCTACGATCACTGGCTGAGCTGGGAGCTGGCCTACTATCTCGGCCCGGAGACGCGCGTCACGCTGGCCTATATGCCGCTGCCCGAAGCACTTGCCGCCGAGATGCAGGGGCAGACCGCCGCGCGCGCTTTCGTTGCCCCGTCGCCACAGCAGGCCGCGTTCTGGCTGGCGCTGCTGGAGCGGGCCGGATTCCACAGCGAGACGATTTACCACGACGGAACGCACGGCTTCGTGATCTACCGGCTGGTGCCGCTGAACTCATAACCCTTCCCCCGACTTTTTGCCACTACCCCTATTCCACCATAGAATAGGGGCCATGCAAAAGCTCACTCCCGATGAAACGCTGCTGGGACTGCTGGCGGCGCAGGCGCGTCATGGCTACCAACTCCTCGACTGCTTCCGCGATCCTGCACAACTCGGCCATGTCTGGAACCTGAGCACCAGCCAGCTCTATGCCGTGCTCAAGCGGCTGGAGCAGCAAGGGCTGATCGCCGGGCAGCAGGTCCAGCCCGACGACGCGCCGACGCGCACCGTGTACCGCCTGACCGGGGCCGGACACGTTCGCCTTGATGCGTGGCTGGATGATCTGGAGCCGTCGCCGAGCGTGCGGCGCGTGCGCGTCGAGTTCCTGAGCCGGTTGTATATCGCGGGCGTGCTGGGGCGACCGGCAGGCGCGATCATCGAACGGCAGCGGCAGGCGTGCCAGGCACAGCGGGCGCGGCTGGCAGCCCGGCGCGAGCAGCTTCCGTCGGGTATCGGCGGGCTGGCGCTGGACTTCATGATCGGGCAGTTGGACGCAGTACTGGTGTGGATCGAGCAGTGCGAAACGACACTGCGCGACGAATCCTAGAAAGGAACACAATTATGTTCAGGCGCGGGGGTGTGTTGCTGGTCCTGATCGCGTTGGTGCTCGGCAGTCTGCCGCTGGCGGATGTGCGCGCCCAGAGCGAGGGGCCGGTTGTGGTTGTCGGGCCAGAGTCGGCCCGCGAGCCAATCGAGGCGTGGGTTGAGGCGTATGGGGCAGTGAACGGCGCGGTCAGCTTCGAGGTGCAGTTTGAGCCGTCCGAAGAGGCTGTGCTGAACCGGGCTGCCGAGGCGGACGTTCTGTTTTACAGCGACTACGAGCAGGACCCGCCGATTGAATTCGAGTGTGGCGTGATCAGCGAGCCGTATGTCGCGCTGCCGGAGCTGGGCGCGCGCTGGTTGTCGAGCGTGGATTGTGGCGACACGGTTTCATCCAAGACACCGATCATGCGCGGCTTCTTGCAGTTTGTCGTCGGGCCAGACGGCCAGCAGGTCGCAATTGAATTAGGACTGCTGCCGGACAGCGTCGAGGTGGTCGATCAGGCGGGTGTCACGGTGACGGTGCCCCAGCCGGTGCGCCGGATCATCAGCGCCTATAGCATGGCAACCTACTATGCTTACACGCTGGGCGCGGGCGATCAGTTGGCGGCGGCGACCTACCTGGGGATGGGCGGCTCCGCCCGGCAGGATATCATGCGCCGTGTTGATCCCGATTTCGACCGGGTATTCACGGCGATCTCCGACATGAGTCAGGACAGCCTGAACCTGGAAGAGGCCGCCGCGCTCCAGCCCGATCTGATCCTGACGAGCGCGCGCACCACCTGGCTTGAGACGGCGGGCGAGCTGGGCCTGCCGATCATCCGCTTCGAGGGTGAGTCGCCGGAGCGCTTGCAGGCGGCGATGGAACTGTTGGGCGCGGTGTTGGGGCCGAACGCGGCCTATCGCGCCGCGCAGTTCAACGCCTACTATGACCACGTGCTGGAGCAGGTGCTCAGCCAGACGGAAGCGATTGCCGACCCGGCCCGCGTCTATTTTTCGGGCACAGACCCGCTGCGCACCGCCAGCGGTGAGATGTATCAGGCCAGCATGATCGAAGCGGCGGGCGGCGAATTGGTCAGCGCGGACCTGCCCGGATACTGGAACGATGTCAACCTGGAGCAGGTGTTGACCTGGGAGCCGGAAGTGATCTTCGTGGTGACGTATGGCGGCGCGTCCGTCGAGGCGATCACCGAGTCTGAGGAATGGGCGGTGGTCGAGGCGGTCCAGGCGGGGCGCGTCTACCAGCTTCCGCATTTCATCTCGCCCTGGGATACACCCGTCCCCGACTCGATTTTGGGCATCATCTGGATGGCCGAGACGCTCTATCCCGATCAGGTGACGCTGGACTGCGCGTCCCAGGTCCGGGGCTTCTACGCCCGGTTCTACGATTACCGGATGTCTGAGGAAGAAGCGCAAAGTCTGTGCGAGTAATGCACCGGACAAATCGCCGCCTGCTGGCCTGGGACCGACCGCGCCAACAGGCGGCGCTCTACTGGCTGATCCTGCTGCTGCCGCTGCCGCTGGCGATCTACGCGCTGGGACTGGGCCGCTATGCCATCCCGCCACAGGACGTGGTGCGTGCGCTGTATGACTATCTCGTGACGAGCCGTGAGGCCGCCTTCGAGCCGGATGTGGTGTACAACGTCGTGACGCGCATCCGGCTGCCGCGCATCGCCGCCGCGCTGCTGATCGGCGGGAATCTGGCCGTGACCGGAACGGCGTTTCAAGGCATCTTCCGTAACCCGCTGGTAGACTCGAATATCCTGGGCGTCACATCGGGGGCGGGCTTTGGCGCGGCGCTGATGCTGCTGCTGACCGGCAATCCGCTGCACGTCCAGGTGGCGGCGTTCGGATTCGGGCTGCTGGCGGTGCTGACCGCGTATACCATCAGCCGGCTGTACGCCAGCGCGCCGCTGCTGGTGCTGACTCTGGTCGGGATTCTGGTCGGCTCATTTTTTGGCTCGCTGACCTCGCTGCTCAAGTACATCGCCGACCCGCTCGACACGCTGCCCGCGATCACCTACTGGCTGCTGGGCAGTCTGGCCGATGTCACGCGCGGCGACGTGCCGCTGCTGGCTGTGCTCTCGCTGGCCGGTATGTTGTTTTTGTGGGCGGTGCGCTGGCGGCTGAATGTCCTCTCGCTGGGCGACAGCGAGGCGCTGGCGCTGGGCCTGAACCCGACGCGGCTCAAGCTGCTGATCATCGTCTTCAGCACGCTGATGACGGCGGTCGCGGTATCGGTTAGCGGCGTGATCGGCTGGGTGGGGCTGGTGATTCCGCACGCCGCCCGGACGCTGGTCGGGCCGGACCACCGCCGCCTGATCCCGGCGACGATCATGCTCGGCGCGTCGTTCCTGCTGGCAATCGATACGCTGGCGCGGACGCTGTGGTCCTCAGAGCCGCCGCTGGGCGTCTTTACCGGGATCGTGGGCGTGCCGCTGCTGCTGGTGATTCTGCGGGTGAACAAAACCGGATGGCGCTAATGCTACAGGCCGAGAATCTGCACTATGGCTACCAGCCGGGCCAGCCCGTGCTGCGCGGCGTGAGCCTGGACATGGCGGCTAACAGCATCGTCTACCTGTTGGGGCACAACGGCTCTGGCAAGACGACGCTGCTGGAAGTCCTGAGCGGCGTCCGCCAGCCGCAGCAGGGGAGTGTGCGGTTGAACGGGGCCGATCTGTTCCGGCTGCCGGCGGCGCAGCGCGCGCGGCGCGTCGGGCTGGTGCCACAAACTCACGCGCCGGTATTCGCCTACACCGTGCACGACGTGGTGATGATGGGCCGCACGCCGCATCTGCGCCTGCTGGCGACCCCCGACCGGCACGACCGCGTGATCGTGGACGAGGCGCTGGCGCTGGTCGGGCTGGAAGACTTCCGGCACCGGCCCTATACCGAGTTGAGCGGCGGCGAGCAGCAGCTTGTGTTGATTGCACGTGGTATCGCGCAGCAAACCGATGTATTGTTGTTGGACGAGCCGACCGCCCATCTCGATCCGCGCAACCAGCAGATGGTGCTGGAAACCGTCGCGCAGTTGGCGGCGGTGCGGGTCGCCTTCGTGATCTCGTCCCACAACCCGACCAGCGCGCTGCTGTATGCCGATCAGGTCGTGGTGCTGAAGGCCGGGCAGGTGCTCGCCAGCGGGACGCCCGGCGAGGTGCTGACCGAGGAGATGCTCTCGCGCTCCTACGATATGCCGGTCGAGGTGCTCTACAACGAGCGGCAGGTCGCGCGGGCGGTTGTGCCCCGGCGGGTCAACGGCAGCGATTCGAAGGCAAACGGAACAGGATTTAGCGCGTAACTCCGGCAACAAAACCGCCTGGGAGCGGTAATCGATGGCAGAACAGGCTCAGACTTCCCAGCCGGTGCTGGCTGCCCCCGGCTGGCGACCCTATAGTGCGCTGGCAGCCGGGGTGCTGGCGGTTTCGACCGCCGCGATTTTTATCCGGCTGGCGCAGAACGAAGATGCTCCGTCGCTGGTGCTGGCTGCTGCCCGCCTGAGCGTTGCGGCGCTGGCGCTCACGCCGCTGGTCCTCACGCGCTACCGTGCCGAGCTGCGCCGCATCAAGTGGAGCGATATGAAGTGGGCGCTGGCGTCGGGGTTGGCGCTGGGCCTGCATTTCGCTGCCTGGATCACGTCGCTGGAGTACACGGCGGTTGTCAACAGCGTGGTCGTGGTCACGACCTCGCCGCTGTGGGTGGCGCTGCTGGCCCCGCTGCTGCTCAACGAGAAGCTGGGCCGCCGCGCGCTGCTCGGCCTGATGCTGGCGCTGGCCGGCGGGGTGCTGGTCAGCCTGAGCGGAGATGTCGGCGATCCGCCGAAGAATCACGATCCGCTGCTGGGCGAAGGGCTGGCGCTCGTTGGGGCGCTGATGGCCGCGATCTATTTCGTGATCGGGCGGCGGCTGCGCGCGCGGCTGGGCGTGATGGTCTATATCTGGCTGGTATACAGTGTCGCGGCGGTGCTGCTGCTGATCGTAGTCGCGCTGGCCGGGCTGCCGGTGGGCGGGCTGGCGGGCGAGGCGTATTTGTGGATGCTGCTGATGGGCCTCGTCCCGCAGTTGATCGGCCATTCGGCGTTTAACTACGCGCTGGGTTTTCTCCCGGCAGCGTATGTGAGCCTGGTGGTGTTGGGTGAGCCGATTGGCAGCGGGATTCTGGCGATGTTCTTCTTGGGCGAGTGGCCGGTTCCACTTCAGCTTGCCGGATCAGCGCTGATCCTGGTGGGGATTATCGCTGCTACCACCGAGCAACAGGTTGAAAAAATCGAGCCGGCAGATTAGACTCACACCCAGGCACATGAGCGGACGAGGGTAGGCGTATGGATGGTATTTTTGGAGTCGGCCTGGCCGAGATGGTAATTATCGCGCTGGCGCTGTTTATCATCGGCGGGCCGGAGAACACGACCAAATGGGCGCGCGAACTGGGCCGCCAGGTGCGCAAGCTGCGCCAGGCCTGGGAGCAGATGGTCGCCGAGATGGAGCAGGAGTTGGGGCCTGACGGCAAGGAAATTCTCGACGCCACCCGCGAACTATCGCAGAGCACGCGTGAGCTGCGCTCGATCGCGTCACCCAAGCGGCTGATGAGCGATGCCGCCCGGATGGTTGACAGCACACTTAACGAGGCGCAGAATCCGAAAATCGAGCCGCCCGAAGCCGCGCCAGCCGCCGAACAACCCGGCAGTTCGAATTCGAACGGCACCGAGCAGAAGTATCAGGCGTGGCTGCCGCCCAAAAAAGAGTAGGGCGGCGCATGGCTGAATAATTGTCTCGCTCCTGATCAGGGACAGCAGGTAAGCTGTCCCTGTTTTTTTATGCCGAAAGGCTCTTGCCAAGTATTGAGCACACCATTATAATTTCGACAATACTCTGATTTATCATATAAATCAGACCATTTGTCAGGTGAGCAGGAGCACAGGATGCCCAACGCCCACATCGAGTCGGATATCTTGCGTTATATTGTTGAGCATCAGGTTCAGCCCGGCGAGCGTTTGCCGACGATTAACGAACTGAGCCAGGAGCTTGGAGTCAGCGTCAGCAAGATCCGTGAGGAACTGGAAGTCGCCCGCACGCTGGGGCTGGTGCAGATCAAGCCGCGCACCGGCACCCAGGTACAGCCATTCGACTTTGCCCCGGCAGTCACACTCAGCGTGCTCTACGCGCTGGGTCTGGAGCGCAGCTATTTTCGGGATTTTTCGCGGCTGCGGCGCAATATCGAGTTGAGCTTCTGGCATGATGCCGTTCCCGCGCTGACCGCTGAGGATATCGCCTATCTGCGCGATCTGGTCCGGCGGGCGCGCGAAAAGCTCAACCATGTCCCGGTTGAAGTCCCGTTTGTCGAGCACCGCGACCTGCATCTCACTTTCTTCAAATATCTCGAAAACCCATTCGTCAACGGCCTGCTGCAAGCCTACTGGGTCGCCTATGAGGCATTCGGCCTGCCGCTCTACGCGGACCTGGCCTATCACCGCTCGGTGTGGGATTACCACGAGCGGATGGTCGAGTGCGTCGCCCAGGGCGATTACGAGGGCGGACGCCAGGCGCTCAAGGAACATATGAGCCTGCTGCGGCATCAGCCGGAGTCGCCCGACAGCAGTTCGAACGGCCATGCGGCGCAGGAAAAACAGAAAATGCTGCCTTTCTATCATTTCTTCGAGTAGTGCGAGTCCGAGAAGAGAGGCCTGTTTGCGTATCGATGAACTATCTCTCTGTCTATACACTTAGATGCAGTTTACTGACCTATCTGTATCCCAATGTAGGAGTATAAGCGTAACATGAGCGGTGCCCAGGCGTCACCTCTTGATTCAATGATGGTCGAGCGTAAGCCGGTCATCAACGATTTTCAGATTATGATTGCGACCGTCAACGGCTCCGGCAGCCAGACGGCCAACACGGTTCTGATGCGGTCTATCTTCCGCATGGGTGTGCCGGTCAACGGTAAGAATATTTTTCCCTCGAACATTCAGGGCCTACCCACCTGGTTTACCATCCGGCTGAGCAGCGATGGCTACATTGCCCGGCACGAGGATTATCATGTGCTGGTGGCGATGAACCAGCAGACGGCAGCGGACGACATTGCCAATCTGGTTCCGGGCGGCGCGTGCTACTACCCGGAAGAGTGGAAGATCGCGCACGACCGCGCCGACATCACCTACTATCCGATGCCGGTCAAGGCGCTGGTGTCGTCGATGGATATCCCCTCGAGCCTGACCTCGTATGTGTCGAATATGGTTTATGTTGGCGTGCTGGCGACGATGCTCCATATCGATCTGGACGACATCGCCTTCTCGATCGACTACCATTTCGACGGCAAGGCCAAGCCGGTCAACATGAATATGTCGGTCGTGCGCGCGGCCTACGACTGGGCGCAGGATAACCTGGCGAAGTCCGATCCCTACAGCGTCGAGCGGATCAACAAGACGGAAGGAATGCTGCTGCTTGACGGAAACTCGGCGGCGGCGATGGGCGCGGTCTTCGGCGGTGTATCGGTTATCGCGTGGTACCCGATCACGCCCTCGACCAGCCTGGTCGATTCAGCACGTGAGTACCTGAGCCAATTGCGGACCGATCCCGAAACCGGCCAATCGACTTATGCCGTGATCCAGGCGGAAGACGAGATCGGCGCGATCGGGATGCTGGTCGGCGCAGGCTGGGCCGGGGCGCGCGCGATGACGGCCACGTCCGGTCCTGGCATCTCGCTGATGACCGAATTCGCGGGGCTGGCCTACTATGCTGAAGTGCCGTGTGTGATCTGGGACGTGCAGCGGATGGGGCCGAGCACCGGCCTGCCGACGCGCACCTCGCAGGGCGATGTCCTGAGCATCTACTTTCTGGGGCATGGCGACACCAAGCATGTCATCCTGCTGCCCAGCAGCATCAGCGAAGCATTTGAGTTTGGCTGGAAGGCGTTCGACCTGGCCGACCGTCTGCAGACACCCATCTTCGTGCTGAGCGATCTCGACCTGGGCATGAACCTGTGGATGAGCAAGCCGTTCGAGTATCCTGAAACGCCGCTGGATCGCGGCAAGGTGCTGGACGCCGAAGCGCTCGATCAGCTTGAGCAGTGGGGGCGTTATATGGACCTGGACGGCGACGGGATCGGCTACCGGACGCTGCCGGGGCTGCATCATCCACGTGGGGCGTTCTTCGCGCGTGGGACCGGCCACAACGCCCGCGCCGTCTACAGCGAGCGGCCCGACGACTGGATGGAGAACATGGCGCGGCTAAACCGCAAGTTCGACACCGCCCGCCAGATTGTGCCGCAGCCGGTGATCGAGACGGTGAGCGGGGCCGAAGTCGGCTTCATCGCCTACGGAACCACCGATCCATGTGTGGTTGAGGCGCGCGACCGGCTGGCAGACCAGGGCCTTGAGACAAGCTACCTGCGGCTGCGGGCGCTGCCGCTCAACCACATGACGCGCGAATTCATCGAGCAGCACGACCGGGTATACGTGGTCGAGAATAATACGGACGGCCAGATGGCGAAGCTGCTGCACATGGAATATCCCGATCTCGCGCCGCGTATTCTTTCACTGGCCTACTCCGACGGCCTGCCGCTGACGGCAAGCTGGCTGGTGGCTGCTTTCTTGGAACAGGAGCGCTAAAGCATGGGTGCTAATGCACGGGTCAATCTGCTTGGCCTGGAACGGAATGATTACAAGGGCGGCCCCTCGACTTTGTGCCAGGGCTGCGGCCATAACTCGATCTCAAACCAGATCATTCAGGTCGCCTTCGAGATGGGCCTGAACCAGCATGACATCATCAAGCTGAGCGGAATCGGCTGTTCGAGCAAGTCTCCGGCCTACTTCCTGGGGCAGTCGCACGGGTTCAACTCTTTGCATGGGCGTATGCCGGCGATTGCGACCGGCGCAACGACCGCCAATCGCGCGCTGATCGCACTGGGTGTGAGCGGCGACGGCGACACAGGCAGCATCGGGCTGGGGCAGTTCAAGCACATGGTTCGCCGCAACGTGCCAATCGTCTATATCGTCGAGAATAACGGCGTCTATGGGCTAACCAAGGGCCAGTTCTCGGCCACGGCGGATATGGGCCAATCGCTCAAGTATGCCGGCGTGAACGATCTGCCGCCGATTGATATCTGCCTCGAAGCGCTGGCGGCGGATGCCTCGTTCGTCGCGCGCTCGTTCGCGGGCGACGCCAAGCAGGTGCGCGAGCTGCTCAAGGCGGCGCTCAGCCACAAGGGTACGGCGGTGCTGGATATCATCAGCCCATGCGTGACCTTCAACAATCACGAGGAATCGACCAAGAGCTATCCCTTCGGGAAGGCTCACCAGGAAATCTTGCACGATATCACGTATATCCCGGAGTACGAGCCGATTGAGCAGATCGAGCAGGAACCGGGCACCGTGCAGACCGTCGCGCTGCATGACGGCTCGCATCTGATGCTCAAGCGGCTCGATCCGACGCTGCACGACCCGACCGACAAGCTGGCTGCCTTCCGACTGCTGGAAGAAGCGCGCCAGGAGCAGCAGTTCATCACTGGGCTGATCTACGTCGATGAGCATCGTCAGACGCTGGCCGAGATATCTCACCTGGTCGAGACGCCGTTGGTGGCGCTGAGCGCAGAACAGCTTCGCCCGCCGCGTGAGGCGCTGGATCGGATGATGCAGCACCTGGTCTGCTGCTAGCGGCCTGACCGGAAAGCACCTTGAAGCGATAGGATACGGCGTGCCTCGCACCGGGGCGCGCCGTTTTTCCTGTCTGGAAAAGGGGCGGTTCAGGGTTGTTGGGGTGAGGGCGTGGGCTGTAAGACCAGGCGGCGGCGATGGATCTGCGCGGATCCCGGCTCGAAGCCGAGCGCGTCCAGCAGCTCGTCGGGGCGGCCCATTCCACGATCACCTGTCACCATCTCGGCAATGACGGTCTGACCGCCGGTGACGGTCAGGCCCAGGATCAGCGGGCGCAGATCATAGGGCTTGTCGCGGCGCACGCGCTCGATCTGGGGAGCGGTCAGCAGCGCCGCGACCCGCTGGCGCAGATCGTCGGGCGACACGCCGGAATCGAAGGTGAACACGTACTCCGCGCTGCTCACCAGCGTCGGCAGCGCATCGCCGCGAATCGGCACATCCTCGATTGCGTAGGTGCGCAGCCCGGCGGGGCTGGTCGCGTTCAGCCGCTCGATCCAGTCGTCGAAGCTGCCCGGCAGCCGCTCGGTCAGCCACACGTCCAGGAATTCGCTCTCGCTGGTCACGCCGACCTGCAACGCTGCCGCGAATTGCATCCGAGGGCGCGGGTTGAAGCCCTGGGTATATTCGACCGGAACCGCGGCGCGGCGCAGCACACGCTCCCACGTTTTGGACAGATCCAGGTGGCCGACAAAGCGCAGCGCGCCCTGTTTGCCATACCGGATGCGGATCCGTTGTTCGGTGAGTGGTTTGTTCATGCCGCCCATTATAACAGCCGGGCGGGGGCGCGCCCATGCCCGGCTAGTGGATCGCCCGGATGCCTGGTATACTCCCCGGCGCCCTATCTTGACAGAAGCAGTACGAATCCCACGGAAGATTTGGCGGCGTAACCTTTAAACGGGTGAGGTGTTTGTACGTATGACGAGGCCGCACAGCCAGGCCGAACGCGATTACACGGTTGCCGACGATGCACAACTGGTCGAATGGGCGAAGGATGACTCCGCAGCTTTCGGCGAACTGTATGAACGGTACGTGCAGAAGATTTACAACTATGTCTACTACCGGACCGGCAACCACCACGACGCCGAAGACCTGACATCCCGCGTTTTCTTCCGCGCGTTGGGCCATATCGACGGCTATGTTGATCGAGGGGTGCCGTTCTCGGCCTGGCTCTACCGCATCGCGCATAACCTGGTCGCCAACTGGCACCGTGATCGCGGTCGCCAGAAGGTCGTGCCGCTGGACGATTATCTGCCCAGCGGGTTGCACTTCGACGCGCCCGAAGCGATGGCCGAAAGCAGCGAGGAGCAGGAGCGGCTGCTGCTCTCGATCCGGGAGCTGCCTGCCGAGCGCCAGCAGCTTTTGATCCTGAAGTTCGTGGAGCGGCTGTCGAACGCGGAGATTGGCGAGATCATGGACCGGACCGAGGGAGCGATCAAGTCGCTTTATCACCGGACTCTGCTCTCGCTGCGCGGCGCGCTGGACCAGGATGAAGACAGCTCAGGTGGTGCGAGCGAGCGGCGCTGGAAACGCTTTGGGCTTTGACTCCGTATTGTTGGGCGTGTAGCTGTCATAGATGACAAGGGTAAATCGATGCCATTTCCGTTCTCAAAAAAATCGCCTCAAGACGCCTTCAACGATCTCCTTTGGGCGCAGATGCAGCGGCAGTCCGACGCGCAGCTCGAAGAACTGCTTACGCTGGCGCGTTTGCTCAGCCAGGTGCTCGTGCCGGTCAAGCCGTCCGATGCCTTTGTCGAAGACCTGCGCCAGCAGCTCCTGACGGCGACGCCCGGCGAGCGCCGGACGTGGTATGAGCGCGTGCGCCAGCTTCCCCCTGGTGTGCAGCTTGCGGCGGGTATCGGTGGGGCGACGCTGACGGCTGGCGTCGTACTCGCAGCGCGGCGTCCGGTGATGGATGCGCTCGATCTGTGGCGCAGCCGCCGGTCGATTTCGGCTTAGGCAGCCTTCGCCCGGTCCATCCAAACAAAGCAGCAGCAAATAAATCCCTGGGGGAGGTTTATTGCCTGATGAGCGAGCGTTACGCCAAAATTACCGGGTGGGGGAAATATGTTCCGGCGCGCGTCCTCACCAACCACGATCTGGCGCAGATGGTCGATACCAGCGACGAGTGGATTGTCACCCGCACCGGGATTCGTGAGCGCCGGATCCGCACCGAAAACGATACCACCTCCAGCATGTCGGTGGCCGCCGCGCAGGAAGCGCTCAAGGTCGCCGGCATCGGCCCCAAAGACCTCGACCTGATCATCGTCGCCACCTCGTCGCCCGACTACCTGCTGCCCTCGGTCGCCAGCCAGGTGCAGGATTTGTTAGGGGCAAAGTGCGGTGCGTTTTCGCTGGTGGCCGGCTGTTCCGGCTGGGTCTATGCCCTGGCGACGGCCAGCCAGTTTATCGCCAGCGGGGCCTATAACCGGGTGCTGGTGGTGGGCGTCGAGATTATCTCGTTTGCGATGGACTTCACCGACCGCACGACGTGTGTGCTGTTTGGCGACGCGGCGGCGGCGACGGTGATCGAGGCCAGCAACGAACCGGGCGGGCTGCTCGCATATGAGCTTGGCTCGGACGGCTCCGGCGCGATGTTCCTGTATGTGCCCGATGGCGGCTCGAACCATCCGCTTAGCCAGCAGACGGTGGACGAGCGGCGGCAGTATATCCGCATGGACGGGCCGGAAGTGTTTAAATTTGCGGTGCGCACGCTGGCCAGCTCGCTCAAGCGCACGATCTACCAGGCCGGGCTGGCACCGGACGACATCGACCTGTTTATTCCCCATCAGGCCAACGCGCGCATTATCGAGGCGGCAGCGCGACAGATGCGCATCCCGATCGGTAAGTTCTATATGAACGTGGAGCGTTACGGCAACACCTCGGCGGCGTCGGTGCCACTGGCGCTGGTCGAGGCGATTGACGAGGGGCGCATTCAGGAAGGCGACACGATCGCGCTGTGCGCGTTTGGGGCCGGGCTGACCTGGGCCTCGGCAGTGGTGCAGATGGGCACGGGCGAGATCAGCGCGGCGCACAGCCTGTTCTCCGCCGGACGCGCGCGCTTCCTGGCCCGCCGCACCTCGGACCTCGTGCTGGATTCGGCGCAGTCGGCGCTGCTGCCGCTATATACCTTCCTCTACCAGCGGCGCAAGAAGAAATAGCGCGCCGATTTGAGATCGGTTGAATGAACACCCGCCGGAGCGTCGTTACGCGGCATCCGGCGGGTTTTTGCATCTGGAATACGTGGACTACAATAGAGTTTGAGGTTCTGGCGTTTTTTCTGAGGAGACACACGATCATGAGCGATGCCCCACACAGCCCGCTGCAGGAAGCCTGCGATCTGCTTGCCGATCTGCGCCAACGGGCCGGAGACGATCTGCAAGCCGAGTTGGCGCGCCTGGAGAGCCTGTTGACCGAGGCTCAGCGGCGCGGGGAAGGGCAGTCGGCGGAAGAGCTGCGCCAGCAGAACGCAGATTTGATTGCCACCAATGCCCAGTTCGTCTCGGTGATGGTCCACGAGATTCGCGTCCCCATGACGAGCATTCGCGGTTATGCCGATATGCTGGCGAAAAACGTGGTGGGCGAGCTGAACGAGATGCAGCAGCAGTTCGTCGAGACGATTCGCTCCAACGTGATCCGCATGGAACACCTGGTTTCCGACATCAGCGACATCAGCAAGCTGCGGTCGGGCCGCCTGCGCCTGGAGCCGAAGATGGATATGTACAAGAATGTCGTGCTCGAAGTCGAGAAGAAGGCCGCCCCGCTGGCCGCCGAGCACAATCACAGTCTGGTCTTCGAGACGCCGTCCGGGCTGCCGCTGCTCAATCTGGACAGCACCCGGCTGGGGCAGGTGCTTCACAAGCTGGTGGTCAATGCACTGCAATATACGCCTGACGGCGGGACGATCACTGTGCGGGCCGAGGGTGAAGACGGTCGCCTGAAGGTGTCGGTGATCGATACCGGCATCGGCATGACGCCCGAAGAGCAGACACACATTGGTGAGCTGTTCTGGCGCGCGGATGCCGAGCATGTGCGCAATTTCAAGGGGCACGGGCTGGGCCTGCCGATCGTGATCGAGCTGCTCAAGTTGATGAACGGCGAGTTCTTCTATACCACCGAGCCGGGCCAGGGCAGCACGTTTGGCTTTACCGTGCCGGGCATGAGCTAATCCGCACATCCACCGCTTCGCGCCGTGTAGGGGCGTAGGGCCATACGCCTCTACCGGCTTCCTGCATGTCGCACCTGCAAGCCGGTGAGTTGCGGATTCGACCGGCTTCTGCGATTTTTATCTGGTAGACCAGCCTGTCCCAACACGTTTAAGCTGCATCCCGGTTGGCGCGGGTGGCTTTGCGCTGCCTGCCGCACCCGCCGCCTGTTTTGAGCGCCATCCGCCGGATGCTATACTACGTTGCGACTCCCTGGACGTACTCTCCCCCTATAAACACCTTTGGAGGCTTGTCTGTGAACCTGCACGAATACCAGTCAAAACTGCGCTTTGCCGAGTATGGAATCCCGATTCCAAAGGGCAGAGTCGCGCGCGATCCCCAGGAGGCTTACGAAATCGCCAAAGAGCTGGGTGGACCAGTCGTGGTCAAGGCCCAGGTGCTCACGGGTGGACGTGGCAAGGCGGGCGGCGTCAAGCTCGCGCGCACGCCGGAAGAAGCGCAGCAGCGAGCCGATGAAATCCTGGGCATGAACATCAAGGATCACAAGGTCCTCAAAGTATTGATCGACCCGGCCTCAGAGATTCGCGCCGAAATCTACCTGGGCGTGACCAACGATCGCGCCGCGCGCAAGCCGCTGATCATGGCCAGCGCCGAGGGCGGCATGGACATCGAAGAGGTCAACCGCGTGTCGCCGGAAAAAATCATCCGCGAACATATCGATCCGTTCCTCGGCCTGCGCGATTACCAGATTCGTAACCTGGCCTATGGCATCGAGCTGCCGCGCGAGCTGTGGAAGCAGTTCATGCAAATCGCGCGCGGCCTCTACCGCGCTTATAGTGAGAGCGACGCGACGCTGGCCGAGATTAACCCGCTGATCATCGACGGCAGCGGCAATCTGCTGGCGGTCGATGGCAAGATGTCGATCGACGACAACGCGCTGTTCCGCCAGCCGCAGCTGGCCGAGATGCGCGATACCAGCGCCGAGCCGACCGCCGAAACCGAAGCGCGGGCCGCCGGGCTGAGCTATGTCAAGCTCGACGGCGAGATCGGCTGTATGGTCAATGGGGCCGGGCTGGCGATGGCGACGATGGACATGACCAAGCTGTTTGGCGGCTCGCCGGCCAACTTTCTCGACATCGGCGGTGGGGCGAAGGCCGACAAAGTGGCCGCTGCGCTGCGGATCATCCTGGTCGATCCCAATGTGAAGGCCGTGCTGTTCAATATCTTCGGCGGCATCACGCGCTGCGACGAGGTGGCGCTGGGGATCATCGAGGCGCTGGACGAGGTCAAGACTGGCCTGCCGATGGTGGTGCGCCTGGTGGGCACCAACGAGGAAGAAGGCCGCCGGATCATCGACGAGGCGAACATTCCCAATATGGTAGGAGCGGCCACGCTGGCCGATGCCGCCCGTAAGGCTGTCGAAGCAGCGCGCAACGTACAGGGGTAGAGACAAAAATGTCAATTCTTGCAGATGAAAGTACCAGGGTATTGATCCAGGGGATCACCGGGCGCGAGGGCCTGTTCCACACCGAGCAGATGATCGAGTATGGGACCGACGTTGTGGGCGGCGTCACGCCGGGCAAGGGCGGCGAGTGGGTGCTGGGCAAGCCCGTTTTCGACACCGTAAAGGCGGCGCGCGAATCGACCGGGGCGAACGCCAGCGTGATTTATGTGCCCGCCGGTTTTGCGACCGATGCGATCTACGAGGCGGTGGATGCCGGGATCGAGTTGATCGTGTGTATCACCGAGGGCATCCCGGTAATGGACATGATGAAGGTGCGCGAGCAGCTCGATCAGAGCACCAGCCGGCTGATCGGCCCGAACTGCCCCGGCCTGCTCACGCCGGGCGAGGCCAAGCTGGGGATTATGCCCGGCCATATCGCCATGCCGGGCAACGTCGGCGTTGTGTCGCGCAGCGGCACGCTGACCTATGAAGTCGTCTACGCGCTGACGCAGAAGGGCATCGGCCAGACGACGTGTGTCGGCATCGGCGGCGACCCGGTCAACGGGACGAATTTCATCGACGTGCTGCAAATGTTCGAGGACGATCCCGCGACCGAGCAGGTGGTGCTGATCGGTGAGATCGGCGGGACGGACGAGGAGAAAGCGGCCCGTTTCATCGCCAGCAGCATGACCAAGCGCGTCGTGGCCTTCATCGCCGGGCAGACGGCGCCCCCCGGCAAGCGCATGGGGCACGCCGGCGCCATCGTCGAGGGCGGCGCGGGCACGGCAGAGGACAAGATCGCGGCGCTGAACGCGGCGGGCGTCCGCGTGGCCGAGCACCCGGAGCAGATCCCCGACCTGCTGGTCTGAGCCGGGCAGGCCGATCCCGCCCTTGATTCTGCCGGGTCGGTATGGTATGCTGATTTGAACCTTAAAAGCGATGACGGAAACGAGTACGCTGTGAGCGGCGGCCAGCGAGCCTGGGAACGGTGGGAGCCAGGTCCGGCGCAGGAGCGGAAAATCCTTCCCGAGCTGCAAGCTGAACGCCGCAGGCCAGTAAGCTGAGCCGGTCTGGTCCCCGTTAGCCTGACCTTGCCATAGCGTGCTGTGGCAGCCGAGCGCTTCGCCGTTGTGCGGCGGAGAATAAGGGTGGTACCGCGAGAGCTGATTCGGCTCCCGTCCCTTTGATGTGGGCGGGAGCTTTTTGTTTTTGGCTCCCGGTGCAACAAAGCTGAGAAACAATGCATTCAGATGAAACAGTGATCCGGCAGGTGGAGCCGCGCGACGAGACAGAAATCGCCCGGCTGTGGCAGATGTTGACCGACTATCACGGCGAGATCGATCCCCGGCTGCCAGGGGCGACTCCCGGTGCGGCGGGCCGCTATGCTGCGCGGATGATCGAGCGGCGCGACGACCCCTATACGCGGGCGTTCGTTGCGGAACGTGACGGCGTGGTGATCGGCTATGTGCTCGGCGCGGTGATCGACCTGCACCCGGACCTGTTCCAGCATGTGGACGCCGGGTTCATCGCCGATATTTTCGTCGATCCGGCTTATCGTTCGCAGGGCGTGGCGCGGCGGCTGGTGGAGACGATCAACACCTGGTTTGCCGCTCAGGGTGTGCGGCACGTCGAATGGCAGGTTGCAGCCCGCAACCCGGACGGCATCCGGTTTTGGGAAGCGGTCGGCGGGCAGCCGATCATGATCCGGATGCGTATGTCTATCGAGCCGGATGATCATTCATAGGCGCGGGCGAGGCGTTTGAGGAGCAGTCGTGTTGAGAGAGTTGGGGCGCTGGTTGGGGCCGGAGCGTACACGCTTCCTGCTGGCACTGCTGGCGGGCGGAGCGGCGGTCAGCGTCGGGCTGCAGGTCGCCGGGCGTGATGCCGATTGGCGTGGGCCGGTGCAGATGGCAGTTCTGTGGCTGCTGATGGCCGGTGTCGCGCTGATCTTCGGCTCGCGCATGCCCGCTGAAGATCGCGGGCGGTTCTGGCTGGCGGTCGGGCCGGGGCTGGTGCTGTTGGGGCTGGGCGTGCTGCTGCCCGATCGCGCGCTCTTTTTCAGCGGGGCGGGCCTGGGCTGGATCGTGGTGGCGCAGGTCGTGCTGCGGCCCCGTGTCCGGCAGGAGTACCAGGCCGCGATCCGGCACCTGCGGCGCGGCAGGCTTCCCGAAGCGATCGCGGTGATGGACGAGATGATCGCGGCCCAGCCCGACGCGCCGGGCCATCACCAGTTTCGGGCCGAGTTGTGCCGCCTGGCCGACCGGCTGGAGCAGGCCGTCGAAAGCTACCGGCAGGTGATCCGGCTGGCTCCGGAATCGGCGGCGGGCTATCTGGGGCTGGCCGAAGTGTATGCTCAGCAGGGCCAGTACGCCGCCGCGCGCGAGTACGCTGTGCAGGCATTCGAGTACGATCCGCACGACTGGCTGACCGCCTATAACCTGGGGATGATCGAGGATCGTTTGGGCGCGGCGGAACCGGCGATCGTGCACCTGGAACAGGCCTCGCAGTTGGGCCTGCCGCATAGTCGCTACCGGCTATTGACACGGTTATGGTTGGCGCGCAATCATTATCGACAGGGACAGCTTAAGTCCGCGCAAGCCCAACTCGACTTGCTGCGCAAAGAGCAAAGCGGCTGGCAGGACTGGCAGTTGATTCTGGAGAGCGAACAGGCTGCGCCGCTGCGCCGTATGGTCCAGGCCGATGTCGATCTCGCTGGCCGGCTGCTGGCACCGGACGCGCCCCTGTCATGGGTGGCCGAAGCGGCAAGTGTCCCTGAGACTTTCGACTAGCCTTTGAGGAGTGGGGGAAGTGTCTGAAAAGCAGGAACGCGAGATGATGCAGAGCACGGTTGTGCGGGCGGCGTTGGCACTGCTGGCCCTGGGGGTGGTGCTGGTGGTGGTCGGCCTGATCAGTTATTTCGCCTACCGGGCGAGCCGGAACCAGCCGCTTGATGTCAAGATTTATGCCGGTGCGGAGGAAGTCATGAGCGGCTCGCCGGGCGAGGGCGAAGATCACCGGCGCTATGTCTCGAATGATCCGGTCGAGGAGATCGAGGCGTTTTATAACAGACAGGACGATATGACCTGCCAGCGCCAGTACAGCGTGGTGCAGAGCCAGCCCGGCCAGGAGACGCGCCGCGAGGGTTATCTGTACACGCGCTGCATCGTCGATCACTCGTGGATGGATATCACCCAATATGCGGTCGTTACGATCCAGCCGGTCGTGGAGAATGACGTGCCGACCGGGCAGGTCGTGATCGACATCGAGCGTTTTTGGGGCGGCTAGGCGATGGCGCAGCAGATGCCGGACATTCATAAGGCAGATTCCGTGCCGGCTGCTCCCGGCGAAACCGGAGGGCGGTGGATTCCGACCTGGGCGGTCGTGCTGGTCGCGCTGATCGGGCTGGGGCTGGCGGCCCTGATCCTGAGCCGGGTGGCCGGGCCGCTCTATGTGCTGCTGTTCCCCGTCGATCCACCCGTGCCGGAAGGCGCGCAGACGGTTGAACACAGCAAGCCGGACAAGGGCGCGGAGTATTGGGTCTACCGCACGGAGATGCCGGGCCTTGAGGTGGCCGCCTTCTATGAGGGCGAGAACAGCCAGTGCTGGTATACCCTGACCGCCGCCGGGGACGATCCGCAGACGTCGGGTGTGTCGTATTCAGTGGCGCGCTGCCTGGGTCAGAAAGATGTGGCCGGGCTGACGACCTCGTGGGAAGTGTTTATTGCCGAAGGGTATTCTGCGATGGAAGGTCCGACGATCTTCCGCGTTTATAAGTATGGCGAGACAGGCTGAGGCAGTTGGAAAGGCGCAACAGCGCGAAGGAGGTGCCAGCGTGGCAAAGGGCAGTATGGAACCCGCGCTGCGTCCGATTGGTGGTCTGGTGCATGTCGTCTGACGGTATTCGCATGAGTGCACAGCCCAACAACCAGACCCGCTAGCAGGAGGAAGCATGTTTAAGCCGGTAACACCGAAAGTCGATATCCAGGCGTTGGAGCAGGCTCAGCTCGACTTCTGGCGCGAGAAGGACATCTTTCATCGCACCATGGAAGAGCGCAAGGGCAGCCGGCGCTATGTGTTCTACGAAGGGCCGCCGACCGCGAACGGTCGTCCCGGCACCCATCATGTGCTGGCGCGCGCGTTCAAGGATATGTTCCCGCGCTACCACACCATGAAGGGCGAGTATGTCCTGCGCAAGGGGGGCTGGGACACGCACGGCCTGCCGGTCGAGATCGAGGTCGAGAAGGAGCTTGGCTTCACGCACAAGCACGAGATCGAGGAATATGGCATCGCGCGCTATAACGAGAAATGCCGCGAGAGCGTGTTCCGCTACATCGAGGAGTGGGAGCGCCTGACCGAGCGCATCGCCTTCTGGGTCGATCTCGACGAGGCGTATGTCACGTTCAAGAACGAGTATATCCAGAGCGTGTGGTGGATTCTGCGCCAGTTTTGGGATAAGGACCTGCTCTACCAGGGCTACAAGGTCGTGCCCTACTGCGCGCGCTGCGGTACACCGCTGAGCAGCCACGAGGTCGCGCAGGGCTATGAGGAAGTGGCCGATCCGAGCGTGTTCGTGCGCTTCCCGGTCAAGGACCAGCCCGGCACGTATTTCCTGGTGTGGACCACGACTCCCTGGACGCTGCCCGGCAACGTCGCGCTGGCGGTGGGACGCCGTGTGCCGTATGTGCTGGTCGAAGGCCCGACCGATGACGGGCAGGGCACCGAACGGCTGATCCTGGCGCAGGCGCTGTTCGACAAGGCGCTCAAGCACCCGGAGAACTATCACGTCGTGCAGGAGATGCAGGGCGAAGAACTGCTCGGTATACACTACGAGCCGCTCTACCGCTTCCTGCCGGTCGAGCAGGACTACGCCTATGTCGTTCACGGCGACTTCGTGAGCACGGAGGACGGCTCCGGCATCGTGCATATCGCCCCAGCTTTTGGCGCGGACGACATGGACGTGGGCCGGGCCTATAACCTGCCGGTGCTGCAAACCGTCGCGCCGGATGGCACGTTTATCAAAGAGGTCGAGCCATGGGCCGAGGTGTGGGTCAAGGATGCCGACCCGCTGATCAGGCAGGAGTTGAAGTCGCGCGGGCTGCTCTACAAGGCCGAGCAGTACGTCCATAACTACCCGTTCTGCTGGCGCTGCCATACGCCGCTGCTCTACTATGCGCGCGAGACGTGGTATATCGCATCGACGCGCTACCGCGAGAAGATGATCGAGCTGAACCAGACGATCAACTGGGTGCCGTCGCACATCAAAGATGGCCGCTTCGGCAACTGGCTCGAAGACCTGCGCGACTGGGCACTGGGGCGCGAGCGCTACTGGGGGACGCCGCTGCCGGTGTGGGTGTGTGACAATCCCGACTGCCAGCATAAGCACTGCGTCGGCAGCGTGGCCGAGCTTTCGGAGCTGGCCGGGCGCGATCTCTCGGAAATGGACCTGCACCGCCCGTATGTGGACGAAGTCACGTTCGCGTGTTCGGCATGCGGCGGGACGATGCACCGCGTGCCGGAACTGATCGACGTGTGGTTCGACAGCGGCTCGATGCCGGTCGCGCAGTGGGGCTATCCGTTCAAGAACGAGGATATGTTCCGCGATCAGTACCCGGCAGACTACATCTGCGAGGCAGTCGATCAGACGCGCGGCTGGTTCTTCAGCCTGCACGCGATCAGCTCGATGCTGTTCGAGCAGGTGAGCTTTAAGAACGTGATCAGCCTGGGGCATATCCTGGATGACCAGGGCCGTAAGATGTCCAAGAGCCTGGGCAACATCGTCGAGCCGTGGAGCGTGCTGGACAAGTACGGGGCGGACGCGTTCCGCTGGTACATGTACACCGCCAGCCCGCCCGGCGAGCCGCGCCGGTTCTCGGTCGAGTTGGTGGGCGATGTGGTGCGCAGCTTCTACCTGACGCTGTGGAATGTCTACAGCTTCTTCGTGACCTACGCCAACATCGACGGCTTCGAGCCGGGGCGCGAGTCTGTGCCGGCTGCCGGGCGCGACCCGCTCGACCGCTGGATCATCAGCGAGCTGCACAGCCTGGTGCGCGACGTAACCGAAGCGTATGAAAACTACGATGTGCCGGCGGCCACGCGCCCGATCGAGGGCTTTGTAGATCGGCTGAGTAACTGGTATCTGCGCCGCTCGCGCCGCCGCTTCTGGAAGACTGAGAGCGATGCCGATAAGACCGCTGCCTACCAGACGCTGTATGAGTGTCTGGCGGTGGTCGCGCAGCTTCTCGCGCCGTCGATGCCGTTCCTGTCGGAAGCGCTGTACCGGAACCTGGTGGCGGGCGCACAGCCCGACGCGCCAGAAAGCGTGCACCTGGCGCTGTGGCCGGCCTATGACGAGGCGCTGATCGATCAGCAGTTGATGGACGATATGCGCCTGGCGCAAAAGCTGGTCAGCCTGGGGCACGCCGCGCGCAACAGCGCCAATCTGCGCGTGCGCCAGCCGCTGGCCGAGGCGATCTTCGCGGTGCGGTCGAAGTCTGAGCAGGACGTGGTGCGCCAGCTTGCCGCGACCATCGCTGACGAGCTGAACGTCAAAGCGGTGCAGGTGGCCGACTCGATGGGCGACATCGTGCGCTACAGCCTCAACCCGCTGCCGCAGGTGTTGGGCCGCGCGTTGAAGGGCGACTTCCCCAAGGTGCAGAAGGCGCTGCGCGAGGGCGCGCCGGAAGATGTCGAGCGCTGGGCCAAGGCGCTGCTGGCCGGTGAGACGATCGCGGTGACGGTGAACGGCCAGACGTTTGAGGCGACGCCGGAGCAGGTCGAGGTGCTGCAAGGCGCGGCGGAAGGCTACGCAGTGGCTGAGGAATACGGCTATCTGGCCGCGCTCTCGACCGAGCTAACCGAGGCCTTGCTCCAGGAAGGGCTGGCGCGCGAGTTTGTGCGGCGCATCCAGACGATGCGCAAGGATGCCGACTACGACATCACCGATCACATCGCCGTGACGTATGAAGCCAGTGAGCGGCTCCAGGAGGCGATCCTGGCGCACGCCGACTACGTGCAGCGCGAGACGCTGGCCGAGACGCTGGCCGAGGGCGCCCCCTCGAACGGCAGCTATCAGGCTGAGTTCGAGTTCGACGGTGAAACCGTGACCATCGGCCTGCGCCAGGTCTAGCACGCCTGATCCGGTCGCACAGCATATGGTGTATTGAGCAGCCCCAGGATGAAGCATGTCGTTCTGGGGCTGTTGGCTATGGTCCAGGTGGTATGGTCTGAATGGCCTATCTTTGCCCGATCTGGCGAGATGACGGTTGCCCCTGGCCCGGCGCTCCGCTACAATGAGGCGCTATGGGCTGGCAGGAAGTCTCCACACCTTGTAGGGGGGAGCTATACCATGACGACAACCAAGGCCGAACTCTACGGCGTTTTGCTGGACCTCCGCACGACCTTTCAGACGCAGCTCGAACAGCTCGAAATGGCCGAGCTGCTCGACGGGACCGGCACCGGCTATACCAACCATCAGGCCGACGACGCGACGATGGTTTTCGACCAGACGGTAAATGCCTCGTCGCTGCTTGCGGCGCGCAACCGCCTGCGCCTGGTTGAGGAAGCGCTGGCCAAGCACGAGGCAGGCCGCTATGGAATCTGCGACAACTGCGGGCGCGAGATCGATATTGCCCGGCTGGAAGCGATCCCATATACGCCGCTCTGCCTGAGCTGCGCCGAAGCACTGGAGTATCAGGCCAGGATTTAAGCCCGTGACCTCAACGCAGTCCAATACCGGCAGCCGCCCGATTCACTGGCTGTTTTTGATCGGGATCGTCGCGCTAGTGATCATCGTCGATCAGATCACTAAAGCCTATGTCGTGGCGCACCTCGATCTGCACGCGTCGTGGATGCCGTTGGATTTTGTGCGGCCTTTCTTCCGCTTTACCCATATCCGCAACACCGGTGCGGCCTTCGGTATCTTTGAGGGCGGCGGCACAGTGTTCACCGTAATCGCGCTTGTCGTGTCGGTCGTCGTGATCTACTACTACCGCCAGATCAGCGGCGGGATGTGGCTGATCCGGCTGGCGCTTGGCTTGCAGTTGGGCGGCGCGCTGGGCAACAACGTGATCGACCGTCCGCGCCTGGGCTACGTCGTGGATTTTCTGCACATCAAGATGTGGCCGGTGTTTAACGTGGCCGACATCTCCATCGTGAGCGGGGTGGTGCTGCTGATGTTCGTCGTTCTGCGCGACGAATGGCGCACGGCGCGGCAGACGAAGGCCGTAACACGATCAACCGATGACGAACAGCCCTGCGACTCGCCGGAAGAACCCGCGCTCTACCAGTAGTCGAGGAAAAACGCAGAGCAGATGCGAATCTGTGCACCTGCTCTGATGCTAGCTGCTGGCGAAGGATTTGTCGGGCGGCTACCAGGCGTAGGCTTCGGGGGCCGGGCCGCCGGGGCCGGGCCAGATTTCGTCCAGCGCCGTGAGCTGCTGCTCGGTGAACTTGATCTCCAGCGCGCGCGCGGAGCCGGTGAGCTGCTCCATCGTGCGCGGGCCGATGATCGGCGCGGTGACGGCGGGCTGATGCAGCAGCCAGGCCAGCGCCACATCCGCCGGAGATTCGCCCATCTCGCGGCAGTAGTTCTCATAGCGCTCAAGCTGGGGCCGGTACTTCTCGATTTCCTTCTGCGTATGCTCCGACGCGCGCCGTCCCTCGGTCTGCTTCTGCAAGATGCCCCCCAACAGCCCGCCCTTCAGCGGACTCCAGGGGATGATCCCCAACCCCAGCCCTTCGCAGGCCGGGATGACCTCAAGCTCAATCATACGGTCGGCCAGGTTATACAGGCTTTGCTCCGACACCAGCCCCATGAAGTGGCGCGCTTTCGCCTCGTAGTTGGCCTGGGTGATGTGCCAGCCGGCGAAGTTGCTGCTGCCGACATAGAGCACCTTGCCGGCGGTCACGAGTTGTTCCATCGCCTGCCAGATCTCTTCCCAGGGCGTGTTGCGGTCGATATGGTGCATCTGGTAGAGGTCGATATGATCGGTTTGCAGGCGGCGCAGGCTTTCTTCGCAGGCGCGCTTGATGTGGTAGGCCGAAAGCTTCGACTCATTGGGCCAGTCGCCCATCGTGCCGTGCGCTTTGGTCGCCAGCACGATCTTCTCGCGGCGTCCGCCGCCCTGCGCCAGCCAGCGCCCGATGATCTGTTCCGTGACGCCTTCGCCCTTTTTCCAGCCGTAGACGTTGGCGGTATCGAAGAAGTTGATGCCCATTTCGAGGGCCTGATCCATGATCGCGTAGCTGTCTTCTTCGGTGGTGTGCGGGCCAAAATTCATGGTGCCCAGGCACAGGCGGCTGACCTTCAGCCCGGTTCGCCCCAAAAACGTATATTCCATCATTCGCTCCTTCAAAGCATGTGGATTGTCCCGCCCGGTGCGAGGATTAGGGCGCAGCGCGAGCGGACAGCAGCTTGTAAATTGTGCCGGTAAACAGGTGGCTGGCTTCTGTTAATGATTATGCCAGTTTCGGCAGCGTGTGACCAGCGACAGGCAGCATATTTGAGCCGGGGGTGATAGAATAACAGGCAAAGAGTTGTTACCGAATGAACTTTTGGAGGAGCACATCATGACTTCACGCGTGATTCGTGCCCCGCGTGGCACGACCCTGAGCTGCAAGGGCTGGCTGCAAGAAGCGGCCCTGCGGATGCTCATGAACAACCTCGATCCCGATGTTGCCAAAGACCCCGATAACCTGATCATCTATGGTGGGCGCGGGCGCGCCGCGCGCAATTGGGAAGCGTTCGATGCTATCGTTGCGGCCCTGCGCGCCCTGGAAAACGACGAGACGCTGCTGGTGCAGTCCGGTAAGCCGGTCGCCGTCTTCAGGTCACACCCCGACGCGCCGCGCGTGCTGATCGCAAACTCGAACCTGGTGCCGCACTGGGCCACGCAGGAACACTTCGACGATCTGGAGCGGCAGGGGCTGATCATGTACGGCCAGATGACCGCCGGCTCGTGGATATACATCGGCACGCAGGGAATTTTGCAGGGCACCTACGAGACGCTCGGCTCGCTGGCACACCAGCAGGGCTGGCCCAGCCTGAAGGGGAAATTTGTGCTGACGGCTGGCCTGGGCGAGATGGGCGGGGCGCAGCCATTGGCCGTTACCATGAACGAGGGCGCGGCGCTGATCGTCGAGGCCGATCCGCAGATGGCCGAGCGCCGCCTGCGGATGCGCTATGTGAACGAGGTCGTGACCGATCTGGAGATCGCGCTCGACAAAGTGATGGCGGCCAAAGCAAGCGGCCAGCCGCTCTCCGTCGGCCTGATCGGCAACGCCGCCGAAATCTTCCCCCGGCTGGCTAAGATGGGCATTATGCCGGATGTCGTCACCGACCAGACGCCCGCCCACGACCCGCTCTCGTATCTGCCGCACGGTATGACATTGGACGACGCGATCCAGCTTCGCGCCGAGGACCCGGACACCTTCAAGCGCCGGGCCGCGCTCTCGATGGCGGTGCACTGCCAGGCGATGCTCGACTTTCAGTCGGCGGGCGCGGTCGTGTTCGATTACGGCAACAACCTGCGCCAGCAAGCCTATAACGAGGGCGTGCTCAATGCCTTCGACTATCCCGGCTTTGTCCCGGCCTACATCCGCCCGCTGTTCTGCGAAGGGAAGGGGCCGTTCCGCTGGGTGGCGCTGTCGGGCGATCCCGAAGACATCTACCGTACGGATGAAGCGATCCTGGACCTGTTCCCCGAAGACGAACACCTGGCGCGCTGGATCAGGATGGCGCAGCGCGAGGTCGAGTTCCAGGGGCTGCCGGCGCGCATCTGCTGGCTGGGCTATGGTGAGCGGGCGAAGGCCGGGCTGGCGTTCAACGACCTGGTGGCGTCGGGCGCGGTGAAAGCGCCGATCGTGATCGGGCGCGATCACCTGGACGCCGGATCGGTCGCCTCACCCAACCGTGAAACGGAAGGGATGCGCGACGGCACGGATGCTGTATCGGACTGGGCCATTCTCAACGCGCTGATCAACGCGGTCGGCGGCGCGACGTGGGTCAGCTTCCATCACGGCGGCGGGGTCGGGATCGGCTACAGCCAGCACGCGGGACAGGTGATCGTGGCCGACGGCACGCCCGAAGCCGCGCGCCGTCTGGAGCGGGTCTTGACGACCGATCCGGGTATGGGCGTTGCGCGCCATGCCGACGCCGACTATCCGGAAGCGATCGCGGCGGCGCGCCGGCACGGCATCCACATTCCGATGCTGAAAGACGCCTGAGTCCGGCGGGTAGGGATTGGAGTATGAGGGAAGTGCCCAACGATGCCCGGTTGGGCCATAGCCATACGATCCGGTATACTAAGCGAATGGTGACGTCTGCGCCGCTGGAGAAGCCCTGATGGTCAGAGAATATCGCAGCGAACTGCTGGAACGCACGCTCCAAATATTACACGAGGCTGTACCGGGAATCATCGCATCGGTGATCGTGAACATCGATGGCCTGCTGGTTTCGGCTTATCCCCCTGGCAACGAGGACAACTATACCGAAAACCCCACCAGCAGCCCCCAGGTCGCGGCGATGGCAGCGACGCTGATCGGGCTGGCCGAGCGCACGCTGGGCCGGCTGGCGCAGGGTGATCTGGAGCGCCTGCTGATGGAAGGCGAGGATGGCGTGATGGTGGTTTATCCGGCTGGCCGGGCAGCCCTGGCGGTGTTGGTGCGCAAAGACGTTATGCTTGGCCGGGTTCTCTATGCGGCGGCCCGTGCGCGCAATGACGTAATGAAGATTCTCGGCAGCTAACCCCGGCCTGGCCGGAAGCCAACCGGTACCAACGAATATTCAGGCGCGGCTGATGACCAATCAGTCGCGCTTATCGTTTTGGCCCGACTGGTCAGGCTTTGGGGCAGATGGCTTCGTCTCGGCGCGGGAGGCTTTGTCCTGGTCCGAGGCGGGTGGCTCCGGCGCGTCGGGTGAAGGCTTGGGTGCGTCCTCTGGGCTGGCCGTTTTCGGAACGCTCCCCGGCGAATCGACCTGGGGTTTCATGCCTTCGGGTTTGGGCTGCTGCCCGTTGGATGCCTCGGCCTCAGGCTGCGCAGCGGGCGGCGGGGCAGCGGCTGCTGGTTTTGGCGGGATCTTTTCTTTGGCAATCGACGCGGCTTCTTCGGCCATATCTTTCGTGACCGGCGGCTCGCCTGAGATGCCTTTCTGTGGAGCCGGGGCGGTTACGGCTGGTTGTGGCTGGGTGGGCTGGGCGGCTTCCGGCTCGGCCTCGCGGCTGGCGTCGCCTTCCTGGGCGGCGGTTTCGGGGGCGGCAGGCGGCGGTGGGGGGATAGCTGGCGCGGGCTGCTCGACTTTGGGCATTGATTCTTCGAGGCGCGGCAGGGCGACGGTGGGTGGCGGCAGTTCCGGCTCGTCAATGGCCGGCGCTGGCTCCGGCTCGGTCGGTTTGGGTGGGGTGGGCGGCTGGACTGGGGCAGGGCGGGGCGCGCCTTCAGCCGTCTGAAACTGCACGCGCAGCACCATCTGGCCCAGACGCAGCTCGTCACCGTCACGCAGGCGGTAGGGCCGGTGGGCAGAGAGGCGCTGGCCGTTCAGGAAGGTGCCGTTGCTGCTGCCCAAATCCCAGATATCGAGCGCCTGATCGTCGCCAAAGCGGATCGCAGCATGGCGGCGGCTGACCCCCATGCGATAACCGGCGAACGGCGTCAGGTCCACGTCGGGCATCGCCCCGGTCGCAGGATCGCGGCGGCCAAAGATCGTTTCGGGCTTGGGCTTAACCAGCACCGGCTCCGGACTGCCTTCGATCTCCAGGCGCAGCACATCGCCTTCGGAAAAGGACGCGCGGTTTTCGAGCTGCACGTCGGTCAGTACACTCGATCCCAGGTTGAGATCGGCCTGTTCCTCTTCGGATGCGCCCAGTGCTTTTGTTTCAAGCGGAATACTTCCAATCAGGCTTGCGCCGCAGTTCTCGCAGAAAACGACGCCGGCCCGGTTCTGGTGTCCGCAGTTTGAACACTGTTGCATAAAACGACTCCCGCTACGAGGCGCAACGATCCCACGCACTCACAAATACCTCAAAAATTACTTTGGATTTAATTCAAATCTTGAATAATTCCCGCAAAGCCCTATAATCTTAGGGCACATTCGGCAGAAATGCCAGTAAGCTGTGCGGCCTCTCCCGTAGATTGTGCCCCCATGCCGCTGGTCACGCCGTTCCACTTGTCTCAAATTTACTATTAAATCGCATCAGGCGCGAATAGTCGATGGCTGTTCGTGAAGTTTGCCATATCTGGGCAGGCTCAAGAAATTTTGAACCGCGTCAAGGTTTTGCAGGTAGAATTAGATACAACATACGGAGACTCTCCATGCCCCAAGTTGAACTCAGCCCGTCCGACAGCGACCTGATTTGCCGCCTGCAAGCAGCCGATCTGGATGCCTTGGGTCTGCTGTTCGAGCGCTATCGTGACCGGGTTTACCGGACCGCACTGGTGATTGTGCATGATTCGGCAGTTGCGGAAGATATTCTGCAAGACTGTTTTTTGAAAGTTTATATGAACGCGGCGCGGATCGATACCAGCCGTCCACTGGCCCCCTGGCTCTACCGGGTGACGGTCAACCTGGCCTATACCTGGCTGTCACGCGGGCAGGATCGCCGTGCCTCGCTGGAACACGTGGTAGATCATCTGGTCAGTCCGATGGGCCACGCCCCGGATCAGGTCGCGGAGCAGGTCGAGCTGCGGCGCAGCGTGCGCAAGGCGATCGGCGCGCTCAGCATCGAGCAGCGGGTGGTCATCGTGCTCTACTATCTCAACAATCTGAGTTTGCAGGACATCGCCGAGATTCTGGACGTGCCGGTCGGCACGGTCAAATCGCGGCTGTACTATGCGCGCGAGAATCTTCGCGCCAAGCTCGGCCCGAACATGATCTGGCTTCCTGAGGTAGCGCATGGATATGTATAGGTTGTTGGTGAATCTGGTAGCGGTACACCGGCCCGAGAATGACTATGATCCGATACTGGATCAATGGATCCGGGAAACTTTACGCGAAGACAGCCAGGCTGTCCCTGTTCCGGTGGGGGCGTGGGAACGGCTGCGCCAGGCGATCAGCGATCGCAAGCTGATCAAGGCGCGCGGCATGTGGGTGCTTGATGAGCCGTTCCGCGAGCCGCCGGACGCAATCCCGGCGACACTCTCCGGAGCACGGCTGCGGCAGGCACAGCGCCTGTATGATGACCGCTGGGGGATCAACGCGTACCGCCAGCGTGAGCCGATCTGCATCAGCCTTGCTCCCGGTTTCGCCGTCCTGTTCAACTGGTAGCCACAATTCAATAACGATCAGGGGAAGAGGGCACCGGCTGCCCTCTTTCTGATTCTCAGCCGGACGGCGATTTTAGGTCCGGAACCGACATGCTATAATGGCGGGTGGGTGGAATGCTGCCCGGTGATTGTAAAAATGTGAGGTGATTCAGTTGACTGTTCAACCCAACCCACTGCTCGATCCCCAGGCCGTCGCGCGCCTGATCGATCATACCCTGCTGAAGCCGGATGCCACCCGCGATCAGATTGTGCGGCTGTGCGACGAGGCCCGGCAGTATCATTTTGCCTCAGTGTGCGTCAACCCCGGCTATGTTGCGCTGTGCCACGATCTGCTGCGCGATGTGGACGATGTCGCGGTGTGCACGGTGATCGGCTTTCCGCTCGGCGCGACCACGCCCGAAACGAAGGCGTTCGAGGCGCAGCAGGCGATCCGCAGCGGTGCAACCGAAGTGGACATGGTGCTGAATGTGGGCGCGCTCAAGTCGCAGGACTATGAAACCGTGCGCCATGACATCGAAGCGGTGGTGCAGGTTGCCCACCAGTCCGGCGCGCTGTGCAAGGTAATCCTGGAGACGGCGCTGCTGACCGACGCTGAGAAGGAACGCGCCTGCCAGCTTGCCCAGGCCGCCGGGGCCGATTTCGTGAAGACCTCGACCGGCTTCGGTCCGGGCGGGGCTACGACCGCCGATATCGCCCTGATGCGGCGCGTGGTTGGACCCGCTATGGGGGTGAAGGCGTCCGGCGGGGTGCGGACCTATGATGACGTGGTGCAGATGGTCCGGGCCGGGGCGACGCGCATCGGGGCTAGCGCCGGCGTGCAGATCGTCCAGCAGGCCCAGGGTGCGGAGCCGGCTGACAGTGGGACTGGCTACTAATATTTCATGCTCGTGCCTGTCTGGGGGCAGGCTGCCGTGACCGATCTACCGACCTCGGAGCCGCTTCCACTGCTGGAACGGTTCAAATATCTTATTTTCCTCGTTATCGGGCTGGCGATTCTGGTGGGAGTAGGCGTGCTGCTCTGGCAGCGGCCCGCCCCGACGACAATCCAGGTGATCCCGCCCGGCCCGACGCTCACGCCCTCGATCACGCCGATCCCTTCACTGACGCCCACGCCCGGCCCATACACCGTGTATATCACCGGGGCGGTCGCCAGCCCGGAAGCGGTCGTGACGCTGCCCTATGGCAGCCGCGTGCTGCATGCGCTCGATGCGGTGGGCGGCGCGCTGCCGAATGCCAACCTGGAACGCGTCAATCTGGCGCAGCGCGTGGAAGACGGCGATCAGGTGCATGTGCCGACGCGCGAGCCGGGCGATGAGGACTCTGCCGCGCCGGAAGGTGAGCGGGTGCGGGTGATCACCGCGACGCCGGGCCAGCTTACGGTGTATGTCACCGGCGCGGTCGCCCAACCGCAGACGATGATCACGCTGGTGCGTGGCAGCCGCGTGCAGGACGCGATCGATGCCGCCGGGGGCGCGACGGTGGACGCCGACCTGATGCGGATCAACCTGGGGCAGGTGCTCAACGACGGGGATCAGGTGCACGTCCCGTCGCTGGACGGTCCCGACATCCAAACCGCGACGCCCAACCGCCCGCCGCTGGTGCACATCAACGCGGCAGGCGTGGACGAGCTGAGCACGCTGCCGGGCATCGGACCGTCGCTGGCGCAGGCGATCATCGATTATCGGGACGCGAACGGCCCGTTTGCGAGCCTGGAAAACCTGGACAACGTGCCGGGGATCGGCCCGGCCAAGCTGGATGACATCCGCGATCGGGTGGTGTTCGACTGAGCACGTCTAGCGCTGCGGCTTTAGCATCTGCATCGCGAAAACGTCCTGCCAGCGCCAGCCGACATAAGGGCCGGTCTGGGGCAGGCGCGCGTTGGTCAGGATGCGCTGCGGCGGCTGGCTGCTGGTGAGCGATACCAGCCACAGCTCGGTGACACTGCTGCCGCGCGGCTGGCGGATCACAAACAGGTGCTCGATCCCGGCCCAGAAAACGGCCTTCTCGACCGCGCCGCCGGGCAGCTCGATCGGGCGCAGCGCCGCGTCTTGCAGCGCGAAGAGATACAGCCCTTTGCCTTCGGGCATGCCGGGGATGGTATACGCGATCCAGGCCCCGTTCGCGGCCCATTCGAGGGCGTGCGGCTCCGGAACGTGCTCCGGCAGCGGCTTGTAGCTGGCGTCGCTGAGGTTGAAGATCACCAGCCCGTCATCGTGCTCGGCCAGAGTGAGGCCCTGCGGGCTGACCGGCCAGGCCAGCCGCGCGCCCTGCGCGAGCGATTGCGCATTCACGGCGGTAATCCGGTGTGCGCGCGTATCGACCCGGAACAGGGCCGGCGCATGACCGGCAGCCCCGGCGCTGGCATCCCACGCCAGCAGCACCGAGTCGCGGTCGGCCCAGGCGGCTGGAACCAGCAGCGCCGCGTCAGGGTTTGGATTGTGGGCCAGCTCGACGCGATAGCCGCTGGCCGGGGTAACGCGCCAGAGACTCTGGCGGGTGCGCGTGCTGCTCTCGTCCGGCAGCGGGTGAACGGTGGCATAGGCTATGTGCGCGCCATCCGAGGTCCAGACCGGCATTCCCCAGGCGTGCTCCTCGGCAGGGACAATCGTCCGGCTGACCTGCTCCGCCGTGTCGAACAGCGCCAGCGCGCCGCTGCCATCGGTATAGGCTAGGCTCCGGCTGTCCGGCGACCACGACCAGTCGCCGCTCGCGGCCAGCGGGATACGCAGATGGATGCCGGGCGACGTGGTTTGCAGGATGTGAAGCGTGCGCCCATGCTGGAGCGCGAGCCACTGGCCGTCCGGCGAGAATTGCAGATTGCGCGGGTCGGTGAGGTGTGGAAACTGGTTGACGACCTCAGGCTGGCGGCTGTCCAGGTGCAGGATCACCAGCCCGTTGTCGGTCGTAACGGCGACCATCGCCGGGGGGCCGTTATAGTCCTCGATCAGCTCCAGGCTGCGCAGGGCAGCCAGATCGCCCGACGGCAATAGGAACACGAACGCCAGCAGAAATACCGTGAGCAGCGCGATGGTCGAGACGTTGGGGAGTCGCTGCTGGAGCCGGTAGGCGAGCGCCACGCGGCGCGGCGGCTTGCGCCACTCGGCGGCGATATGGTCGAAGCTGAGCTGCGGAGTCGGTGTGTTGCGCTCCAACTCCGCCACGAGATCGATCTGGAGCTTGCGGCAGAACGCCTCGATCTCAGCGACCTCAGCCCGGCAGGCCGCACAGGAAAGCAGGTGCCGCCGGATCGCCTCTTCCTGATCGGGCAGCAGTTGGCCCAGGACGTACTCGTTTAAGGTGATGTCGTCGTAATGGGACCCGTCTAACGGATGCTTTCCGTCGCTAGCCATCGGACTTGCTCGTCTCCCAGATGTGTACGTAGTTTTTCAATGGCGAGGCGCAGCCGGGAGCGCGCCGTATTGAGGGAGCATCCCATGATCTCTCCCATTTCTTTATACGTACAATCGGCATAAAAGCGCAAGACGATTGCTTCGCGGAGTTTGGGGCTTAGTTCGTTGAGCGCGGCGGTCAGGCCGGTTTCGACTTCCCGGTGCATATAACAAGCTTCGGGGCCGGGCGTGTAATCACGAATCTGGTTGCCGAGGCCGAGCCACTGGGCCAGTGGGATACTGGGCAGAATCTTACGGCGGCGCTTGTCGCGGGCGCGGCTGACGGTGATCGTGTGCAGCCACGTGCTGAAACTGCTGAGTTCGGGATTGTAGCGGTAAATATTGAGCAGCGCGTAAGTCAGGGCGTCTTGTGCGACTTCCTCGGCGTCGGCGGTATCGCCGAGCAGGCCAAATGCCAGCCGGTAGGTGCGGAGCTGATAGGCGTCGAATAGCTGGCGGCCAGCTCGTTCGTCGCCTTCCTGTGCGCGGCGAATCAAGGGAGCTTCGTCCATGAGCCTTGTATCCGGTTTGAATAAATGTTTGTCAGGAAAACTGATTGCCCTATCCTATAATACGCGGTCAGTTTGAGATTTGTTCAATCGATCAAGGAAAAGCGGCGGATGATGGTTTACCGCGTTAACTCATAGATGGCGAACAGCGCAGCGACGAGGCATACCAGCCCCATGATCGCGGCCAGCCCCACCACGAGCAGCGTCCGGCTCAGGCGCAGCAGCGCAGTCAGCACCGCCCAGCCGCCGAGCAGCAGCAGGCCGCCGATACCCAGGCAGAGCGTCTGCGCGACGGTCAGGCCCCAGGGCAGCATATCGTTCAAACGGTTCCCAGGCTCCCGCCCGCGTCGTAGACCACCCGCCCGCGCTTGATCACGGTCTGGGCCAGGTTGGAGCCGAAACGGTAGCTGAGGTGCGGATAGCGCGGCACCTGCCAGATCACGAGATCGGCCAGCTTGCCGGGTTCCAGGCTGCCGACCCGGTCGCCCCAGCCGATCGCATATGCCGCGTTGATCGTGGCGGCGGCCAGCGCCTCAGCGGGCGTCAGGCGCAGGTAGCGCGTGGCGAGCGCCATGACGAACTGCATACTCTCGTTCCAGCCCGTGCCGGGGTTACAGTCGGTGGCAATGGCGAGCGCGGCTCCGGCATCCAGAAAGCGGCGGACGGGTGTATAGGCGGTGTGCGCCAGCCCGAACGGGGTGGGAGGCAGTGAGACGGCGACCGTCTGCGAGTGGCCAATCACCTCGATCTCGTCCTGGGGCGTGACGACGATGTGATCGGCGGAAACCGCGCCCAGATCCGCCGCCAGCCGCGCGCCGCCCAGCGGCTCGAACTCGTCCACGTGAACCTTGAGCGCCATGCCGTATCCCTGTGCCGCTTGCAGGATGCGCCGCGTCTGGTCCAGGTCGAACGCGCCGACCTCGCAGAACACGTCGCAGAACAGCGGGCCGAACCAGTGCTCGGCCTGCCACGCGGCGACGGCGGGCAGCATCTCGTCGATGATGACGGCGACATAGGCATCGGGATTGTGGCTGTACTCCGGTGGGATGGCGTGCGCACCGAGGAAGGTCAGCGCCAGGTCGGCGGGGTGCTCCGCGCTCAGGCGGGCGATCGCGTCCAGCATCTTGATCTCGGCGGGCGTGCTGAGGCCGTAGCCGGTCTTACACTCGATGGTGGTCGAGCCGTGCGCCAGCATCCGGTCCAGCCGCGCGCGTGATTGGGCGATCAGGGTGTCGAGATCGGCGGCGCGGGTGGCCTGCACGGTGCGGTTGATCCCGCCGCCCGCCGCCATGATCTGCTGGTAGGTCGCCCCGGCGATCCGCTGCTCAAACTCGTCGGCGCGGTCGCCCGCCCACACGACATGCGTATGCGGATCGACCAGCCCCGGCGTGACCAGCCGCCCCCCGGCGTCGAGTGTCTGGGCAGCGGTATAGCGGCTGTGCAGATCGTCGCGGCTGCCAACGGCCAGCACGCGCCCTTCGTGCACGGCGACGGCGGCGTTTTCCAGCAGGCCCAGGTCGCCCAGACGGTGGCCGCGCTGTGGTCCGCCAGCGTGGGCCGGCACAGTGCACAACTGGCCGATATTGGTGACTAATAAATCAATGGTTGTATTCATGCCTAAAGTGTAACATAGCTCCGACGGGGGGCATAGTTGCGCGGGCGGGGACGTGGTACGATTGGTGCGCGCGGCGGATCAGACGGAGAGAACGTGATGCAGATCGATATTTTGACCCTGTTCCCGGCCATGTTCGAGGGGCCGCTGACCGAGAGTATCCTCAAGCGGGCGCAGGAAAAAGGGCTGCTGGACATTCAGTTTCACGACATTCGCGACTACACGACCGACAAGCACCGCACGGTGGACGATACACCCTATGGCGGCGGCGGCGGGATGGTGATGATGCCGGAGCCGCTGGTGCAGGCGGTCGAGCAGGTGCGCGGCGCGGACGACCGGACGCCGGTGATCCTGCTCACGCCGCAGGGGCGCGTCTTTACCCAGCGCGTGGCGCAGGAACTGGCCGCCCACCCGCGCCTGATCCTGGTGTGCGGGCGCTACGAAGGGGTAGACGAGCGCATCCGCCAGTCCGTGATCACCGACGAGATCAGCATCGGTGACTACGTGCTGACCGGCGGAGAGCTGCCCGCGATGGTGATCATCGACGCGGTGGCGCGCCTGATTCCGGGCGTGCTGGGCGCACGTTGGGCCGCCGAAGAGGATTCTCACGCGATGGGCCTGCTGGAGTATCCGCACTACACCCGGCCCCCGGAATTCCGGGAAATGGCCGTGCCGGACGTGCTGCTGAGCGGCGATCATGAGGCGGTCGAGGCGTGGCGGCGGCGCGAGGCAATCCGGCGTACCTGGCAGCGGCGGCCCGATCTGCTGCTAACCGCCGATCTGAGCGAGGACGAGGGCTGGTTTCTGGCGGAGCTGGCAGAGCGAGACGCGCCGATGTTGGGCTAGTGCCGGGCGCGTCCGGCCCTGGACAAAGCCCCGCCGCTTTGGTACAATGCTCCGCGTTATTCATCGAGTTTCAGAAAGACTGGAGACTTACTGTTGGCTAATCATAAGTCTGCCCTCAAGCGTATTCGTTCCAACGAGCGGAAGCGCGTTCGGAATCGCATCGTGCGTTCGCGCGCGCGTACCGAGATGAAGAAGGCCCGCACGCTGCTGGACAACGGCGCGGTAGAAGAAGCACGCGCAGCGACTCTGGAAGCGATCCGCACGCTGGACAAGGCGGCAGTCAAGGGGATTCTGCACCCGAACAACGTCGCCCGCCGCAAGAGCCGCCTGATGAAGCGTCTGGCCCAGCTTGAGGCTCAGGCCCAGCAGTAACGCGCGGCTCGTCAACCCGACAACACAGCGCAGGCATCCCACTTTTCGGATGCCTTTTTGTGTTTATATCCTGCGAATCTTCCTGCGTGAATAGCGTGGGCGACCGTTCCCGCGTGACCTAGCGGGCTGTCTCGCCGGCGGATTCGCTGCCGTCGGGCAGCACAAAGCGGTAGCCGACTCCCCGGATGGTCTTGATGTACTGCGGCTTCTGCGGCGTCGGCTCCATCACTTCGCGTATCCAGCGGATGTGCACATCGAGCGTGCGGGTGTCGCCCATATAATCCGTTTTCCAGATCTGCTGCATCAGCATGCGACGCTCCAACACTTCGTTGGGGTGGCGCAGGAACAGCTCGGCCATTGCGACCAGCTTGGGCGTCAGCTTTTTCTCACACCAGGGGGTGGTCAGGGTTTGCTGCTCCAGATTGAGGACAAACTGCCCGACTTCCAGCAAGGCTCCGGTCGCGGGCGGGGCGAAATGCTCGATCCGGTTGACGAGCTTGCGCGAGGTGAACGGCGGCGTGAGCAGCATATCGGCCACACTCTCGCCGTTGGGGGAGTCTGCCGGGCGGATGTGGATGATCGGCAGCTCGCCCAGTCCGGAGCGCAGCCGGGCGCAGATGCGATCGCCGGAGGTGCGCAGGGAGACGGCATCCAGCACGATCACGTCGGGGCGGGCGGCCAGCGCGAGGGCCAGGCCCTGTTTGCCGGAGTGCGCGACCTGGACGTGATAGCGGCGCTTGAGAGCCGCCGCAAATGAGGTGCCATTGCTGCGGGCGTTCTCAATCAAAAGAACTTTTCTCGTTCTCATGCGGCCCCCTCGGAAAAACAGATCACGAACCGGGCGAACGAGACCATCAATGGGATGGGATGAGTTGGCGCTTGGGTTGAATTTGGCATTGCTGTGCGATTATAGTCTTTGAAAAGGTCGTGGCAAATTCCTGACAGGCGGCTGCTGCTGCGATCTGCCCGCGCTTGGCGACTATCTCCCCGGACGATCATAAGTTGCCATGTTTGAACGGCACAACTGGGGGCGGGGAGCCGCGCTAACCCCCCACATCTACGGTTTGCGGGTGTGTTGTCACCCTCTTTATTTTTTTAACATTCGCAGCGCTGCCATCTTAAGACTCGGCATATGAAGTGTTCGGCACTGTTCTCAGGTCAACGCCAGCCGCCGCTGCCCCTCGCGGACGCCTCTTTGGGGCTGCCGGATAGGGCGGCATTCTCGTGACCCACTTATAATACAGGTATACCGTTTTTGCTCAGGAGATGCCAGTGGATTCCCCCAGTGAGATTATCCGGGAACTTGCCCAACAGCCGGGGCTGAAGACGGCGCGGCAGCAGCTTGATCCACAGCGCGTGCTCGATACCGCGATCGAAATCCAGCAGATCGCCGCCCCCACCTTTGCCGAACGGCAGCGCGCCGAGCAGCTCTACGAACGCTTCAGCCGCTATGCCCGCCTCGAAAACGTGGCGATGGACGATCTGGACAACGTCTATGGCTGCCTGCCTGGCACCGAGCCGGGCCGCCCGGCGCTGCTGGTGTCAGCCCATACCGATACCGTGTTCAGCGCCGACACCAAACTGGCCGTGCAGCGTCTCGGCCACCGTATCTATGGGCCGGGCCTGGGCGATAACAGCCTGGGCGTGGCCGGACTGCTCACGCTGCTCAACCTGATCCATGCCGCCGATCTGCGGCCCGCCGCCGACATCTGGTTTGTCGCCAACAGCCGCGAAGAGGGCCTGGGCGACCTGGGCGGAATCCGCATGGTGTGGCAGCATCTCGGCCCGCTGCTTGGCGCGGCGGTGGTGATCGAAGGCATGGCGCTCGGCCACATCTACCATGCCGGGATCGCGGTCCGGCGGCTGCATATCACCGGGCATGCGCCGGGCGGCCATAGCTGGCAGCATTTCGGGCAGCCGAGTGCAATTCACGGATTGGTGCAGCTTGCCAGCCAGGTCCTTTCGATCCAGCCGCCGGAGCACCCGCGCACCACCTACAATATCGGCCTGATCGAGGGGGGACATTCGGTCAACAGTCTGGCGACTTCTGCCGGATTGTATCTCGACCTGCGCTCCGAGGAGCCGGCTGCCCTCGCCGAACTGGAACAGCAGGTGCGCCGGATGTGCAGCCAGTGGGAGCGCAGCAGCGGGGTGTCCTTTAAGATCGATGTGGTGGGCGACCGTCCGGCGGGCGAGATCGCGGTCAATCATCCGCTGGTTGCGCTGGCGGCGGCGGCGCTGGGTGAGATCGGACTGCCACCGATCTATGAGCGCGGCAGCACCGACGCGAATCTGCTGCTGGCGCACGGCCTGCCAACCGTCACGGTCGGCGTGTCGTATGGCGGGCACGCGCACCGCCTGGACGAGTTTATCGACGCCGAGCCGGTTGCCGGCGGCATCTGGCAGCTTCTCCTGCTGGTGATGGCGGCGGCAAACCACACCGCCGGGCTTAAGACGGACTAGACTGCCCGGCGATGATCAGATCGAGCGGCTGCCAGTCATCGGTCGTGCGGGCGTGCGCGATGAAAACGTGCAGCGGCACGCGCTTGAGAAACGTCTCGCGGTACGCCTCGTCGTCGAGTCGTTCCGCCTGCTCCTCGACCGTATTCCAGGCGAGGTCGAGCCAGTCGCGGGCGGCAGCATCATCGCCCAGGCCGCGCGCGGCGGCGGCACGCAGCGCGAAAATCTCCTGGGGCGACGTGTCTTCGAGCAGCAGCAGATATTCGAGCGGGTAGAGCATGCTTTTGCGCGCGTCCTCATAACGCCCGGCGGCGACGTCGGTCAGCGCCCCGGCGACCTGTGCCATCGGGTACAGGATCGGCAGCCCGACCTGGACCGCAGCCTGGGCGGCCCGCCGTGCCCAGCGCCGCGCGTTTTCGTCGTCGTTGTCGGCGACATAGCAGCGCACCAGCGCCAGCGCGGGCGACACCACCTCGACCTGGCCGATCAGCGGGTTGGGTGTTTCGAGGATGTCCAGCAAAATCGTCCTGGCCTGCGTGCGATTGCCGTGCCACAGCTCCAACCGGGCCAGCAGCACCCGCGCCCCCAGCCCCAGGATGTGCGCCTCCTCGCTGGCGGCGACGGCCTGCTGCGCGACGGTGTACGCCTCGTCATACGCCCCCAGCTTCATATAAGCCAGCCCCAGGTTGGCCAGGGGCAGCCACGCCACAGCCGGATCGGAGCGGGCTTGCTGCGAGGACGACAATTCCTGCGCCAGCCGCAGCACCGTTGTCCAGTCGCCCTCGTAGGTCGCCAGCCGCATCTCGTTATAGGCGACGGTTTGCCGCGCGCCCGGTTGGTCGATGGCGGCGCTGAGCGCGCGCATCTCGTCCAACAACTGCCACATCCGCACCAGGTCGCCCGCCCGGTAGGCGATCTCAGTCTGGTGCTGCGCGGCGTTCAGCTCGCCCCACAGATCATCCTGCCCGGCGTAGAGTGCGCGCCCCTGCTCGGCGGCTTCGCGTGCGCCGGTCAGATCGCCCTGGCCGAGGCGGTGCATCGCCTGCTGGAGCGACGCCTGCGCGCGGCGCGACTCGTTGACTTCGGGCAGCAGCGTTTCGATCTCCGCGATCATGCCCGGCGGGTAGTACAGCCCGGCGGTTGCAGCCTGGCGGCGAAACTCGGCGCGCAGCGAGAGCAGATCGAACCGGATCGCGGCCAGATTCTCCGGCAGCCGCTCGCGCTCGATCTCGGCGGCGTGCTCGTCCAAGATACCCTGCGCCAGGTCGGCGTAGCGGTTGGCCTCGGCCATCGCCCCGGCGCTTTGCGCGGTGCGGGCGGCGCGCCAGTGGTGGATCAGCGCGTGGGTCCAGGCGCGGGCCTGCGCATAGTGATAGGCCAGCCGCGAGATATGCGCCAGGATCGGGTTGTGCACGTGCTCGCTCAGCGTGTCGGCAACGCGCCGGTGCAGAAACCGGCAGCGCGGCGCGCTGATGTCGGCGTAGACGATCTCGCGTACTTTCAGGTGTGTGAACTGGTACAGGCCGGGCGAGGCTTCTTCGAGAATGGACGCGGTAAGCAGCTCGTCCAGCGCGAGATCGAGCGATTCGGGCCCGTCCACTACCTGGGCCAGCAGCCGCTCGTCGATGTCGTGCTCGATCACGGCTGCCGCCGCCAGTACAGCCTGGGTGTGGCGCGACAGCCGCCGCGTGCGCTGCCGGATCATGTCCAGCACGGCCTCGGTCACGGGCAGGCTGGCCAGCCGCGAAACCGCTTCCTCGCGCAGCCGCCAGCGCCCGCCCGGTGCACGATAGACCGCCCCCTGTTCGGCCAGGGCGCGCAGCGTTTCGACCACGAAGAACGGGTTGCCGGCAGTTTCGCGGTAGAGCTGCGAAAGAATCATCCCGGCGTCCTCGGCCACAACCTGATCAAGAAGCTGCTGCAGGTCGTCGGGGGGCAGGGGACGGAGGCGGATCACGGTTGTGGGGGCGGGGGCATGCACCGAGCGGCGCGGCCAGTCCATCAGCGGCGAATCGTAAGATACCTCTTCGTCGCGCAGCGTCGCCAGCACCATCAGCGGTAGATCGCCGCAGCGCCGTAGTGCGTGGTTGAGGCAGGCCAGGCTGGCGGGATCGGCCCAGTGCAGGTCCTCGGCCACGAGCCACAGGCCGCGCTCCGCCGAAGCCAGCAGCCGGATCACCTGCGTGATCGCTTCTTGCAGGCGGACGGTCGTCTCGGTGGCCCCGGCGGGCGGTGCGGTGGGCCGCGTGCTCCGGCCCCCCTGCAAGGCCGGCACCAGTTGGGCGAGATCGGCCTGCATAATAGGCGGCAGGCGATCGGCCACGCCTTCGATTGCACCGCGCAGCAAGTCGGAGATCAGTTGGTAGGGCGTCCCGGCCTCGATTGCGTAGCAGTTGCCGGTCAGGACGGTGACGCCGGAGCCGGGGATGCGGCTGACCGCCTCTTCGACCAGGCGCGTTTTGCCCATGCCCGCCGGGCCGGTGATCAGCACCAGGCGGCTGTTGCCGGCCTGGCAAATCTGCCATTCCGAGGCGATCTCGGCCAGCTCTGTTTCGCGCCCGACAAGCGGCACCGCCTGGAGATCGGTCAGGCTGCGGAACGCGGGCAGGGCGGCAGGCGGCGTGAAATCCAGCTCGACCGTAACCCGGTTGTGCAGGATATCTTCGTAAAGCTGGATGGTTTCGGGCAGCGGCTCGGCTCCCAACTCCTCGTCGAGCACCTGGACGCACTGCTGATACTGCCGGATCGCCGCGCTGCGGTCGCCGGTGGCGCTGTAGGCTTTCATCAACGCCTGGTGCGCGATCTCTTGCAACGGGTCCTGCGCCAGCAGGGTATGGGCGTGGCGGATGACGGCACTCCAGTTGCCGCTCTGCCGGTAGAGCATCATCAGGTGGCGCAGCGCGGTCAGAAAGCGCTGGCGGGCGTGCTCGCGGTCGAACACGACCCAATCGGCATACACATCTTTGAGCAGATCGTCCTTGTAGAGCGACACCAGCCGTTCCAGTGGCCCCGTGTCGGGCGGATCGGTGCGGTAGGCGTCCAGCGCCGCTTTCTCGAACTCCTCATAATCGACCCACACCGCCGCGTCGGGCGCGATTGCGATCTCGCTGCCTTCGGCTGCGATCAGGTGCGGGTAGGGCTGGAGCGCCTGGCGCAGCAGGTAGAGCGCGCGGCGCAGGCGCTCCTGCACACGGGCGGGGGCGGCGTCGGGCCAGAAGGCCGCCTGAATTTCCTCGCGCGTAATGCGGCGCTGCCGGTTGAGAATCAGGAAGGCGCACAGGGCGGCAGGCTGGGGCGGGAGCGCGATCGCCTCGTCGCCCACGAAGAGCCGGAGCGGGCCAAATAGATAAAAACGGAATGTGACTGCGGCGGATGGCGCATCGCCGGATTGCGACCGATGGGTGTCTTCTGAAACCAACGGAACCCCTTGCTGCTGCGAGTGCGGACCCCCTTCAAACCCGATGCCTGATGTCAAATTTAGCACGAACTCCGGTTTTATGAGAGTCAGGGCTTTAGCTGGTATTCCAGCGCCGGGCTGCGTACAATAGGGGCGCTGTCCGCGTGCCGTTTGTCCAGATGTGGTGTAGGAGTATCGTAATGTCGGCTCGTTTGCCAGGGCGCCGTACCGAAAGCCTGTTTGACAACCGCTATCGCTACGACCAGATTTATCCGCGCGGTCGCTCCGGCGAGACGCTGCGCGCCTATGATACCCAGGCCAACGACCGCCCGGTTGTGATCAAGCGGCCCGCGCCCCAGGACGCGCCGCCGATGCGCGCCGGGCAGGAAGTCAGCATCCGTACCGAGCGGCAGGCGTTGGAGCGGCTTTCCGGCCATGCCGTGCTGACCGAACTGCGCGGCAGCGGCAGTTTTCGCGTGGGGGGCCACACCCACGACTATATCGTGATGGACCTGGCGACCGGCGAGATCGTGGAGAATATGGTCCTCGCGCTGGCCGGGCACAACGCGACGCTGCCCGAAATGGAAACGCTGGTCATCGTGGATCGCCTGCTCGACCTGCTGGCCTATGCCCACGAGAAGCAGGTGATCTACAACGATGTGGACGCTAAGCACCTCTTTTGGGATCGTGAGCAGTACCGCCTCAAGGTGATCGACTGGGGCAACGCGGTCTTTCTGGACGAGCCGGGCGCGCTGCCGACCGTCTCGCGCGCGACGGATGTCTACCAGTGCGGCGAGCTGCTGTACTTCATCCTGACCGGCGGCAGCCGGCTGGCAACCGAGGTGATCGAGGGCGGCGAGGCGTTCTACGTCAATTTCGGCCCGAACGCCGAGAATATCTCGCCCCGGCTGCAAGCGATCGTGACGCGCGCCGTACATCCCGACGCCAAGCGGCGCTATGGCACGATCAACGAGCTGCGGCAGGCGTTGGCCGAATATCGCCAGCCGCTCGAAAAGAACCGCGACGAGATCGTCTCGCGGGTGCGCAAGCGGGTACGGTCCACCGCCAGCCAGGAAGAACTCGCCGAACTGGCGGCGGCGCTTCAGGTGGCGCTCGATATGGACCCCGGCTATCCCAACGCGACCGCGCTGGGCGACGAAATCCGGTTCCACCTCAGCCAGATCGCTCTGCAAGCCGATCTCGACGCGATCCGGATCTATCTGGAAACAGCCAACTGGCCGCGCGCGCTTTCGCTGCTGCACGATCTGCTGCCCGACGCGGGTGAGGCCAACGAGCCGCTGCTGCGCTTTCTGATCGAAGGGACCGCGCTGCTGGACTCGCTGCATATCGCGCCGCCCCCGGCAGGATTCATCGGGGCACTGGACGAGCTGTTTGCCGGGCAGGTGCAGGCCGCCGGGCAGGTGCTTCTCACCACGCCGGAATCGCGCCCGGCGGCGCGGCGCGCGCAGTGGCTCCTGGGCGAGTGCCTGGCCGTGCTCGTGCCGGATGTCGTGCTGCTGCGGCCCCACCTTGTCCGCCTGCGCCACGCGCTGGACGGGCGTCCCGAAGCCGATCGCGCGCTGGCCCGGCTGGACGCGGTCGAGGAGCAAATCGAGGCCCAACCGCTGCCCGGCCTGACCGGCCTGCAAATCGTCTACCAGCAGACGATTGCCGCGCTGGGCCAGCTCGAAGAAGCGGTAGATGCCCTGCCGGATGACGGTGGGGAGAGCGGTCAGCCGGCGGCGCTGGCCTCGGTGATCCGGGCACGGCGCGCGGCCCACGATCTGGTCGATCTGCTCGGCGAGGTTGGGCAGTACGTCTTCGGCGATCCGTCCCGCGCCGGGGAATTACTCTATCAGGCGTCCCTGATCGATCCGACCTCGCCCCATTTCGCCGCCCTGAGCAGCTACTTCGATGAAGTGCACCAGGCGGTGGCCGCGCTGGGGCAGTTCAAGCCCAAGGACAACGGCGTAAACCTGGCGGACTGGTTCGCCGACGTGCAGGACTTCCTCGATCCGTATCTGCGCGATCTGCCCGATCCCCGGCTTGAAGCGGCGGCTCACGCGCTGCACCGCGCCGGGGAAGGCTGGGCACGCACGATCAGCTATCTCGCGCTGGGCCGCCGCCAGCCGACCATCGAGGTGCTGCGCGATACCGCCGAGATCATCCGCCCCTTCAACGAGCAGTTGGCGGCATGGCTGGGCACGCTGGCGAACCGCATCCCCGACGCGGCCTATGTCGAGCATCACAGCCCCAACACGCGCCTGGGCGACCTGCTGGTCGAGGGCTGGAAGGCGTGGGACCGGGGCGATTTCATCCGCGCGATAGACATCGGGCAGCAGGCGTATGAGGCGGCTCAGACCGATGGCGAGCGGCTAGCGGCGGAACGGCTGCGGCGGCTGAGCGAGCTGGCCGATCACTGGCTGGCGGCGGATGGGATGCAGAGTCTCGACATCACCGATCAGGTCGAAACCGAGGTGCTGACGGTGCTGCTCACCGAAGAAGAGCAGGAGCGCCGCACCTTTGCCGAGCAGATGCCCAACACCGCGCTCTATCTGCGCGCTATGAGCCGGGGCATTGTGGCGTATATTCGCCAGAGCAGCAGTGCCGGGTGGCGCGCGCTCTACACCCATTACACCCTGCGCGGGATGCTGGCGCTGTTGGGCGGCGACCTGAACGATGCCGAGTTCTGGCGCGATGTGGCGGCCAAGACCTACGACGACGCGCGCCTGCACCGCCTCTTCCAGGTGCTTGATCGCACCCTGACCGGGCGGCGGCTGGTCCAGACTGCGCAGAAAGTGCTCAACGATGTTTCCGGCCCCGGCGATCTCGAAGAGGCGCGCCGCGCCCTGAACGCGCCGCTGGCCGAAGATTGGCTGGTCGGTACCGGCCCGGCGCTGAACGCCGTCACCGAGGCGGTGCGCGACTGGTCCGATGGTGATTTCCACGCCGCGCGCCAGCAGCTTGACGCGGCCCTGGAGCATATCCAGATGGCGATTGAGCGCGCCGGGCTGGACGTGGATCGTTTTGTGGCGTGGCTGACCGAACTGCGCGATAGCGCCGCCGAGCTTCAGCAGGCCCGCCTGAGCGTGGAGCAGGCGGCCCTCGCGCCGCGTAGTGAGGTCGATCCGGCGGTGGGCGAGACGCTGCGCCGCATCGTGCGGGTGACGCTCGACCACCTGGGGCCGGACTATGCCCATCAGGTCCGCCAGTGGGAAGATATGTATTGGGCCGTGCTGGAAACGTACACCTCGGCGCGGCTGACCCGGCGCGAGAAGCTGGCCGCGTTTGGGCGGCATTTCACCTCGTTGTTCATCACCAAGCACCCGGCCTATCCGCTTTTCCGTCACTGGGAATCGGTGATCGAGGCGCAGCCGCCGGACGAGATCGAACCGGTGGGGATCGCGCCGGAGCCGGAAGCCGACTCATATCAGACGCTCCCGGTCGAGGTCCAGACGCTCGCCTTTCTGGAAGACGACCGCGAGCCGGAGCCGGTCGAACTGGAGCCGGAAGCGCCGACGAGCGAGCTGCCCTGGAACCGGATTATCCTGGCGGCGGTCGCGGTGCTGATCGTCGCGGCGGTGTTTGCGATTATCCGCTATGCAGGGCGCGATGACGAGCCGGGCATCCAGCCGGACAGCGCGCCGACCGAGATTGTCGGGGCGGTGCTGCCCCCGCCGAGCGCGACGCCTGGGCCGACCGCCGAGCCGTCGAACACGCCCGCGCACGCGATTGGAGCGGGAGTTGAGACTGCTGCGCCGCTCCCCACCACCGAGCCGCCATCCGCCACGCCGGAGCCGCCCACACCGACCCTGCTGCCCCCGCCGAGCGCGACGCCTGAGCCGACCGCCGAGCCAACCCTTGATCCGACCACGCCACCGGCAACCGAAGCGCTGGCATCGGTGAGCAGCCCCGACCTGCCTGTGACGGGCGGCACGCTGGACGTGCTCGAGTCGCTCGCCGTGCTGCCCGCCGATCAGCGTGTGTGGCCCACTGGCGCGTTCGATGCCAGGGTGGAGGGCGATGGCTGGCTGCTCTCGACGGCCAACAGCGGGGGCGGGGTGCTGCAAATCGAGCTGACGCCGGACCTGCTGGCGGCATTGTTTCAGCCAGGCGTGGCGAACGCGCTCAACCGGGCGGATGTCGTGTTGGAGCTGGTGGCATGGGACGATACCGCGCTGGCGAATGATGAGGTGGCGTTCGGCCTGGGTGCGATCAACCGCAGCGGCCAGACCGCTGTCGGGCAGGTGCGCTTCGACGAGTCGAACCTGATCAATCTCGGCCTGAGCCAGAATGATCGCTTCTACCTGCGCAGCGTCATGCCGCAGCAGGACGCCGAGATCGAGCTGTCGATGCGTCGCGTGGACGAGAACACGCTCGGCTTCTTTGTCGATGGCAAGCACCTGGGCGACCCCGTGATTCTCTTTCCGAATTCAGAGCCGATCACGCTGGTGCTGTATGCGTCTGGCCAAGGCGTGCAGGTGAAGGTGAGCGCGTTCAGCGTGACGATCAGGCCGCGCTCCGAGCTGCCCTGACACGGGCGGCCCACAGGTTAAGCAACTGGAAAAGGTAGGATAAGCGTGTCGGAAACCGTATTTTTGGACGACGTGTACCGGATGGGGAACTACATCGATACCTTCGCGCCGGGTCATTATGCGCGCGTGCTGGAAGCGCAGCATGTTCCGACCGGGCAGATGGCGGCTTTTAAGGTGATGCGCCCGGAACACCTCTCAGGTGAGGGGACTCCGGCCTGGGAAGCGCGCGCGTTTATCAACGAGGCCGATCTGCTGGCGCGCCTGGCGTGCAACCCGGCCACCGTGCGCTTCTACGACTGCGGCTATATCTCCGCGCCGGGCGAGCGTCCCGAAGGCGGCGAGGTGCTGGCGTTGGGGACCAATGTGGCCGCCTTTCGCGAGAATCTCTACCCCTGTATCGCGCGCAACTGGCGGCCCTATCTGGCGCTGGAACTGCTGCCGCGCCATCACAATCTCTTTTACCAGATGAAACCCAACGTGCCCAACGGGCGGCGGCGTCTGCCGACCGAAGAGGCGCTCGACCTGGCGCTGCAATTCGCGTCGTTCTTGCAGGACGCGCACGAGCAGCGCATCACCTACCTGGATCACAAGCTGGAGCACGTCTATTGGGACGGGCAAACGCTGCGCGTGATCGACCTGAACAGCTCGCAGCTTCTCGAAACCGGCACGCACACTCTCGACCAATCGCTGGCGCAGGACATCCATAACCTGTGCGTGGGCATCCTGTATCCGATCGTGACCGGCCTCTCGCCGCAGAAGGGCACCTTGATGCCCCAGCCCGCATCCCAGGCCGAGGTCGAGCAGCGCTATGCCGACGTGAACCATCTTGATTTTGGCGTGGAGCCGTCGCTCAGTCCGGCGCTGCAAGACCTGTTGCAGCAGGGCGCACGCCAGGATATCCCGAACGTGCGTGTGTTTCGGACCGGGCTGGAGCGCGTCGCGACGCGGCACGGTTGGGACCTGCCAGGGCTGCACGCCGTCCCGGCGCTGCGCCAGGCACGGGACCATGTGCGCGCCGGGCTGGCCCAACTGCGCGCCGGACAGGACGCGATCCGGGCTGCGCGTGAAAGCCTGCTGGAAGCCGTCATCCTGGACGACATCAACGAGGATATGGAAGCCGAGCTGCGGCGGCTGCTGGCACAGATCAACGACGCCCTGAATCACCGTGTGATTCCTTAACCCTGTTCCGCCGGGCTGCGATGGGGGAATGCTGTGCCCTGCATTTCCGCCGGACACGCAGCCTGCGGACAGGTGGTTAGCGTATTCGACTGCATGCACAGAGAGCGAGACGCCGTATGGCCGATCTAAGACAACAACTGGATGCCCTGCGCCGCGCGCTGGACGCCCTGCCGTCGAGCGCTACGGCCAGCGAAATCGCGCAGTTGGAAAACGAAGCGCGAATGCTGCTGGCCCAGAGCAAGAACACGCAGTACGAAGAGTCTGCGCGCGAGCTGTTTGCCGAGTTGGCGCGCCGCAGTGCCCCGGCCTCGCCCGAAGCGGCCAATGTGCGCGGGCTGCTGCGCCGGGCGCGGATTCGGATCGAGATTGCCGGGGACGAGGACGACATCGACGAAGCGATCGACATCCTGGCCGAGGCGCTCGATGCCGATCCCGACAACCCGGAGACGCAGGAACTGCTCCAGCAGGCCGCCGAGCGCAGCCCCAACCTGGCGCTGAAGGTGCGCGGTCTGCTGGAACGCTACGGGCTGGAAATCGATGAGCCGCCGGCGGTGATCACGCCGCCCCCGGCCCAGGAAGCGCCGCCCAGCCCCAGCGCGATAGTTCCGGCGCGCGACTCCACGCCTGCTGCCCCGCCGGCCTATTCCGGTGCGCTGAGCAGCCTGCTCTCCGACGCGAGCCAGGCGTACTATTCCGGCGATTACCAGCGCGCCGTCGATCTGGCGAATCGCATTCTGGCGCAGGACCCGGACAACGCCCAGGCGCAGGAATATCGCCAGAAGGCCGAGGACAACCTGCTGCGGGGCGTCGTGCCCGATCACCGTATTCCGTTCGATGCGCGCGTGGCTTATAACCGCGCTAACTCGCTCGTGCGCGCCGGGAACTATGACGAGGCGGAGCGGCTCTACCGCGAAGCGCGCGATCTGGCGGCGCGGGCGGGGATCGTAAGCTGGAAGGATGTCGAGCAGGCGCTGCTCGATATTCAAGACCTGGCCCTGGCGCGCGAGCTGCTGTTGGAAGGCGACCGGCTGCTGGCCGCCGACGACTGGGACGGGGCGCTGCAGAAGTATGAGGGCGCGATGCGGGTCGTCCCCAACGATCCCCTGTCGCAGGAGCGCATCGACCTGGTGCGCAGCGTGCGCCAGCAGTTCGATCAGGCCACCGTCCAGCTTAATATGACCAGCGGCTCGCTGGGCGAGCGGGCGCGCGAATTGCAGCACCTGCTCAATATGCTGGCGAGCCTGCGCCAGATGCTCCCCGGCAGCGAGCGGCTGAAGCGGCTGGTGCGCGAGGTCGAGGACCGCGTGGATAACGTGATCGCGCAGCTTTTCAGCCAGGCGCAGGGTGCGCTGACCCGCGTCGAGTCCGCGACGGTGCTCGAAGAGCGGCTGCGGCTGACGACCGAGGCTGTGCGCGCGCTCGAAACGGCGGCAGAGCTGGACCCAACCAACGAGGATATCAACAGCCTGCTCCAGCGCGCGCGCCAGGGCGAAGCCGACATGGCCGAGGCCCGGCATGTGATCGAGCGGGCGTCGGCGCTGGTCGCGCAGAATTACGAGAACGAGTTGAGCCAGGCGCGCACGATGCTGGGCGGCCTGCGCCATTACGCCCAGGACCCGCGCTACCGCATGATCGTGGCCGATCTGCTGGCGCGCCACCTGGAGCGCGTCGAGGCGGCGCTCGATCAGGGTGACACGCAGACCGCGCAGCGCTGGCTGGAAGTCTCGAAAGACGAGCCATTCCGTATTCTGGGGCGGCGCACCGAGATTCTGCGGCTCGAAGAGCAGGTGCGCGAGCAGCGGCGGCGGCGCTATCTCGTCACGGGGATCACCGGCATCGTGATGCTGATCGTCCTGGGGGTGGTGGCGCTGGCGACGCGCCCGGCCTGGAACCCGATCATCAACCCGCCAAGCGATACGCCGACGCTGACCGCGACCATGACCGAGATTCCGACCGAGACGCCGCTGCCGACTGAGACGCCGACAGTCACGCCCAGTCCGACGCCGACGCTCACACCGACGCTGACGATCACGCCCTCGCTGACGCCCACTGAAACCTGGACACCGACGCCGAGCGATACACCGACCCACACCTGGACGCCCACGCCGAGCGACACGCCGACGCATACTTACACGCCGAGCATCACGCCCACGCCCAGCGATACACCGCAGCCAACCGATACGCCCACCATCACGCCGACGCCCTCGGCGCTGTGCCGGGTGCTCAGTATCGACGCGGCGCGCATCCGTGCCCAGCCAAACCAGAACTCGACGCAGATCATGGTCGTGCCGCGCGGCACCGCGATGAACGTCATGGCACAGCGGCAGGGGACGGATAACCTGCGCTGGTTCCAGGTGCGCTTCACGTTCGAGCAGTCGGAGATCACGGGCTGGGTGGCGTCGTTCTTGGTGACGGAGCTAACCGAGTGTCCGCCGCTGCTTGGCTAGCACAGCCGGATGACGCAAAAAAGGCGGCTGCTATGATTAGCAGCCGCCTGAGTGGGTCGTAGAAGACTTGAACTTCTGACCTCGTCGATGTCAACGACGCGCTCTAGCCAACTGAGCTAACGACCCTCAACGCTCATCATTATAGTGAACCCTGTGCGTTTTGACAAGGGGCGGAAAGGTTAATTTTTTGCAGGAAGCGCGAAAAGGTGGGGCACCGGCCAGGAAATCACCGGCCCGGCCTGGCCTATGTTATAATGTGCCCGGCTCCACCCGCCGCCAACAGGTAGGCCGATATGCCAGAACCGATTGAGAATGTCCTGCCCTATTTCACTGCCGCTCTGTTCGGGCTGGCCCTGTTACTCTTTTTGGTGTCGTGGCGGCTGTTCCGGCGCAGCCGCAAAGATGTTTTCTGGCGGCGGCGGCGCGAGGCGGGCCAGCGCGGGTGGCAGTTTTTTGTGCTGGGCGTGGTGATGCTGGTCCTGAGCGCGTTCTTCTGCATCTCGCTCATTGCTCTGACCCAGCTCTCGCCGGATGACGAGCCGACTCCAACGGCAGAGATCGCAGGGGGCGACAGCGGGGTCGATCTGCCGCCGCCCACCGGTACATCTCCCGCTGCCAGCGATAACGGCGCGCTCGTTCCCCCGGATGCGACCCCGCCCCCTGAAGCCAGCGTGGTTGTGATCGTGACCGCTACCCCCGGTGCGACGCCCACCGAAACACCCTTTGCGACCTTCACCCCGGCCAACGGCCCAGTCATCTCCAGTGTGACGCCCTCACCTGGCGCGCAGATGGTCATCACCGCGATGGACGACCAGCTTTCCGCCGGGCAGGAGCCGGTCGATCCACAGAATTCCTTCGGTCCCGGCACGACCCGGATCTATTTCTTCGTACAGTTTCGGGGGATGGAGCCGGGCGTCGTATGGCGGCGCAGCCTCTACCGCGACGGCGAACTGATCGACGGCAGCAACTATCTGTGGGGATCGGAAGCTGAGGGCCGGACCTATTTCTTCTTTGGCGACGACAACGGTTTTCCGCCCGGCAGCTACGAGATCCGCCTGTATCTGGGCGACAACCCCGGCCCCGTCAGCACCATGCCGTTCACCGTGACCGCCTAGCCTCAAGACCGCTGCTCATGTCGTGGCTCCAACTCAGCCGGGATCGTACTGCCGTGCGCCTCAACCGGCAGGCTGCCGCCGTGATCGCGCTGCTGGCGCTGGCCGGGCTGGCGCTGCGCCTGATCCTGCTGATCGCGGCGGACTGGCGTTACGATTACGACGAGGGCATGGTCGGGCTGCAAGTCCTGCGGATTCTGCGCGGCGCACGCCCGGTATTTCATCCCGGCCAGCCCTATCTCGGCGCGCTGGAGTCGTACCTGATCGCGCCGCAGTTTGCCCTGTTCGGCGCAAGCGCGATCACGCTCAAGATCGTGCCCTGGCTGCTGTCGGGGGGCTATATCGCCACGACGGGCTGGCTGGGCTGGCTGGCGTTCGGGCGGCGGGTGGGCGTGATCAGCGCGCTGCTGGCGGCCTGCGCCCCGGCCTATCTGCTGGTCGTGGGAATGAAAACCTGGGGCGCGACCGCCGAAACGCCGGTGTTGGGCAACCTGGCCCTGATCGCGGCGAGTTGTGCGGCGGCGGGCAGCGGATCGCCGGGGCAGCAGCGGCGCGCGTTTCTGGCGCTGGGCCTGCTCGCCGGTGTCGGGTTCTGGGTGTCGTGGCTGATCGCGTTCTATCTCGTCCCGGCGGCGCTGGTGCTGATCTTCTCCGGGCGCGACCGGCTGCGGCGGCATGGTTGGGCGGCGGCGCTGGCGTTTCTGGCCGGGAGCGCGCCATTTTGGGTCTACAACCTGCGGCACGGTGGCGCGACGTTCAACTACCTGTTGAGCGAGCAGGGCGACGGCTGGCGCAGCCTGGGGCCGGTGCTCGATCATCTGACCTACGACCTCGCCCCGCGCCTGGTCAGCGGCGATCCCACCTGGCAGCTCTTGAGCTGGGACGCGGTCTGGTGGCTGCAAATTGTGTACGAGGGCGGGCTGGTCGGGCTGATCGTCTGGGGCTGGCGCGGATCGTGGCCGGTGAGTGGACGTGCGGCGCGGCGGCTGCTGGCGCTGTTTGCCGCCGGCGTGCCGCTGATCTATCTCGCCAGCGGCTACGGCAATCACGCGCTCAACGAATTCGGCTTCGACGCGACCGGGCGCTATGTGCTGATGCTGCACAGCGCGCTGCCAATCGGCGCGGCGGCGCTGGCGGTATGGCTGGCGCGGCGGCGGCGCGGGTGGTGGATCGCGGCGGCGGTGCTGATCAGCGTGATCGGGCTAAATCTGCTGGGCGCGGCACGTATCCGCCCTGCGCAGGTCTTCGTCTCGCCCTACTACACGCGCCAGCCCGCAACGCTCCAACCGCTGATCGCGTTTCTGGACGAGCAGGGTATCCGCCACGTGTGGACCGATGTCGGCGTGGCGCACGTGCTGATGTTCGAGACACGCGAGCGCATCCTGGCCGCCGACTGGTACGACATCTATGGGGCCAGGGGGCTGCTGCGCTTCCCGGAAGTGCCGCTGGCAATCGCGGCGGCGGAGCGCGTCGCGTTCGTCGAGGTGATCCTGCCGGGACAGGTCGAGACGCGCTTCGAGCAGGCGTTTCGTGCGTCGGGCGTGCCGCACGTTGTGACGCGCGTCGCGCCCGATCTGCTGGTGATCGTCCCGCTGGCCCCCATCGATCCGGCACTGCTGGGCGACGGCCTGGGCTACCAGTTCTGAGCGCGCCTACGGATTGACGGAATAGGCGATGGTGCGCGTGTTGTTCGTCTCGCCAGCGGCACCCTCGTCCACCACGTTATTGACATCCACCTGGACCGTGCCGGTTACGTTCGCGGCGGCTTCGTGCAGCGTCACGCGGAAGAAAATCTCGCGCGATTCGCCGGGCTGCAGGGCCGGGATGCGTGGATCGGCGGGACTCAGCTCGCTGCCGGGCTGGAAGGTCGCCATCGCGTCGGCTTCGGGCGAGGCGGTCTGCCCGGCGTTGCGCACCACTGCATAAACGGTGAAGGTAACGCCGACCTGCGGTGTGGGCGGGTCCAGGCGCAGGCTGTCGATCACCAGATCGGCAGGTGCAGCCGGTGGCGGTGTGTTGGTGGGGGTGTTGGTCGGCGGGGCGGGCGGCGGCGCGACCAGTGGCAGACTGCTGGTGTCGCCCTGCGTCGCGGTCAGCCCGGCGAAAATCCAGGCTGTGCCCCCGGCATAATTGATCGCCCACCAACTGCTGTCGTTGTTGCGGCCCACCAGCGGCACGACCTCGCCATCGGCCAGCACGCCCACCGCCGGATAGCTGGTGCCCGGCCCCTGGCGCACGTTCAGATTGGGCGAATTGATGCGGGCGGTTGGGCCGCTGGTCTGCGGGGCGGCGGTAGCAACTGGCGCGGTTGTAGGCGCGGGGCTGTCTCCGCCGGTCGGTGCGGCGGGCGACTCGGCGGCTTCCGGCGTCTGATCGGTGGCGGGGGTGCTCGTCCGGGCGCTGCTGGATGGAAGCTGGGCGGTCGGCGGCTCGACCACGCGCACCGTAACCTCGTTCATCCCCAGTGAGGAACCATCCGCGCGGAATGCCTCGACCGTGATCAGGTGGCCGGTCTGCCCGGTGGACTCCCAGGTGATCTGGGCTTCGAGCGTGTCCTGGCTCTCGCCCTCGGTGGCCGCCACCTCACCGACCGCGACATCGTCCACGCGGAACTCGATCCGCGCCACGCCGCGATTAGTTTCCTGCGCGATGGCGTAGAGCGCAACCGGCACGCCCTCGGCGTAGGTGCTGCCGTTGACGGGGGCGATCAGCAGGACCAGCGGGCTTTGCTGGATATCCTCGATCCGCGCCTGCTCGGTTTCTTCCGATGTGGTCAGGCTGCACGCCAGCGAGGCCAACGCCAGTGATAGCAGGACCAGGAGCACATTCAGTCCCGGACGGTGCATGATCATGGCGCGTTCTCCTTATCGGTGCGGGCCAGGTTCGTCTGGCCGGATATGCCGAAGTGCCCCCGCAATTGTGTGTCGCGTGTCAGATTAACGAAAAACAGCACAACGCGCAACGAAGCGACTGCCGCTGCGCTGCCTAGAGGTCTACACAGGCGCTCAGTGTCCCGGATTCTTCCACGCCGAGCCAGCGGTTGAAGGTGAAGACCCAGACGCGATCGGTTTCGTCGTCCTCGACACGCACGTCGCGCACGAACCAGCCCGACGACGGCCCGGTTTCGCTGTTGTCCTGGCGCAGGCAGCAGCGTGTCAGATCGCCCAGGTCGGGCACGTGCAGGATAAACTTGTCGGTGCCGCCCGTCTCGAAGGCAAACAGGTCTTGCGGCGGCAGGTGGATCTCCTCGGTCTGGCCGGCGGTGCCGATCAGCCGGATAAAAACGTTGCTGTCGGTTCCGGCGGTGGGATCGTCGCCGGTGCGGATATAGAGGGTGTAGGTGTTTTGCTTCACGCCGTTCATCCTTTCGCTGGCCGGTTGAGGACGGTTTGTGCTATATATTGGGTCTAATCTGCGCTCTGGGGCTGCCCGAAAGGTCTTGGTAGAGTCATCATGACAGACCGGCCCAAAACCGCATTATCTCTGATCACCGTGCGTGCGGCGCGTCTCGACGATGCGCCTACGCTCAAAACGATGTGCTGGCCGGAGCGCTCGCTGGACAGCGTTTCCGAGCTGGTGCAGCGCACCCTACGCCTGACCCAGCACCAGCGCGGCACGGGCGCGGTCGGTGCGTGGAACGGCCAACTGTGCGCCTTCGGGATGCTGACGCTGTGGCCGCGCAACGCCGAGATCAGCGATCTGATCGTGCATCCCGACTATCGCAGTCACGGCGTCGGCAGCCAGATCATCACCTATCTGACCGAGGCGGCCCGGCAGTTGCAGGTCCAGACGCTTGAAATCGGCGTGGCACTCTCCAACCCGCGCGCGCTGGCGCTCTATCGGCGGCTGGGCTTCCAGGACAACCGGGTCGTCAATCTGGATCTGGGCAGCGGGTCGGAGCCGGTCATGTACCTCACCAAAGATCTAACCCCGCCGGGCTAAGTCTGCCAGTCGCCGGTTTCGCTGCGGTACAGCTCGCGGATCGCCGGGTCTTCCGGATCGGGATAGCCATAGTGGTCGATCAGCGTGCCGAGCGAGAACTCGCTCAGATTGCGCTTGCCGAGCAGCATCTCCTGGAGCACGATGTCGATCACCAGCAGCAGCCGTCCAAAGTGGCTGTACTGGCTGCGCAGCGCCGTAAACAGCGTGGCGAAGATTCGCTCGCGCAGGTCCGGGTCGAGCACGCCGCTGCCCGGCCAGCCTACCACCCAGTCGTGTTGATACGCCCCGATCGCCAGCACATCCGCGCGCAGTTGGGCCAACTGGTCGATCGCCGACTTACGCGCGGCGGCATCCATCAGCCGCCCCGTGCTCTGAAACGGCGCGAGTCCCAACGACTGGTAGATCTGTCCCGGCTCGGCCTGGCGGATAATCCGGCCTATGCTGCGCTGCTCGAACTGAAAGGCGCGGGCCAGCGCGCGGGCGCATTGGATGTAGTAGCGCACCAGGTTAGGCTGCGCGGCGTGCCGGTCGATACGCCACACCAGCGACAGATAATCGCTGAAGTCCAGCGGAAGCTGCGGCGGGCTGAACGGGCTGTAGGGCGAGGTTAGCTGGTTGATCCGGCTCTGATCGCTGCGGTTCATCGGCTCCACCCATTCTCGTGTCACGTGCGCGGGTCGAGATGACGCCCGCGCGCGATATTGATCATATCGACCAGCATCCCATAGGCGGTCGTGGTCGGATCGGTGTCCCCTTCGATCATGGTCACGTGGTGCAGAGTGTCTGTCTCGAACGTGACCGCGCTGCTGGTCTTGTTGACCTGGCTGAGCGGGTCGGAGAGGGGCAGGCGGGTCGGGCGCACGCTGGCTCGCACCTGATCGCCCTCGCGCACGGCTTCGCACAGCAGTTTGATTCGCTCGCCTGCCGCCAGGGCAGCCTGCGCGTCGTCGGTGGTCACGCCGGTAATGCCGGTGCGATCCACGTCGGCGGGGCGCAGGTCGGCCCCCATCAGCACGTTCGCCAGCACCACCGTCTTAACCGTCGCGTCCCAGCCTTCGAGATCGTTGGTCGGGTCGGCTTCGGCGATGCCCATGTCCTGCGTTTGCTTGACGGCAGCCTCGAAGGAAACGCCCTGCTCAAGGCTGTCAAGAATATAGTTGGTGGTACTGTTGAGCACACCGCGCACCCGCTCGACGGTGGTCGCCAACAGGGCCTCGCGCCCGATCGCCAGCACCGGCGCCCCGTCCATGACCGTGCTCTCGAAGAAGAAGCCCAGGTTGCGCTGGCGGGCCAGCTCTTTCAGCTCGCGATAGGCGAAGGCGACCGGGCCTTTGTTGGCGGTGACGACATGCCGCCCGGCCTGGAGCGCGGCGCGCACATAATCGGTGGCGGGCTGGCCGGTCTGCGGGTTGAGCCAGGTTGCTTCCATGATCAGATCGGCGGGGCAGGCCTCGATGAACGCGAAGGTATCGGCCAGCGGCGGCCCCTGGTGCAGCATATCCAGCTTGTCGCCGGAATCGACCACGCGCAGCGCCTCGGTGATGTCCAGCCCCTGCGGGTTGATGGCACTCCCGCGCGAGCGGGTGGCGATCCCCGTGATCGAGAAGGTCAGGTCATAGTCGCGCTGCAGCGTCTCGGTTTTGCGCAGCAGCAGCCGTGCCAGTGCCCGCGCAACGTTGCCATAGCCCAGCATGGCGATCTTCAGATGCATGAGGAACTTATCCTTTCGAACATGCTTCGGAGCATTCCGGTCGCAGACTGGCACGTATTATACTCAAAATGCCGCGCAGACCATCAACTGCCGCCCCTCTTTTTTGACACTGGCTTATGAAGTATGCTACTATCACGGTTACTGCATTCTCATCGAGAGCGGTTGAGGGACCGGCCCTATGACACCGCGGCAACCCCCCCACGCGCCCCAGGGCGAGCGCGGGAAGGTGCCAAATCCGGCAGAGTAATTCTGGCAGATGAGCAGCGTAGAAGATGGTATTGAACACGCCTCTTGCACGCTAAGGGGCGTTTTGTGTGTTATAGGGCGCGTTTACATGATGGGCGCGCGCGCGAAGCTTCTGCGAAGATTAGTACAGGTCCGCATCATCCCCACTGGCTCAGGATGGAAAAAACCATGACATTCAAAAACCTTCCCTATACCAACCGCCGCTACCTGGACGCGATTCAGGATCATGTGCTGATCTACGATGGCGCGATGGGGACCAGCATCCAGCGCTACAACCTGACCGCTGAGGACTTCGGCGGCGAGCGCTACGAGGGCTGTAACGACTATCTCGTAATCACCCGCCCGGACATCATCGAGGCGATTCACGCCTCGTTCCTCGAAGTCGGCAGCGAGGTGATCGAAACGGATACCTTCCGGTCCAACCGCCTGACGCTGGGTGAATATGACCTGGGCGACCGTGTCGAGGAGATCAACCGCGCAGCGGCCCAACTTGCACGCCGCGTGGCCGATCGCTACGCCGAACAGACTGGCATCCCGCGCTATGTGGCGGGCAGCATCGGGCCGAGCGGCAAGCTGCCCAGCTCCGACGATCCCGACCTGAGCAATATCACGTTTGACGGGCTGGCCGCTCTCTTCGGTGAGCAGGCGAAGGGACTGGTCGAGGGCGGCGCGGACGTGCTGCTGATCGAAACCAGCCAGGATATCCTCGAAGTGCGCGCGGCGGTCGTCGGTATTTTCCGCTACTTCCAGGAAGCCGGCGTGCGGATTCCACTCCAGGCCCAGGTGACGCTCGATACCAGCGGGCGGATGCTCTTTGGCACGGATATTGCCAGCGCCCTGACGACGCTCGAATCGCTGCCGATTGACGTGATCGGCCTCAACTGCTCGACCGGGCCGGAGCACATGGCCGAACCGATCCGCTACCTGACCGCGCACAGCAGCCGCCCGATTAGCGTGCTGCCCAATGCCGGACTGCCGATCAATGTCGAGGGCGAGGCGGTCTACCCGATGCAGCCCGACCCGTTCGCGGAGATGCTGAGCGAGTTTGTGGACTGGGGCGTGAACGTGGTCGGCGGGTGCTGCGGCACGACACCGGAGCACCTGGCGCGCCTGATCGAGCGTGTCAAGGGCGAGCCGACCGCGCGCCGTGCGCCGCTCGACCGCCAGCCGGAGAAAGAACCGTCGGCCTCAAGCGGGATGCGCGCCGCGCCGCTGCGCCAGCAGCCGCCGCCGACCCTGATCGGTGAGCGCGTCAACAGCCAGGGCAGCCGCAAGATCAAGCGCTTCCTGCTGGCCGACGACTACGACGGGATTCTGGGCGTGGCGCGGCAGCAGGTCGATTCCGGCGCGCACGTGCTCGATGTGTGCGTGGCCCTGACCGAGCGCGCCGATGAAGCCGAGCAGATGCAGAAGGTCGTCAAGAAACTGGCGATGGGCGTCGATGTGCCGTTGATGATCGACAGCACCGAAGCCGACGTGATCGAGGCTGCGCTGGACCTGTATCCGGGGCGCGGGCTGATCAACAGCATCAACCTGGAGAATGGGCGCCAGAAGGTAGACGCCGTGCTGCCGATCGCGGTCCGGCACGGCGCGGCGGTCGTGGCCCTGACCATCGATGAGCAGGGTATGGCGAAAACCGCTGAGCGCAAGGTCGAGGTGGCGCGCCGGATTCACGATATCGCGGTCAACGAGTATGGCATGTCGCCCGAAGACCTGATCTTCGACGATCTGACCTTCACGCTGGCGACCGGCGATCAGGAGATGGCGGACAGCGCCATCGAGACAATCGAAGGCATCCGGCAGATCAAGGCCGCGCTGCCCGGCGTCCTGACCTCTCTGGGCGTGAGCAATGTCAGCTTTGGCCTGGGTCCCGGCGCACGGTCGGTGCTCAACAGCGTGTTCCTGTATCACTGCGTCGAGGCCGGGCTGGACATGGCCATTGTCAACCCGGCGCATATCACGCCCTACGCCGAGATTCCCGACGAGCAGCGCCAGCTCGCCAACGCGCTGATCTTCAACGAGCACCCCGACGCGCTGGCCGAATTCATCCAGTACTTCGAGGAGCACGAAGTCAGCCTGGGCGAGGAGCAGGCCGATCCGACCGAGGGCATGACCGCCGAGGAAGCGTTGCACTGGCAGATCGTCCACCGCAAGAAGGAAGGCGTCGAGGCGCTGATCGACGACTGCCTGACGCGCCAGGACGCGGTCGGCGTGCTGAATAACGTGCTGCTGCCGGCCATGAAGGAAGTCGGCGACAAGTTCGGGGCCGGGGAGCTGATCCTGCCTTTTGTGCTGCAAAGCGCGGAGGTGATGAAGAAATCGGTGGCCTATCTCGAAAACTTCCTGGAGCGGAAGGAAGGCACTACCAAGGGCACGGTCGTGCTGGCGACGGTCTATGGCGACGTGCACGACATCGGCAAGAACCTGGTACGCACGATCCTCAGCAACAACGGCTATACCGTGCACGACCTGGGCAAGCAGGTTCCGGCCAATACCATCATCCAGGCTGCCATCGATCATAAGGCCGACGCGATCGGGCTGAGCGCGCTGCTGGTCAGCACCTCGAAGCAGATGCCGCTGATTGTCAACGAGTTGGCGCGGCGCGGGCTGGAGTATCCGGTCATGATCGGCGGGGCGGCGATCAATCGCGCCTTTGGCCGCCGGATTCTGTTCCTGGAAGACAGCGACGAACCATATGCGCCCGGTGTTTTCTATTGCAAGGACGCCTTCGAAGGGCTGGATACGATGGACCAGCTTGTCGAACCATCCAGGCGCGCGGCCCTGCTGGAGCAGATCGTGACCGAGGCGCGCCGCGAGTCGGGCAAGCAGGCCCCGCCCGTGCGCGACCGGCGCAAGGAAGGCGAACGCTCGACCGTCAAGCCCGCGCCCGACATCCCCACGCCGCCGTTCTGGGGCGTGCGGACCGTGCTCGACATCCCGTATGAGTCGGTCGTGCCCTATATCCACAAGCCGGAATTGTTCCGCCTGAACTGGGGCGCGAAGAACACCAAGGGCGCGGAGTGGGAGCGGCTCGAAGCCGAATTCGAGCGGCGGCTGGACCTGATGAAGCGTGAGGCTATCGCCGAGGGCACGCTCACCCCACAGGCGGTGTACGGCTACTTCCCGGCGCAGTCGGAAGGCGACGCGCTGATCATCTACGACCCGGAGCGCTACGCCCAGGCGGGCGATCTGGCCGAGATCGCGCGCTTCAACTTCCCGCGCCAGCCGTTCGGCGACTTCCTATGCCTGGCCGACTACTTCGCGCCGCGTGGGAGTGATCGGGTGGATGTGTGCCCGCTCCAGGTCGTGACGGTCGGGCAGCGCGCCACCGAGAAGTTCGACCGGATGCAGGCGAACAACGAGTATACCGAGGCCTATTTCTTTCACGGGCTGGCGGTGCAGTCGGCAGAGGCGACCGCCAACTATATGAACCGGCATATCAACCGCGAATTGGGGATTCCGGTTGAGCGCGGCAAGCGCTACAGTTGGGGCTATCCGGCCTGCCCAGACCTGGACGATCACGCCGTGCTGTTCCAACTGCTGCCCGCCGTGGAGACACTGGGCATGTCGCTGACCGCCGCCTACCAGCTTGTGCCGGAGCAGTCAACGGCGGCAATCGTCGTGCATCATCCCGATGCGCGCTATTACAGTGTGGGTGTTTCGCGCGCCGAGCAGTTAGCCGACGCCTAGTAGCGAGTGGGGGAGTGGGAGTTATGGCTAAGATGCCTTTTCGTACACGGTTGGAACAGGGGCCGCTGGTCGCAGATGGGGCGATGGGCACGATGCTGCACGCGCACCACAACCTGCCGATCAATTCGTGTTTCGATCTGCTCAATCTGACCGATCCGGGGTGGGTGGCCGCCGTTCACCGCCAATATATCGACGCCGGGGCGGAGATCGTCGAAACCAACACCTTCAGCGCCAACATCTTCAAGCTGTCGAGCTGCGATCTGCAAGACCAGTGCGCTGAGATCAACCGCGCGGGGGTCGAACTGGCGCGCCGGGTGGTCGATGCGTCGTTCCGGGAGGATGTCTACGTCGCCGGGTCCGTCGGGCCACTGGGCGTGCGGCTGGCCCCCTTTGGCCGCACCACACCCGAAGAAGCGTTCGAGGCGTTCAGGATTCAGACCGGCGCGCTGATCGAAGCCGGGGCCGATCTGCTGATCTTCGAGACGTTCTCCGACCTGGTCGAGATCGAGCAGGCGATCCGCGCGGCGCGCGCGATTGACGAGACGATCCCGATCATCGCGCAGATGACCTTCACACGAGATGATCGTACCACGCTCGGCGATACACCGGCCCAGGTGGCGCACACGCTGCGCGGGCTGGGCGTAGACGTGATCGGCGTGAACTGCAGCGGCGGCCCGGCCCAACTGCTGCGCATCGTGCAGTTGATGCGCCAGGCCGAGCGCGGCGCGCGCTTCTCGGTGATGCCCAACGCGGGCTGGCCGGAGACGGTCGGCGGGCGCGTGATGTACCCGGCCACGCCCGACTATTTCGGTGAATACGCGCTGGCCTTCAAGGATGTGGGGGTCTGTGTCGTCGGCGGGTGCTGCGGCACGACGCCGGAGCACGTGCACGCCATGTATGCCGCGCTGCACGATTCCAACCGTCCGCACCCGATAATCGTCACGATCAGCGACACGACCGAGGCGGAAGTAAGCGACGTGCCGGAGCAGCCGACCCAGCTTCAGCGCAAGCTGGCCGCCGGACAGTTCGTGGTCACGGTCGAGATGTCGCCGCCGCGCAGCTTCACCGCCCAGAAGGTGATCGCCTCGGCGGAACTGCTGCGCGAGGCTGGGGTAGACACGATCAATGTCTCCGACAGCCCGATGGCGCGCATGCGGATGAGTCCCTGGGCGGTGTGCCATCTGATCCAGAGCCATGTCGGCCTGGAGACGGTGCTGCACTTCCCGACGCGCGGGCGCAACCTGCTGCGCGTTCAGGGCGATCTGCTGGCGGCGCACGCGCTCAACGTGCGTAACCTGTTCGTCGTGATGGGCGATCCGACCGTGATCGGCGACTATCCCGACGCGTTTGATACCCACGACATCGCGCCATCCGGGCTGATCCGGCTGGTGAAGCACAGCCTGAACGCGGGCAAGGATCAGGCCAGTAACTCGATCGGGCAACCGACGTCGTTTCACGTGGGCTGCGCGCTGAATATCAACGCGCGCGATCTCGATCACGAGATCAAGCTGCTGCGCAAGAAGATCGATGCCGGGGCGAATTTCGCACTGACCCAGCCGATCTTCGATCCGGCGGTGGTCGAGCGCTTCCTGAAAGCCTATCGCGAGCAGTATGGCGACCTGGAACTGTCGGTGCTGGTGGGCATCCTGCCGCTCTACGGCGCGCGCCATGCCGCCTTCCTGCACAATGAAGTGCCCGGTATCGATATCCCCGATGCTATTCAGGCGCGCATAGCCGCTGCCGGCGACCGTTCCCCAGCCGAAGGGGTCACGATCGCGCAGGAGTTGGTGCGGTCGATCAAGGACATGGCGCAGGGCATCTATATCATGCCGGCGTTCGGACGCTACGATCTGGCGGCGGGCGTGATCGACGTGCTGGAACGCGCGCGGGTGTCCTAGCTGGCGGCATTCGACCCTGTGGGAGCGCGCCAGTTCGTGGTAAGATTCGGCCTGGGGACATAAAGATACGCGCTGGCGCGCAACGTCGGGCATGGGTTTCCGTACTAGATGCTGGGCCTATCATGCAAGCAGTGGAGGCAGACTACATGCGTTTTCTGACCAGAATAGTGCTCTTGCTTACAGGTATCGCGCTCCTGTTGGCCGGCTGTGGTAACGAGGAACAACGCCCTGAAGAACTGCCCGACGCCCGCGCCCTTCTCGAAGAAGCGACCAACAAAATCCAGACGGCTGAGTCGTTCCAGTTGACGATCGATGCGACCGGCTACCCGGTCGCCATCTCGACCGGAGACTTTGCGCTGCCGGTCGATCTGCCGCTGGCGTTTGAATACGCCGAAGGGACATTCATTGCCCCCGACCGTTTGCAGGCGGTGGTCGAGGTCAGCCTGGGCGAGCTGGCGACAACGGCGGATGTCGTGGCGATTGGCGACGCCCAATATCTGCGCAGCGATGTACTCACGCAGAACCGCTGGCTCGAAGAGCAGATCGTCGCCGGGTTCTCACCCCAGGGCCTGATCGCGCCGGAAGGCGGCATCTCGGACGCCCTGAACAGCATCACCGGCCTGGAAATGGTCGGCGAAACCGATCTGGACGGCCTGCCGGTATACCATCTGCACGGCACGATCGACGCGCAGAACGTCTACTCGCTGACGTTTGGGCTGATCGGCACCACTGAGGGGATGCTCGATGTAGACGTGTACATCCTGCCAGAAGAGCGGCTGGTCGAGCAGGTGGTGGTGTATGAGCCGCTGCCGCCGAATGTCGAAGGGGCTGACGAATTGGAACCGACGACGTGGACGATCACGATCCGGAACTATAACGGAGCCTTCGTGATCGAGGTTCCGACGCCTGAGGCCACCGACGAAACAGCCGAAGCAACTGCATCGCCTGAAGATGCCACGGAGACGCCATGACCGTTTCTCGACTCCCCAGCCGGGGCACCTCGCCCTGGCTGGTGCTGGCGATTGTCAGCCTGCCGGTTTTCATCGGCGCGCTGGACCTGACGATCATCTCCGCCGTGCTGCCAGAGGTGATCGTCAGTCTCCGGCTCCCGGTCAAGGAATATCTCGATCAGGCGTCGTGGGCGGTGAACGGCTATCTGCTGGCGTATGCGCTGAGCATGACGTTTACCGGGCGGCTCTCCGACCTGATAGGCCGGAGGCCGATCTATATCGGCTGCCTGCTGATCTTCATCGGCGGCTCGTACCTCGTCACCGCCTATGACAGCGAGCTGCTGAACAGCCTGATCGCCCGCTTCTTCAACAGCGTTTTGGGCGAGAGGCCGCCCCGCCTCGAAGAACGCCATCTCTACCTGGTGATCACAGGGCGCGTCGTCCAGGCGTTGGGCGCGGGGGCAATGGTTCCGATCACGCTGGCGCTGGTGGGCGACATCTTCCCACCAGAGGACCGTGCCAAGCCACTCGGCGTGGTCGGCGCAGTAGATACGGTCGGCTGGGTGCTGGGGCACCTCTACGGCGGCGTGATGGTGCGGTTTTTCGGGCTGCACGGCGACAAAATTGTCGATTTCTTCGATGGCCTGAACCTGCACATCGGCACACCCTCGTGGGAAACACTGTTTATCCTGAATATCCCGCTGTCGCTGATCGCGCTGGTCGGGGCGTGGTGGGCGCTGCGCAACGTGAGCCGGCCCCACGACACCGGGCGCTTCGACTGGCTGGGCACGCTGCTGATCTCGCTGGCGCTGATCGGGCTGAATCTCGGCCTGGGGGCCAGCCCTGAGTCGGCGGCGACGGCGACCAGCTTTGACGAACTTCAGACTGCCGCCACCAGCTACACCACGCTGTTTCTGCTCGGCGCGCTCATAGCATTCCTGCTGTTTCTGTTCGTCGAGTCACGGATCGGGCATCCGCTGATCAACCTGAAGCTGTTCCGGCAGCGCAACTTTTCGTCGGCCTCGGCTACCAATCTCCTCGTCGGCTACTGCCTGGCGGTCGGGCTGGTGAGCGCGCCACTGCTGGTCAATATCCGCGCCGAAAGCCCGACCAGCAGTGACATCCAGCAGGCCGCGTATGTGGCCGGGGTGCTGCTCTCCGGGCTGACGATCCCGATGGCGCTGGCGGCGATTCCGGGCGGCTGGCTGAGCGATCGCCTGGGCTACCGGGTGCCGACGGCGGTCGGAATGGGGCTGGCAACCCTCGGTTTTACACTGGCCGGGCTGACCTGGGAAGGCGATACGTCCTACTGGATCATGGGCGCGCAGATGGCCCTGATCGGGGTGGGGCTGGGCCTGACCATCTCACCGATCAGCACGGCTGTGCTCAACGACGCGCGCGAGGAAGAACGCGGCTCGGCCTCGGCCCTGGTCCTGATCCTGCGGCTGGTCGGCATGACGCTGGCGGTTTCGTCGCTGACCGTGTTCTCGCTGGAGCGCGTCGATCAGCTTGTGGCGGACTATGAGCCGGAAATCGTTACCGAGACAGGCACCGATCCTGAAACGGGCGAGATCATCGACGCCTCGATTGACGCTAACTTTGAGGCGGCGGTACAGACCATCGGTGAGCTGCAATTGATCGGCGCGGCGGTGAGCTTTGTCGGGATGCTGTTCGCGCTGCTGCTGCGCGGCGGCCAGCATGAGGCGCTCCAGCGGCAGCAAGCCGAGCGGCGCGTATTCCCCGATGCGGCGCGTGGCGACCCCCCTGGTTGAGTGACCCAAGCGGGAGATGCCGGGCAGTATTTGAGCATCTTCCGCTTATGCTTCATAATTTACCCGCAATGGTAGACGCTTCATTGGAATAGACGGCGAAAAAACGAATGTCACACGATTCTCCTATCCATGTTCTGGCGGCTGTACGCTTTTCGACCCTGGTTCGCTACCGCGACCATCTGGCCCGCGACCCTCAAATCAAGCTTACCCTCGTCACCAGTGAATCCGAAACGCGCGAAACACTGGCCGACCCCCAGCAGCGCACCGATGTGGTGGTGCTCGATCAGGCGCTCTGCGATGTGTTCAGCCTGATCCGCGAGCTGCGCCAGACTTATCCCCGGCTGCTGATCGTCCTGGTGGACGAAGAGGCAGATTTCAGCATTCCGGGGCAGGCCGACGAGGTGTCGGTCAGCCCCTTCGAAGATAACGACCTGCTCAAGCGCATCAAGCGGCTGACCGAGGAGCGCCGGCTGGAAACGCTGCGCGCCGATACGCTCCCGCCGGTGCGCCAGTTCGCCAAGTCGCTGCGCCGCACGGTGCCCGGCCAGTCGAAGCAGAGCACGGCGGTCGAGGCGATCAAAGAGCTGGGCTATGATTATGTGGTGTTCTACAGCCTGACGCCCACCACGCCGCCGGAGATGACACTCAATGCCCAGGTCGGGCCGCGCGCTGTGACGGCTATCGCGCCCCAGAAGCAGGACGGCGAGAAATCGCTGGTGGGGTGGGTGTATCAGAACGGTCAGAGCCGGATTGTCGGGCCGGATGACGAGCCGAATCACCCCTTTATCAAGCAGGGGCGGTTTGGGACCGGCGTTTGCGTGCCGGTGGGAACCAGCCTGCGCTTCGGGGTGATCCTGGCCTGTCGCGAGCAGCCAAACGCGATCACACAGCAGAACGTGCTGATGCTTGAGCTGGTGTGCGCCCAGCTTGCCAGCGCGCTCGTCAAACAGGCAAAGTCGTAGCCGCCAACATCAGGATCGACACCGCACGCCGAAGGATCACACGCATTGACGGTCAGGATAGTTGAGGTCGGAACGGCGCGCAGCCGCCCCGGTGAGATCGTGTACGGCCACTTTGACGCGACCCCGCTGCCGACGGGCGGGGCCGACTTTTTCCCCGTGATTATCGCGCAGGGGCGGTCGGGCGAAGGGCCGGTGCTGTGGGTTACGGGCAACATTCACGGCGGCGAGTACGACGGCGTGGCGACGATTCACCAGTTGGTCACGCCCGATCTGATCGAGGACCTGACCGGCACCCTCGTCGCAATCCCGACGCTCAACCCGGCGGGCCTGCGAACTGGCGAGCGCAGCCCGTATTATCTCTATGGCCGCGACCCCAACCGGCTGTTTCCGGGCCTGTCCGGTGAACATCCGGCGGAAGTCGGGCACCTCTCCGCGATGGAGATCGCCTATTCGCGGCTGTTCGCGTGCATCGAAGCGACCGCCGATTTCCTGATCGATCTGCACAACTTCGGCTCGGTATCGATCCCGTTCGCCTTTCGTGATCCGGTGTTCTACCGTGACGCGCGCGACCGGGCCTCGGCGCAGAGGCTCCAGAACGTGGTGGGCGAGATGCTGCGCTCGCTGGGCCTGACGATGGTCAACGAGTTCGTGTCGGACCAGTATCTCAAGCTCAACCTGCACCGTTCGGTGAGCGGCGCGACGCTCAACACGGCGCGCATCCCGGCGATCACCGTCGAGCTGGGCGGCCAGCGCGTGGTGAATCCGGCCCACGTGCGGGCGGCGGCGCAGGGGATTCGCAATGTGATGCGCTGGGCGGGGATGCTGCCCGGCCCACAGGAGCCGGTCACGAGCGTGCCGGTGATCGATCTCGGCTACCCGGTGCGGCGCATCCAGCACCCGCGCGTGACGGAAGCGTGCGTGGTCCACCATCTGGTACAGCCGGGCGACCGGGTGCGCGCCGGGGATGTGCTGGGCCGGATGGTCGATATCTATGGGCGTCCGGTGGGGCCGGGCGGTGGGCTGCTGCGCACCGATTACGATGGATTTGTCCTGGGGCTGTATTCGGGCCTGGCGTTCTATCCCAATGAGGCGATTCTGGGGCTGGCCGTGCGCGACGAGGGCACCCTCGTGCTGCGGATGCCGCACTAAGCTGGCCGGGACTGCAAACAGCACCGCCGGAGCAGATACCCCGGCGGTTTTTTGTTACCTGAACTGAGTGGCTGGGCTTATTCCTGCGCCCCGGCCAGCCGCCCGGCATACTGCGCCTTGTAGTATTCCAGGTATTCGCCGGTCTTGATCTTGCGCCACCACCACTCGTTCTGCTGGTACCAGCGCACAGTGGCGCGCATCGCTTCTTCGAAGGTGTGCTGCGGCGTCCAGCCCAGATCGGCGCGAATCTTGTCGTTGGTCAGGGCATAGCGCCGGTCGTGGCCGGGGCGGTCGGCCACGTAGCGGATCAGGCTTTCGGGCCTGTCGAGCGCGCCCAGGATGAAGCGCGTCACCTCGATATTGTGCAGCTCGTGTTCCCCGCCGACATTGTAAATTTCGCCCGGCGCGCCCTGGTGCAGCACGGCATCAATCGCGTCGCAGTGATCGTCCACATACAGCCAGTCGCGGACCTGCATCCCATCGCCGTAGAGGGGCAGGGGGCGGTTGTCGATGGCCTCGGTGATGAAGAACGGTGCGATCTTCTCCGGGTACTGGTAGGGGCCGAAGGTGTTGCTGCCGCGCGTGACGGTGGTATGCAGCCCGTAGGTGACGTGATAGGCGCGGGCCATCATCTCACCGCCGGCTTTGCTGGCCGCGTAGGGGCTGTTCGGTTCCAGCGGATCGCCTTCGCGGAAGAAGCCCTCAGAGATCGAGCCGTAAACCTCGTCGGTGCTGACAAGGTGCAGCCGGTTGACGCCCAGCCGCCGCGCCGCATCGAGCAGGATATACACGCCGACCACATCAGTATGGATGAACGCATCGGGTTCGAGGATCGAGCGATCGACGTGCGTCTCGGCGGCGAAGTTGACGATGGTATCGACCTCATATGCTTCCAGCACGCGCTCGACCGTCTCGCGGTGGGCGATGTCGCCGCGCTCGAAGCGGTAGTTCGGCTCGTCGTGGACCGGCAGCAGATTGTCCAGATTGCCGGCGTAGGTCAGCTTGTCCAGCACGATCAGGTTATATTCCGGATATTTTTCCACCATGCGGCGGACAAACGCACTGCCGATGAATCCGGCCCCGCCTGTGACGAGAATGTTTTTCATGCGTGCCTTCCTGTCTGCTGTGTGGGCGCGTGATTGTGATCCGCAGTGGACCGGGCCATGCGTGGCGGCAGAACGAACTTGTAGAGCGCGTGGCCGACTCCATCGGCGTTGTTGGTGCCGGTAACATAATCCGCATCGCGGCGCACGTCTTCGGGCGCGTGCCCCATCGCCACGCCGATCCCGGCCAGTTTGATCATCTCTAGATCGTTGCAGTTGTCGCCAAACGCGATCACTTCTTCGGCTTTGAAGCCGGTATAGTCGAGGATGAAGGCCAGCGCCGTGCCCTTCGAGACACCGCACGGCATCAGCTCGACCAGCGACGCCACGCCCGACCGCACCACCTGGGCGCGCCCGGCGAAACGTTCTTCGAGCGCGATCTGAAAAGCCGCCACGCCTTCCAGGTCGCTTTCATTCATGAATACCAGCTTGTCGGGCGGGTAGGGGCCGCGCAGCGCCGCCGGCAGGTCAGACACGATGATCGGGGCCGGCTCGTGATGATCGACCAATACCTGCACGTTTTCATCCCACAACTCCGCGAGCAGGTGCGCGCCGGAATAGACAATCGGCTTCATGCTCGCCTGCCTGCCGAACTCGATGGACTCGAGCACGACTTCCAGCGGGATCGGGTCGCGGTACAGGATCGTGCCGTCGGGCGCGTGTACGAGCGTGCCGTTGCCGCAGACCAGCGGCAGGTGCAGCCCGAACTGCGCGATCACGGCGCGCGTCGAGGCGAACGTTTTGCCGGTCGCCAGCGTGAACTGGACGCCCTGCGCCATCGCCTCGCGCAAGGCGCGTTCGGTCAGCGGCGTGACGACGTGATCGGCGTTGAGCAGTGTGCCATCCAGATCGGCGACGATCAGCCGGATGGCGTGATTGGGTGCATGTGGCATAAGGCTTCCTGACTAGAGCAGTTCCAGATGGCTGTGATCGCCCAGGTGCATTTTGATCGCTTTGGGGCGCAGAGCGCTGATCGTCACGTCGGTGTGACGCCCGATCAGGCTGTCCTGGATGCGGGCCGGGATATGGCAGATCGAGCTGTGCTCCAAGACGATGCTGCGCTCGATCTCGCTGTTTTCGATCACGACATCGTGATAGATGCTGGTGAAGGGGCCAATGTAGCTGTTGACGATGCGCGTATTGCGCCCGATGATGGCCGGGCCGCGCACCACGCTGTTGACGATCTCCGCCCCGGCCTCGATCGTCACGCGGCTGTCGATCTCGGAATGGGCATCGACCGTGCCCTGGATGGTGGGCGTCAGCTCATCCAGCACGAGGCTGTTGGCGGTCAGCATCTCGCCGGGCCGCCCGGTATCGATCCACCAGCCGGTGTGCACGTGCGGATAGACGCTGAAGCCGTTGTCGATCAGCCATTGGATCGCGTCGGTGATCTCCAGCTCGCCGCGAAACGAGGGCTTGATCGCGTCGGTGGCCTCGAAGATGTGGTGATCGAACATATAAATGCCGACCAGCGCCAGGTTCGAGGGTGGCGCTTTGGGTTTCTCGATCAGGCGCTTGATGCGCCCGTCGCCATTCAACTCCGCCACGCCGTACTGCTCCGGACGCTCAACGGCGGTCAGCACGATCTGGCTGTTCCATTCCGGATGGTGGGCGAAATCCGCGATCAGCGGGCTGATGCCGCCCTGCAGCACGTTGTCGCCCAAAAACATCACGAAGCGCTCGTCGCCCAAAAAGTCGTGCGCGGTCTTCACAGCGTGGGCCAGGCCCAGCGGCGCGTCCTGGGGGATATAGGTGATGCGCACGCCGAACTGCGCGCCGTCGCCCACTGCCTCACGAATCTCCGGCCCGGTGTCGCCGATCACGATCCCGATCTCGTCGATGTTGGCGTCGCGGATCGCCTCGATCACGCGGAACAGGACGGGCTTGTTGGCGACCGGGATAAGCTGTTTGGCGCGGGTATAGGCCAGCGGGTAGAGGCGTGTTCCCTTGCCGCCGCTGAGAATCAGTCCCTTCATGCTTACTGCTCCTGTTGACTTCGACTAGCGACCGTAGTAGGCGCTGACTGCCGTATCGCGCGGGACGTTGACGAGCACCGTCCCGATGATCGGCACGTTGACCCGCTCCAATTCTTCTTTGGCACGGGCGGCATGATCGCGGCGGGATGATCCGGCGCGCAGCACGAGCAGCACGCCATCGACCTTGACGCCGAGCAGTGCCGCATCGGTCACGGCCAGCACCGGGGGCGTATCGAACAGCACGTAGTCGGCGCGGGCACGCAGCGCGGCGATCACCTCGTCCATGCGGCGCGAGCCGAGCACATCTGCCGGGTTGGGCGGCAGCGGCCCGCTGGTGAGCACCTGCAAGCCCTGTACCAGCACAGATTGAAGCGGCGGGTTAGCCAGCGCGTCCTGCTCCAGCAGCATCGTGGTGATGCCGCGCTCGTTCTCCAGCCCCCACAGGCTGTGCTGGCCCGGCTTGTGCAGGTCGCAGTCTACAATGATCGTTTTGTGCCCGGCCTGCGCCAGCGTCACGGCCAGATTCGCCAAAACGGTGCTCTTGCCCTCGCCGGGCACAGGCGAAGTCACGACCAAAGTATTGATGGGGTGATCGACGCTGTAGAACATCAGATTGGTACGCAGCGTCCGGTAGGCTTCAGCGGTAGGCGCGCGGGGATCGATCAGAGTGATCAGATTTGCATTTGACATCTAGGCACCTCAGGCGCGGGTGTCGTCGGCAGGAATGGCCGCCAGCACCGGCAAATTCAAGAAACGCTCGACATCGTCCTTGCGGCGGACGATGTTGGACTCGAGATATTCCAGCACGAAGACGACCGTCCCGCCCAACAGCAGCCCCAGGATCGCCCCGGCCAGCACATTGATCCGGGTGCGCGGGGTATGCAGCCCGTAGGTCGCCGTGTCCACCATCGTCGGATTGATCCGGTCCTCACGGCGCGCGGTGCGGTTCTCTTCGGTGCGATACTCGAACAGCAGCCGGCCCAGCTCGGTCGCCGCGCGGGCGGCGGTCGGGCCGTCTTCCATATCCACATCGATCTGCACGATGAGCTGCGTTGGATCGGAGCTGACGGTCATATCACTGCGCAGCTCACCGGGCAGCATATCGAGTTGCAAGCGCTCGATGGCCTGACCGGCCCGCTCGTCGGTGTTGAGCCACACGACATAGCTGCGCAGCAGAATCCGCAGGGTTTCGGTCAGGCCGTAATCATTCCGGGCCGGCTGAAAAAGCACTCTTTGGGTGGCGCGATAGGTGGGTGTCTGGAGCTTGCTGAAGCCGTAGGCGGCGGTTGCCGTGATCACCATCGCCAGCACCAGAATCCAGCCTCGCCGGATCAAAATACGCACATAATAGGTGAGATTCATGCCTGCTTGTATCCTTACCAACATCCGTTCACACGGTCAACGCGCCGCTATTATAGCAGCGGATGCGGCGCGCGGGACAGTTTATCAGGCCAGCGCGCAGAAATAGGTGGCTGGCCGCCTGGCAGTCTCATTTTTCGCGCGGGATTTCGGCCAGCACGGGCAGCCCCAGCGCCTCGACTTCGGCCCGCGTGCGCAGGCTGCGATCCAGGTATTCGGCCAGCACCGCCAGCGCCAGCCCCGCCGCGAAGCCGATTGCGATGCGCACCAGCGGCGCGAGCCGGGTCGTGATCGGTGGCGCGACCTGCGCGACTTCGATCGTGTCCAGCGGCACGACTTCAGCCGGTTCAGCGGCAAGCTGCGCGAAATAGTCCTGGTTGCGCGTTTGCAGCACGGTGATCGCGGCTTCGGCCAGCGCGCGAATTTCGTCCGAGTCGTCCCAGCTAACGTACAGCACCAGGATGCTGCGGTAGCTGTCGGCGAAGAAAGCCGAACTCAGCGACTCGTCTGCCAGATCGTTGTCCTGCTCGCCCAACACCTGTGCAACTTCCTGCGCGAAGCTGTCGCTGGTGATCCACTGCGCCAGATTGATCACCGCGTATTCTGAGGCCAGCCAGGGGACATAGGCGTTATCCTCGTAGGGAGTCGTCACGCCCTCAGCCGGGGCAGGCGGCGCAGCAGCCGAGAGCCGGACCTGGACCGAATAACTGACCGGCGGAGCGATCACGTTTCGTAGCTGGGGCAGGGTGAGCGCCAGCGCCACCAGGCCGGGCAGCACGATCAGCCACCAGCGCCGCCGCAGAAAATACCAGATCGCGATCAATTCCATAGCTGTATAGTGGGCTGGATGACCCGGCCCACGCCTCCTTTGGCCGCGATTATACCGGATATGCGCCGGATTGTGAGCGCCCGATTTCGCACCCGTGCACCAGGGCTTGCCAAATCCGGGGATATCACGCTAGTCTTAGTTTGTATTGAACCTGGCTTTTGCTGTTCATCGTCCCGCTCAAACGCCAGTTTCGAAAGGGTAGGCGTAATGACTGAAACGTTTGAGAAGCTCAAGGCGCTGCTGCACGAAAAAGGCACTCTGACCGACGACGACATCAACCGCATCAGCGCCGAGCATGGTGGGCTGACGCCCGAAGAGAATATGTGGCTCCAGGCGGAGCTGTATGAGCGCAGTCGCGCCGCCCAGAGCCAGGTGACGCTGGAGCAGTTTTTGGCAGCGAATCAGGTGTTGGATACCGCCGAGCCGGACAGCGATGAATACCGGCGAGCACAGGCAATTGTGGATGCTTATCTGGCAGGTAACTGAGGATGGCACAGCATGGGCTACGATTATGATGATGACACGCCGCGCGGGAGTGCGTTGGTGCCCCGGCAGGAAGGGCAGCGTGCTCGAAGTGTGGTCGATCTCAGCACGACGATCAGCATTGTGGGGGTGATCGTCCTGGCGGCGATCTATGTGCTGTCGCCGGTCGATGCCGTCCCGGATGTGCTGCCGGTCGCGGGGCAGGCGGACGATCTGGCGGCGATCCTGGCGGGCGGCGGCTCGGTGGCGTTCCTGACGGCGCTGCGCTTTATTCTGCGCGCGATGGTGACGAGCCGCATCGGGCGGATTGGCTGCGCGATCGTGTTCGTGCTGGCGGCCATCGGCGCGGTGGCCGTATTCTGGCTGCTGCTGGAGCTGCTCGGCGCGATCTTCTAGCTGGCGGGGCGCGTCGTCGGGCTGGGTTCCAGGCACGAGGGCAGCGCGCCGACTTCCAGCGGCCACGCCTGCCCATAGAAGGTCAGATATTCCGTGACGTGCGTGCGCCAGTAGTCCATATCGTGCTCGCCGGTCGCGTTGACCACGTATTGGTGATCGATGCCCTGGCCGGTCAATAGCTCGGACATACGCTGCGCGTTGGTGGCGACATAATCCTCGGCGCTGTGGTCGAGATAGATGCGTACCGGGCGCTTGTCCAGGTTGGCGCTGGCGGCCAGATCGAGCGGGTTCGAGTCCGGCAGGGCGTTTTCCTCGTCGAAGTGCGGGCTGTGGCCGCCCAATACGCTGAACAGATCGGCGTGGCGCAGCGCGATGCTGAACGCCCAGAAGCCCCCGCGCGAGATTCCACCGATGGCGCGGCCTTCGCGGCTGCCCCACAGGCAGAAATCCTGCTCCACCGCCGGGATCAATTCGTCCACGATCACCGTTTCATACGACTGTCCGTCGGGCTGATCGTTCAGCTCCGCGACGCTGCCCCCGTCGGGCATGATCAGCGCCATCGGCGGCAGCGTGCCCTTGTCGATACCCTGGTCCATGACCGCCTGCACGTCTAGCTGCTGCCACATCGTCTCGTCGTAGCCGGTGCCGTGCAGCAGAATCACGTAGGGGTAGCGCTGTGCCGTCTCGTAGAAGCACGGCGGCTGGTACATCAGATAGGGCACTGCGCCCCCGGTCACTTCGCTGATGAACGATGCCTCGATCACGCGCCCGGTTGTCTCGCCACAGCCGAACGGGTCCGGCGTCGGGGTGATGGTGGGCGGGGATGTCGGGCTGGGCGCGGCATCCTCAACAGGCGCGCTTTCTTCGGTTGCCAGCGGATCGCCAGCCGCCGGGATGACGCCGCCTGCGGGCGATTCTTCCGGCGCCGGTGAGGCGGGTCCCCAGATCGGGCGGGTGGGCGTGGACGCCGCGGCGAGCGGTGTTTCGCCGGTGACGACGATGACCTGTGGGGATTGTTCCGGGGCGAGAGGCTCACAGGCGGTCAGCAGAGCAAGCGTCAGGAAAACGGACAGGTACAGGAATCGTTTTGTGGGTATCATACGCGAATTATAGGCGCACAGCGGCCAGGGAACAACCATCAATTCTAGCACGCTTCTATTGGCAGATGGGCCGGAAACCCTTTAGAATGGGCCTGTTTTGCATCGTACTGGTAGCGATCCAATTTGAGCCGGGAACCGACTGAACTATGACGACAACGCAACGTATGCCCCCGGTGCGCGCGGCGGCACCCCGTTCCGCGCGTTCCCCGCGCAGCTCTGGACGCTGGCGACGGCGTCTGCGCAACCAGTTTCGCCTGATCTTCGCGCGCGGCGACATCAGCAGCCTGCTCATGACGTGGGGCCTGATGATCGTCACGGCGCTGGCGCTCAATGCGGCGGGCTGGGCCGACGGGTTGGGATCGCTGGCAATCGTCAGCTTTTTCGCGGTCGGCTTCGGCTTTTTGCTGGCGCGCAGCCACTATTCGGAACTGCTGGCGCTCGTCCTCAGCACGATCTACAGCCTGGCGTTTGTGCTCGGCATCAGTTCGCTGACGCTGATCGATCAGGGGCCGCTGCGCTCGCGCGTCATTACCCTGGCCGACGAGATCAGCGTCTGGCTGGACCAGGCGCTTTCGGGCGGCCAGCCGGCCAATGACGATGTCGTGTTTGTCGTTTTCCTCTCGGTGCTGTTCTGGTTCCTGGGGCACAACGCGGCCTGGCACGTGTTCCGCGTTGATCGCGTCTGGCGCGTGATCGTGCCGACCGGGCTGGTGCTGCTCACCAACCAGTTTTACTATCAGGGCGACGCCGCGCTGGATGTGTACCTGGTCGCGTTCGTAATCCTGTCGCTGCTGCTGCTGATTCGCTCGCACATCGACGCGCGCGAGTTCGAGTGGTATCTCAACCGTATCAGCTTCCCCAGCTATGTGCGCCGGACGTTTTTTCAGGCGGGCGGTGCGCTGGCGCTGATCGTAGTATTGGCGGCGTGGGCCGTGCCAACCGGCGATGACGATAAAAACCTGGAGCGGCTGAACGATTTCCTGTCCGGTGAGGCGTTCATGGAACTGGCCGACCTGTGGAACCGGCTGTTCTCTTCGCTGGAAGGGCAAGGCATCGCCACCGCCGATTACTACGGCGGCGAGAAGCTCCAGCTCAGCGGCGCGATCCAGTTGGGCGATCAGCCGGTGATGATGGTCGAAGCCCCGTTCGGGCCGCGCTACTACTGGCGCTCGACGGTTTACGACACCTATAACTTCAACACGTGGGAATGGGAGCATATCCGCTCGGTGCGCGCCTATACCGACGAAAGTGGGCTGCGGCTGAACATCGGCCCGTATATGACCGGCGCGCGGGGCGAGGTATCGCAGAACTTCACGATGCTGATCCAGGCGTCGCGGCTGGTGTACAGCGCCCCACAGCCGGTGTTGATGGGCCTGCCGGTCGAGGCCGAGCTGGACTGCGTGGACGACTACGGCAATACGTGTGTCAATACCAACCGCCCCTCGGACGTGTCCGTGATCCGCCCGCGCAAAACGCTGCGCACCGGCGATACATACCGTGTCACGTCGTCGGTCAGTACCGCCAGCGCCGATCTGCTGCGCGAGGCCGGGCAGAGCTATCCCGACTGGGTGCTGCGCCTCTATTTGCAGGGCGCGATGACGGTCCCGGGCAGTGTGCGCGATCTGGCCGCCTCGATCATCGGGCAGACCGGCGCGCAGAACCCCTACGATCAGGCCAAGGCGATTGAACACTGGCTGCGTACAAATATCACCTACAACGAGTCGATTCCCGCGCCGCCGTCAGGCCGCGACCCGGTGGAGTGGTTCCTTTTCGAAGAGCGCCAGGGCTATTGCAACTACTATGCGACCGCGATGGTGCTGATGCTGCGCTCGCAGGGTATCCCGGCGCGCATGGCCGCCGGTTTTGCCCAGGGCGCGTGGGACCCCGAACAGAATCTGTTCCTGGTGCGCGAGCGCGATGCGCACACCTGGGTTGAAGCGTATTTCCCCGGCCTTGGCTGGGTGGAGTTTGAGCCGACGGCGGATGAAGCGCCGCTCGACCGCCAGGGCGATCAGCCGCCGCAGGCCGTGCTGCCGAGCCTGACGCCGCAGCCGACGCCGACCGCCACGCCGACGATGACGCCGACTATCCCGCCGCCGACGCCGGAAGGGGGCATGGAAGCGACGCCGACCGATGCCGCGCAGCAGCCGTTCGTGCCGTCTACGCCGACGCCCACACCGACCGCGACTCCCACCACGACGCCGCCCCCGCCGCCCGAAGAAACGCGCGTCGATACCGACTCCGAGAGCAGCGTGCTGCGCGTGATCCTGCTCACCCTGGGGATCATCGTGCTGGTGCTCGTGCTGCTGGTGCTGGCCGTGCTGTTCGTCATCTGGTACGTCGAGTATCGCGGGCTGGGCGGCCTGAACAGCGTCCAGAAGGCGTATGCGCGGATGGGCATTTATGGTAAGTGGCTGGGCCTCAAGCTCGACCGGGCCTTCACGCCCGACGAGCGCCGCCGCGTGTTGATCGACGGCGTGCCGGAAGGCGAGAAGCCGATCAATGCCATCACACGGGCCTATGTCGAGGATCGCTATGCCGCGCCGGAGAAGATCAAAGACCCGGCGGCTGGCAGCTCCAACGCCCATGACGCCTGGCAGAAAGCGCGCTGGGCCTTCATCCGGCGCAAGCTGGGCTGGCTGTTCCGGGATTAGCGAATCGGGCCGCGCCGCCCCGATCGCCTCTTGACGGTAGGGGGCGCGGCTGGTATCATTCGCGCTGCAATTGAACAGTTTTACCAGCATCGTCTGGTGCTTTGCCGAAGACAGCAGGTGCCCTTCGGGGCGTAACGGATCCCAACCTGCCGAGGTGAAGACCCAACCGAGCGACCTGGTGCGTATTACTTGCAACCTGGACGTTTCACGGTCTTCGCCCCTCGTGCGGAGACCGTTTTTAGTTTCCGCATTACCGTTTGAAACTCTCGAGGAAAGGAGGAATACGCACTTGGCTATCACCAAAGGGCGTAAGGAAGAGCTGGTCGCCGAATACGTCGATATGCTGCGGAACTCGCAGGGCGTGGTCGTGACCGAGTATCGCGGGATGAAGATGGCCCAGTTGGACGCGCTGCGGAGCAAGCTCCGTGAGACCAACGGCGGCTTCACCGTGACCAAGAATACGCTGCTGAAGATCGCGCTCCGCGAAGTCGGCATGGCGGTGCCCGATGATCTGTTGAACGGCCCGGTTGCACTGGCGGTGGCCTATGAAGACCTCGCGCAGACGATCAAGGCTGTCCTCGATTTTTCTGAGGGCAACGAGATTTTCATCGTCAAGGGTGGCGTGATCGGCACATCGGCAGTCGGCTCGGACCGGCTCGAAGCGATCTCGAACCTGCCGCCGCTGGATATGCTGCGGGCGCAGCTTCTGGGCACGATCACCATGCCGCTCACGCAGTTGGTCGGCCTGATGAACGAGCCGGGCCGCCAGGTCGTGGCCGTGATCCAGGCGGCGACCGATGGTCTGGTCAACGTCCTGGCCGCCTACAGCCAGAAGGGCGAGGCCGCTTAGTGCGGCGCTTGCTCCAGGCAAACATTGTCTAGCATCGTAAGCACACAGTTTATCGCTGTCTATAACAGAAATCACGAAAGGGAACTATACAATGGCAGACCTGCAGAAACTGGTCGAAGAACTGAGCGCCCTGACCGTCGTCGAGGCGGCTGAGTTGAAGAAACTGCTCGAAGATGCGTGGGGCGTCGAAGCGGCGGCCCCGATGGCGATGGGCGCGATGCCCATGATGGCCAACGGCGGCGCGGCCCCGGCAGCGGCTCCGGCGGAAGAAGCCGAAGAGCAGACCGAATTCAACGTGATCCTGCGCGAAATCGGCCCCAAGAAGATCGAAGTGATCAAGGTCGTCCGCAGCCTGACCAACCTGGGCCTGAAGGAAGCCAAGGACCTGGTCGAGGGCGCGCCCAACACCGTGCTCGAAGGTGTCAGCAAGGACGCCGCGAACGACGCGAAGTCCAAGCTGGAAGCCGTCGGCGCTGGCATCGACGTGAAATAAGCGCTTCTGCGCAGTATTTGCCAAACAGACAGGCGGCCTGGAAGATCCGAGCCGCCTGTTTTGCTGTGTGGGTGAGGGCTGCGCCGCTACCCGGCCTGATAGTACTTGAGGCGCTCGAACGGGTCCTCATAGCCTGAGGCTGTGCCGCGCTCGGCCTCGATCTTGCGCTGGATCGCCGTGTCGATCTGGCGGATCAACGCGCTGTAGTCGGGCACGATGAAAATCCAGGCATCAGAGCGCGGCGAAAACAGGTGTGTGCCCAGCATCCGCCTCAGCCGCCGCTGCGACCCCGGCCACGACTTGACCTGCAGCTCGACGGCGGTCGTGGTCAGCAGCGGGCGCAGCAGGGGCTTGCCCATTCCTTTCAGCTCTTTCTTAGGGAAGACCTGCCCTACCTGGACGGGCTGCGCGATTTTTACCCGCCGGTAGCTGATCGGTGTGCGGCGGAAGGGCGTTTGCACCACCAGGACATCGGGATTGGCCTGGACGTAGGCGCGGCGCATGGCGAGGCGCGCAAACAGCCAGAAGATCAACCCGACCACGACCAGCACGCCCCCGACGATCGCCAGGTCACGCGGCTCGGCCCAGTCGTTTTCAAGGTCCGGTATCAGGCTCGGCAGAAATGCGAGCAGGCCGATCAGGATCAGCAGGATTCCGGGCGAGCGGTACCGCTTCCCCAGGTTGTAATATACAAGCAGTGGATGACGGGGCGCTGCCTGGCGCTGACGGGATGAACGTTCTTTTTGTCGCGCCATTACGATAACTCCTTAAGATATTGACGATATATTGCTTGCAATATTGCTTGCAGTCTACTTGAGTACGCGCCAGTGTCAAGTGGGCTGCGTGTCGCAAAAGCGTAATCAATACTGGCGCTTCGTGGCGCGGTGATGGCCGGCACACAGGCCGGAAATGACCCACAGCGGCTCGCTATAGCGCGGATCGCTGCCCGGCCAATAGGTCTGGAAAGTCGCTGTCTCCGCGACGGCGCAGGCCAGCTCGCTGGCCCAGAGAATCCATTCGCCATAGGTGTCGAGCGTATCGGGTGGGGACCAGCCGATTTGCTCGCCGAAGTCCAGCCAGCGCCGGCGCGATGGAAAATCGACAAAGCGCCGGGAGTTCGTCGCCGTCAGCACGACACTGACAAAACGCGTCGCGCCCGACCAGTCGGGTTTATCGTCCTGCGTGAGATAGTCGGCCTGGACGATCTGCTCGATGATCGTGTCCATATGCGCGGTCAGCTCTGGGGTGGTGGTGTTTCCCAGGCGGTCGATCAGGCGGGTGATCAAAAACTGGGCGCGGCCCTCGTTCTCGATAAAACGGTAGAAGTTCATGACCGGATATTTGCCGCCCATCACCGCACAGGTTTCGATCAGCGCGGCCAGGCGGGAGATGTCAATCGGGCGCTCGGCCAGCACGGGCTGGAGCAGGGGATATGGCTCGACACGGCCCGCAATTTCGCCCCGGTCGAGTTGCTGCGCGGCTTCTGAGGTGAAGAGGCCGAGCGCCAGAGCTTCCGCTTCGATCCAGCGCAGCAGCCGTGAATTCAGATGGTTTCTCATAAATTCTCCTGCATGGTGTAAGTATGAAAAGAGCGATGCCGCCGGGCCGTCTGCGGATCGCTCTGCTGGTTCGATCAGGACATCGCGCGCCCTAGAACTTTAACCAATGATAGGCGTAGGCCGCCAACTCGACCCGGTAGCAATCTTCGGTGATGGTCGCCCATTCGCGCCCACTCAGAATATCGACGGGATGATGCCCGGCAAATTCGGCCAGGTCCAGCCCGGCCTCTTGCGGCGACTCGGTCAGGTTGACCAGGACCAGGAAGCGCTCCGCCGCCGCGCCATCTTCCTCTCCGGCATACACGCGCCAATAGCCAAGCACCGTCTCGTTATCCGGCAGCATGAACGAGAAGCTGCCCCGCCCAAACGCGCGATACTGCTTGCGCAGCATCAGCATCCGGTGAAGGGTGTGCCAGAGCGAGGTCGGCTCGGCCATCTGCTGCTCGACATTGACCTGGCGGTAGCTGAACGTCTCATCATCGATGACGGGCGCGTACAACGTGTCGGCATCAGAAAACCCGGCATTCTTCGATCCATCCCACTGCATCGGGGTGCGAACCCCGTCGCGGTCGTCCAGCCAGATATTATCGCCCATGCCGATCTCGTCGCCGTAGTAGATGATCGGTGATCCGGGCAGGGTGAACAGCAGCGCGTTCAGCAGTTCATTCCGGCGGCGGTCGTTGTCGATCAGGGGGGCGAGGCGGCGGCGGATGCCCAGGTTGATGCGCATGCGCGGTTCTGGGGCATACTGCTCCCACATATACTCACGCTCTTCGCCGGTCACCATTTCGAGAGTTAGCTCGTCGTGGTTGCGCAGAAAGATGCACCACTGGTTGCCGGGTGGGATATCGGGCGTGCGCAGCATGATATCTACGATACTGTTGCGAGTGCGCTGCTTGAGTGCCATATACAGCCGGGGCATGATCGGGAAGTGAAACGCCATGTTAAACTCATCGTCGTCGCCAAAATAGGCGACAACGTCAGCCGGCCATTGGTTGGCTTCAGCCAGCAGAATCCGGCCCGGCCACTTGCTTTCGCAGTTGGCGCGCATCCGCTTGACATAGTCGTGGGTTTCGGGCAGATTTTCGCAGTTCGTGCCCTCGCGCTCGAACAGGTAGGGGACCGCATCGACCCGGAAGCCGTCGATTCCCATCTCCATCCAGAAGTCAATAATATCCAGCATCTCCTGCTGGACTTCGGGGTTGTCATAGTTCAGATCGGGCTGCTGGCTGTAAAAACGATGCCAGTAGTATTCGCCGGTGTGCTCGTCGTAGGTCCAGTTGGAGATCTCGGTGTCCAGAAAGATGATGCGCGCGTCGCGGTACCTTT